>CAJTEX010000007.1 GCA_910575615.1 Bacteroidales bacterium | reverse complement strand
CTGAAACATGGAAGAAAGGCAAAGTCGCTTGTCAAGTATGGTTTGGAGGAGATTTCAACAATACTTCTGCGTCCGACTTATACCACAAAATTCGATGTTTTCAAATTTTTGTCATGTACTTAAAGACGATTTATTTGAAATACATGGACGATGTTCCGATGGCCGGTGAGATGCAATCCAATGGAGAGTTAAGCAAAGGTATCGAAGACTATCTTTCGCGCACTCAGTATGATCGACCGGAGCATCGAGAGAAAGTCGTTGATAACATCATAAAGAGATTTACTCTATTAAGCCGCAATCGCAAATATCACGCGATTCTTGCTACGAGCAGCATAGCGGAAGCGGTGGAGTACTACGAGCTCTTGCGCGCTAAGGCTCCTCACCTCAATGTTACTTCACTATTTGATCCCAATATTGATGAAAGTGGAAACGGCTTTGATAAAGAGGCTGCGCTGGAATTGATTATTGGCGAATACAATACCACATACGGGAAACGATATGAAGTGGCGACCTACGCCGCCATGAAAAAGGATATATCCAACCGTCTTGCCCATAAAGATGCGTATAAGCATCTTGAACCGGGCAAGCAGATTGACATTCTTATTGTGGTCAACCAGATGCTTACAGGGTTTGACTCCAAGTGGGTCAATACGCTTTACCTCGACAAATATTATAAACCGGAGCAGGCGCACGATCTTATTCAGGCAATCTCCCGAACCAATCGCCCGCAAGACAAGCGGGAGAAGCCATTCGGTACAATCCGTTATTATCGGAAGGTGCATTCAATGAAGCGCAACATAGATGATGCTATCAGGATGTATTCCGGAGGCCGACCGTTCGGAGTGTTTGTTGACAGACTGCCGCACAATCTTCATCATATAAACGACATTTTCATAGAGATAAAGGAGCTGTTTGAATCAGCCGATATCGCGAACTTTAGCCACCTGCCTTCTATTAATGCCGAAAAAGGACGATTCGCCAAGTTGTTCAAGGCTCTATCTGATCATATTAGCGCAGCAAGATTGCAAGGTTTTTCTTGGGATAAATCAGATTACGAGACGGAAGATGGTGATGTAATTTCCCTTGTATTGACTCAAGAAGATTTCCAGACACTTCAAGCCCGTTATCGGGAATTGTATGAAAATAGCTCCGGCAGTTCTTCTCCCGGGAATCTGCCTTATGAGATAGACACCCATCTCACAGAGATTGAGACCGGAGCAATCGACTATGATTATATGAATAGTCGATTTGAGAAATATCTCAAGGAATTGCGCAAAGATGTTTTAGACGAGGAAAGACTTCAGAAGTTGCTTGACGAAGTGCATAAATCGTTTGCCTTCCTATCACAGGAGGAGCAACGCTATGCCAATCAATTTCTTATTGATGTCCAGTCGGGTAATCTGAAATACAATATCTGTAAGTCGTTCCACGACTACATAATTGATTATATGAACAAGGCGCAGGAGGGCAAAATCCGTACTCTTGCTCAGAATTTCGGATTAGATGCCGAGTTGCTGAAAGAGATGGCCGATGCTCGTCTCAATGAGAACAACATAGATGAGTTTGGACGATACACCCGTCTGAAAGCATCCGTCAGCCCGGTGCTTGCCAAAGCATATTTCCAGCAACGAGAAGGCATAGTATTAACATCACCCAAGGTAAGAATGAAACTCGACGCTCTCCTGCGTCACTTCATCCTTCACGGCGAAATCGAATAATATATGAGAATAATTCGCTGGCTTATCTATACTGTTCTTGTCGGTGCCTTACCTATTCTTGTAAGGATACTAGTATATCTCATTAGCAACCATCTTCCTAATGCGGTATGCTTTAGCCCTGTGGATATTGTATTCTTTGGGTTAACCCTTAATATATCAAATATCAACGAGGTAAGCAGTCTTAAGAATCAAAAGGTGAAGAAAGGAGAAGTCGATGTTATTTCAAATTATAAAGATACTTTTTCTGGTCTATCAACTTTGCTCATAATACTGCTTGCCATCCCATTGGGAGCATTATATTTGGGAGAGTTGACAGACCAAACAATTATTAATCAGACGACAGCCTTCATCGGAGCCATAGCTCTTGGAGTTCTATCGCTTGTATTTAGTTCTATCGTGATGTATAATGTCTTAAAACTTCAGAAGTATGGGAACAATTGACATTATGTATCTCGTAATAGTGGGCATTACGTTTATTTTCGGATTACTGTTCGCTATAAAAATGTTCATAAAAATTAGAAATAGTAGTATAGAAGAGTTCAAAAAACGTCAACAAAATAATCGTAATAAGATAAAATATGGCAGACACAATTAAGTCATTCATATATCTTGATGAATATAAACTCGCGTCTCTCTCTTCTCAACTTTTTGAAGGGATGACTGAGTATGTATTAAAGAGTGCAGTTGACACTCATACCGAAAATACCACTCAAAAAGGCTCCGTAATGAAGGGGTCTATGATGGGTGATGCAATCACAGAAGGGAATGCTTCTGCAGAGAAGAAATATCTTCATGATTTTGCATATACAATGTTTGAAGATGAACTTTTCGATAGACAAAAGATTCATGAAATAACGGCAGATGATTCTTTGGATAGCTTATCTTCTAAAAGGATTGTAAAGATAACTGGTAAAGCTATTTTTGATGATTATCAAGCAATTATTGACACACTAAATAATTTCAATTCGATAGGAGAAGCACTTGCCTATTGTTCGATGATCTCTGAAGGTCAGGACATGAAGACACTACTCAACCTTTCGCCTCAATCGAATGATAGGAATGCAAAATCAAAGGCCAAGATTGCTCAGAAAGTTATTCACCAGAAATGGAACGATATGCTGGAGAGCGTTGGTCTAAGGTTAGAGGAGGAGAAAATCAAATCTCTTGAAACCCTATTGCGTTTTAGCTTCCGAGGGCAAATGGCATTTAGAATCATTCAGCCAGAATCGGGGGTAGTAGCCTTAGCAAATCTCAATAAAGCATACTTACGTGATCCGATGGAAATATTAATTCCGCGTTTTTCACGAAAGACAGAACGTGAGCTATCGTTAATAGGAATTATAACTCAATGCGGTCAAGACCAAGCGGCATCTGTGTCTTCTATAACAGATAGTGAAAAGATGAAGTTTTCGGTGCAGAACGTTATTTCTCAACTGGGAGACATGGAGGAAACATTTACAGGACGTCTTTCCAATGAACTTGTAATTGAGCCCATTGCAATTTATCACGAAATCTAAGAATGTCCGAATTTGACGAGTACATAGTCCACGGCGAACCGGCGCAGAAGGAGAAGGCTGATGCGTGGCAGACGGCTATCGGTCTTCAGGATGTGGATGGGCTGAAAGTTTCAGCTTATCTGCTTGACACTGCGCGTCAGCATATCGAGGGCGATATTACAATTGACGAGGCTCGTGAACGCATCAAGGCGTATTATGAGACTAAGTCCGGATATGATGCCGTGGATGAGGAGGGCGACAAGGTTTCTACCAACATCGCGAAGATTATAATGGAGCCGTCTTTCGCATTTTCGCTTATCGGCCTGACATCTATACATCGGCGCATATTTGAAGGCATATTCAAATTTGCCGGTCAACTCAGAACGGTGGAGCTAACGAAAAAGGAATGGGTGTTGGGCGGAGAGGCTTCAGTTGCATATCAGCCCTCTGTCGACCTTCGACAAGCTATTGAGCACGATTTGGCTAAAGAAAAAGAATATGATTACTCCGATAAACCTATTTCGGAGGTGATTCAACATTTAGCCAGATTTACTGCCGATTTATGGCAAATACATCCTTTCCGTGAGGGCAATACCCGCACTACTGCCGTTTTCCTTATAAAGTACCTCCGTTCAATGGGCATTCCGGCAACCAACGATATGTTCAAGGAACATTCTTGGTATTTTCGCAATGCACTTGTTAGAGCCTCATATAAAGGACTGAATATCTCGCCTACCACCGAATTTGTGGAGCGATTCCTGCGCAATGTGATTCTCGGCGAAAAGAATGAACTCCGCAATCGTGATATGCTCGTCGGGGTATCCCTTCCGGCGACTTCCGTTCAAAGCATCACGATGCCCAATCCAAAGTCTCAATTTGACACTTTGAATTGTACTTTGGAAGAGTTAGCCGTACTAAAGATTATCGAGGACAATCCTAAAATCACCCAGACTGAGATTGCAAAATCTATACAGAAATCAGCATCTACAGTCAAGCGCATTACCTCTGACCTCGTCAAAAAAGGCATAATAAGTCGTCGCAACGGTCGTCGCAACGGCTGGTGGGAAATCTTATCAAAAGAATAACGATTATGACTGAAAAAGAAATACTTCAATTGCGCGACTTGGCTGAGGCCGGACAGGTGCAGTTTAAGGAACGTATCACAAATAAAGAGGATTATTGCTGTCCGGTAAAAAAAGACAAAATCATATATTCTCTACAAATATAATAACAATGATTCGGTAAAATTTGAGGTTTTTCAGTCTTGGCTAAGCCGCTAACTGAGCCAACCGATGATTTATTTTCTGAATTATTTTGAGATGCGGAGATTTTCCGCAAGTCGAAATAATTGTTGAGGCGAGATAAGATTCAAACATAAGCCGTTTGAACTGCGCTACCGAAAGATCTGGAGAATCCTTCCTTATGACCTCTTTGCAGACATTGAGGGCTGTGAAGGAAAGATTGAACGCAAAGTCAAGCCGCTCCCTGTCGCGGGTCTGCTGTGACTGAAGTCCGGTAAACTGCTTGGCATCGCGTATACCGAACTCAATCTGAAAGCGGGTGCGGTAGAAACCGATGATCTTTTCAGACCTCATGTCGGTGTCGGTAGAGAAGTAAAGAAGAGGCTCTGCGTTTTCAACCGGACAGACCACGATGCGGATGTCGCGTTTCAATGCCCTCGAATGTACGACCGCCGTGTGACATCGGGTTTTGTTTCCTTTGGAATCCTCATATATGAATGAAGTGAACACGGACATATCAAGGTTGGAGAAATCCACTTTCTCTCCATACTTTTTCTTTCTGCCGCGTCTTCGCGGGGCGGAGGAATCCGGTATGGCCAGATACCTCAGATATGAGTTGGCACGTAATCTTCCGACAAATCGAAATCCCATGCCAATCACTTCATTTACAAACTCATATTTGGAGAAAAAGGTATCGGCAACCAGAATATCCGTCAGTGAGAGCAGCTCTGTCGCCTTTGACCTGACAAGTGCCACATACCAGTCAAGCATTGACATTTGTTTCTCAGATTCAAGAGTCTTGAAGTTCGGTGACTGGACAGCACCGAGCATCACGCATGTATGTTTACTCAGACTTATTGCCCCGATCGCCATTATCTCCAGACCGCGTTTGACACGTTGTGCCACCCCGGACCAGAAACGGCCTATGCCATACGTCAGTCTGCCTGCTTTTGAAATGAACGACGGATCGATTGCCACTGCCATGTCATCGGCCGGCCCAAAACAATCCTGCGCCATACCTATGTTGACTTTCATCCAGTCTACGGATGTCTTGAAATTGGAGGCAAAGGTCTTGGCTGTACGACCGCCATAGCGCGACAGCCGGGTAAAATTGACTTTGCCCGGAATCAACGCCACAGTGCGTATTGTTAAAATCAGCCAGTTGAGGAACCTTTTGCTCATCTTGGTTGTAGTATTTTCAAATACCGACTTACACCGAAAGGTGAAGTCTTTGAGAATCGCCAATACGTTCATACGCTAAGATTTTTATAATGAACGCTTTGGCGATTCAGTTGTATTTGACAATTCGATATATTAACTTAAGTTTCAACTACTTCGGTAATTTTTACCGAATCATTGTAATAAGTTACACCTGTTTTACGAAAAAGGGCTTGTCATTTGAGGCGATGTGAAATTGGTAGCATTAAGCATCAAAAAGCCCTTAAAAGACATCTATACGAGTCTGTTTCATGCTGTATGAGATAAAAATAGTCCATTTCCTATCATGTCAAAGTTTTACCGAACAGCAATAAAAGAGGATAAATATGACATCGGCTGCGAGATGGTGGCATTCAGTAACTCTCGTGGCGGCAGACTTGTTATTGGCATCAATGACAAGTCGGGAGAGATCAATGCACTGTCATATATGGAGTTGCAGGAAACAACCAATCTGCTGACGAGCATTGCCTCAGAAAACGTGATTCCTAATGTACTAATTGACGTTGAGAATGTACCGACTACGGGTGGAGCGGTTGTCGTAGCAACAATTCCAGAAGGCAAAAACAAGCCTTATCATGACAATAAAGGTATAATATGGGTTAAGAATGGAGCGGACAAGCGTAAGGTATTTGACAATTCGGAGCTTGCCGACATGATGGGTGACTGTGGTCGATATTATGCCGATGAAGAGGCAGTGCGCGATGCTTCCATTGAAGATCTTGATGCCGATACCATCAAACTGTATATGATGGAGCGTTTCTCCCCGGTGTTCCGAGGCAAGAATATTGATGAACTGACAATGAAGGATTATTCGCTTGACCAGATGGCGGGATTCGTCATCAAGGGAGCGACTATCGAGCGGCTTTTGCGGAATCTTCGTTTCATTCGTCCTGACGGTCAAATGACGAAGGCGGCGATGATGCTTTTCGGTAAATACACTCAGCGTTGGTTGCCGGAAATTACGGCCAAATGTATCTGCTTCTTCGGTAATTCTGTCGGAGGCACTCAGTTCCGCGACAAGATGCACGACATGGAAATCGAAGGAAATTTGCTTCATCAGTACCGTACCATCATGAACTTCTTTACCCGCAATCTACGGAAGGTGCAGGTAAAACGCGAGTTCAATTCTCTCGGGGAAATGGAGATTCCCTACGAGAGTCTGACGGAGTATGTTGTCAATGCCTTGGTGCATCGGTCGTTGAATATAAAGACTCCAATTCGTATCTTCATCTTTGATGACCGGGTAGAGATACACAGTCCCGGTTCACTCCCCAATGGTCTAACTATCGAAGATGTGAAGAACGGAACCTCCATGCCTCGTAATGTGTTCCTTTTCACAAACGCAAATTATCTGCTTCCATACACGGGAGCCGGAAGCGGTGTACGCCGTGCGTTGGAATATGACCCGGATGTGGTTTTCTCGAATGGTGTTTCCGACAAGGAAATCACCCATGCCTCCAATGAGTTCGTCATCACCATTCCCCGGAAAAGTAGCCAAGTTACTGACCAACCTCACCGCAAAAGTGACCAAGTTCCCGACCCAGTTATTAGTAAAACCGACCCAGCTTACTTTGAAGCCGACCCACCTATCGACCCAGTTCCATCAAAATCCGACCTACATACCGACCCAGTTAGGCTAAAATTATCAAAAAAGCAACAGGATATTCGCAACTTTTGCTCCGTACCAAGAAGTCGTAAAGAGATATTGGAACGTGCTGGAGTTTCTGCGCATTTTGATAATAGAAAGAAATATATCTATGACTTGGTTGAGGCTGGTGTACTTGAACCCACCATCCCCGAAAAGCCCAATAATCCGAATCAGAAGTACCGACGAAAGAAATAATCGGATAACTTTACCCTCAAATTAACGACAGAAACAAATGAATAAAGACCTTGACACACAGAAAAAGGAGGCTCTTAAAGCTTATCTGGCTTCGGGAGTTGAGGAACAGGTGGACTATCATAAATTTTACCTCTATTCCATCGTGACCAATTCCACTGCCATTGAGGGTTCTGCTGTTACCGAAGTTGAGAACCAACTTCTTTTCGATGAAGGTATTACCGCCAAAGGACGTTCGCTGACTGAGCAGATGATGAATGTTGACCTGAAAGATGCTTATCTTTATGCTTTCAAAATTGCAACTGAGAATCCCACATATACGCCTCAGTTATTGCAGCAACTGTCTGCCCTTGTTATGCGGCGAACAGGGAGCGAATACTCCACTATTGCCGGACATTTCGATTCGTCAAAGGGTGAGTTTTGCCTGTGCAATGTCAGTGCAGGTATTGGCGGCAGGAGTTATCTTACATATAATAAGGTTTCACGAGCCGTGGATGATTTTTGCGGATGGCTAAACAAAGAGATTGCCAATGCTGACAAAACGGATATTGCGGCATGTTACCGTCTTAGTTTTGAGGCTCACTTTCGGCTGGTGACCATCCATCCTTGGGTAGACGGCAATGGACGAACTACTCGACTGGTGATGAATATGATTCAACGGCAGTTAGGACTTGTTCCTTCCATAGTCAGAAAAGAAGATAAGGTAGAGTATATCCAGTCATTAGTTGATAGCCGGGAGAATGGCGATTCTACCATAGCACAGGATATGCTACTTCGTCTCCATATCGCCAACCTCAACCGTCGCGTTTTACAGTATCAAGAAGGCGATGGCTTGATTAATGACAATGTCGGTGTAAACAAGAATGGTGTCGGTGTAAAACTTACCAACACACAAAGAAAGATATATGAGTTGATACAGGCAAATCAAAGCATCACCCATTCTGAAATGGCAAAAGCTCTTTCCGTTACATCCAAAACAGCTGAACGAGCCACAAAAGCATTAAGAGACTTCGGATTGTTAGGGCGCGAGGGTTCTGACAAGACCGGCAGATGGATAATCCTTAAATAGCCGCTATTTTTTAACAGCATCAAGTAACATTGTCGGTATAGTAACATGAAGTATTGATTATGGAAAAGTATGAAGGGACAAGATATAATTCAAAATGGGATGGATCGACATGGTTCATTCTGGGACAGGTTGCTGTGTGCTGCGCTGTTCCTTATTTCTTGGATGACGGAATTTGGCCGACGATTATTTGTCTTGTGATGTTGGCGTTTGTCTTAGTGACATTCCTCAGTATCTACTACCGCATTGACGGAGATACACTTGTGGTATATTCTTTTTTTATCCCTACCGCCTACCCCATTGATAAGATTAAGGAGATTAAGCCGACTAAAAGTGTACTCTCATCGCCGGCTACATCGTTATCTCATCGGTTGGCAATCACCTTTACCGACCGGAATATTCTCAAAAGCTCTATTCCACTCATTATATCGCCCATGCGTCAAGAGGAATTTATCCGACATCTTCTCTCCATCAATCCCGAAATTAAGCATTTGGCATAGGTAGATTGAGGGAAAAGAAGCAATCATTCTCTCCTCAATATATCATATAATAAATATTTTTGCTACCTTTGCAGTATTAAAAGATAGATTGAGTATAGCAAAGTCATCGGCTTTGTCGCTTTGTACCTTAAAATATAAACGATGGCAAAGAACACTATGGGTACTAAATTGCCCCGGAAACTGGAGCAGAAAATGGCTCTTTTGGGCGAGCAGATTAAGCTCGCCCGGCTGCGTCGTAATCTCTCGATTGCGCAGGTTGCTGAACGTGCGACCTGTTCGCCTATCACTGTGAACCGCATCGAGAAGGGCTCTCCTACGGTTTCAATCGGAATCTATGCCCGTGTTCTTTATGCTCTGCAACTTGATGACGATCTTCTTTTGATTGCCAAGGAGGATACCCTCGGACGCAATCTGCAAGATTTGAGTCTGAAACACCGTCAACGAGCATCAAAGAAGTCATAGTTCATAGACACTATGAATATATCGGCTCAAATCACGTGCAAATATGGCAAAAATCGGCTCGAATTGAGCCGATAATCCAATAATTTTTAGTAAATTTGAGCCGATAAAACTTATCAGATATGACTCAAGAGATTGAAATACTTCAATTCCTTCACTACAATCCGGAGGCTTCACGTGCTGAAATAGGCTCGGCATTGACCAATACCCCAAGTCCGGCGACACTTAAACGAATGATTGCCGATGGTGTCGCTAAAGGACACATTGAGGTTATAGGTCGTGGACCGGCTACTAGATATAGACTTACTCCGCAGGCTCATGTGACGATGGAGCTGAACCTCGATACATACTTTGACAAGGATGTTGACGAGCGTCAAGTGCAGGAATCGTTCAATTTTGAGCTCATAAATAAAATTCTTCCAAAGGTGGATTTATTCACCGATGAGGAACTGCAACGTCTTGATGATGCACAGCAACTCTTCCGTCAGCACCTTTCGGAGATGTCCGAGTTGGAATATCGCAAAGAGATGGAACGTCTCGGAATCGATTTGTCATGGAAATCTTCGCAGATAGAGGGCAACACTTATTCTTTACTTGAAACTGAAAGGCTGCTGAAAGAGAAACAAACGGCAAGCGGAAAGACCAAGGAGGAAGCCGTGATGCTCCTCAATCACAAAGATGCTCTCGATTTTATTCTTGATGTGCCGGACTATCTTAAAGATTTGACTGTCGCCCGTATCGAGGAGATTCATGCGATACTTACAAAAGAATTAGGCGTTGAGAGGAGCATCCGTCATCGCCGTGTCGGTATAACCGGAACAAACTACACTCCGCTTGACAATGAGTTTCAAATTCGAGAAGCTCTTGAAGATACGGTGCGACTCATCAACGGCAAGAGCAATATCTTCGAGAAAGCTCTGCTTGCACTCTTTTTACTCAGCTATATACAGGCGTTCACCGACGGCAACAAACGCACAGCCCGAATAGTGTGCAACGGTATTCTAATCGCCAACGGCTATTGCCCGATTTCATTCCGCACGGTAGATTCAATCGACTACAAAAAGGCTATGCTGATGTTCTACGAGCAGAACAATATCGCAGCCTTCAAACGCATCTTCATCGACCAATTCCTCTTCGCCGTCAAGACTTACTTTTAGAAATTTTATATGGACCGGTAATCAATCTCTCTTTCAAATTTGTTTCATCAATAACAACATATCCAACTATTATGGCTAAGAAGAAATCCAAGAATAACAGCAAGGGACAAAAGCAGCCCGCACTTTCTCCATATCGGTTCATGCGTGAAAAAGCGCGAACCCTGCCAGTTGGCAAATGTTATATCGCTCCTCCTGATTGGCAGGAATCCGGAATGGCTCATATCATCGTTACCCGAGTGCGACCAAGCGGCAATCTGGTTATGGCATCCTTTCTTGTCGATACGTTCTGTCTCGGCGTAAAGGATGCCGGGTACCATGAAAATATGACTCCGTATGATTTTGAACAGTACCTTGACAATTATAAAAACGGGATGGGACTTGAAGAAATCAGTTATAATGAAGCCCACAACATTATCTATGGAGCAATGGCTTTCGCTGAGGAAGGTGGCATTAAACCGTCAAAAGAGTTTGATCCGGCCGGATATATTCTGGAAGAGGATACGGATGACATACCGCTGATTGAATATGATTTCGGTAAAAACGGCAAACATTTTCTTGTTGTCAATCCTGACAGAAAGGAAATGCCATATTACCATACACTGAAGAAAAACCTTGGCGATGATTTTGAATATGTCATGCCTTTTGGAGAGGAATACGAGGACGACAGTGATGATGACGATGAATACTCTCCGTTATCCAAAATCGACTCTGAGACCATAAAGAAAGCGTTTGAAGGGATGAGCAAATGGCAAGAGGAGTCAGACCGTCATCCCGATGAAAAATACACCTATCAATACCACGACTATCCTCAGACGCTTTCCGTCAAGAATCAGTTTATAGCGGATGAGCTGCTTTCGCCTGATAATTACAGCTGTCTGCCCCGTGAGGTCATCGACCGCATACTTGCTCTGCCGAAGGACGAAGCGGCACAAGACATCAGCAATGTCATGCTCTATTCTATCGGCAAAACATATAAAGGTATCAATGATGATACAATCGAGAGTTGGAACAACAGTGCTATTATGCACTCGCTCATACTTCTCGCCCAACTTCAAAGCGACAAGGGTCTTGATGCAGTTCTTGAGATTATGCGACAGACCGATGAGTTTGCCGACTATCATCTTGGCGACCTGACTCCGGAACTACTACACCCTGCTCTGTATGCGTGTGGCAAGGATAATATCACCGCAATAGAAGCGTATCTGAGCCAACCCGGACTGGACTCTTATCTCCGCTCACAGGCACCCGATGCTTTAGCAATGATAATCTTCAATCAGCCGGAAAGACGTGGCGAAATTATCGAAGTGTTCCGACGACTTCTGAACAATATGGTTTCAAATCTTCCTGTTCAGAGAGCTTGTGACGGCACATTCGCCGGTTTTGTGATGAGCAATCTGATGGACATAGACGCGAAGGAACTCATCCCCGAAATCAAAGCCACATTCGCAACAGATTGTGTGAATAAGACCATAGCCGGAGACTGCAAAAATGTCATCAAAGACATCGAACTCGGTCGTGGAGCAATACACAATGACAAATATCAGATTCCTGACATATATGAGCAATATGAGAGTCTCAAAAAATTCATAACGAAACCAGAATAGTCCCGTTTTGTACGCTCATCTGTATGTCGCGAAAAGTTAAAGATGCGATATCCCTTTGATAATCGGATTATTGTAGCTACCTTTGCATTGAGTCACTGTTGTCGGTTTGGCAAATGCGGCTTGTAATGATTTAAGTAGCAGACGGTTATCAACTTACAACTATAGAAAATTCACGTCACTTGTACGGATTAGAGTTACACTTATCTGTATATCAATAAATTAACCGCTTCTGCATCGGTAAATAGGTATACACTTGATAATCACATAATTAGCTAATAAATAATACGAAACGCCTCTTTTCAGGGGCGTTTTTTATTGGTCAAAATATCCGATTTTTGCACATTTTGGTCGATTTTAGCGATTTCCTGTACCGCGATTGTACCGTTTCCGTGGTTTCAGTTGCGCCTCTTCCGAGGTTGTGGAGTGTTGGGACACTCTGGGACACAGTGGGACGCGCTAGGACACTTTTGAATGGATTTTAACAGAAATAACCGATGAGCAGTACAATCGACATCAACAAAATCTGCGAGTGGTGCGGTAAGGAATTTATCGCTCACAAATGCTCTACCCGCTTCTGTTCAAAGCGATGTAGCGAACATTCTTACAAGGCTTTGCGCAGGCAAGCCCATGTTGAGCAGGAGAACCATGCGACTTCCGAGAGCAAAAAACAAAGATGTATTCCAGCTGGTAACTACTTTTCACCACGACAATGTGCCGTTTTATTGGGGATTGGTAAGTCCTCCGTGTACCGCTGTCTCGCTGATGGTCTTATACCATGCATACGCCTGAAAGGTAAGACGCTTATCAGCCGAGCAAGCATTGACAAGATGTTTGAGAATCCACCGGAATATATCAAGAGGGAGAAGAAGGTGGCTGAGCCTATCGAGGAGTTTTACACGACCAAGCAGATTCTTGAAAAGTTCGGTATCAGCAATTCGTGGCTTTTTAAGATGGCAAAGGAGCGAAATATTCCGAAAACCGTTGTCCGTGGAAAGACTCTATGGAGCCGTAAACATATCGACAATAATCTTGCCGATAAGCAGCCTACTGAGACGGTAGCCGGAGAATGGTATTCCGTCGAGGAGGTATGTGCCAAGTTCAACATGTCGAAGGAGGCTGTCTATCGTTTTGTGTCGGAGCGGAAGATTGGCAAGCGTAAGGACAAGTGCAAGGTGTTTTACTCGCGCCGTCAGTTTGACAAGGCTATGGGTATTGAGTCTGAGTTGAAGCCGGAATACTACACCATGCCGGAAGCTATGGCACGGTATAACATGACCCGTGACCAGATTTCTCATTACGTCCGGACACATGACATTCCAAGAAGTTATGAGGGCAGATATGTGAGAATCGACCGCAAGGCTCTTGATGCTCTGTTCGCCCCGCCGAAAATTGGTTAAAAATCGGTGAGCGGTACAGGTGATTTTACCATCACCATTTCACCATCAGCCTTTTATATAGTTTTGCATCACGAATAATCAACAAACAAGAAATACAACCATGTTACCATCAACCTGTTCAAAAGTCAGTCTGCGCCAGCGTCCGATAAAGAACGACCGCCTGTCGCTGTACCTCGACTACTACCCGGCCATACGCAACCCGAGAACAATGAAGATGTCGCGTCGTGAATATCTGGGATTCTACATCTTCGCAAATCCGCGCAACAAATATCAGCGCGAATACAACGACTCTATACTGATGCGTGCCGAGATAATACGTTGCCGCCGTCAGGAGGCGGTCATAAACAATGAGTTCGGTTTCCTCGACCGCGAACAGCCGAAAGCCGACTTCCTACTATATTTTGAGGAGAAAGCGAAGAAGCATTATGACAAGTGGGTCATTGTCTATCGCCATTTCGAGAGATTCGTCAACGGTAAATGCTCATTCGGTGATATCACCATAGAGTTATGCAGCAAATTCCGGGAGTATCTGCTTACCGCCAAACAGCTCCGCCACCCTAAGCTGACCATCACACGCAATTCAGCCGCAGGATACTGGTCAACATTCCGCGCTTTGCTGAAAGAGGCGTACAAGGAACGGTTGATTAAAGAGAATCTAAACGACTTCATAGAGGATATTGAATACGAAGAGGTCAAGAAAAATTTTCTTACGGCTGATGAAGTGAAATTGCTTGCCGCCACACCGTGCGAGAAGCAGATACTGAAAGCGGCCTCGTTGTTCTCTATCCTGACGGGACTGCGAATAAGCGACATAATCAAATTGCGGTGGGAGGACATACGCCCTGATGCCGACGGCGAGATGGCTATGTTCATCCGTATTCAAAAGACGCAGAAAGAATCTATCCACCCTCTCAGTCCGGAGATGCTGGCATTGTGCGGTGAGCGGGACAAAGGAATTGTATTCAAAGGATTCAACCGCTCTATGACGCAAGAGCCGTTGAAGAAATGGCTGAAAGCCGCAGGCATCACTAAACGGATAACATTCCACCGTTTCCGCGATACATTCGCCACCCTACAGCTCGCCGCCGGAACAGACATATACACGGTAAGCAAGATGCTCGATCATGCCAACGTGACCACGACGCAAATTTACGCCCGATTAGTTGACTCCACCAAACGCGACACGGTTGGCCGCATAAAACTGACATAAATTCATCAACATCAACCGTGGTTCTGTCCGGGCCACGGTTGCTATTTTCACATCCTGTGACTTCTATCCGGTGACACGGTTGTTCAATAATAAGCCATTGGTTTCCAAATTATTCCATTTTAGTTCATGTTAGCAAAACGGTTGTTAAAAAAGGACATAACAGGATAATAATTGTGTCTAAAATTTCGAATTTAGCAATCGGCACACTATACTTTTGCAGGATAAAACAATAGATTTTATCCGCATGAATACACATTTGAATTCAATCCGCACAATAGCCCTTGTCTGCATCGCTGCTAAGGCTATTTCCGTTGGCTTCGCTTCTGGCAATGCAACTCTATCAGCATCGGTCAGTTCCTCGCTCACCACTTTTCTTATGTTCACGCTATGCTATCTTTCCGTAGAATATGGCATACGATTCTTCATTATTCCTCTTGTTAGAGAGCCATTAGGTGTTATATCATTCAAGCGCAGAAAGGATAAAGCTGTAGAACAATCAGAGGAAATGGCGATTACTTTTGCCGAAGAAGTATCACCGCTCGACACTCCAAAAGCACAGGAAGTGATAGCATATACCTTAGGGACTTTTGCCGGAGTATTGACTAACGAGGAACTGATGTCTCTTGACAATAATCTGAAAGCCTTTATTCTTGGAGAGCCGACAACGCAAACCGCAGTAAATCGCCGTATCTCAAAATTCCGCACACATGACGTGTATCATTTCGGGTGGAATATCGCCAAACGGCTAAAAGTATCCAATACCATGATAGCCGAGTTTCTGAAATCGCAATTTCCGTGGCAACTCGCGGATGTCGAGATAAGCACCATTGCCAAAAAACTGTCTTCGGATGAGGGTGCTTTCACTCTCCCTAAAGTTGAGCCGCGTCTGCCTCTGCCACCTTATCCGCTTGCCAAGAAACTCGGCATCTGTTAAATATCGGTGAAACTCTACCAATCAGCAAAATAACCGTTCACTTCACCGGCTCACCATTGCCGATACCCATAATTTTGCGACAAATTCTAAAACACAAAATATGGAAAAGACAAATCCGTCATTTGACTCGCTTCCACATCTGGTATGCAGTCTGATCAAAGAAATCGAGGGGCTGAAATCTCTCGTGAAAGAGGCTATCGGCATGAAACCGTCCGAGCCTGACAACCGTCTTGTAGGCATTGACGAGGCTTGCAGAATCCTCCGCCGTAAGAAATCGACAGTGTACCACATGGTGCGTGATGGCATCCTGCCGCACTACAAAGTAGGTAAGATGCTGGAGTTCCGCCCCTCGGAACTTATCGCATGGCAGGAACAACACGCCTGCGATGGCACCAAATCCTCAGGCGAGATTCTTGCCGAGATGAAATCGGCCATGCGCCGCAAACCCAAATCCGGATGGTGATGGCTTCTTATTATCAAAACCGCAGGATGCCACTGCGTCCGGCTTGTGGGTTGCATGAGGATGATCCGATAGAACCTCAACGTAAGCCGCAAAAGGAGGTGCCCTCTTTCCCTCTAAGTGTATTTCCTATGGCTATACGTAATATCGTGGAGGCATTGGTTGAGTATGAGCATTTCAATGTCAATTTCATAGCCGCGTCCATGTTCACGACATTTGCGGCGGCAATGGGCAACCGCTGGACGGTGCGCTTCTCGGCGACATGGGTTGAGCGACCGATTATGTATGTGGCACTTGTCGGTTATTCGAGTTGCGGCAAGACACCTCCGCTCAGGCTCGCTCTGTCGCCGTTGCTTAACCTTGACCATGAATACGACCGGGAATATTCCGTCCAACTCAAAGCATACAAGCAATGGGAAGCCAAATCGCCGAAAGAGCGTGTAGCACTTTCTTTGCCGGAGGATATGGTGCGACCGAGTCGCAGGTGTCATGTGGTGGTTGACGCGACCATCGAGGCATTAATCGGGGCAATGCGCGACAATCCGCAGGGCGTGATTCTTTACAGTGATGAACTTGAAAGCCTGTTTGCCAACTTCAATCGCTACAACAGCTCGGATGAAAGCTATTTTCTCAGCGCGTTCAGCGGCACCCCATTCAAATATATCCGGAAATCGGCCGATGAACATATCTTCCTACCGAATCCATATTGCTCCATCATCGGTAGCACCCAACCGGGACGCCTTGCAAAGCAATTCGGTGGCGAGCGTGTTGCCAACGGCTTTTCATCCCGCTTCTTGAAAGTCTATCCCGACATTACCGATATGCCGACATGGGGGACTGACCGTATGCCCGATGGTATAATAGAGCAATGGGAGCGGATAATCCGCAAGGTTGCCACTTTTGACTTCAAGGGAAAAGAACAGCCAATGGAATTGACCTTCTCCCGTGAAGCCCATAGGAAACTGTGCGAATGGAAGGAGAGCGTTAACAATGCGATATATTCAGCTACCGAGTCAGACGCTGAGAAAGCCGTGTGCGGTAAACTTGAAACCTATCTCATGCGCTTCTGCCTCATCATCCGGATAATGAAGAATATCTGCACCGAAGAGTCGGCAACACTGATAGATACCGGGAGCGCGGAGGCTGCTATCAAGTTGGTTGAGTATTTCCGTGAGATGGAAAACCGCGTTATTCGTGTATCCTTATCCGGCAATCTCGATAAACGGCAGTCTGAACTCCTCGACGCTTTGCCCTACGACTTCCGGACTTCGGATGCCATCGACATCGGACGGTCACTTGGGATGTCGGAGTCAACGGTAAAACGTTTCCTGAAAAACTCTGCCCTTTTCAGAAAAGAAGAACACGGACACTATACAAAAATGTCATGTGACCCTTGACATTTTCGACACTTTGACATTTTACATGAGACCCATCGAATGAGGCAAGAGAGCAAGTTTGTCAGACATCATTGGTGTATAAATCTTGCTGTGCAAGATATGCCGATTGTTCCCACAACGGCAATCCCGCCACCTCGCAGAGTTGGGTCAATCCCGCTCGAAACTCGCAGTATTTTATAAGGATGAAAATGTCATGTGACAATGAAATCAAGATATGCAATCATCAAGACATATAGTCTTTATGCATTATGACTTCCAAACATAATATCATCAGAACATCAAAGCATCAAAGCATCAGAGCATCAAAGTATCAGAGCATCAAAACATAGTAACATCATGTCATCAAATAATAAGAACATCATACTACGGCTTCGCGTGGATGAGGCGACAGCCAATGCAATCCGCGCCAAAGCCGACAGCCATTTCAACGGCAACATCAGTGCCTGTATCCGTTGCGCCACGTTGCAATATGACGGAAAGGTTACGACATCTTCAGCCGATTCAGAGATAACAGCAGTGCTGACAGCTATTCTGCGTCAGTTGAAGAAAATCGGGACGAATGTCAATCAGACGGCCCGTCAGATTAACGAGCGTATGAAGGTGTCGCCCTACGGATTGTCTGCCTCGGATATCCAACCGTTTGTATTCTTCCGCAATGACCTGTCAGCCATCTGGGAGCATCTGAACCAAATCAAAGAGCGTCTATGATAGTCAAGAAACTTGGCATGGTATCCGGTTGGGGCTTCCCCGGCGCCGGATATAATGAACGCAAGGTTGCCGAGGGTGTGGCACGGCTCATGGCGATGGAGAATGTCGATGCTGCCATGCGCCATAAGGTGGAGCTGTTGCATGAAGCCGGGTTCGACTGCGCCGGAGAGATTGAGAGATACCTCAAGGAGCGGTCGAGGACATACGGCAACACCAAGACCACGCGCTTTCAGTTCCACATCGCCGCATCGGTAAAGGGGCAGGTGATGTCCGCTGACGAGATGACCGACTTTGCCCGTCAACTCATGGCGGAAGCAGGATATGGCAGACAGCCGTATTTCGTGTACTACCACCACGACACCGACAACAACCATGTGCATATACTTTCCACACGCATACAGCCAAACGGTTTTCCGATACCCGATCATCACGACTATGCACGACTCAATGCCGCCGCAAATCGTATTCTTTCATCGGACATCAACTGCGACATTCAGCGTATGTTCTCTTACGGCTATCTCACCGAAGGACAGTTTGCCAATATAATCCGCTCACATGGATATAAATTTGAGCGCGTAGATGACAGCTATGTACTGTTTCGCGGAGGGGTCAAGGCCACGACAATCTCGTTGTCTGAGATAGGGAGGCATATTTCGCAAGGAAACGACACCCGGAAAGAACGGGCTAAACAACTCCGTGCGATTATCAGGAAATATAAGGCTGAAATTGCGGAGGGAAAAGTTCAAAATGTCGAAAATGTCAAGGGTCACAAAGGTCAGAAGAAAAAATATGTGCGCCGGAAAGCCAACCACGACATACGTAAAATCAAGGGTTCGAACGGCAAGACACTATCCCAGGAGCAACAGCGGCATATGTCGGAGTTGATGGACATTCTCAAAACCAAATTCGGCATAGACATTCATTTTCAGAAAGACCGCAATGGTGAGATCCGTGGCTACGGCATCGTTGATCATAACCGGAAGATGGCACTTGACGGCAACACGGTGATGAAGCTGTCAGAACTGATAGACTTCGCGAAGAAGCAGGAGCGCAAGGAATGCCCGCTGGATATATACCGCGATCTGTTCTCTATGGAGGTACGGAAATCCGGCATGGACGGCATAATGTCAATCCGGTTGTTCGACGGTTCAGAACATACTCGCAAGATGTCACCTCGACAATCGGCATGGTACTTCAACTCGCCCGAAAGTGAAAGAGAAGATGTAGCAATCCGGATAGCCGCCACCATGTTCTCAACCGAAATATTTGAATCCGTATTGCAGAAATATCCGGTAAGCGACATCCGTTCAAGGATAGCAAGCGTCAACATTATCAAGATGCGCGATGGTGGTAGGGCAATCCGCGTTGTATCATCTGATGGGTTCTCTGCTACATACCAGATGACCACGGAAGAATTGCGTTGCCATGCAAGACTGCAAGGTGTAGCCGCAAACAGCTATCTGCATCAACTCGCAATCATGCGCATAACCCATGAGGACGCTACCGAACTGACAAACCGCATCAAAGAGTTGACCGCCAAATCAACCGGAAGCATCACTCTCCCTCTCCGTCAATCCGACTACACTCCGGAACAAGCCAAAGCCTTCACCGCTCATCATTGCACCGTCCTCGCTCGCCTTATACCCCGCGACACCTCATCCACCCACTCCACCAACCGCGAATGGGAAATCGGCAAACAATCCCACTACGACAACATCGACAACCAACAATCCGGCTCCCAGCTCACAATGTAGTGCTACTTATTTCCGTGATACGCACTGCAAAATCGACCTCCCCACATTCGATTTCTGATTTGATATCGAATACTTTTCCTGTAAATTATAAATTTCAAAATAGGCCCGACAGAATTTATTACTTCTGCCAGGCTTATTTTGATATTGGGGATTAGTTTTTACCGAGGGATTTGAACATCTTGGAGATGCAACGCTTCTTCTGCTCCATGTTGGGGTGAACGTAGAGATTGAGGGTTGTGGAGATGTCGGAGTGGCCTAATAGGACACTGACAGTCTTGTAATCGCAGTTACTTTCGATGCAACGGGTGGCGAAGGAGTGACGCAGACCGTGAAACTTGATTGCAGGAATACCGAGTGACTCCATCAACCGCTTGTAGTAGCTGCGGTAGGTACGCGGCTCTATGGGCTTACCGTCATTGGAGATAACGTAGAATCCGCTGTTAACCACTTTCATAAGCGGTTTGATGAGCGAGAGAGCTTCCACACTCAATGGTATCTCACGGATGGAGTTGGGAGTCTTTGGGTCGTTAATCACCAGTTCGGTGTGTTTTTTCTCCCCTTCAAGGATATAGATGCGTTCGATTGTACGCTTTACCTGCAACGTGCCAGTTTGAGTATTGATGTCTTCCCAGCGCAGGGCGCATATTTCACCGATACGGAGGCCAGTGGTGAGGCATAGGTAGATTCCTAAAGCCTTAAACGAGAAGTTAGCCTTTATGTGGTCGAGGATTTTCTTGTGGTTGGCTACTGTCAATACTTCGATGTCTGCCGGGGTTGTATTGGTTGGATATTTGATGTCCCACTCTGCATGTTCCATCCACTTGTTCTTAACTCCGTGCTTCATTATCATCTTCAGCACGATGAGAATGTCTTTGATGGTCTTGACACCCAATCCGGCATTGAGTTTTTCAAGCACAAATGCCTGAACGGTTGGTTCACTCAGTTATAATCCGCAAAACGAAACGGAGGACGGAAATAAATCGAAGTGGTCCAAAATTAAAACGAAACGTGACTCGCCGCAAAACGAAGCGTACCTCCGGGTACGCTTTTTTAATCGGCCGCCCTACCCTATTTTCGCTCCAAAATCGACCCGGCTTCGCCGGGGTCAGGGCTGACGCCCGGCGCTCCCCCCTTCATCATTCCAACTATATTTGAACAGCCTTCGGACATCGTCCGAAGGCCGTTCTCTTTGTGTTGTCGCTCTACGCTTTGGGTCGCTGCGCGACCGCTTTCTCGTTTTCCGCTTACGCGGCCTCGACCAACGCTTTGAACGCGGCAACGCTGAGCGCTTTGAGGATTTTGCCGCGGAAGGCCAGGCGCGACCCGACATTCGCGTGCGTATACGAGGCATCGTGACTCGCACCCGCGCACGACACGCCGGCACTCGCATACGCGTAGCTGCCGCCGCGATAGACCACACGGCCTGTTGCTCCACTGTACCAATACTTATCACAAAAGTATGTATTAGAACTGCCGTTCACTGTACCTACCGGTACCATATCCATATAAAGGCCATGGGATACACCGGTTATCCACCAGTCACTATTAGCCATGCCCTTGACTTTTCTGATACTTCCATCAGGCATCCATATACGCCACTTGCCGGCATTGCCGCTGTCATTGGGAAGATCCACTCCATCCATCATGTCGTACTTGTGGCCGTAGATGTCCTCATAACCGAGGCAGTTGATGTTATTGAGCTGCTCGACAGTTATAGTGCCGATGCTGTCTGTGGACATCTCCCATGCGTACTGATAGACCACGCCGTCTATGACGGATTTGGTGATGTTGGACTTTATCAACACTGCTTCGTCATAGCCGATGGTGTCTCGCATACCCCATTTCATCGTGCCGCCCGCGGTGCGGTTGTATGTGTGTTGACCACCTCCGCACTGGCTCTGCATATCGAGCCTACCGTATTTGGCGTAACACAGATTGGCGATGCGGTTGTGCATGAGTGCGTCTATCTGCTGCATGCCTCGCTGGGCACTGTAATAGTGGAAGTCGGTCCAACTCATGCTTGCGACAGTGGTGCCACCCGTTATGGCGGCACGGAACTTGTTGCCGACGGTCGATGTGCCGACCACGGCACAAAGATGCTCGGCATCAAAGTACCATTCCGGCTCCATGTCCTCGATTTTATCGCTATCCGACAGTACCACCTTGTCAAATTCTGCAGTATTGAGTATGGAGAAATGCAGCGTGGCAGCATCTTCGGGGATGTCCTTAATAATGTACATTCCCGCCTCGAACTTACAGGATAGGGTCGGTACGATGACGCTCTCGACCACGTTGCCGGCACTGTCGCAGAACACAGCACCGACGAGGCTTGAACCCGGTACTGACGGATAGCGCACACGCTTATGCCCGGCAACCTCCACCATGCAGACGGAGTAGGTGCTGTCGGTGGTGTATGAGGCGGCCAATGAGTCCTTGGGTACAATCTTTCGACCGGCGATGACCTTACCGCTTGTCTTGAGGTCATCAAGTGTCAGCACGGTG
Source organism: Bacteroidales bacterium (assembly GCA_910575615.1). Taxonomy (GTDB): domain Bacteria; phylum Bacteroidota; class Bacteroidia; order Bacteroidales; family Muribaculaceae; genus UBA7173. The sequence goes on along the minus strand of CAJTEX010000007.1, from coordinate 117,104 downwards.
GCTGCCGGGGCTGCAGGCCGATGGTCGGCATCATTGCGGCTGTAGCAACTGTAGAAGGCTTCCCCGAGGTAGTCGTTGACACCCTTGCACCAGAACCCGGGCTCATACATCATCAGGTCGCCCTCGCTGCCGTCGAGTTTTGCTGGGGTGCAGTTAGCGATGTCGTCCGCGTCTGCATAATAGTTGGAGTTTTCATCATGCAGAGGGAAGTAGGTCATCTCGCCGTCGAGGTTATTCATGGTGGTCTCGACATTGGCGATGGTGACTTTTCTGGTGGTTGGTTTGCGGGTGACCTTGGCAAGACAGCGGTGGCGCTTGGCGAGTATCGCTGTGATGTGTCCGCTCGGAACATAGTCGGTGCCGGATTCATAGCCGGTACCATTGTCAAGGTTGGTTATGCTGCGGTCATCGGCCACATTGATGTTGCGCTTGATGGTGGTGTACTCGGGCTGACGGATATTCAGCTCGGGGAAGTGTGCGCACATGCGCTGATACTGTTCCTCGTCGATGTAACGTGTCAGACGCACCGTACCCACAAGAGCACAGGTATCAGTGGAGTTTCCGTCGGCATCAACACCACCAATCGCCATAAACTTGTTGAGCCATGTGCCGTCGTCCTCCCGATCGATGCCGGTAATGCGGAGCCTGTCGGCATTTGCACATCTTGACAGCAGAGATTCCCAGTTTAAGTTAGGGCAACTGTCGAATATGAGGGTGCGGACATTGCCGTAGCTTTCCAGAGTGAGACCGGCATTTGTGAGCTTGGGCAGATACTCAAGACGGAGTGTGGTGATAGTGGCCGGCATTCTTGCGTAAGATACCGGGGCACCTTTGGCGAATGTGATACTCTGTACCTTCGTGCCTCTCGCATCGAGATCTTCGAGTTTGGTCTGGTTGCTCAAGTCAAGGGCGGTGCTTGTGTTGCTGCCGGTCTTGGCTTGCGACTGGTAACGGAGGTTGAGCTTGCGCAACTGGCGGCAACTGCCTATCGACAGCCACCATCCTGTTGACCCGCCCCCTTGTGCCGCCTGAAGGTTGAGTTCGCGGAGCGCCGTGCATTTGCCGAGATCCAGGGCGTTTTTGAGGTGGTTGGCCGCCCCAGTCATGTCAAGTGCCTTGATACGGCTGGCGCCATATACACGCAAGGGGTCATTGACCGTAAATGCCCCGGTTATATCAAGCTCTGCAACACTATTGGCCGCCACAATGCCTGTATTGGCGATATTAGGCGTGTTATTAGTACCGTAGCCGAAGGCGTATGGCTCATTGGCAGTGATGCGCAGACGGTCGGCCGCATCGGACTCCGTACGGGCCATGTAGAGGTCGATATTGTCAGAGGTAAAGTTGCTTGTGCCGTACCGGGCATCGAGCAGCGCGCAGCGGTTTATGACAAGGAAGGTGCGGTGGCTTCTGTTGCTTCCCTGCAGGGCGTAGATAAAAGGCCACACCTTGCCGTACATCTCCCGGGTAGCCGGAGCGATGTATTTCAGGTAGCCGGACTTGTTGAATGCCCTGTCACACCAGTTGCCGCTCTGCTCATCGTTGAGCATGGAGAGGATGCGCTCGTTGGTCATCACGGAGCGGAAGTTGGCGGCGCATCTCTTAAGGTCGTCCTCGAGGTTGGCGAGAACGAGGTTCCACAGCCACGAGTCGTGTCCCTCGAAAGCATATTTGCTTGCCTCGGCATCCCATGTGTCACGGTCAGTGGTATAGCCATAGACGAGGAAACAGTCGTTGCGTTTTCCGAGCTGTGTGTCGCCGTCATAATAGGTGATGTACCATTTGCGGCCATCCCATGTGCGCAGCATCATGTTCTTGGCTCTCTGGTCAACACTGAGGAAGAAGTCGGTGAAGATGTAGTAGGTCAGGAGGAAATCCTTGTCGAAGTACTCCCCTATCTCGTTCTTGAATTTTTCGCTCCTGAACGTGGATAGGTCGCTTGACTTCGCTCCGGCAGGGACACACTCGCGTATCCAACCGTACAGGCGTTTGAGTGCTTCCTGTTGCGAGGTGTGCAGCCCGGCCCATTTGACATCGCCGTCGCTTTGCTTTTTGCCGGCAGCATCTATACCGTAGTTGACCTCGGCTCCAGCATCGAATGCCTCGGCGAGGTTACTGTCTCCTGTTGTCTGGAACAGGCACACCGGGGAGGTGTTGTTGAGCATCTCGAGAGCGATGGGACATTCGGGGGTGTACCCTTCCACTCCTTCCATCCCGAACACCGGGCCGCTCTTGCTTTTCTCATTATTTAAGTTGTACTGGCCGTAATAGACATTTTCGCCATCGGTTGTTTCGGCGCAGAATATGTCGATGGGCATGCCGTCGATGGCGGTGCGCACGTTGATCGCGCCGAGACTGTTGCCGCCCTGCTCGTACTGATGCAACTGCGGAGGCGTGAGCAGCCCGAGCTCTTTCATTACATCGTTGAACAGCTTGGCACCGCCGGTGTTGAGTGACATCGACGAGTCGGAGTAGTCGGACTTGCAGCAGACGATTGGCACGGGTACGGCTCCCGGGCGCATGATGTATTTGTTGCCCTCGAGGACATTTTTGCCTGACATGCTCAGCGCCTCGCTACCCTTGGTGAAGTAGATGCGGATATTCTTGCTCGGATACTTGGTCGATGATGTACCCTGGATTCGGATATAGCAGTTGAGCAGCACGAAGTCATAGTCGGGTCCCTGGGGAGAATAATAATAGACATCTGCCAGGAAGTCGGCTTTCTTGTTGTTGGTCTGGTACACATCATCAAGCATGTTCTTGCGCACGATCCTGAGCGCGCCTTTGCCCTGGGCGCGGGTTTTCTCCATATCGACATCTCCGTTCTCGCCGAGGATGTCGTTGAACGAGTAGATCTCCATCATGGCGTCGGTACTGTCGCTGTCCACCATGTGGTTGTCGAGTTCCTCGTCATCGCTCAGGGCACGGTTATAAACGCGGATGCTCTTTATCTCGACATCTGCCTCGGAACTGTCAACGGTTATGCGCTGCGGGGTGTCCTGTTGGAAACTGAAACTGCCATCGTAGATGTCTGCCCCGGTGCGGTTGCCGTTTATGAACAGTTCCATCAGGCGATCATCGGCTGATGTGCGTATGATGAGCGCAACTTTCATCCACTCCCCGGCGGCATAGTTGGTCGACAGTTTGATGTCGCGGGTCACCTGCTGGTCATCCTCGTTGGTATATGTGACGGTCTGCCCGGTGCGGAAGCTCGCCTCCTGGGTGGTTATGAGCAGACCCTTTCCTTTGTCGATACAGCTGACAACGGAGGCATCGCGGTTCATCACGTTGCTCACGCGCATGGTCATCTCGATGGTGAGACCTGTGGACTTGACATCTTTTGCGAAAGGCTGCGCGCTGATGACAATTCCGGCACCGTTGGTAAGTTTGAGCGCTCCGCCTATCCATCCGCTGCTGCCGAAATCCACGCCGTTGAATTCGGTGGTGATACCATTGGACTCCCATACTGCGGGGTTGCTCTCCTCGTTGCTGCGGCCGTTGGCGTCGAGTTTGAACTGCAGTCCGTAGGTTGCCTCGCTGATGTCTATGCCGCTGTCGGTGACATTGATGCCGATATTGTATGTGGCAGCACCGAGTTTGAGAGCGAGTATATGCTGCCCTTTCTCGGTGAAACGGTTGACATAGGTCTGTGTGGAGCGCGGGGCGGCGACCGTACGCGACAGTCTGCCGTCTGTCCAGATCTCCACAGTGGCGGGTATCACTGTCGGATCGTATGCGACAAACTCGAATTCGCATTTCTCATACTGCCCGGCATCGACGGTCGGATTGAGATGCCCGGTGCCGGTGATGATGCGTCCGTCAGGGTGTATGATCTTGGTGCCGATGAATGGGGTGCCGCTGCCGCGCTTGAAGATGTCCATATAAATGCTCTCGCTCCGGAGGGTCAGTCCGTCCTGCTCCATCTCGGCGACCATCTGGACTGTGTGGCGGCCCACCGCCAGACCGGTCATATCAAGAGTGAATATACCGTTGGTGGTGCCGCTCTTGGTGACGGTATGGAGATTGCGCTGCTGCCCGTCGATGTACAGCGTGACGGTCTTTGTGCCGGAACCGTTGAGCGCGTAGGGTATCTCCACAGTATCGCGAGTGTCATACCCACCCTGTGCGATGCCACCGGAGATGTTGTAGCTGCTCGAGAGCGAGAGGGTGACGACGCGGATCTGTATGTAGGCCTGTTTCTTTTGCTCCTTGCCGGTATTCGGGTCGGTGGTGACGGCTGACACATAGATGTCGTTGGTGCCGAGCAGAAGGTTCTTGGTGAGGTCAAGGCTGTATGATCCGGCTGCCACATCGTGCTTGGTATCGGCATAGGTGACGGTGGTGCCTCGTTTTACAGTTATGGTGACGGTCGCCTTCTGACCGGTGCTCATGCCCTTGTCATCACCCCCGCTGTACTGATGGTCGTATGTCCAGGCCATAACGGCGCTGTCGCCTTCCTTGAGTGTCTTTTTGTCAAAGGTAACACCGAGGACTATTTTGGTTGCGGTACTCTCGTCACCGCCGCCACCTCCACCGCCGGCCGGGATGGTGAATTCGGTTATAACGGAGCTCTTGCCGCTGAGCTGTACGGTCACTGTGCCGTCATCGTTCTCGACGACATCGCTGCCGAACAGCGTCCCGGATTCAAGCTCGGTCACCTTCTGTGTGATGACGCGGTTCTGCACCGGATTGGTGCCGTCGGGGTCGAAACTGTCGTCCACCTCCATCTCGTCGATGATGATGCTGACATCTCCTCCGGCATCGGGTGTCTTTTTCTCGCCGTTGACAGTCACGCTACGCACGGTGTCTTTCGCACCGTATTCCTCCCACGCCCCGGGCGTGAGGAATGTGGCGAGGGTCGTGCCGATAAAACGGTAGTCTGCCCATTTGCCGGGGGCGGACTCAAAGGTGATGATCATACCGCGCTTCTGTTCATCATCGATGTCGGCACCGGCAAGAGCGGCGACAGCGGTATCCTTGGAGTAGTAGCCGGTTTTCAGTGGCTGCTCGAGGGTGAGGTTGTAAAATCCGCTGCCGCTACCTCCGGCGGTGGAGAATTCCTGCCATTTGTCGGCCGCATATATTTCGTTCTCGGGATCACCTGTAAAAATCCACGACTCCCACTTCGTGGGCCCACGGAATATCATCACGCAACCGCATGAGAAAAGATTCTCACCACCTATGGCGTCATTATTGGCAATCGCGTCCTTAGCTTCGCTCCAATTGTCAAACACCCTGTCAAACTCGCCGATAAGGTCATTGACCAGAAGTATTGGATGACGGCGTGCTGCGGTTATGGCGGCAGTCAGTCCACCGGTTGCGTCAGTTGCAGCTTTGGCCGCATCGGAGGCTGTTTTTGCAGCGTCGTTGGCCTTGGTGGTCGCGGCAGCAGCGTTGCCCCTTGCGGTGTCAGCCAGATTAGCCGCTTCCACGGCCCTTGTTGCCGCTGCCTGTGCTGTCTTAGCCGCATCCTCGGCCGGCTTGCGGAGAAGCGAAACGGGCACGTTTACGACCTCTGTGCCGCGGACAGCCGGCAATAAGTTTACTCCGTCGAGACTCGTTACTGTGACAAGTTCATCGACACTCTGACTCTCTGCTTTGATCGCGTTGAGCAGTTCTTTCTTAAGTTCGTTTTTTTCTGCCTGTGTCAGTGCCATATCATCATGCTTCTTGGTCGTTGAATAACTGGATTATATCGGAACCGAGCGCCTTGAGCAGCGCATCGAAATCAGCAGCGGGAACCTTCTCGCCATCCGGCGTCGAGATATTCAACGATACATTTTTATCGGTGAACAGCACGTTGCCACACAGCAGGTTCCCTTTACGGATATGGCCGCTGATATCCGTAACCTTGTCACCGCTGTAATTTACAGCGTACGCGATGGCGTAATCATCACCCACACGGGTCACAGCCTCTCTGCTTTTCTTTTCTGTGAAGTCCATACTGCTATTTTTCTATGAGTTCTACAATCTGTCCATATCCGCCGGCCGTAAGTATGTCACCGCACGCCTCTTTAATGAGGGTTGCCTCCTCGGTGGTAACCTCCACCTCCGACGGATTCTGCATGACTTTCATGCACACCTTCCAGGCAAGGAATTTATCCTCGCGCTTAACCGGCCGGTCCTTGCCGTAGTTGTAAAGGGCCTGAGCCACGACATCGGCGATTTTGTCGCCCGTTTCCATTCCGTTGTAGGTACGGAAGTTCACGTTTAGGTTGACTTTCATATCAGTAGTTCATTAATGATTATTCTTTTTTCACTCCGACTATCAGGCCGCTCTGAACCTGAAAGCGAACTTTGTCAAGGTCGTAGTCATTGTATCCGAAGGTCACGCCTTCCCAATATTCATAGCCATACCCGTCGGCACTTCTGGAGGCGAGGGCGCGGTATTTTTGGGCGGCGCAAATCTCGCTGACTATGGAATCGCTCACGAATACGCTTCCATCAAAGAATCCGGCAAAAGGCACGAGGTCATTGGGTTTTTGTGGAGTAGCTTTGGTGGAGGCGTAGATGCATGTCATGCCGGCCTCAAAATACCCGTTCATTCTCGCGTCCACCATTCCATAGCCGTCGTAGGTCCATGAGTTCGTGGCGAGATCATATCCTCGGGAGGTTTTGCCGATTCTTATCTGGCACTCGTTGATGAACATGCCGCCATACCCCTCGTTGCGGGCCCACAGCAATGACCCGTTGGAAATCTTAAATCCGCCGATATTGCCGGCGGTGGCGTATATGGTGCCGCGTATGCTTGCGTTAGTAGCTTCCATCGAACCATCGGCAAGAATCCTGAAATAGTTATTCGCTGTCACCACACCTTCAAGTGAGATATGCGAGGCCTTGATTTTTATTGCCGAGGCTGTCTGCTCAATCAGCGATACTACGTTACCGCTGCCGTCGAACACGAAAAGATTATTCGCCATCGCCGTTGTCACAAGTCCGGCGCAATTCCTCAGTGATCCGTCCTCGTTGAAATATGCCGACATCAAAGCCGCATACTTGGCGGTGGTGACGATACTTGACCCAGCAAGTATGCGCCCGTCAGCATCAAGGTTTTCTGCTGAGAATTTAACCAGCCTCTCCGATTGCTCGAACAGAGTGCGGTACTTGTAAGTTAAGGCCTCCACCTTGTCGGTCGATAACACGAGCATATACAAATAGATTTCGCCGGTAAATGACAGCTTGAAATCTCCGGTACCGTTCCACAAGCCATCGCAGGAGTATTGCACATAGCCGGTTGTCGCTGCGATTTCCTCCTCCACCTCCATAGAGTTGAAGTTCTCAAACCCGGTCTTATCCACGTTCTCGAATTTCACGGTGAGCTTTCCCGGTTTGGCGCAACGATAGAAGAAGCTCAGATACACCGGCAGCGCCTCTTTCTTTCCCTCACTGTTGGTCAGAAACGTAGGCTTGCTGCGGAGATTGGCGTTGATCTGCGTGATATATTTGTCAACTATGCGGACTACGGTGCGCTCATCATCGCGTGTGACGCTTGCGCAGTTGCCTTTCTTGGTAAGCACGTTGTCGTTGGCCCATATCCAGCGGTTACCGACAAGAAAAAACACAGCCTCGTTGGAGGTGTCCCATTTTTCCATGCCAGACACGAATGCCGGGTTGCTCAAATACCCCTTGTCGGTGATGAAATCATCGCGCACAGCCTCTATCGCGGTTGTTATACGGCCCTCCACGATCTCAAACTTGGTTTTGATGTCCTCGCCGGTCACAAGAAGGAACGTACCGCGCAGATAGGCGTTGTCGCTGTACAGGCCGTTGCCGTGAGGCTGGTTATCTGACGGGAACCAGTCGTCGGTAATACCGTCGAGGTTGCCGAGCCGGGCACGGAGACAGTTGGCAAAACTCCGTGAGCTCACGCCGTCCATCACATCGATGCGGGGCTGCCCGTCCTCGGTGGCCGATATGAGTATGAGGTTCTGACGGAGCTGATTTTCGGTGTTACCCATCAACACGCACTCATCCCCGGGACTTGGCACGAACCCATCGAATTCCTGGGCATCAACCCATACCCCATGTGAATCGGCACCATGCACCTCCACCCAGTAGGATTTCAAGTTCCCGCCGGTGAAGGTCTGACATCTCATGAGGTCGCACCGTTGGAATGTGTTCTCGGTCTCAAAAACTATATGGTAGTCATGATCTTCGAGTGTGACCTCTTTTATTTTACCGTTGGCCGCGGAGACACATATCTGACCGCCGACACTGCGCACCTTGTTAATGAGCAGCTCGAACACGGTCATCACCTGTCTCACCGTGAGTTTATCAACGGTAAGGTGTGATAGCTCTTTCTCAAGCCATATCCGCCAACCTTCCCCGTTGAGTCCGTCAACGAATTTCGGACTGCTGAGAAGTCTCCGCACAAGCAGCGTGAGCAGTTCCGCATTGCCGTCTCCGTCTATGGTACCGCCTTGTGCTCCGGCGATGAAATTTCCGGCATCGATACCCTCGTCGAAGATGATCTTCTTTCGGGCGCGATCCCGGGAATTCTTGCTTATGAATTCCTTTTGGCTGCGACGGGCTGAAAAGAGATTATTGTCAGTGGGCAAGGTTCTATCCCATGACCGTATCACATCGGGCAGCGATATGGACTCTCCTATCGACTTGGCGTAGTTCTTGGCATCGGCGATGCTGTCAGTCATCTTTTGCTTGGAAGACTTACTCAGGGCATCGCTTATCTCAATGTCCATCGAGGATGGCAGATTTACCTTACGTGTTATCTTGGTGATACGGCTGTCGCGATAACCAGCTTCCGGGAAATACTGTTCACTCTTGAGACGGACCCGCCGGCCTATGAACAGATCTGCGCCATGTTCCTCTATCCACACGTGGTCAGTGGAACACTTGAACACAGACACATCCAGCGCATGGTCGGCGTTATATTGGTTTACCGCCGTGAGAAATTCTTCCTCTGCCAACATGTAATATTCGTCCGGCATGCGGAGGTTCCACAGGATATACTTATTTCCGGCTGCAGGTATGAGGTTACCGCCGGGGAGCTGCGTGTCGTCATCATACGGCCAAATGGTGATAATCTCAAACTCTCGGGTATCGCTGTTGAAGTTGACCTCAAAGAAGTAAGTGCCGTTATCCTCATCTCCGAGTCCGGCGAGTTCGCTGCCCTCCTGAAACGATACCCTCTTGACAAGACCGCCAATTTCGTAATCGTTGGGGTCGAATGGCAGATTGTTATCCCGGAAGTAGTATATTGTGAATGGTTTTCCATCCTCCCCAGTCTTGACCTCGCTGCGCACACTGCTGACCTCACCGGTACGTCTTGGATATATATCAGCAAATGCGGCATCCTCGTAATGATCCACGCGGCCATATTTGTCGGCATTGACCTCGACATATTTCTCCCCTCCGGGGAGCTGAAGCCTGGTGTGCCCATATTTTTCAGGATCAATATTGCGGGAGCTGCCCACCGGGTACAGCCTGGTGTAGAATTTCACATTGTCGGCCTTGTCGGGATCTATGCCTGTCAGGCCATTATCGTAGCCGAGTTCTATTAAGTCGCCGTGTTCGCATCGGCAGATATTGACTGTCTGCCCCTCAATCCACGCCTCTGCTCCGACCTTCTCGGCTATCTCCTTGAGCGCTTCATCACAATACTTTCCGAAGTAATCTATGACAATATTCTCTGTGCCGTCCACCTGGCCGACTTTCCAGTCTGTGATGTTGCCCGTGCCGTTATTCATACAGCGCACTATCATTGCCACATGCTCCCTGGGTGGCGCCGTAAGCGTAAATACCGGGTCCTCCTCATTGTCAATCTGTTTCAACACGAGAAGGTTCCGCAGCAGGCTGTCGATACCATAGAGCTTGATGTCATACACCCACTCAAGGGTAGATTTCTGTACCGGGCGGTATGCCTCGCACAACCAGTAACGCTCCCCCTCGAAGTCGCAGTAGTCATCGACATCAAGAGCGATATGCTCGTGATGTGTGAAAGAGAGCGTCAGGATGTTGTCGCCCTGGATCTCCTTCACTTGAGTGGAACTGTCGGATGGTGACACCTCTGCCTTGAAGTTCCCGACCCTGTCATATATCGTTATAAGCATATTTGAACGGCGTTATAATGTTGTTAGAACGATGGCTCCGGCTCCCGGAATTTCACCTTGAAACGGCTTGCCTGTACCCCTTCTTTCCAAAGGTAGGTCAAAGGCTTGAAGTTGCTGCTGTCAACATAGAACATGGTCATAGTAAGGTCGAGTTCCGAAAGCCGGACACGCAGCCAACCCTTTTCACCTTGCTTGAGGAAAGAGATGAAAGCACGGTAACGAGACAACCATTGCTCCTTGGTCGGGGCGAACAGTGCGAAGTGTAAGGTGACATCACGCTCCTCACTTTTTGGATTAAGGTCAGCGGAATATTTCACACCGTCATGTTCCCGGATGTTGACTCCGACATGTGTCTTGGCCTTCGCCGGCATCATTATGGCTGTAAGGTTTTCCCGACCGCCTTTCTTTTCCTCGGTCAGAAATACACCGTACTCTTTCCAGATATCGGTGCCGTTAATTATTACAAGTCCTTCGAGCGTTTCCATATCATCTTGACCTTACACCATCGCGGATCATCTTTTCCACCATGGCCTTGAGTTCTTTTAATGTCTCGGCGCTTGCGCCGGTATTATCTGCAATCTTCTGAAGCAGCGATTCCGCACGGCTCAGTTTGGATGCGACATCCTCGGTAGCCATATCAATATTCGACAAATGCCCCTGGGCGCTTACAAAAAGCCCCTCAAGTTTCGTGCCCTGATCCTGGGACATGGCGTTGAAGCTGCCCGCCTTGCCACTCTGGCTGCTGCTGCTCCCGGTCTTATCATAGCCGGTGGCGGCGGCAAGGCCATCACGTATTTTTATCGCTTCATCAACATATTTCATGTATTCATCAGCAAGAGCCTTGCGCTCGGCTTCGGTGAGGTCGTTATCCTCCATAGCCTTTCCAAACTTCTTCCACCACTCCTCGAGCTTGTCAGCATACAGTTCACCTATTTTGTTTGAGAGCATGGCGCGCATAAAGTACTCGCTTATATTGTCGGCAAAATCCTCCGCAGACGCGTCCATATCCATCAACTGGTCTATGAAACTGTCATACATGGAGTCGAAAGTGATGCCTGTGAGACCCTCGTACAACTGTGTGGTCAGCTCCTCGAGTTTTCCGGCCTGAGCAATGTAGTCGTTGAGTTTCTCAGCTACGCGGCCTCCGTAGTTCCCTTTACCGGCATTCTTTATCGCCTCCCACATATCCACGTTGGAGCGGAGCATCTTCATCTCCTCCGGCGACAGGCTCCAAAGACTTCCATCCCACTGTCGGCCTATCTGCTGGCTGAGACGGGCAATCTGCTCTCTTGAGAACCCATCGAAGTAGTAGTTCCAGGAGTGATGGGCACCATGATAACCTGCCTGAGACTTCGCCATACCGAGATAGTTGGCGTTGGTCTCCTGCTGATACTTGTATGCGTCGCGGTAAGCGGCCACGCTCTTTGTGCCTTTGCTTGCCTTGATCTCATCTGTCAGGTCCTCGATGGCAGTCTGCAGCGTGGCATTGCGTTCCGTAAGTCGGTCAATGGTCTCCTGTACCTCTTTTGCATTGCTTGAGCTTATCCAGGAGGAAAAACCGCCGAAAGTCACCGCATCGAATATGCCGGATATTCCGTCCATCAGGGATTTTCCTATCTGGATGAACATCTGCCCGTTCAGCAGATTTTTCAATATTCCGGCCACTGCACCCAGCACGGTGTCGATAAGGTCGGACACCAATACACCGATGCCGTCTTTCAATATATCCAGGATGGAGAGGAGCGCGGATATAAGCTGCCCTAACAGGCCGCTGTCCCCCAGTGCCGATGCGACGCTTTTGCCAATCTCGGAATTTCCGAGCAGTTTGGATAACCCTTTAGAAAGAGCACCTCCGACAGCGCCGGTAACAGCCGAATTGTTGAACAGCTTGTCAAGCCCCATGAGCGCCGTGCCTACTCCCTGAAGGTTGCCGGAACGTAATCCGGTAAGGCCGGACACAAGACCGCTGAACATACTGTTCATCCTTGTTACCGAGGTCTGGAGTGAGCCGGAGGTCTCCTGAACCTGAGAGCCGAAATCCCTGACACTTTCCGAGGCGGTGTTCAGATTATCAGTGGCTGCCAGTACATCATTTTTGGCAGAGGCGATAGCATTGGCATCTCCCGATTGTTCTGCCTCGGCAAGTCGCCGCTTTGCCTCGGTTAATTTCTCGGTGGCCGCCCGCTCCGCATCCTGGGCGGCGATGTATTGGCGCATGGCCGTCTGATAGGCGGTGAGATCATCGCCAAGTGTCTTGAAAATTTTACCATCCCACGATGTGTTCGCCTCCTCGAGTTTGGATATGAGCTCATAGAGGGTCTGCTGATCCTGTAGGTCAGTATTCTTAAACTCCTCGGTTTTGGTGATGGCCTTGAGCTTTTCAATCGTGGGCTCAAGCTCTGACTTAAACATGGTGCCAAAGTCACCAAACACGCTGCCCCAATCTATCGATTGCTTGATAGCCTGTATATCTATTTTCTGCAGGGCTGCCGCTTTTTCCTTTTCAAGTGACTTGCGGGTCCATTCATCAGAGGCTGCGGCTATCTTTCTGTCATATTCCTCGGCTATGGCAAGGCGCTGCTGCTGAAATGTGCCGTATTCCTTAAGGTAGTCAACCATGTGCTGCGCTTCCTCTCGGTACATGTCGGTAAGGGAGTTTTTGCGGTTGTTTTCCGCAACGGCTGCGGCCCGGTCAATCTGAGCCTGTTGCTCCTCGGTAAGTCCGTTGTCGTTCAATCCGCCGGTACCGAGTTCAGCATTGGCCGCCGCAAAATCCTTGTGCTGCTTCTCAACCTCGGCCATCTCCTTTTCATAGTCAAGGGCAATTTGCCGGATACGGCGCTCAGAACCCTCTGCCATCTGGTTTATCTCGTCCTGCTCGTTTTGCCAACGCAATTTCTTCAGGGCCTCGGCAATACGGGTCTCTTTGTCTATACGCGGATCAGTCCCATTTGTCGGAGTCGGTGTGGGAGTGTCGTCTACTGTAGACACTCCTATTCGCTCGTATGTCGCTGTTAAATCTGCCTGTAGTTTTTCAAGTCCTGCATTCATATCAGAGACAACGGCATCAGCCTTCGCCTCAGCAGCCGCACGCGCTTCAAGTCGTATGCGTTCGGTCTCAGCCGCATATCCGGCCCGGTAAGCCGCAGGATCGGTAACTTCAATTGCAGTACGTTGTGATGGTGTTTGAACACCGCCTGGCGCTCCGTTATAAACAGTGTAAACTTCCTTTCTGGCACCCTTACCACCGGCTCGGTAATACTCGCTAACTGAAAGGCTTTGTCCTGAACTTACTGACGGAATAGGAGTTGTCGCTGCGGTATGGTCTGCCTCAGTCTGCTCCTTAATCATAGTCTGATAAGCCTCGGTGATAGTCTTTTCATAGGCAGCCGCTTTTGCACGTAACACGAAGGCTTGAATGACATCGCCGGTTTTCTCAACAAGTAATGTCTCTGCAGATGCTACATCACGAACTGCAAACCCCAGTTCTGAGAAAGCCTTTTTATTGTCATCGACAAATTTCTGCTTCTTCTTCATGTCATCACCGAGGGCATTCCATGCTTTCTGCAGCTTCATATAGGCAGCAATCTGTGACCCGGCGCTTTCCCCTATCGCCCGGGCCATCTCCGCTTGTTTTTCCTTAGCCTCTTCTAACTGTCGCTGACGCTCCTGCTCGGCTTTCTTTGCCTCTGAGCTGCCTTTTGCAAAGGCGTAGAGAGCTCCAACAACAGTAACCACGGCCGCGGCAAGGAGCACATAGGGGTTGGCTTTTGCCACGGCGTTGAAGGCGGCCTGCGCCACTGTCGCAGCCTTGGTGGCAATCACTCCACGGCCGACCGCCCAAGTCTTTATATTTTCGGCTGTGGCGGCGGACTTGGCCTGAATGGCTGCGATACCCTGCATGACCGCGGATTGCTTCTGCAGATTGGTCTGCATAGATGTCAGGGCGTTGCTTGCCACAAGCGCGGTCTGAAGTCTTGTCTGAACCTCGATAAGATCTTCCTCGCTCAACCCTAATGCCTGGGCCCCGGCTGTGGCAAGGCCGAAACCATCTACCACCAACTGCATTCCTCCAGCCAACTGGTCGAAACCACGGGTGTCCGATGCCGCGTTGGTTACCGCTTGCGAGGTATCCATTATAGCATCGTTGAGTTCTCCGGCTTTCTCGGTCAGTTCATCAATATGCCGGGCGAGTTCCCTTCCTTGAGCTGTATTTTTTTCAGCATCGGTAAGTGATCGGTATGCCAGTAGAAGGGTGGCGATTTCCTCACGCAGGGTGCGCAATTGCATACGCAGTGATGTTCCGCCATCTTCCTGCTTGCGCTTGAGCTCATCTTGCATTTGGGTGAGCTGTGCCACCGCAGCTCTCTCATCGTCCAACTCCTTTCGCATGGAAGCGAGGCGCTGACCAAGCGCCACCTTCTCATTTCCCGGTGTCGCTGATTTATACGCTTTCTCAAGTGATTTAAGTTCTTGTGACAGCCGGGAGACATGCTGCTTCTGCAGCTTGAGCGACTCGGTCACTTCTTTAAGTTCAGCCTTTGCATCATCAGAAAAACGACCGATGGCCGCTCCGGCGCTCTTCAGCCCCGGAGTGACTCCGTCCTGTAAAAATATTTCAAGCTCTACCGGCTTCATGGGTCATTACTGTTTGAGATTGCTTCTGAAAAAATTCGCCACTTTTGCCGCATCCTCTTCGGGCGTGCTGTCTGAGGGGACGCTCTTTTTACGATGGCCTATGTAACGTGGAGCATCGTTCATCATCATTATCAAGGTCTGATAATTGACCTTGTTGAGTATGTAGTCCACCGTCCAGCCTGTGGCATCGGCCACCTGCCATATAAATCCGAAAGGGCTATGGGAACCTTCATAATGGCTCTTTAACTCCCGTTCGCTTCCCGGCTCAGTCTCGGCTTCATCGGATTCGTTCTCTCCACCGATCTGATAATAGGTAAAAAAGGGTCTGTGCCCATAAGTGACACGAATTTACGCATCCCGCCCAACAGGAACCGCTGCTCTACGCAGTTGCGGATAAACCATGCCACCGGACGCACGAACAAACTCTTCACCGGTCCGACACATATAGCGTCTGCAAGCATGAGCGCTATTTTATGGCCGTGCGTGGCAACGAACTGCATCTGCTGTTCCTTGGTAAACTTGTCCATCTCTTCGTAAGTGACTCCCATTGACAAATATGTCCGGGCAAAGCGTATCTGCCCGGACATATATGGTCGTTTGAGTGTCACGCGCAGCTTGATGGGGCGTTTACGCAACGGCAGCTTGAATTCCTTGAGCGCAATGGATATGCCTATATCCAACAGCGCGTCGGCAGCATCACGCTGTATCGCCTTAGCTATCGCGTTATCCATAGCTTAACCGGCTGCCGGGGTATCGGTTTTTTCGGGAAGGAGCCAGCCTCTCTCCTCGCTCCATTCTGCCGGAAGTGACGCGGTCTCGAATACGCCATAGGGCGGTATGTTGGCCACGGCTGCTGCCGACACCTTGAGTTCGACCTCGATCTTGGCGGTCTCCTTGAGGGTGAGTTTACCAGCAAGGTCGGACAGGAGCGTGGCGTTGGGAATGAGCACGGACTGGCCCGAAACGAGCTCAAGTTCCCAGGGTCCTTCCATTACCAGGGCTGCCACCGGGGCTGTCCAGCCGATGACCTTATCGCCCTTCTCGTGGATGGCACCGCCAAGGAACTGCTGAAGGCTCTCGAAGTTCAACTGGATAAGGTCGAACTTGGGCGCGATCTTGCCGTTGGAATTGGGGATGACAAGCACCGGCGCACCGGGAACCTGTTCGGCCTCGATCTCGGTGGATTCAGGCTTTACGCCTCCGAGATCAAAGGAGTCCTTGCCGATATAGCCGACTTTCACTCCTTTATATTTCACGGCACCGATGCCGTACATGAAGTTCTTGTTCATTGCTTTCGTCGTTTTGTGATTATGATGACTGTTAAAATTATGCCGGAGAATAATCCGACGATAAGGTTCACTGTACCTATAAGTGCAGGACTTGTGCGTTGCTTGCGCTCTTGTTGGTATTGGGACTCATGCTGCTCCAGCGCGTCCCGGGCGGTATGATAAAGTGCCTCGTAATATTCCACCTGGCGCTGCAAACTGTCGCACGTGCCGGTGATATATACCGTATCGCCGTGAGTGGCGACCTTGATATTGGCCTGGCCGCTGCGCCTGGTGTAGGCAGCACCTGCCGGCAGTTTAAGGAGGCTGTCCACGGATACGGCCATCTCCACCCGGCTCTCCGGCACTTTCTCCCACCGGATCTGTCTTATGGCTGCCGCCGTCGTGTCGCGGGTTTCTGCCGTCTGCACTGTCGCGGAGACCTCCGATACTGTTTTCCGGGTTGAGGAGCAGCTTATAACGGACAGGGCACTCATCAACATGGCGGCAATCATTGACAGCTTCGACAGCCTTTGCAAGCCGGGACATAGTCCTCTTGGTAGAGGCCATCTCTTTCTTCGTTGCCTGTAACTCTTCTCTGGTTGCATTGAGTTCATCTTTTAAGGGTTTGACGATGTTTTCGACAAGGATACGGGTGGCATTCTCGGTGTTTGTGATATGTACCGTCTCAGCGTCAGCCCTCGCTTTTTCAGCATCGGCATTGGCTTTGCGTACGGTGGCCTTGAGTGTGATCACACCCACTACCATCGCGAGGAAACCACCGCCAAGGAGTATGTTGAGTATTTCGCTGAATGTCATTGCCACTCGTTTTTATGTCGTTATTATTATGCGGCCTGGTTAATGCCTATTGATTTGAGCCACTTCTGCACATCGAAGCTCGGACAGGATTTGGCAGCCACCTCATTGTGGCCGATGATGCGCACATAGGGGAAGCGACGGTGGAAGTCCTTCACATAGTCCTCCATTGCTTTAAGCTGCGCCGCAGTGCGGGTGTCTTTCGGCTTCATCGCCCTGTCGCATCCTCCGGCATACACCACATGGCGGCTGACGGAGTTGTAGCCTTTGGCTCCGTTGGTGATTTCCCACGGATCTACGTTGGCATCCTCGTTGTTGTCAACAAGGCGCTCTACCGTACCATCAAGGTGAATGAGGTCGGTATAGCCCACCTGCTTCCAACCGCGACCACCGGCCGACACCGGGCTGAGGTGCATGCGCCGTATATCAGCGGATGTCACCTCGCGCCCTTCAGGTGTCGCGGTGCAGTGAAGTACAAGATACTTGAGCTTCGCCATTACTCGGTTGTTTCAGGTTTCTTGACATTGGCGGCCTTGAGAGCGGCCGAGAACTTGGGAGTTGCGCGGGAGTCGAGCACGACGAGTTCCTCGCCGAAGGCGATATTGGTGTCGGCCATCATGAGCAGCTTGAAGAAGTAGAGCTCTGAGGCGTTGGCATACTTGTCGATCTGAATCACATTCTCGTCGTTCTGCAGATTGACGGCAGCGAAGAAGTTGCCATCGGCATCGGGTGAACAGAGAGTGGCGATGATCAGGCCTTCGGGCCAGGAGGCGACAGTCTCGATGGTGATTCCCTTGTAGCGCTTGCGGTTGATCTCCGTCTCGCTGGCGTTCTTGGCCTCGCGTTCGGTGAGCTCATCATCATATTTGTCGAAGTCCTCGACGCTCATGATGATGCGGAGGTTGGGGTTCTCGCGCATTGCCTTGGGGATAGCCTTGCGCACGGCCTTGAGTTTATCGACCATCGTGGTCGCCTTGGAACCGTCAGCGAGGATATAGTCGGGGGACTTGGCGGCCTGGGTGATGATACCGTTCATGAGTTTGTCATCATCATTGCCCTCGGCATATTCGCCGTTGACATAGTGATGGCCGAGTTCGAACTGTACCTGCTTGGAAAGTGCGTCGAGGAGTGCGTTCTGACCCTCGGGAGGAAGTTCGCGGAATACGAGATTGCCTTCAGGCTGCCATTTTTTCCAGATATGCTCAAACTGTCGGGGATTGAACACTGTGAAGGCCATGAAGTCGTGGGGCGTGAGAATCTGCTCCGACCAGTTGAAATCACCCTTGGAATCATCTACCGTAGGGTTTTCCTTGCGTTTCTGGAGCATCTTGCCTGTTTTGAGGCGCGGAATGCTTATGCTTTTCTCCACACCGGGGATGACCATGATAAGGCCTTTCTCCACAAGTTCGTTGCTTGTGGTTGCCTTGGTAAGGATACGCTCAAGTACCTCACCGTTGTAATTGGTATGATCTACTTTGATTGCCATTGCTGATAATGGATTTGATAGTTACTGTTTCTTGAGGTTGGCGCGGATCTCGTCCATACGTTCCTCCCATGGACTCTTGGCCGGGAGCGTAGTCG
Source organism: Bacteroidales bacterium (assembly GCA_910575615.1). Taxonomy (GTDB): domain Bacteria; phylum Bacteroidota; class Bacteroidia; order Bacteroidales; family Muribaculaceae; genus UBA7173. Next base: position 98,734 of record CAJTEX010000007.1, on the reverse strand, counting down.
GTGCGGGGTCGGTGGAAAGAGTGCCGCTGAGTTTGACTGCCGGGGTCATGGCGGTGATGGTCGTGTTGAGATCTTCGATGCCGACCTTTTTGCCGAGGTTGATAAAATGGTCTTTCTGATCTGCCGTAATCTTCTTTGCCTCGATGGCGGCATCGACTGCGGCGGTAATCTGCGCGAGCTTGAGTCTCTCATTCTCCTCACGCATCTTCTCGGCATCATCCTTGGATGATTTGAGCTCGGCGAGTTTGGCGTTGACTGCCGCCTCGTCTGCCGTCTCCGGCAAGCCCAGGGTAAGGGCGATTTGCTTGAGTTCCATTTGCGGTTGGTTGTTATTGGGGTTATTGTTTAGCAGGGGAAGGGGGCAATCGCTCCCATCGCCGAGCGTTATCTGTGTTCCGTCTTTGCGCAGCACTATGGCATCATCGTTGGCACCGATGTCAACCACAGACACCTCATATATCCGGCTTTTCGTAACCGTCGGGCGCGTCTGGCCCTCGACAAGGTACTCTGCGTCCTTACTGGTCTCCAGGACATCGAAACCGATGCTTACCATACGGAGAGAACCGAATTCCCATTGCTTCTTACACTGCCGGGACAGTTCGGTTGCCTCGTCGAAACATGGCTCCCCGGTTATCTCCCCGTCCTCGACGCGGATGTCCTTCATGTAGCCGATGACCTTGCCGCGCTCATGCATGTAGAGCAGCAACGGATTGCGTTCATATTGTGATACGTCCACCCCGGAGGTCAGCACACGGTATCCGTAGCTGTTGAGGGTGTCGTTTGTCAGTCTAACTCTTTTGCCCATGTCTGTGCGATAATGATTTTCGATGCAAGTTTACGCCGATAATCACCTATGCTCCAAAAAAGTGTGCAATGGTTGCACACTTGTATGCAATGGTTGCACACTTTTTTTGAACCCACCGCTTTTACCGCCACCTTTGCACCGTATTTAACCGCATTATCGCATATTCAGATATGGCAACAAAGGATAACGAAAAGAAAAAATCATTGGCGAGGTCGCTGTTCATGTCCGGCATGGAAATGACCGAGATTGCCGACAAAGTGGGAGTGTCGCGTGTCACCATCTCGAAATGGTGCAACGCCGACGGTTGGAAGGAGGCGCGCGCCGCAAAGAATATCACGCGCTCTGAACTTACCAACAAAATATTGCTCTCCATCGACAAGCTGCTTGAGGAGGCCAACAACAGCGATGATCCGGCACTTGTAGCCGGACTCGCCGACAAACTCGCCAAGTTCTCCGCTGTCATCGAGAAGCTCGACAAGAAGGCTAACATCATCGATGCCATCGATGTGTTCAAGGCTTTTTCCGGGTGGCTCGAATTCCGCGCGCAGACCGACCCTTCCATCACACTGGAGCTTATACAGCAGGTCAACCACCTCCAGGATATGTTCATCATCGAGTCCATCGGCAAAGGCGGGGTAATCTGATATGGCTACCGCTGCTGACATCAAAAAAGCGATTGCGGACTGGAACGACCATTGCAAGCGTGTCCGCTCCCTCACACCTATCACTATGTCGGTGGCCAAAGAATCACCGACTGAACGTGACCGGCGCATACGCCGTCTGCAATCCAACTACGCCGCCTTCTGCGAATATTACTTTCCCCATTACCTGACGCTCCGCGACAAGGTGACGGGCGAGGCTCTGCGCGTTATCCACAATGCACCGTTCCACAATGCCGCTGCCTTGAAAGTCAAGAACACCCCGAATCTGAAAGCGGTGTTTAAATGGCCTCGAGGACATGCAAAATCTACCCATTTCGACATTTTCTTGCCGCTGTGGCTGATGTTCCAGCCTAAACGGCTGATCAACTTTATGGTCGTTGTAGGCAAGAGTGAGGACAGTGCCAACCGTCTGCTTGCCGACATTCAGGCCGAGCTTGAATATAACCAGCGCATCATCTCTGATTTCGGTGAGCAGAAAAGCGCCGGCACATGGACCGAGGGGGAATTCAAGACACAAAGCGGCAATAAGTTCCTGGCCGTTGGCCGCGGTCAGTCTCCTCGCGGTCTGCGTGATCGTGAGTCACGCCCCGACTATATTGTCATCGATGACCTTGATGACGACGAACTGTGCCGTAATGAGAAGCGCGTGAAAGATCTGACCGATTGGGTCAAGGAGGCTCTTTTCGGCGCGCTCGATGTGGGTCGCGGCCGCTTCATCATGGTCGGCAACCTTATCTCCAAATGCTCGGTACTTGCCAACCTATGCAATACAAAGGGGGTGCATATCTCCGAGATCAAGGCCATCGACCGCAACGGGAACCCGGTATGGGCTGAAAAGTGGACTAAGGAAGAGGCACAAGAGTACGCCGATTTTGTCGGCTTCCGTGCCTGGAACAAGGAGATGATGCACAACCCCATCAACGACGGCTCCATTTTCCGACATGACTGGATCAGGTTCAAGCGTCTGCCAAAACTGGATAAATACGAGATGCTTGTGTGTTACACCGACCCCTCGTTCAAATCCACCTCCGCCAATGACTACAAGGCATCGCGCCTGTGGGGCAAGATTGGCACTGAGCTGCATCTGATAGACTGTTATGTCCGGCAGGATACCGTGTCCGGCATGGTGCGGTGGCTCTATGATTTATATGAGCGCACCCGCGACAAGGTCGCCATCTCCTTCTTCATGGAGGCGAACTTCATGCAGGACATCATTCTCGACGAGTTTGCTGCGGAAGGAAACCTCCGCGGATACCAGTTGCCGCTCTTGCCCGACAAGCGCAAGAAGCCGGAGAAGATCCAACGCATCGAAGCGGTGTCCCCATTGTGGGAGCGTGGCTTCGTATTCTACAATGAGGCGTTGAAGGACTCGCCGGATATGCAGGTGGGCATTGAGCAGACCCTCGCCCTCGAGCGCGGTTCCCGTGTGCATGACGACGCTCCCGATGCCGACGAGGGTGCTATATGGTATCTGCAGCGAGATACGCGCCAGGCAACATTCAAACCGGTGCTGGTTCCCCGACCGCGCCCTAAAAATATGTGGTGATGTTTATAGACAAGGAAGATTACAAGGTGGTCATCGGTGATGCCGCCTTCAAAGTTATATCACAGGCCGACCCGGACACTGTCGCCAATGCTGAATTCGAGGCGGTGGAGGAGATGTCGGGCTATCTGCGCCCGGTATATGACACTGAGGCTATATTCTCGGCAACCGGCAAAGCACGCAACCGTCTCGTGGTTATGTACACAGCCGACATCGCTCTGTACCATCTATCCGCTGCCCTTCCTCAGAAGATGGGAGCGGAGATACGCAAGGAGCGGTACGACCGGGCCATAAAATGGCTTGAGGGGGTACAGGCCGGGCGCATAGTACCCGACCTGCCTCTTATTGAAGATACCGACGGCAACGGCGCCGCTGTCGGCACATCCTGGCATTCGGCGCCAAAACTCAATCACGACTGGTGACTATGGGCAAAAGAAATAACCGCACATTATCCAAACAGCGAAAGGCAGAGGCTGAAAAACGCTCTGCCCTGATAATGGAACTGTACCGCACTTCGGAGCGCCTTGCGCAGAGCGACATCGAGAAATGGCGCTCTGCATGGCAGTCGGCTATCGATGTGCGCAACCCGAATCGTCTCCGGCTGCTTGACATTTACCGTGACGCCATGATTGACTCCCACCTCTCAGGATGTATCCAACAGCGTGTGGGTTTCGTGATGTCGCGCTCGTTCAAACTTGTCAACGAGAAGGGTGACGCCGATGACAATGCACTGCATCTTCTCGATCAGGCATGGTTCAAAGATCTATGCCGCTATTGCCTCGAGGCCAATTGGTACGGACATTCCCTCATTGAGCTTGGAGATGTCGTTAAGGACGGCGACGGCTGTCCCACTTTCAGCGGTGTCCGGCTTATCCCTCGCCGGCACGTTATTCCTGAATATCACCGCGTGGTCTCCCATGTCGGCTACACATGGCAGAATGGTATCGATTATAGGGAGCGTCCGTGGTCTGACTGGCTTATTGAGGTTGGACAGCCCGATGACCTCGGGTTGCTGCTCAAGGCGGCGATGCACACCATACCGAAGAAGCACGCCCTGGTGTTTTGGGATAACTTCGCCGAGATATTCGGTATGCCCTGGCGCATCGCCCGGACTTCCACCCGAGACCCTAAAGAATACAAGCGCCTTCAGGATATCGTGTTCAACGGTGGCCGAGGAATGGGTGCTGTCACCGGCATGGAGACGGAGATTCAATTTGTGGAATCCGGCAAGGGCGATGCGTTCAACGTGTATGACAAGCGCATCGACCGTGCCAACTCGGAAATATCCAAACTGGTAATCGGCCAGACCATGACCATCGAGGACGGCAGCTCACTCTCTCAGTCGCAGACACACCTTCAGGTATTCGAGAACCTGGTTGAGTCTGACCGCGACAAACTGCGTGATATGGCGAACAACCAGTTGCTCCCTCTTATGGTATTACACGGTTTCCCGGTAAAGGGGCTGCGCTTTGAGTGGGACGATGCTATCGATTACACGCCGGAGCAGCAGGTAGCATACGAGACTATGATTACCGACCGCTACGAGGTTGACCCATCATACTTTGCTGACAAATACGGCATGCCTGTCGGTGAGCGCCGGAACCCGGTGGCACTTCCACCGGCCATTGACAATGAGGAAGAATCGGATGACAAAACAGGAAAAAAAGAGAAGAATTTTTTCGATTAGGCCCCTCTGACTACGAGGGGCTGCACCGCCGCTATGCCTCGCTCCTGGCGGAATTCCCGGATCTTGAAATTCTTGCCAAGCCGGGCGATGATATGCGCCGCAGATTGTCATCGCTATTTGAAGGGATGATGCGCTCACTTTTTAAGGAGGATGGCGCAGAGTTTCGCGTCGAGCTTGTGGCAGACCCGTCGGTGCAGGAGTTTGTCGGCACCCATGCCTCAGCACTCGATTCTGCTTTTGAAAAGGTGGAGATGTCTGAGGCTATGCGACGGAGGCTTACACGATCCAATTATATTTTCTCCGGCATGAAGGCTTTCCATGAGCTCAACGAGGCTTTCCCTTCATTGCTTGATGAGAATGGCAATCGAAAGTCATTTGAACGCTTTTTGAACGATGTTCAAACAATAGACAAAACCTATAACTCCAACTATCTCCGTGCCGAGTATAATTTTGTCGCAGGGTCTGCGGAGATGGCCGCGCGCTGGGAGTCGTTCATGCAGGATGGTGACCGTTACCACCTTCAGTATCGCACACAGCGTGATGACAAGGTGCGTCCGGAACACGCTGCTCTTGATCGCGTGACTCTGCCTCCTTCCGATTCGTTCTGGGAGGAATTCTACCCGCCTAACGGCTGGAACTGTCGCTGTACCGTGGTACAAGTGCGCAAATCAAAATGTCCGGCCACCAATCATGATGAAGCAATGCGACTGGGAGACGAGGCCTTGCAACGCGACTCCAAAGGCATCTTCCGCTTCAATGCCGGCAAAGAAGGCAAGTCAGTCCCGGACTATAACCCCTACACTATTCGACGCTGCCGTAACTGTGATGTTGCCAAAGGCAAAGCCAAACTCGCAAGGTTTACCCCTGATAACGAGGTCTGCCGGGCATGTGTGATATTCCACCAGTGCGCCGGAGATGCCGAAAAGAGTGCCGTAGCTATCGAGCGTAAACATTATCTGCATGAAATGGAACCACTGCTTACACGGTCATGTTCAAAGACAATTTCTGACGGAAGTTCAATACCTGTCGGCTTCAGCACTTATGGCAACAAGCACCTGTTCTCTGATACATTCGGCCGCTCAAGCGTCCTGACAAAGGAAGATCTAAAAGATTTGGCAACATTGATTGAGAATGCCACATTCCTTGACGACTCCGCACTTACGCATCCACGATCTGACGATATCCAACACTTTTATTATTTCAAGACCTCACTTCGAGGAGTTGAAATTAGAATAAATGTTGCCAAGATGGTAAAGATTCGCTCTAACGGTAGGGCAAGAATTTCATACTTCGTCTACTCCGTGAACGATATATAAACAAAAAAGCATATCGGGCGACAGTTAGGACTCAATTGCCAGGGCGCCATTCCCGATATGCTTGGACTGCAAAGATAACACTTTATTTTCAAATACAGTTCTTTATGAAGAAGATTTTTACATTTCTCAAACAATCTAACCGCTACAAACACCTTGTGGGCGGTTTCCTCGTGGGGATTTTTGCCTGTAATCCACTCGGGGCGCTATATTCGGCAACTGTGGCCGGTTCCTGTCTTGAGCTCAAGGATAAGCTGCACGGCTGTCCTTGGGACTGGATTGACTGGCTAATGACCGTTGCCGGAGGCAGCGCGGCATCTCTCGTATGGCTATTCCTGTAACATTTTCCAAATGGAACGGCGATTTATGAGTAACTTTGCAAACTGTAAGGCTGTGTCCCTCAATAGGCCGTGTGGTCTATCGCGGCAGCAGCTACGCGAATGCGAGTGCCGGCGTGTCGTACGCGGGTGCGAGTCACGATGCCTCGAATACGAACGCGAATGTCGGGTCGCGCCTGGACAACCAATCATCGGCGTACATCACCGGGGACGTGTCCCCATCGAGGTGCCGAGAGGGACAGGCCTCGGCAAAAGCATGGTTACCATGGATAGCCGGAACATCAAGTGACTGGGTAGGGTTTGGTAGGCCGCAATGCTCGAACAACCCGGACCCGGAAGTAGGAAGGCTCAGAGAGCCGTATTTTTCAATTTATCCAAACTCTTTCACAACTATGCGCAGGGAAGGACATATCATCGAGGAGATTACGGCATACCCCAATATGTCGCAGTCATTCGACCAGGTACTCCGCGGAACCGTCCGCAAACGGAGTCGCCAGGGCCGATGGCTTCTCGCTCACCGCGAGGAGGTCATCGCTGAATTGTCCGCACAGATAGCCGACGGATCTTACTACATCGCCGGGGGCTACCGTGAGCGCACCATCTTCGAGGGTGGCAAGGAACGACGCATTCAGATCCTGACGATGAAAGACCGCATAGCCTGTCACGCGATTATGGCTGTTGTCGATGCGCACATCAAGCGCCGGTTCATCCGCACAACCGGAGCAAGCATCAAGGGGCGCGGCATGCACGACCTGAAGGCGTATATCGAGCGTGACATGAGGGAGAACCCGGAGCAGACACGCTACTGCTACAAATTCGACATCTCTAAGTTTTATGAGAGTGTTGACCAGCAGATGCTCATCGACTGTGTACGCCGGGTATTCAAGGATGCCAAGCTCATCGCAATCCTTGAGAGGTTTATTCGCATGATGCCAAAAGGGGTGAGTATCGGTCTGCGATCATCGCAGGGGTTGTGTAATCTGCTCCTGTCAATCCATCTCGATCATGTGCTGAAGGACAGGCTCGGCGTGAAATACTTCTACCGTTACTGCGATGACGGTGTAGTTCTCGCAGCCACAAAAGAGGAGCTTTGGAAAATCCGCGATGCCGTACATGAATGTGTGGAGGCTATCGGGCACACCATCAAGGCTAACGAGAGGGTATTCCCGGTGACCGAGGGTATCGACTTCCTGGGATACGTCATCTATCCCGACCACGCGCTGCTGCGCAAGCGCATAAAAGTGAAATTCGCCCGGAAGATGGGCGAGGTCAAAAGCCGCAAGAGACGGCGTGTGCTGACCGCATCGTTCTACGGTATGGCCAAGCACGCCCAATGTAATAATCTATTCATTAAATTAACAGGCAAAGCAATGAAATCTTTTAAGGATTTGAATGTCGCTTACAAGCCCGATGACGGCAAGAAGCGATTCCCCGGTGCCGTAATAAGCATCCGGGAACTGGTAAACCTCCCCATCGAGGTCTACGACTTCGAGATGGGCGTAACAACCTCTCAAGGGCCCGACCGCTGCGTCGTGGCCATCAAGGTCAATGGAGAGCCGAAGAAGTTCTTCACTGACTCTAAGGAGATGAAAAACATTCTCCAACAGATCAAGGAACAGCCCGACGGCTTCCCATTCACAACAATACTGAAATCGGAATCTTTCGGGCAAGGTAAAACAAAGTACATCTTCACCTGACTATGCAAAGAGTCCAAGGCAATCCGCAAGTGGCACTTTTAGAGTGCACCAATCCTGTCCGCAACCGATGGCGCGTCCGCTGGGATGTGACCACCGACGCATACGGCATCACCTCCTATATGGAGCAACAGTTGAACCACCGCCCGACAGTCGATGAGATCAAGGCACTCATCAGCGGTTGGATCAGCGACCGCACGGCCGCCAGAATCCTCACCGGCTTTTCCTATGATGGTGTCCCGGTGTGGCTATCGGTCGAGAACCAGTCCAACTACCAACGCGCCTACACTCAGGCCAGCCTCGGTCTGCCCGGCGCGCTCCCGGTGACTTTCAAGTTCGGCACTGACGATGCGCCGGTATACCGCACTTTCGACACTCTGCCTGAGCTTGAGGCTTTCTACACCGCATATTCGGCACACATCCAAAATGTGCAGCAGGAAGGTTGGAAGGCTAAGGATAATATTGACTTGGGACTCTACAGCGTGGACTGACCTGAGGCAGACCCTTCGGGGGAGGGTATAAAAAAATGCCCCCGGCCTGTTAAATAGTCGTCTCACTTACTCTTTAACACAACCCGCGTAGGGAAGCTCGCCGGGGGCACAATGCCCTCTTCCGAGCTTCCCTACGCGGGTGTTTGAATAAGTGAGACAGTGCAAATTTAGCAATTTTTTCGGATATGACCATATTTGAGATTCTGAAATTCAACCGGGAGCTGCTCAATCGGCTCCGAAATGCCGGCATCAGACTGGAGGATGCCGACTACATAGACCTTTTTGTTGACTTCAACGATATGGTCGGCAGGGGCGACAAGGTGTCATACGCCGTGGCCATACTCGCCGACCGCTACGACATAAGCGAGCGAAAGGTCTACAGCCTGGTGAAGCATTTTCAAAATGACTGCAATCCCGGTGCAGTATGATTTGGTGTCGCCATGGTGTCCGGCATTCTCCGGCACTGTAACTTTGCCGTACACTAATACGGCATCATTATGAACAAGTATCATCAGATTCTCTCCAAGGTGCTTGACGAGGGCAGACACCAGTCGAACCGCAAGGGCGACATCATCTATCTTATCAACGAGCAGTTATCCCTCACCCCTTCCGACCTGCTCGATATTTTCGAGAGCCACGGCATAGCCCGCAAGAAGCTCCGCAGCGAACTGTCGCTCTTCATGAGCGGCGAGAGGCAGACGGAGAAGTATCGCGAGGCGGGCATCAACTGGTGGGATTATTGCGGCCCGGTACTGGTCAACTCCTACCCCACCTACTTTGAGAAACTCCCGCCGCTAATTGAGCGCATCAACCGGGAGAAACGCTCTTCAAAAAATTACGTCCTGTTCCTGGGCGCGACCGGCGCGGAGTCCAACCAGCAGCCCTGCCTCTCGCTCATTCAGTTTCAGATCGACAATGGCGAGCTGGTGCTGACCGCCTACCAGCGCAGCTCAGACGCCAACCTCGGACTCCCCGCCGACATCTACCATCTCTATCTCATTGCCCGGCAGATTGACCTGCCCCTGCGCTCCATCACACTCTTCCTCGGCAATGTCCACATATATTCCAACAACATCGACCGCACCCGGGCCCTGCTTGCCGGCGACGACGGCGTTAAATTCGAGCTGAACGTATGAGCCGCATGTATCTATCGGCGCCACTCCCTTTCGTGGGGCAGAAGCGCATGTTCGCCCGCCACTTTGCCGAGGTGGCACGCCAATACCCCGAGGACACAATATTCGTTGACCTTTTTGGTGGCAGCGGCCTGCTGTCGCACATAGCCAAGCACGTCCACCCGGGGGCAAGGGTGATTTATAATGATTTCGACAATTACCGGTTCCGCCTCCTGAATATCAGGCGGACCAATGCGTTGCTCGACCAGATCCGTCCAATCGCCTCGCGCTTCGGCCGCCATAAGGCCATCACAGGTGAGGCGCGCGAGGAAGTGTTCGCGCTGCTTGAGCAGGAGGAACGTGAACATGGCTACCTCGACTTCATCACACTGTCATCATCACTGTTGTTCTCGATGAAGTACAAGCTGAGCATCGACGGCATGCGCAAGGAGGCTCTATATAATAATGTGCGGAAAGCCCCCTACCCGGACTTCACCGACTACCTCGAGGGGCTTGAGATTGAGTCGTGCGACTACCGGGAACTGTTCGAGCGTTTCAAGGATGTGCCGGGAGTGGTGTTCCTGGTTGACCCGCCATATCTATCCACCGATGTCGGCACCTACCGCATGTACTGGAGACTCGCCGACTACCTCGATGTACTGTCAGTGCTGCCGGGACACAATTTCATCTACTTCACCTCGGAGAAGTCATCCATCACGGAGCTCTGTGAATGGATGGGCCGCAATCCCAACCTCGGCAATCCTTTCGAGAATTGCCTCCGGCGCGAGTTCAATGCCACAATGAACTACTCGGCCAAATACACCGACATCATGCTTTACACCGACCCTTCCTCCTCAAATATCCTGCCGGACGCCGTGTGAGCCGCACACGCGCCCACTGTCGCAAAAGAGAGCCGCTACCCGATAAAGGTAACGGCTCTCTGCTTTTGTCGCGACACGGCGCGTTTATGGGGCTATTTGTCAAGACTACGTATGCCGACACATGTGTAGGTCTCGATGTTCTCTACTATCTCCTCGTGGTTGTGGTTGGTGGCGGACGCGGCAAGGTCAAACTCACCGAATGTCCCACCCTCCATGTTAGCGAGTGCCCGGTGGATTCTGTGCAACAGTTGGAACTGCTCCACGTTGCTCTCGGCAGTCCAATCGGTCACGACATGGAGATTGACAGTGACCGCACCACGATACTCCAGCCCATGCACAACGGGGTTCCACTGTATGGGAGCAAACTCTATGAACACTGCCGGACGCCCCCATGCGGTTTCCTGCTCGATGAATTCCACATTGTGGTTCCAAAGATCGATGTGCTTGATCATGGGAATGTCACTGAGATGCCTTTTAATGGCATTATATAATTCTTCTCTTACTGTCATTTAATGTTGAAATCTATGTCGTTGATATAGTCTGTGAGGTTTTCCTCGATGATTTCCCGGACTGCGGCCTCGACCTCCGGCGATGTGCCGAGGAATTGCCGCTTGGGAATTTTGATTGTGGCCCCGACCTTCATGAGCGCCATCGCCTTCCAGAAATCAGCCTCCGTGCCGAGCTGACGGTTGCGTTTGTCGTTACGCATGGAGCCGTCTTTTTTTCGGCCGAAGGAGCCGGTGGCCGAATAATATTTGTACCAGAAGAAGCGTTTCATCTTGGCGGTGACCTTTATCGCGCCTCCCTCGTTGTGAATGGCGGCATAGGGTTCTGTCGTGTATAAGGTGATGCTGTTGTCGGTGGTCCGGCTCGTGATGCTCTGCCGGAGTCGACCGGAATCCACCAGGATATGGCCACCCGGGCGTGTGGGACTTTTGCGACGCTCCCAGGCCTGCGTGAAGAATGCCTGGCGCTCGAAGTTCTCGTCAAACTCCTCGCCGAGCTCCACCTGAATGTCCTTGAGGATGCGCCGGAATACTGTCTTTACCTGACTGTCAATGTCACTCATTTTCGTTGTCTTTTGGCGGGTCTTCATCGGCAAAGTCAAAAAGGCTTGGCACGTTCGACGCCACGACCGGGTTTTCAAGCCCTGCCGTGGCTTTCATTATGTTATAGAAGGTGCGCTCGCTGATGAAATAAACCGGATATATGTACCTGCGCCATATCTCCCGGTTTGACAACCCGCTTCTTGCGTGCTGGTCATATATCCGGTTTATGCCCTCGACGCGCCTCCTGTATGACATGCCGCGCGTTTTTGCCATTGCTTCAGATCATCGTTTATGGGTTCTTGGTTTATATGGTCTGATGTCAAGGACGGTCTCGCTGCTCACAGTCACGCGGCCGCTCCCCTCGCACTGGAGGCAGGTGTGAAACTCGCCTCCCTCATCTCCTGCCACCCTGCCGGTGCCTTTGCAGACGCGGCAGATGGCGATTTTCGGTGGATGCACTATCTCTCTTTTCATGGCTCGATGATTTCAGTCCACTGCGGTCATGTCAAGAGGTATGTATCGCCACGCGCCTTTCTCGTCCTTGTATTCGGCGCGGATGTAGCGCTTGGTGACGGTGGGCTGGTAGCTTTCCTCGATGATCTTCACTCCCTCGATGAAACGTTCGTCGCCGCTGTCATCGGCCATCTTGCGGAGCTGGAGCACCTTGCTCGCCTTGATGTTGCCCTGACCGTCTCGGCTCAGCAGCCGAAGCACGGCGTTGACAAGGGCCCGAGAGTTGTCATCTTTGGCGAGGCTCTCGATGTATTTTTTCACCATCGCTATGCCGTCCTCGACCGTGTCGCGGTAGCCGTCGATGCAGTTGACCCCGAGGGTCAGACGCAGGGTGCTGTCGGAGGTGGTGAACGTGTGGCTGCGCTGGTCGTCCCTTGTGAGTCCGAGTATCTCGGATTTCATCTTCAGCACGGCATCGAAGTTGCCGAAGATCGTATCCTTGACCGTCTTGAGAGCCTCGCTCATCTCCCGGAGCTGGGGAATGGCGGTGCGAATCTCGTCATCGACCATGTTCGCATACTCGCCGCGCTGGCGCTTGCGCTCCTCCGCGGCTCTTTTCTTTTCGTCCTCGGCTTTCCATGCCTCGTAACGCTTCCGCTCTTCAGCGGTCATTGTAACTTGTTCCATACTTTTACTTTTTATGGGGTTGTTGTTATGTGGGTTGTCAGTTTAGGTCGGGCCGTTGACTGCCGATGTCGATGAGGGTAATCTGAGGCTTTGCTTTCTGCCTGGCAGCCTCGGCTTCTCGAGCCGCTCTTTTCTCGGCAGCGATGGTGAATCCTCCCTTGCTGTCGATGGCGCGGAGCTTGCGCCGGAGCTGCGGATGCTCATCCGCCGTTATCCGGGCGAATTCCTTTCCGGCGATACGCGGGTCAAGGCAGAATCTGTTGATCCGGTTCCAGTCGGTGGTATCGATGCCGGCCTTCTGCATCAGCTTGAGGGTGGCACTGCGCTCTTTGCGGAGTTCCTCCTTGTACCGGCTCTGCCCCTCGAGGGACTCGCAGCAACGGTCATATTCCTGCCGGGTCATCTCCCGGAGGCTGTCGGTGCGTCCGTTGGTGAACTGCGACACCATCTGGCGCTTGAAGTCGTCCCGGTCGCCGATGCCGCTCAGCTTGCGGATAGCGGTGTAGAACCGCCCGAAGTTAGTCACTTGCTGTGCCATAGTCGGGTTCTATTACTTGGAATCCTCTCATTTTGAGAATGCGCGCCATCAATGATGTTGATGGAAGATACTCGAATACACCAAGCGGATACCTTTCCACATACCCGGCCACTGCTTCTTCGGAAGCGTAGTCTATGTTCTCGTTGATGAACCGGGTCTTTTCAGTGCGCCCTAATTGTCGGAACACTTTTTCTAATTCTCTATTTGCCATACTAATTTTCGTTATTGGGTTTCCAGTCTATTGTCACCAGCGCAATCACTTCGCCGGTCCCCTGACAGTCGGGGCAAGGCTCCGTTTCCGGCTCCTGTTGGTTGGTATGGAACCACCCGCGCCCGTTACAATAGGGGCAGACCATCGGGCGGGTGCAGAATGCCTCCTTGCGGATTCTGCCGCTTGGTTCCAGGATCAATATTTCTTTTCTCTGGCTCATGTCACACCGGGTTGTTTGTTGTTTTCAAAATTCCTTCTTCCCACACAGGGTAATAGACTCCGGCCTCGGGGGTAAATCGGCCCTGGCAGTATGCCTTGTAACCTGCGACCCTTACCTTCACGCCGGCGTAATACTTGAGGCGTTTGGCGGGCTTGCCCATCGGCTGTCCTTTGTCCTCCTGGCTGATGAAGATGAAGCATTTCCGAGGGAAGCGTTCTATCAGGGCTATGGTCTCGGGGTATTCCCACTCGGCTTTCTGAAAGCTGTCGATGATGATGAACTTCGGACTCTTGGCCCGGCGCAGTCTCTCGGTCAGCTCCTCGATGGTGTCGGTGGTGGCGATGCGGAAACGTCCCTGGACGTCTTTCACCCTGAACCGAGCGAGACGCTGCCGAAACGACTGGCTAACGCCTTCCTCGTAGCTCATGTAGAGCGTCGTGCCGTATTCGCAGAGCTTCTTCGCAAGCTGCATCACGAAACTGCTCTTGCCGGCGGCAGAGGGGCCGTGGATGAGCCATGTGGCGTTTATCTCCGGGTGACCGAAGGCACGGGCCCATTCGCCGTCCCACTGGAGGGTGGCGTAGGTCTTGGCAAGCACCTCTTTCGGACTGTACGCTCTTTTTGGCATGGTTATTCATCTTTAAGTGGTTTCGCTTGCAAGGCAGTCACTAACAGTTCTGCGGCATTCACCGCTGCTATAGCTGCCGCTGCAAGTTGTTCTTTTCCGTCACAAGGAAGCCGGATACTGTTCTCCAGTATCAGAGGATAGATTTCCTTGGCTATCTCATAGCGGCGCTGCTCCCAATCAATCTCGCCGCTCTGGAGCCAGCGTCCCATGCGGATCACTGTCTCCATATATTGTTTTTCAATCACTGTCATATTCTTCTTATTTTTTTTGCGTTTACATAACACCATCCAAGCAGACGGTTGAAAGGAAGGGCTATCCCATGAATAGTTCCGAACACTCCGAAGTCACCGTCCTCATCGACCTCACCGTCAGAATATCCTTCATAGACTTTGAAATCGGACATTACAAACCGAGCCTTTCGGTTCCTGTCTATCTTCGCGAATGCTCCGGGCGATTTCAGCACCCGACGGCTCCCATCAGCGAAATTCACTTTTATTTTTACGGTGTCCATCATTGCCTTTTAAGTTTTTCGATTTCAGTATATACCCGCCGCAGACCGCCGCCGCTCTTGCGGACTATCAGGGCGATGTCCGCGCCCTCCGGCGCGTTGACCTTGGCCACGATGCGCGCCTGTTCGTGGAGAAACGCTTTGCGGTCGTTGGCCTCGTCCGGCACCACCTTGGAGTAGCGGTCGCCGAACCTGCTCAGCATCTCGGTGTAGCCCACCTTCTTGCATTCTATGGAGCGGTTGATTTTTTCCTTGAGTCCGTCGGCTCCCATCATGTACCAGCCGCAGCAGCGCTCTGTGGCGTTCCACAGTGCCTTGAGTTCAAGGAAGGCCTCATACTGGAGGTCACCGGCCTCATCAAGTATCACGAGAGGGTTGTCGATACCGCGCAGGTAATACACAAGGTCATCGTAGACATCGGCGTAGCGTCCCTTGGCATCCACGCCAAACTCAGCCGCAATCTTGCGTATGAGCTTGAGTTTGGTCTTGACCTGGGAGCAGTCGATATAGACAGCGTTGCGGTGGTTCTGCACATAGCACCGGGCGGTGAAGGTCTTTCCGATGTTCGGAAGATCGCAGAGTATGCCGCTGAGGCTCGACTGCTGGCAGAGCTCAAGCTGGGCCGTGATGTACTGGAAGGCCGGGGTGTTGGCCGCCTTCCATTCGATTTCGCCCCGGAGGCTGACGCCCAGCTTGCGGGCGATGCTGATCCAGTTGGAGTCGCTGAGCACCCGGTCGGTCTGTCCGTTCTTGACGGCACTGTAGACCGAGGTCGTGATGCCGAGGGAGGAGGCGTGCTTGGCATCGCTCGGGTAGTTCCGGCGCGCCGCGCTGATCGCCGCCATGATTTTGTTTTTGATTTCCGTTGTAATCATATTCTTACGGTGTTATAATGTCATTCTATTGGTCATTGAATCCGGCCTTGGCCCAGTCTATGCTGCTGAATGCCGTTGCCGGGATCTCCTCCATGGCGGCCACCGGGGTCATTTCCACGGCCTCCGCCGGGCTTTCGGGTTGCCTTGACCGTTTTATAGTGCCGATGCGCATGGGCGCGTTGTCAGCGATGTATTTCTCGAATTGCGCCCTCTTTCCGCATTGTTCGGCGAAGATTGCCCGGTCCTCATCTGTCTGTTCGGCGTAGACGCGGTTGAATGTCTGTGTCTTGCTGACCTTGTCGATGTAGGTGCCCCCCTGGAAGATGAACACGTCCTCGGGTTCGCCGTTCTCATCGGGCAGGTAGTAGGCGGTGACCTTGAGGTTGTTCGGCTCAAGCCGCTCTATCACGCTCGGGTGGCTCAGCCACCACTCGCTGTACGCCACCCTGACAGTGGAGTTGCGCCGGATGCTTGTCTCGACCTTCTCGCCGATGTAGTAGCTCAGCGAGACCTTGTCAAGCGGCCGCAGAGTCGGGTTGATGTTGGCCACAAGGACTTCCCACCGGCTCATGCCGGGGAAGCGTTTCTGGTCGGGGTGCGGCCTGTTGTTCCATTCGATGGTGTCGGCGCGGTCATCTGCGACGAGCTCCTCGAATGTGTAGTATCTTTTGTCCTCGTAGGTGCGGTTGGTCTCATCGCTGATCTTGTTGCGGTCAACGCGCCATTTGCCCTTGCCGAACGGGCGGCCTATGCCCGTGTGGTTCTTGTGGGCCACGGCACGCTTGACAGCGCCGTTCAGCGGTTCCGAGTATTTCTCCTGCGAGTTCTGCGGGGCGCAGAAGTGCACGAAGCTGAACACCTCCCCGGCTCTGAGGAACCCTGTCTTGTATTTCGACATGAGGTGGTTCTCGACCTCTATGCCGGCGGGCATCCCCCACCCGTTTTTGGCAATCAGACGGAACATGTCCCGGAAGCACTCGACCACAAGGCGGTCGTCCTTGCTGCGCCCGTAGGCCGCGCCTATACGGCAGCCGCTGACAACGTCGTAGGCGTAGTAGGCCATGACCTCCTCGTTGCCCTTCATGCGGCGCGGCAGATTGACGTCGTCCATCGTGATCTGCGACAGCGAGTAGTTGCCGTTGTGGCGGTGCATGTGGGGCATCTGCTCGTGAAAGAAGTCCACCCGGCTGCGGTGGCGGGATTCTATCAGCACCTTGTTTTTAGGCTTGTTGAGATAGTTGGCGATGGTAGCCTCGCTCGGTATCCATGGAGCCTCCCCCTTGCGGGCAAAGCGCGACGGGTCCAGCACCTCGCCGGTCTCGTAGTCCCAGACCTCAAGCTCGCCGTACACGAACATCTCGTACATCTCCCGGACGGTGGTGTTGTAGGGCTGGTTCTCAAGGCAGGAAATGCTCACAACCACGCGCTCCTCAAGAGCGCTCATACGCCGGGCGCACTGGTTCCCGAACTTCCCGCTGAGCAGCGAGATGTATCCGTCCTTGCGGTATTCGGCCACCTTCTTGCGGAAGCGGTGCGGGGAGGTGGGCAGGGTGTGGCCGTATTGCTCCCGTAGGCTCTCTATGGCCGCCGACATCTTCTCCCATTGGTAATCCTTCCCCATAAGCCGCTGGGCCGTCTTGGCGCGATCATAGAGCCGGATACATGTGTTGATGACTGAGGCGTTGACTATAAGCTCCTCCCTCTTTTCCGGCTTCAGGTCGACGCCGGTCCTGTCGCGGTCGTTGAAGAACACTATCGCGGCCTGGTCGCGCCGGTAGTTCTCCCGGATCCACCCGGCTACCATTACGGCATCACTGTCGGGGAATATGAGCGCCACCTGGTCCCGGTATCTGTCCGGGAGGGAGTCCACCACTATCAGGACATAGTTGCCTTTGCCTCCGCCGGATCTTGCCACGGTGAGGTCGCCGCGATGTACCATCTGCCGGTAATTGGCCGCAGTCATCACGCCGTGCTTCTCCAGATCCCGTAGTGGCACGCACTTTTTCCCGTTGTAGTATTCAAGTGGCATAAGCGTCGTTTTTTATCCCAAGGATGCCGCGTAATGCTGGATTTCCTCGATGTTTCTCACTCTGACATCTTCGTAGCGGGCCACCGCCTCGCCACCGAAGTACACGTTGCCGACACCGGTCGCCTTGCTCAGCTCGATCACTGCTCCGTTGCCAAGATACTGGCGCATCATGCGGTCTTTGTCGCTGTCATGGAATGTCAGAACACCGTCCACGCCGCCGACCGGGGCAATCTCCACCCCGCCGTTCTGAAGAGCCGTGAAGCGGATTTTGCGGGCTTTCTCACTGTCGGAACTCCAGTCGAGCGCGTTGCGCACGGCGCGGTCGCCGACCTTGAAGATCCGGCACAGCTTCTCGCGGAGCACCGAGTCCACCGCGATCATTCGTGTCTTTACTTTCGTTTTTGTTCTCATGTCTCTCTTATCTTGTTATTTATGCGTATCTTTGTGGCTCATTCCAATTTGAATTACTATGATACCACTTCACATTCTAAAAATATCAATCACTTCTCTTATAGATGAGTCTCAAGAAGCGTTTCTCGCAAGAGTTGAACCTCATCTATCTTGCCTGTCGGATCTAAAGGGTAGCTTTGACCGCAGAGGTGACATCGGGCTCTCCCGTCCTTTCCTGGTTCAAGTCGATGGACATGACGCATGGTCATTAAGGGTGTCTGTTGCCGTTTCGGTTGGCCGTGAACGGGGTATATTTCTACATCGACTGTATCAAGCAGTCCTGCGTCTTCTAAAGCTTGAAGTACCTGACGCTCTTGTCCAGGGAGAGTCGGAAATATTCCAACTTTCATGACCGGCTTGGATTTGCTAAGGCCGTTGTAATACTCGGCTAATTTTTCTTGGCTACATATTTTGTCCATAGTCTCACTTGTTTAGTTGGTAGTTGATTCTTTCGATGGCCTCTTTCAGAGCGAAGTGACCGGCCACGAGCGCGGAGTATTGCTTCGACTGGTCGCTCTCATACTCATCATGTGTCGCCTCGAATTCATCGAGGATAGTTCCGGTGTCCTCGAGGTTGCGTGCCAACGTCTGCAACAGCAGCGTGACCGCCCGTTCGGTTCTTCGTTCTGAATTTTGCTTCATCATTGTTGATTTTGGTGAGCCGCCGGGGAGTCGAACCCCGGTATTCGCGCCATGGTCGCTCAAGCGTCCGGCCGGCCCGAGTGCCGCCGGGCTTGCATTCCGGCGGCGGTTCAAACGTTGTGCCTTTCGGCTTTCGCGGTTTTATCCGCAGGATCGCCCCCTCTTGGGTCTAACCCTTATATCATTCAGGCCTCCTCTCGCCGTTGGTTGTTGTCAACTATGTCATCGAACCATTTGTCTTGAGCTCGGAGCCGAAACATCGCCAAGCACCCGCAGTCAAGGCCATCCAACGGGAACATCAGGCAGGTAAGATTTTCCTGGTATGCGTTACTACCCGTAAGCCCGTAGTGCGCATTCATGTCAGCACCCGTGAATGTTATGAACCTGGTCGGCTTTCCGATTCCGAATTCTTCAAGAAGCTGCGTGTAGCCTGCCGTCCATTCAGCGAGTTCTCCGCCGCAGCCTATTATTGTGTAGTAGCTGCCCGCATAGGCCGCGTTGAAAATCTCCTCACGGTTGATGTCGTTGATTTTGATTACTTTTGTCATTGTCTCACTCATAATTTCTTAAATTAAAATTCCGGGCACCTGCTGTAGGTGTTTATAAACTCTGTTCCGTTGAGCTGCATCTCACAGATTGAAGTGTCGCTTATGTATTCGCCGCTTTTCTCTGCCTTTTTAGAGCCTCCGCAATCGCTTTCTCAGCATCTCCACGAGAGGTGAAGATTCGTGAGAAATGAAAGTCACTGTGCCATATCTTGGCCACGTAAACTGTTGCTGCTGATTTTGTCTTACTCATGGTCGTCTTGCTTTATTTCGGTGAATATCGGCTTCAAGGAGCAGCCGTGGGCACACATCAGCCGGCGGATAAGGTTCTCCACATAGAAGTCCGGCGCTGTGAACACTATACCGTCTTCTTCGGTGTAGCTGAAGGAAACTCCGTCCATCATCAGCACGAAGGCAACCTTGTGCTTGACGCTCTGCGTCTGCCATTCCTTGATTTCGTCGTTGCCGCTCATATCTTTTGATTTGTTAAAATGGCCGAATTTTTGTATCTTTGGCCGCCTGTTCCATTTGGAACACGCTGCAAAGATAGATGAAAATTTTCAACTAACAAAATTTTAATCCGTAAATTTTCAACCGATGTGTAAAATTCTCCCCCGAATAAAGGAATTAGCCCTCCACGAGGGCATTACAATAGGTGCTCTTGAGCGGGCTATTGGAGCCAGCAAGGGAGTATTATCCCGTGCCATTAGCAACGGCACCGACATACAATCTAAATGGATTCAAGCAATAGTTGAAAATTATCCCCAATATTCTGCCCAATGGCTTCTAACTGGCATGGGCGAAATGACCGTGACCCCCACCATAGCATCTAAAGAGGCCTCAAAAAACGACCCTGAAATAACAAAATCAGAATCTTCACCAATCCTTGTTAATGTGCCCTTAGAAGTTCATAATAATATGATTAACCTATACGAAGACAAGATTCAATCAAAAGATCAGGAAATTGGAAATCTCCGTGAGGAGATAGGCAAACTGAAGGCAACGATTGCAATACTGGAGAAAGAGAAAGAACAAATGCAGGAGCAGGACGCAAAAAACATCCAATCTTATGCCCGCTCTATGACGCCGGAAACTGTCGAGACTTGAAACTTCTCAACCCATCCGAACTTTGGCAGCTAAGCCAACTGCCATGCCATCTAAATTGACCCCTCCACGCCACCCCTTGGCACCCCTCCGAACCCCTACCCTCCCCTCTTTCGGCTGCATCGCCTCGGAAGCTCTTGATTTTAGTCGGATTACCCCTCTGTATCTCCAAAAACATAGGGTATTTGCTTCGACTTGAAACGCCGTTTTTTGAAATCCATTCCGTTTTAACGGGCATTTTCACCCCCTCAGCTATTTGCCGACCGAAAACCCGAATTTGTCACTCCAAACTTTTGCAGTTGTCACACCAAACTGTCACACCAAACCGTCACACCAAGTGTCACACCAAACCCAAAACACCCCTCTTTTGGGCATAAAAATAGGGCAACCGCCGAGGTCACCCTACCCTATTCTTACCATGGCATTAAAACGCCGTCAGAACCGCCTTATAACGCCATTCAATCATCAGAACCGTGGCTACCACCGCGAGGGCTCGTTATAAGCGTAGATTGCTTGATTATAGCCTTTTTAGTCACTACGGTGCCGCCGCCGGACAATCCGGCGCGCCTCATGTAATCATAGCCCGCACCCACCTCTTCTGCCGTCAGAACCGTGTAAATGGCCGCTATGGAGCCAAAATACAGGTCTTTCCGCTTACCTATCAGATGCACGTGTATCACTTTCGTCTGTCGCATAGTACGTAATTTTTCCGCAAATATACACATATAACCGCTATTTGCAACCTTTTCAACATACAAATTTATGGAATAGCCATTAAATAAGCCGGCGCGGAGCCGACTATACCACCCGGTTCAACGCCGTTAATGAAGCGCGATGTAAACGCAAGGAAACCCCACGTAAGCCCAGCGTAAACCAGAGCCGCTCCCCTACCCCTCAAACGTAAACCAAACGTAAGCCCATGTAAACTTTCGCACGTTTCGTTTTAATTCTTGTCACGCCAAACATTCGCCCGTAACTCATTGACATCAAAAGCATTTACCCCAAAATCCGGCCATCACGCCATCGACCGCTTCGTTCTGTGCCCGGTACAGTTCGGTCATGTTGCCAAAATATGGCAACAGATGGTTTTCAAGCGTCAGCATATAGGCTGCGAATGTTGACCGCTTGACATACGGACGCTTTTCATCTTTCCAAGCGTCCGCGATTTCTCTGATAGTCAGATGCGTCATAATTTTTATATTATTGGTAATTCTGATAATTAGAGAAATAATATAGCCAATGTTCCACCTTTGCGCTTCACCGGCTTCACCGACGAGTGGAAAGAATGTACAATAAGAGATATAGCCAAAATAGAAAAAGGGAATGGGATTTCTAAAGACCAATTATCAGAAGAAGGTGATGAATGTATCCTTTATGGTGAACTCTATACAAAATACAAGTCTGAGATAATCGATGAAGTATATAGCAAGACAAAAGTTGATTCCACTAAATTGATGAGAAGTCAGGCTAACGATGTCCTAATTCCATGTTCTGGAGAAACAGCAGAGGACATTGCAACAGCTCGATGCGTTAAAATGGAAGGTATTCTACTCGGTGGAGATTTGAATATTATGCGTTTTGACAAACAGGACGGCGCGTTTATGAGCTATCAGTTAAATGGTAAACGTAAATATGATATTGCACGAGTTGCTCAAGGCGTTTCAGTCGTACACTTATACCCAGAACATCTCAAATCAATTAAGGTTGTACTTCCCGAATTAGAAGAACAACAGAAGATTGTCAACCTCTTGTCGCTTATAGACGAACGCATTGCAACTCAAAACAAAATAATTGAGAAATACGAGTCCCTAATTAAGGGACTAAACAATATACTGCTATATGCTACTGGAGGAAAATCTGTTTGTCTCGGAGATATTTTGTTGGAACGGTCGGAACGGTCACGAACGAATAATCAACATGAGGTACTGAGTTCCACAGTTAAGGGCATATTCTCTCAGCGAGAGTATTTTTCAAAGGATATCGCAAGTGAAAACAATGTGGGCTATAAAATTATTCGGCTTCATGATGTTGTTTTAAGTCCTCAAAATTTATGGATGGGGAATATCAATTACAATGATAGATTTGAAATTGGGATAGTTTCTCCTTCTTACAAAGTATTTTCAATAGCAGATGGTTACGACAATCAGTTTGTGGCGGCAATGTTAAAGACTCATCGTGCCTTATACAGCTATATGATGGTATCAGAGCAAGGTGCAAGTATCGTTAGACGCAATTTAAATATGGAGGCCTTCTCGCAACTTGTATTCAAAATACCTTCTCTTGATAAACAAAGAGAAATAGGCTGTGCAATATCATTATTGAAGTCTCAATTAAAAACAGCGAATAAGATTATTAGAGCTTATACATCACAAAAGCAGTATCTGCTCTGTCAAATGTTTATATAAACATCTGGCGGAGTAAGTATTGCTTCAACTTATTATAAGAATCATTCAATGTAATTTGGCTTGATAATTTTCTTTCTAAAGATTGCATTAATTTTGCTATATGGCATTGATTGCTCTTGTTGGGGATTGGTAACCTTAAATCACTGAGAGTCGATAGCACTATATAAGGAGTGTTGCTTGAACTCTTTTCTATTGCAATTCTTTGGGGCAGCAATACTTTCAACGCCCATTTAATGTACTGGATATTTTCGGAGAATATATCTAATACATAAGTCCTTTGATAAGCATTAAACTTTCCGTTATAATAATTGATATATCCTAAATTAGCACCATTCCCAGAGATTAGTAAAGCTTCTGTATCAAAAGCGAAGCTATCAATTTTGAATGGTTGTTCTGCACAAGTAAAAAATGGATAAATCCCATTATCTACCTGTGCATTTGCATCAAGCTTTCCTGTTGTAATTTGACAAATATCACCAAGTTTTACATATGTGTTTCCACTTGTTGATTCTTTAATGCAATGCTGTGCAATTCCCTTAATTAAGGATTGTTTGTGTTGTAGGGTCTGCGATTAAGGTTTTGGTTTCCGAAAGAAAATCTATAATTTTGGAAAAAAATGATAATGAATGAATTTCAAGTTTTTGATCCATTAAAGGATGATGTAAATACAGTACCTGCTCTATCAGGAAATTACATTTTCGCATTACGAAAAAATAGTAGACTTCCAGATATTGGTATTCCTGTAACCTATACTAAGTTTAGAGATTATGACGTTATTTATGTCGGCTTAGCCAGTAATAGCCTTAAAGATAGAGATATCAAAAAGCACTTCAACGGAAATGCTGGAGGATCAACTCTGAGGAAAAGCCTTGGTTGCTTGTTTGGATACAATTTAATACCACGAGATTCACATTATAATAGTAATGGAAAAACTAAATTTAATGTTACCGACGAAAGCAAACTCTCAGATTGGATTAAAACAAATCTGATTATGTTTTATTATCCCAATAAAGAATTTGACAGCGTTGAATCTCTTTTGATTCAAGCCTTAAATCCACCATTAAATTTGGATAAGAATCACAATGTTATTAATTCAGAATTTAGGAAACACCTAACTAAATTAAGAAATAGTAAACCCAACTACTATTATAACAATACTATAGAGAACAGTAATCAAAACAATTTAGGTAAAGAATTGTATGTTAAAATATGGAAAGGTTATTTGCCTATCATATTGTCTGCTATCAAATGTAAACAAAAAACAATGACACTTGACCGCTCTTTATTTGAATCAGCAGGAAATAGAAAGAACTCTGGATATTCTTTTCGTTTAGATATAGCTAATGGTATAGTACCAAGAAAAAGCGGCTCTGCAGTTGCACGAGATTTGAAAAAAGTATTGGATAAAAGTATTGATTTTAAAACACTTGCCAATAAAAAGAGCATAACAATCAGTTTAAATACTAACTTTGAACTGATAGTGCAAGTAATATAGAGAAATACAAACCTTAATCAAGGGGCTAAATGATTCTTTATACAAGCGATATGGTGATAGCATAAGGACTACTTTTGCAAAATTAGGATACTCGTACTCTGGATTATCAGGAAAGTCAGCAGAGGATTTTGGAACTGGTAAACCATTCATACCATATTTGAATGTCTATTCAAACAATATTGTGAATGAGAACGACTATCAATATGTTCGTATAAACGATGGAGAAAAGCAGAATATTGTGCAATATGGAGATGTGTTGTTTACTTTATCTTCTGAAACACCAGAAGAAGTTGGTGTTGGCTCTGTTTATTTAGGAATAGACGAAGTGTTTTTGAATAGTTTTTGTTTTGGCTTCCATATCGAAAATAAAGAATTAGCCTATCCTCCATACTTTTCCTACTACGTTTCTTCGACTCCATTTAGAAAGTTTATATATCCGTTTGCGCAAGGAAGTACACGCTTTAACCTTTGCAAGGCAGATTTTGAGAAAACAAGTATAAAACTGCCTTCGTTGGAAAATCAAAAACACATCTATGCAATATTGAACCGCATAACAGAGAAAATAGAAACGGAAAAATCATTGCTTGAACACTATACTACCCAAAAGCAGTATCTGCTTCATCAGATGTTTATATGAACATTTGCAGAAGCAAGTATTGCTTCTGCAAACTAAGGTTTATTAGGATATTTTGTTCTACCAATAGTTTATCATCTATTGTAGACAGAAACTTGGCATATTTTAGTTGCTCTGAATATGACGGACAAAATATATGAGCTTTACCATAGTCTTTGAAATATATGTGAGGTATTGCCATTCCTGTTTTATAAGGCACAAAACTGAATACTTTCAGTATGTAGTATAGGAACTGGAGTGAATAATCTTGTTTTGCCGTTAAGATATTCAAAGTACCTGTTGCAGAACATTTTCCTTTTACATACGAAACAGAACCAACTCCTGAGCCATCCTTTATAATATAGATTGCTTCATCAGATGTATTATAACCATTAAGATAACCAACAATTCCATTTGCTCCATAAACAGGATAGGTTCCAACTTCTGAAACATCACTTTCTTGTAATGTTGAGGATGTGCATTCAAGACATTCTGACATGCGAATATTGGGTTTTCCCATTCCTGCAACCTTGTGTGCTATCCCCTTGATTAAGGATTCTAGTTTCTCAATTATTTTGTTTTGAGTAGTGATGCGCTCGTCAATACAGGATAATAGAGCCGCTATTTTTTCCTGCTCAGAACTATTGGGTAAATTAATACCCATACGCATGACCTCGTTCTTAGATATATTGAAGCGTGTACTACCCTGTGCTAAGATAGAAAGCTTATTGCGTATTACACTTGCTCGAAGATAAAAGCGGAAGTATTCAGGTAGAGTCTCTTCTTTATTAGATAGTCTGTAACCAAAGCAAAAACTATTAAGATAACAGTCTTCAATCCCATCAAGCAAAACAGATGTCATTCCCACTTCAGTTGGGGTTTCTGAAGAGGTGGTAAAGAATATATCGCCGAGCCTTACAACATTTTGAGCTGACTTAATCCTTTCATTATCTGTAATCGTTACGTATTCAACACGAGATATATCAACTTTTGAGTTATCAAATATTGATTTATACGTAATATATGGTGAACCTTGTCCAAAGTCATTACTATTTTTCCCTGTTAATCCATTAAAGGTTTTCCCTATTTCTCCTAGTGTGGTTTTCTTCCAGTCGCCGGTGAAGCCGGTGAAGCGCAAAGGTGGAACATTAGGGGTTTTGAGGTCTTTATCTTGTGCCATGGAGATTGTCTTTGAGGTTATTCAACTATTCCAAGTTCACGGAGGTAGCCCTCAATCTCTTTATCGAGATCGGCGCGCTTGGCCTCCAGTTCCTTTATTTCAGCCATAACAGCCTTGATGTCGATAGGCTCCTCTTCCTCGAATGTGTCAACATAACGGGGAATGTTGAGATTATAGTCGTTGTCGGCTATCTCCTGAAGGGTGGCGCAATGGCTGTATTTCTCAATCTCCTTGCGGTCGCGGTAAGTCTCGACAATCTTACGAATATGCTCCTCACGGAGTTTGTTCTGGGTCTTGACTTTTTCAAACTCCTTGCTCGCATCAATGAAAAGAATATTGTCATCCTCCTTGCGGCATTTCTTCATCACTATGATGCAGGTCGGGATTGAGGTGCCATAGAAGATATTTGCCGGAAGTCCGATGATTGCGTCCACATAGTTTTTATTCTCAATGAGGAAACGACGGATTGCACCCTCGGCATTTCCACGGAACAGCACGCCGTGAGGAGCGACACATGCCATTGTGCCACCGTCGTTGAGGTGATAAATCATGTGGAGAATAAATGCGTAGTCTGCGGTTTTGCGAGGAGCCAAACGTCCGGCTTTGCTGAAACGGTCATCGTTATTAAACTTGTCGGCAGCACTCCATTCTGCGGAGAAGGGAGGATTTGCGACAACTGCGTCAAATTGACGTTCTCCGAAAGCATCGGCTTCGAGGGTGTCACCATTTTCTATCTTGAAATTACTGAACTTGATGCCGTGGAGCAACATGTTCATGCGGGCAAGATTGTAGGTGGTAGGATTCTTCTCCTGACCGAAAACCTCGACCGCATTACCGATATTGGCGGCACGGATAAGCAGTGAGCCGGAACCGCAAGTAGGGTCATAGACATTGCGCAAGCGTGCGTGTCCAAGTGTCACAATCTCAGCGAGAATGCGGCTAACTTCCTGCGGGGTGTAGAACTCACCTGCCTTCTTACCTGCACCGGCGGCAAACTGCGAAATCATATATTCATACGCATCACCGAGAATATCAATCTGAGTTGCCTCGTCAGCACCGAAGTCAATGCCATTAAGTGCGGTGAGTACACTGCTGATGAGGTTGTTCTTGTCATCGGCAGTCTTGCCCAACTTTGGTGATGCCAAATCAATATCCGAGAAAAGACCTCCGAAATCCTCCTCACTCTCCTGACCGAGAGTGCTGTCCTCAATACGTTTCAGTGAACGCTCCAACTGGGGGAGAATGTTCTCCTTGCGGTTGATGCCGTCGATAATGGATGTGAACAGGAATTGTGGCTCAACGAAATAGCCGATATTTTCCAGACACTGCTTCTTCACTTCGTCTTGAAGCTCAACGGCTTCCTCTTCCTGACTTTCCCAAAGCTGCTTGAATGTTATCTCGTCATTTTCAAGTGCTTGGTTGGCATATTTCTCAATCTTTTCTGACAGATACTTATAGAAGATGAAGCCAAGCGAAAAATACATAAATTCGTTGGCTGACATGTTGCCACGCAGGTTATTGGCAACCGCCCAAAGTTGGGTACGCAGTTTCTGTTGGAGTTCCTCGCTCATGATCTTATTCTGATATTTCTTCGGATGTCGTTTCTAATTCTTTGCGCATATCGTCCAAAACTTTCCCATTGAAAGAGAAGTATTTAGAGCCTTGGTATGCCCCAGAGGTATTGCGCCTTTCCTCCGGCATAAAAGTTCCTACAAACGGAGATAGTTTGTAAATGCGGTCTTTATACTCAACGGAGTCATCGCTGGCAACCTTCACGCTCACCCCGGTAGGGTCAAATATGATGTAGTCACCGATTTTGATGCCTACCATGGAAAATTTGAACCGCCCACGCTTAACCTCTCTTTTGTGGGGCGTTGGCTCCGGATTGTGTTCTTCCTTGATGATAGGCTTGTTATCGCGGTACTCGGTAACTACAGCATCGTCAATGGTCTGGGCGATGTCGTTGAATATATCGAGTGCCACTTGGGGCGGTACGTTGAAAAATTCGCGGTTCTGACGGATTCGCAAATCTGTCAGGCGGTCAATGGTTTTATGAACCAGTTTCTCAACCTCGTTGAATTTCACAGTCTGCATTGTGGCGAAAATCTCAAACGGCAAGGGCACAGCCGTGTTGTCAAGTTCCTTTGAACGTATGTCAACCGGACGGCTACTCTTGCCGATTTTCACCCAGTCCTCGCGGAAACTGGGATTCGTCAGGATATAGACATAGCCGGGGTCTATGTTTTTAGCGCATGTCTTTTTCGTTGCTTTCATATCAATCCCAGCTGAATGTTCTTATTATGTTACGGAGACGGTCAACAATACGCTTAATGGTACGACGACGGGCCACAAGACCAAGTTTCCTGTCTTTGAGAGCTTCTTGAATAATTTCGGTCTGCTCCTTCTGTACATAGTCATACTCCGACATATAGCGGTTGATAACCTCAACCGGTATCTCTTCCTCCTGTGCTATTCTTTCAATGGCACGGCCTTTCTCCTGACGGATATATTGGTTGAGCCGCTCTTCAAGGTCGATGCTTCCATCGGCTTTCTTATCACGCATGAAGCCGTCCTTATCGTTATCGACGGTCTGTAGAATGAAGCCGTCGATTAGTTGTGTCTTGCTACGCAGTTCCGCATCCTTGATCATAGTGTCGAGAATCTCCTGACGCTTTTCGGGATAATCCTCTGCATCCGGGTCAAGGTCGGCAATAAGACTGAGGATATAGGCCACATTGATGATATCGCTGTGGAGAAGTTCCAGACAGAAGTCAATATCATCAAGTGTCGGCTCTGATTCATCGGCATCATCTGCCGGAGTGGAATCCTTCACAGTCTTTGAATCCATGAAGGTGTCGTGGATGTCAAGATACTTGCTCCGGAAATCCATATATGACTGCTCATCCATCGGAAAATCCGGGTCTTCATCGTTGAAATCCTCGTATATCTGAATTTCAGCGTGTTTGCGGATGATGTCGCGGAACGCCAAGATGAATTTTCGTTTGTCTTCCTCGCTCTGCAAGTAGTCCACCACACGCGAGTCGGGATAGTGTTCAAGAAATTCCTTTGTCAAATCGACATATTCTTTCTTGACATTATCATACGGCTCTCTGATAATACCTTCTTCGCCACCGTTGCTGAATAGCTTGATGGCGGCATCGACATTGGACTTCAAATCACGGAAGCAGACAATCTTGCCGAAGCGTTTGCGCTCGTTGAGCACACGGTTGGTGCGGCTGAATGCCTGCAACAGACCATGATACTCGAGATTTTTGTCGATATAGAGCGTGTTGAGTTTCTTGGAATCAAAACCGGTGAGGAACATGCCGACAACGAGACAGAGGTCGAGCGAGAGCATATCCGGCTTTTTCTTCTTCAAACGAAGGTTAACATCATCGTAATAGGCACGGAAATTCTGCAATGAGAAAGAGGTGCCGTACATCTTGTTGTAGTCATTGATAATGTCCTCCATGTCATCGGCTCCGGCAACGCGGTCACTGACGAATGAACCGCTCGACATGCCGGTAGTCTCGTCATCCTGACTGTCGTTGGCTGTATATGTGAATATCGCACCGATACGGATTTTAGGATTCAGTTCCTTGAAAATCTTGTAGTACTGAACAAGCATCGGAACTGACTGCACGGCAAACAGAGCGTCAAACTCACCGTCGTAGGTGGATTTGTTGTAATTATTGAGAATGAACTGCGCAATTTCGCGCATACGGTTTTGATTGCCGTTGTTCACATCAGCGTTGCCGTGATAATACTCGACAAGGAAACCAAGCACATTTTCATCGGCAATGGCATCTTTGATGAGATATTTGTGGAGACATTCGCCGAAAATTTCTTTTGTGGTATGCTTATCGGTAGAGTTTTCTGCGAATATTGGTGTGCCGGTAAAGCCAAATATCTGTAAGTTATTGAAGAACTTGACAATATTTTTATGGCTGTCACCGAAATGGCTTCGGTGGCACTCGTCGAAGATCATCACAATACGGCTATCCTTAATCTCCTGAAGTTTGCTGCTGTACCACGGACGGGTAACTGCGGCATTGAGTTTCTGAATGGTCGTAATAATGATTTTGGAGTCGCTTTGAAGTCGGCGCGTAAGTTCGCTTGTGTCGGATGTACTGTCAACCGCACCCGGCTCAAAAGCATCATATTCCGACTGTGTCTGAGTGTCGAGGTCATGACGGTCAACAACAAACATTACCTTGTCAATGCCGTCAAGTTCAGATACGAGCTGGGCGGCCTTGAAAGAGGTCAAAGTCTTTCCGGCTCCGGTTGTATGCCAGATGTATCCATTACGGTTGGTGTTCTGCACCTTGTCAATAATCTCCTCAACGGCATAATATTGATATGGGCGTAGCACCATAAGCGACTTGTCGCCCTCGTGCATCACCACATATTTGCTGATCATCTTGCCAAGTGTACACTTGGCAAGGAAATCAGCGGCAAAGAGACTCAGTTCGTTGAACGGGTTGTTTGCTCTATCAGTCCAATTGAATGTAAATTTATAGCCTAAATTTGGAGTGTTGGCAAAGTAGCGGGTGTTGACACCGTTGGAAATGACAAATATCTGGATGTAGTCAAATAGCCCGTGGAATGAAGTCTTGTGATAACGCTGAATCTGATTGTACGCTTGTTTCAGTTCAATGCCGCGACGCTTCAATTCAATCTGCACCAACGGCAAACCGTTAATGAGAATGGTCACGTCATAGCGACACTTCTTGCGTCCTTCAACTGTAATCTGATTGGAAACCTGAAATTCATTCTGGCACCACTGCTGTGTATTTAGGAAATTCAACCAAATGCGTTGTCCATCTTCTAACTCAAATGGAACAAATTTTTCGCGGAGCTTCTTCGCTTTCTCGAAGCGCGTACCGCCTTCAAGGTGAATCAGAACCTTCTCGAACTCACCGTCTGTCAGATGCTCCCTGCCGATTTCGGCAAGAGCCTTCTTGTTATGTATTTCAAGCTGCTTCTTGAAATTAGATTTAAGGTTGGTCTCTTCATCTATCTGAACATACTCATAGTTCATCTTTTGAAGAGCCTCGATAAGCCCTGCTTCCAATGCAGCCTCGCTCTGTATTGCCATTTCCTTAATTGCTAACATTAGGGATTTAATATGCAAAGTTAGTGAATTTTCGCAAGATATATGGCTTTCAGGGTCTTAAAAGTGATATATCTTTGTGATTTTCGTAATTTTGAGATAGATAGTTTCGCTGATATTCGGTCAATTTTCAGAGTTGTTTCAACTTTAATGCCCAATTACACAACGTCACATCAAATGGATTTACCAATATGGGGAACTTGCTCAGAATTGAACTTGTGCATTTTTTGCACAAGTTCAAGCAAAGAATAAACATTAGATAAACCGAAAGGAGACTACCAATATAATCTTACATATAGCAAATGATTATTCCGGCAGTAGGTAGTTGGCACTGCGACCACCTTCACCACTATTGCGGAGCATGCCTTTCGCTATAAGGTCGTTGATGTCGCGCAATGCTGTGTCCTGCGAGCAACTGCATATCTTCGCCCATTTTGAGGATGTCAGTTTTCCCTCAAAGCCATCCCAAAGGCGGTTGACAACTTTGCGCTGACGCTCATTTATGTCAACATCGCGGAACTCATCCCAATATGCCGCTTTCTGCAATGTCCGCTCGATTATACCCGAAGCGCGGACAATGGCATTTTCCAAACAGCCAAAGAACCACAGCATCCATTCGGTAATATCAAGACCTCCGTTCTTTGCGGTTTTATCATTTTTATCGGTGCAAAGCGACTTCGTCGATGATTGCGTCCTTTCAAGAACTTCATAATATGCCTTTTTGTTGCGGTTGATTTCAGCCGACATACTGTAATATCGCGCCGAATCCTCATCAAGCCGAGCGAGAAGCATATCGGCAAGTGTGCGGCTTATGCGACCGTTGCCGTCATCAAACGGATGTATGGTCACAAACCACAAGTGTGCCACAGCAGCCATGATGAACGGTGACTGATTGGCTGTATTACACCACTCAATCAACCGCTCCATTTCAGCCGGAACAGCATCTGATGGCGGAGCCTCATAATGCACTTTCTCATGCCCGAAAGCACCGGACACTACCTGCATCGGCTCCTCACCCCTACGCCAATCGGCAACTGTGATTCTGTGCATACCACTTCTCCCAAAAGGAAACAAAGCAGCGTGCCAATTGAATAATCGTTCATCTGTCAATGGCTCCCTGCAATTACGCACGGCATCAAGCATCACATCGACTAACCCCTCGACATAATGATCCTCAACCAATAGTCCGTCATCCTCGATTCCGAGCCGTCGTGCAATACTGCTACGCACCGAATTCGGATTGAGCAACACGCCCTCGATTTCCGAAGAACTTATCAACTCCTCAGTCATGGCCGACAACAGCGACCGACACTTCTCGTTGAATCCAAGCATAGACATCCTGCCGTTCAGGAGTCCATGCAACTGACTGAGCCTACTAAGCGGTTCAAGCAACGCCTCAGAGTCCCAGCAGAACTCCGGCCAATCCTTCCGTTGCCATATATAGGCACTATGTCTTACAGTTCGTCTCATACCGCGAAGTTAGTCATTTGCAGCTAAACCACCAAACATTCTCCTTAAATTTACGGAGAATAGCGTAATTTTTTACCGTGATTATTTTTGTAGTTTCTGTGATTTTGTATAACTTTGCTCTCGGAAACAAGAACATAGCGGTACAGACGATTTGCCCGAAAACGCTGATTGCAAGCAAATTGCACTTTCAAAATTCAATCACACAATAAATCATTGAAAGTAAGCGACTTAGCACATCCACCATCTGTACCTTTCAAGAGGCTAACTCACTGTTTATTAATTGATTATATAGTGTGCATCGGTAAATAATTCATTGATACACAATGAAATACAATGACGATAATTGACTGTCATTGAGCGGAAAAACTTGAAGACATCGCATAACGCCTAATGCTGATAACGGTCAGTATTAGGCGTTTTTACGCACTTATTTGTACGGATATTGTACGTCGTTGACCATCTCCACCCCAAGCGTCAGCAAGGTGGTGGAGGATGTGGTACGTCACGGTACGTTGTGATACGCCACGATACAAAAATTGGTGAAATCAACACGTATGATATGAGTAGTAACATTAAAATCGAGAAAGTTTGTGAGTGGTGTGGCAACAAGTTCACCGCCCAGACTACCGTAACACGCTTCTGCTCGAAGCGTTGTTCAGAACACTCCTACAAGGAGAGAATGCGACAGAGAAAGATCGCTCTGTCTAATCAGGAAACGAAGCTACAATCCGGCAACGGCAGTAAGTGGCGAAATAAGGATTTCCTGACACCTACCCAAGCCGCCGAACTGCTCGGTATTGGTCGTATGTCTGTATACCGATATATTCGTGCCGGAAAAATAAAGGTCAATAGGTTTGACAGAAAGACTCTCATTAGCAAAGCTGACCTGTTGGCTATGTTCGACTTTCTTCCTCCGAGAGAAGAAAATCAAGTATCTGTTGAAAGGACAGACAAAACCATCACGGAATTTTATACCCGCGCTGAGATTCGGGAGAAGTTTGGCGTGAAGGATTCATGGATATATAAGGTAGTGGCCGAAAATAATGTGCCGAAGACTATTCTCCGGGGAAAGGCTTATTTCAGCAAGGCGCATATTAACCGGCTTTTCTCGGCAAGGAATGAGAATCCGGAAATCACGGAGTGGTATTCGGTCGAGGATATTCAACAGAAATATGGTATGACGCTGTCGGCAATCTATTCGCTGGTATCTAAGGTCGGTATTCCAAAACGTAAGGATGGGCCGAAGGTGTATTACTCCAAATATCATTTCGATGTTGCCAAAGGTGCGAAGTCGGCCGAGGATGTTGAGTTTATTTCGGTTGCTGATGCCATGGAGAAATACTCTCTGACTCGTGACCAGTTGTATCACTACGTCAAGACATATAAGATAACCAAACTCCGCTGTGGAAAGTATGTTAAACTGAACGCCAGAGAGTTAGCCGAGTTATTCAATCCTAAGATTCAGTTATAATCCGGTGATTTTGGTCACCGAACAACCACCATCTACATTTGTGAATTATAATCAGAAAAACGAATATGAAAGCATCAAGTATCTCTAAAGTCACTCTTCGTCAGGAGAAACTAAAAAGCGGCAAATTGTCGCTCTACCTCGACTTCTACCCACCTATCTGGAATCCGAATATCAAAAAAATGTCGCGCCGTGAATTCCTCGGTCTGTATCTCATTGCCGAACCGCAGGATAAATTCGAGATGGACTACAACGAAGCCATCTTAATAAAGGCGCGTGGCATACGTGCACAACGCGAGATGGCAATCATCAATGAGGAGTTCGGCTTCATCGACAAGACCAAGAAACATGCCGACTTCCTCGCCTACTTCGAGGACAAGGCTAAGTCGAAATATCAAAAGTGGGAGATTGTATATAAGCATTTCTGCGAGTTCACCAATGGGCGTTGCCTCGTGAAAGATGTGACCATCGGCTTATGCAACGACTTCCGGAGCCACATCCTCAGTCTGCGCGTCAAGAAAAAGAAGTATGCTAAAATCGCCACCAACTCCGCCGCCGGATATTGGTCAACATTCCGCGCCCTGCTCAAAATGGCATACAGAGAGGGACTGCTCAATGAGAATATCAACGACCATCTGGAATCCATCGACTGGGAGGAGCCGAAAATCAACTTCCTTGAAATTGAGGAAATCAGAAGACTTGCTACCACACCCTGCAAAGTAGATGTACTGAAACGAGCATCGCTGTTTGCTTGTCTCACCGGCTTGCGAATCAGCGACATCCTCCAGTTGAAATGGGACAATATCGAAGTATCACCTGATGGCGGCCACTGTATGCGCATCTGCACTCAGAAAACCAAGACACAGGCAACCCTTCCTCTTAACGAGGAAGCATTATCATATTGCGGAGAGCCGAACCGTGGACTCGTATTCAAAGGATTGAGTCGTGCCCATACCCGCGAGCCATTCAAGAGTTGGCTGAAAGCCGCCGGAATCACCAAGAAAATCACCTTCCACGGTCTGCGCCACACCTACGCAACGCTGCTGATAACCAATGGCACCGACATCTACACAGTCTCAAAGATGCTCACCCACAAAAACGTCGCCACGACCCAGATTTACGCCGAAGTCGTAAATCAAAAGAAACGTGACGCCGCCAACAGCATTACGTTGAAATAAATCCATCAGAATTTGGATGGAGTAAACTTTTTAGTTAACTTTGCAGTTGTATAATTGAGTATGGCTAATAGAACGATAAAAATATACAAAGACTACTTCAACGAGTTTTATGTGGCTCAGACAGATGCAGTAAGAAGAAAGATTAACTACTGCCTAAATGTCGTCCGCAGTGTTGACCGAGTTCCGAAAACAATACTCCGGAGCATGGAAAATACGGATGGTCTATATGAGATTCGAGTCGAGGTCGGAAGCAACATATTTCGCATATTCTGCTGTTTCGATGAGGGTTCATTGGTGATTCTGTTCAATGGATTCCAAAAGAAAACACAAAAGACGCAACCGTTACAGTTGGAGCGAGCAAAAAAGATTATGAAAGAATATTTTAAAGAGAAAGAAAATGGATAAAGTCAAGAAAGAAGCAATAATGAAGGCTCGGACTTTCGACGAACTTCTCGATGCCGAATACGGAAATCCCGGAACACCTGAGCGCGACCAGTTTGATGCTGATGCTGCGGCTTTCTGTCTTGCAGAGACACTTAAAGAGGAACGGCTTCGCGCCGGACTTACCCAAGAACAACTTGCAGAACGAATTGGCACCAAAAAGACATATATCTCTCGCTTGGAGAATGGAAAGTCTGATATCCAACTAAGTACCCTTTTCCGAATCTTCGAGGGATTAGGCCGACGAGTATCGCTGACAATCCTCTAACAGGATACTTTACAACTATGCTATTGAATGGAGGTCACTGATGTGGTCTCCATTCTTCATTTGGTATCGCTTTAACATTTTGGATGCGAACAATCGGAGGGGTTAAATTGTCTTTATAGATGTTTAATCATTTAACACCCCACCCAATATGAAAAATGCCCCAAACCGGGACACGATTATTCTCTGGAGTGCTGTAATAGCCGGAACCGGACTTCTCGCTCTGCTCGTTCGTCACGCTGCCATCTATCGGTTTGGCACCGATACCTTTACCGGAAATGTTCTTTTCGGTGTCATCTTCATTCTTCTCGTTGGTTTATACCTCGGATTACAATCCGTTATTGAAGATTTTTCCCGCACCATCTCCAATTTCTTCCGTCGCAAGGAAGCCGTTGTAATCGCCGAAACGACATCTGGCGAACAGATTGCCGTTCCTGCGATGTCTGAACCGCAACAAATGGATTACTGTTCCGAAGCGACAACAACTGACTGTGAAGTTTGGGAAGAGGATGTCGAATTTTCCAATAATCTTAATGAGCATCCTTATGAAGTCATTGATATAATGGACGATGGCACACGCCATATCAGATTTGCCGATGGCTCAGAAGGTTATGCCAGTGCAGGATTATCCGATGAGGAAATTCTCTTTGAGCATGAATATCAAAACAACTGTCCAGATTTTGATGAGGACGCAATATTTCAAGACTTTATCAGCGGGTTGACTGCGCAAGAGAAATATGACTATGAGAACAACATCAAAAGGGAAAAAATTGAATCAAATGAAGAATATGAGTATGGATGTTTTGCATCTGTGCCGGAACAGAATGTTATAGACAACCGTGATGGCACGACAACCATTGAAGAATACGAAAGCACAGTATTCATAACGGCAAACGGGGATGTTATTTTCCTTCACCAGTTGGACGAGATGATAAAATTCTATAACGAGCACAAGGAGACCACGGAGAAAATAATAACTCAGAA
Source organism: Bacteroidales bacterium (assembly GCA_910575615.1). Classification (GTDB taxonomy): domain Bacteria; phylum Bacteroidota; class Bacteroidia; order Bacteroidales; family Muribaculaceae; genus UBA7173. The sequence continues at coordinate 61,657 of CAJTEX010000007.1, read as the reverse complement.
GAAAGAATGCGATGAAGCCTACGAGAAGCTGCTGCGTAACGAGGAACTATACAATACTGAACAGGTTACATTCATCTGTGCTTACATCACTTATACCATGCAAGGATTCATGGAATCACACGAACTTGACAAGTTGCACCTCAACGCCAGAATGTGGACTAAAACACCATTAGCAGAATTTAATGCTGTAAAACTCAGGAAAAAACATCAACTGTCAAAAGAAGACCTCAAACATCTCGGCTACAATATCGGAAAGTTTCTCCGATTGAAGGGACCAGTCATTGCAACCTTTGTAAAGACTGTGTTCTATGAACCTTTCAGTAATCTTCAAATACAAAGCATAAATTCAAAACTTACGGACACAAATCCGGACAAGGATAAAATACCCCTCCTGTCGCGAGAGCAGATGGATGCATTGTTTGAACATTTCAAACGTTATAAGACAATCAACCTGAAGGTTGTCGAAAACAAAGGTAAATCGAAGAAATAATTATTTCGTCCCAATACTGATTGCGGATAACACTGGTTCAGATCCAGAGTTATCCGCTTTCTTTATACCCTTACCCAACTATTTTGCCAAACCAGCTACCTAATACGACAACCTCATGAGTGTTTGATGATGTTCGTGTATCAGAGTTCCAGTTAAAGCATCGCCACTTGAATATAACTGCTTCATCGAGTTTCTAACCATATCATTTTTCCGGACAAATATTTTAACAACTAATAAGTTAGCTTTGACATCTCGGTTATTTTGAGTTTTCTAAAAGTGATTTTTCTAACCGACAACTCACTTTCTTTCAGTGCGGTTTTATTTCCGTAAACAAACTTGAAATTATTCGATATGGAAACATCCACAATCACCTTCGACCAGCTGCCACATGTGGTAAGCGGTCTCTCAGAGAAACTCGACCGGGTACTTGAGTTACTTGAAAAGGTAGGCGCAGCCAACCCTTTCAAACAACACAAGCCCTCCCGGAGAATCGTTCACGCGAAAGAGGCTTGCACGATTATCGGCAAGTCACTTTCGACCCTCTACCGCGCAATCAAAGCTCCGAATGACCCCATTCCGAGCTACAAGCGCGGCAAGCTCCTCTACTTTTATGAAGATGAGTTATACGCATGGATCGAAAACGGACGCAAACACGCCGTTGCTCCTTCCTTTGAAGAACAGGTGGCGGCTGTCACCGCAGGCATGAAACGCCGTCCGCGAGGAGGCTATAATTTCTGATGACTATGGAAAAGAATATTACTCTCGATACAGTCATCAGTGCATTGGCAAGTCATACCTCTGCCACAGCATCTGACTTTCCCATTGATGTGTTTCCGGCAAAACTGCAACGCTTAGTTCTGGAACTGCATACAAGTTGCGGCTTCCCTATCGACTACACCGCGTCGGCTATGCTTGCGGCTATCTCAGTTGCAATCGGAAATACCCATCGCGTGGAAGTGAAACGCAACTGGCGTGAATCAGCCATAATCTACATGGCAATCGTAGGCCGTCCCGGAGCAAACAAATCTCATCCACTCAACTTTGCAATGCGCCCACTGGTCAACGCCGACTGGAAAAACAATCAGGAGTACCAAAAACAGTTTCGTGCATATCAGGAAGCCATCGCTATGAGCCGCAAGGAGAGAGTCAATGCCGGTTATGACCAATTCCCAAAGGAGCCGAAACGTCTGCGTTACCTCGTATCGGACGTGACACAGGAGGGATTGAGCGTTATTCATTCCCACAATCCGAGAGGTCTCTGCCTTTGGGTTGATGAATTGGCCTCTTGGTTCAAAAACTTCACGCGCTACAACAATGGGTCTGAGGAACAATTCTGGTTGTCGGCATTCAATGGTAGCACCACAATGTCAGACCGCAAGAACTCTCAGAATTCCATTTTCATCAAATGTCCTTTCATCTCGGTTGTCGGCACAATTCAGAAACGTCTGCTGACTGAACTCGCCAATGGTGAACGTGCAGCCAACGGTTTTATCGACCGCATACTGTTCGCTATGACCAAGACAACCGCCAAACCGAGATGGAATGAGGAGGAAGTGCGTGAAGACCTTGACCGTGACTGGGAACGTATCCTCAACAGACTTCTATCTGTGCCATGTAATCTCAACGAGAATCAGGAGCCGCAGCCGATAATCATTCGGTTTGACAACGAAGCAAAGAAATCGCTATATGCGTGGCAACATCGCAATGCTGAGTTGTGCGACAGTGAGATGAGCGATAATGTTATCAGCTTCTTTTGCAAACTTGAAATCTACGTGCTTCGGTTCTGTCTGATACTCCGCATGGCTCGCTGGGCAGTTTTAGACGAAACTCAAAGTCCGGAGATGATCGAGGTTAATGATGTCGATGGCGCTATCCGGTTGGCTGAGTATTTCCGTCAGAATGCACTAGCGGTAATCACCTGCGTAAGTGAAGAGAAACTAAATGACCTGCACCGCACGGTATATGACCATCTCGCCGATGAGTTCTCAACTGCCGATGGAATCAAGACCGCCGAACGGTTCGGAATGAAAGACCACACGTTCAAGATGTTTCTCACTCGCAATCTGAACACGCTTTTCAAACGAATCCGCCAAGGATGGTATCGTAAGATGTCATGTTACTCCACTAACAATGTTACTGCCGATGGTGAAGTTTGACCACTCATTAGTCACCTCAACTATGCGCAGTGGTAATCCTCGGATAAGAGATGTCACAGGGCAATCGAATAGCTAAAGAGTACAAGGTATTCACATAACTAAGATTATTAACCGGACGAAAGTCCACAACAAAACTGATAGATATGGCAACATCGAAAAATCCCGCTGTTCAGTCATCTGAAATGACTGACGCTCCTAAAAATCCCCAAATGTCTAACCCCTCTAAAATTGAGAACCCGATGGAAAACTCTATTTTTCCCGAAACTCAGCAATCCGCTGAGACCGGCGCAACCACTCTACCCAAACCGACGCGCCCCAACGCCAAGCAGCGCAAGCTCGACCTCGAAGATTACCGCACTGCTTTCTTCGCCCCGATTAAACTCGGAAAGGACAATAAGCATCAGGTGGCCATCAGCAATGACACGTTTGAGCGCGTGGACAAGATTGCCCGCATCTTTGGCGGTTCGGGCTACAGTGTCAGCAACTTCGTTGAGCATATCATCAACGAGCATCTCGACAGCAACGCTGACAACTACGGAAGCTGGTTCGCAATAATCAGCAAGTCGTTTTGATTGCCATAGCGCCTATAATGAAAATGGCATAGCCATCGCAGCGCCACGCGAAGCGTTACCCGGAGAGAAACGTAGGGTAGCAAGGTAGTGGCAACGTAAACTTTTGCCGACCTTGCACCCTCCGTTACCGGGTGACCAACTTCGCTCCCGATGGTCACAGTCAACTGATTTATTCATCTCAAAACTCTGTCACAACATGACTTTTACAAAAAGAAAATCCGCATCAAAGGATGCGGCTGATAAGCCCAAGAAACTCCGGGTTGTGAGCGTCCGACTCACAGAAGAAGAGTATCAGCAGGTAGTTGAAAATTGCCGCAAAGCCGGCAGAAAATTGTCGGATTTCTGGCGACGGGCACTGCTCAACGCCAAGATAACGGCACTCGCCACACCCGAAGATATGGCGATACTTCGTCAGATTGGGAGCATGAGCAACAACCTGAATCAACTTGCTACGGTAGCCAACGCGACTAAAGACTTCAAACTCGTGAGCTGGGAAGTGCAGGCCCGCAGCAAGGAATTGAAAACCCTTTACAACAACTTATCAAATGATTGGAAGCATAACTAAAGGGAGCGATTTTAGCGGATGCGTCCGCTATGCGCTCGCCGTGGACGAACCCGGCAAAGAGGCTCGTCTTTTATACGCCGAGGGTGTTTTGAGCGATACGCCTCAGGATATTATCAACGGTTTTGAGTGTCAGCGACACCTCAACCAGCGCGTTCAACATTGGGTAGGTCACATCTCATTGTCCTATTCTCCCGAAGATTCGGCAATCCTCACCGATGAGAAAATGGTGAAATTCTCCCTTGAATATATGGAGCGGATGGGCATCAAGAACACCCAGTTTATCATCGCACGGCATCTCGATAAGGAGCATCCTCACTGCCATATCGTGTTCAACCGAGTGGACAATGATGGCAAATGCGTCAGCGACAGCTGGGAATATTACCGGAGCAATGACATCTGCAAGGAGCTGAAATTGAAGTATGGTTTGACCTTCGGTGAAGGACGCGACAAGGTGAAAACTCACCGACTCAAAGGTCGTGACAAAGCCAAGCAAGAGGTGTATATCGCCGTGCGCGATGCCCTGAAAGTTGCCAAAGACTGGACTACTTTTCAAAGAGAACTTGCCCAAAGCGGTGTGTCGCTCCGAAAGAAATACCGTCGCGGCACTACCATTGTCGAGGGTCTTTCTTTCGTGAAAGGTAAGCATAAGTTCAAGGCTTCGGAGGTTGCCAAAGGGAGAAAATTCTCTTTTGCCAACATCGACCGCATACTCAACGAGAATAAAAACGGTCGTTCTAAAACGGCATCTACCTCTTCTCATGCACCCCGTCCCGTAGTCGCAAAAACTCCAAAACAGGAGCCAAGCATCGCATCAAAGGTGATTGAAGCCGGACTTGAAATCGGTGAAAATCTCGCCGAAGGACTTGGCGGTCTGTTCAAACTCGGCCCCGGATACGACCCCGAACAGGAGGCCATGAACAACGAGATGGAACGCCGCCGCAAAAAGGCCAAACGCAAAGGCCGCAGTATTTAACCCCACAAAAAAAGAAAAATGAGTAAAGAAAATGAAAATCCCACCGAGGGTTTCCTCGGTAACATCGCCGAAGAATTAGGTACACTCTCCGGCACCTGCAATGAAATCAAGGAAGCGCAGCTCAACTGCGCCACCACCGATGATCTCGCCAAGTTCAAGGATGAACTGGACAATAACCTTGTGCTCTACACTCACGCGATTAGAACTTCAACTGAGAACTGCGAAGGAGCTGTCAACCAATCCACTGAACAAATCTGCGATTCAATCACAGAATTTAATGATGACTTCAATCAGAAGTTTGATGACTTCAGGGCTAATCCTCCTGTGCAGAAAGTCGAAAAAACTATCCGTATCGCACGCGAATCATGGCAGTGGTATCTCACCCTTGGCTTCACTATATTTTCAACGCTCTTGTTTTTCGCAATGACCTTCTGGCAGGAAGGACGCATAGAGCAATGCAGAATATCCGACATCAAGTACCATTACATCCTGATGAATGGAGGTGTCGGAACAGTAGGACTCGACAGCATCGAAAGCTGGTTTAACGACCCGAAGAAAGTGAAACAAATAGAGGCAGAAGTCCGAGCCTATGAGGAAAGAGTGCAAGAAACAGCACGCGCCCTTGATCAGAAGCACCGCCTTGAAGAGAAAATCAACGAACTCAACACACAATCCCAAAACTCAAAAAAATGACAACATCCAACACCAACAAAATTCTCTCGACAATCGCAGCTCACCGCATCGAAGACCTGTTTGATGACTTCTGCATCTACATCGCCAAGCGCTACGAGGCCAACTACGATGATGCAATCTGCGACTGGAACTGCGTCGGCGCAACCTTCCGCTACCTCGGACGCAACATCCACATCCAGCTCAAAGTCTGGGAACACAGCAACGGCCACAACAACCTCCCCGATGACATCATCATCCTCTCCGACTTCGTGACCGGTAGCGGCCACGCCCAAGACAAAGATGAATTCCTCGCCCTTTGCAATTTCATCTTCGAGCGCGGCTCCCGCCACGGGTTCAAACACCTCGCCGTCGAAACCCCTATCGTCACCTTCTCCAAAGAAGTAGCCGTCCCTGACACCCTCATCCCCTGCATGAAGTTCGCGTAAACCCCTAATCTCCATTTCGCCCCTCGGTATCACCCTTATCGAGGGGCCTTACTATTAGACAACAACCACATCAGTTTCTTGGCATATACCTGTTGTCGTGCAATAGTCAACAAATCAAGCATCCTTGGCCCCTCAAATCCGGTAACGTAACTTCTTTCACGCCTACACCCCTACCGCAACTGCCGTGTTAAATGGCATTGCAGCTTATACAATTACCTTCTCACCGAGCTCGAAGCCCTCTTCCTCCCATAACTCTAAGCCACGGAGTCCGTGGCTTTTAGATTATAATTTATTCCAATTGTTATTTTTCTATGATTATATGTTTTTTAGTATAGCTTACTCAGAAGAATATAGGAGAGTTTTGAAATTTTCCCATAATATTCTTTTCATATCCTCTTTGTTCCTATGCAAAAGAGAGCCAAGCTTTCCCACGGTATCCTCTATTGAATTTACATAACCTCTCTTCATTTCAATAAAGGGGGCATCGGTCTCCAATAACATTTTGTCTGTCGGTATGCATGATAACATTGATGTAAATTTGGAAGATTCTAACATAGCTTTGTTTAAAGAAAAAAAATATCCTCTTTCTATTGCCAACTCCAACTCCATACGTTTGCCTGAAAACCAGTGAAGTATAGGGTGAAAAAGGTATTGTTCACCTATAATCTCTAATACATCAGAAATAGCTCCTCTGGAATGAATTGAGATGATCTTTTGGTTATCTTCTCTGCATAGGTTTATTAATTTCTCAAAAAAATTAGTTTGCTCTTTTCTACCGTCTGCTTTGGAATCCAACCCAACCTCACCAATGTATTTTGCTGTTGGAAGTAATTCCCACATTAATGGAATCTGTCGCTGATATTTAAGAATTAGTTCTGGATGAAACCCTAATGCCAGTCGAATATATTTGCTTTGGAATGAGTTCTGTTCGCGCATATATAGGTCTGGTAGATTTGTCATTGAAATTGCATAAACGGGCAGAACCTCTATTGAGGATAATACCGTTGTTGCATTTTTCAGCAAATCGAGATGGCAATGAGTATCAAATAAAGGAGTCATAGGGTGTCTATAAAGTTTTTTAGCTCTTTTATGCCTTGTTCATATACACGTGAATATTCATCATGTTTTTCAGAAATTGGCCCATTCAATTGGATTGCCAATATTGGAACTTTTTTCTTCCGTATGCCCAATCTATATGAGAGGAGATTCGCCTGAGCTTCATTATTAGCGTATTGGGGATCGCCGTATATTGAGTCATCTTCATAGCCAGAAGCCGCAATAGCGGCTCTGCGTATTGTACATGGCAAACATACACCACAATGTTTAGAACCGGATTCGTGTCTCCACCTTGACAAATCAGGGTGAGAGCAAGACATTGTGAATTTGAAATTTTCTTTCAAAAAAAACTGATCTTTGCATTGTTTCATCATTTCACCCTTTGTGCAGAACTGATACGGATTGATTAGTTTTACTGGAATACCAAGACCATCAATCAGTAACTGAAGAAGACCAATATAATACGGATGTGTCGTTCGTGTACTTAAGCTTCCTACTCGATGAGTTGTAAGAGGGATATTCAAGGATATGACACCATTCTCGGGTATACATATGCTAACTGGATGTGCGAAACCAGAAGCCAGTAGTATTGCATGTGCAAAAAACATCATAGAACGAGAGCGCGTCGTATCTTCTTTTCCACGAATAGGAGCTGCGTAAAATTGATAAAATCGTTCTTTGCCAATGCCAAAATAATCTATAAGTTTATTAATTACGCAATTTTGATATACGCTTACACCTTTTCCTCCATTATAATTTCCAACAAAGACGGGACGTTCCCCATTAGCGAGCATATCTATTGCGCCTATAAAAGAATCCAGTCCTCCCGATAACATACATATAGTTTCTGTATCTATCGTAGGTATGGACTTTCTATAATGAAACTTTCTCTTCTGATAATAAGTCTCGTGTTGTGTATAGGCTCTTTCTCTAAAATGCAAATACCATCGATCGCCCGTGAGAAAATCAAGAGCTTTTTTGAGAGTATCTTTTAATTCTTCCCATTTTTCAGGTTTGAGTACAGGCATATAAATCTCTATATCGCGAGTCCAGGCGTCCACAGTTTCTCCTCTTCGAACTGTTTTGTCTGCACAAAAGACCATCAAGGCGATATAGAAAAGATCTAATGCCTCATCTGAGAAAAATTGTGGAATTTGATAAAGATGCTTTTTAGCCCTCTTCCAAAGAGTATAACGATAGTCTCGGCTATCATTAAGATTGACTTCTTGAGCACCCTCAATGTGAAAGTGCTCATTGTCATTCAATTTACATACAATTTTTCTTGTCATGCCATACTCTCCATTACTCCATATGATTTCTCATATAGGTTATTAATCATTTTTCTAACATCTTTCTTGCTAACTCCTTCATGCAGGTTTTTCTTTACAACATGCCTCACGATGCTCCCAATATAATCTTTGAGATTTTCTTCAGTGGTTTCAATCTCCTGTGGAGATTTTCCCTTAATCAACATGCCATATCCAGTTTGATGAATAAGCTTTTCAAAAATGTAATTTGTTATAAAGCCACTTACCATTTTATTCAACATTTCCGAATTGAAAACGCCTAAGTCCGAAGTGTCAAAACCTTCTTCAGATACAATTTCGGAGATTGTTTCATTTAATGCCTTATTGGCAATTGAATTGTCTAAATCGTCAGGTGTTGGAGCTAAACGCTTGCATATTTCGTTAAAAATATCTCTATTCGATCGACCTTCAAGTTTTATTCCGATGTTTTCAAGGTTTTCTCTGACTTGTGCTGATGAACCAGAAAACAAATCATAAATACCTACGGTGATAGATTGAGCTACTTTGGATTTTTTAGCTGCACTCTTTGCTCCTCCTAACGCTTTTGTATACGAAGAAACTGCACGACTTATGCCAGATCTACCACCTCCAGAAGTTTTGGTAATAGCTCTCTTGGCCGCAGACCAGTTACCGCCTCCATCTTGGTTTTGTTGCTGTTTCCGTCGGTCTTTATCTTCTTGAGGGTTATCTTGAGAAGTATCTGTATCATCGGAAGAATCAACATTATCGGGATTATTATCCCAATCTATCGATTCCTCATATCCTTCAGGCAATAGGGACTGCCCTTTAGGCCCCTTATATAAATTCGATGTTCCCATTTAATTATTTCTTTAGATCACAAATGGCTTCGAAGGCTTTTCTCAATGGCTCATTTTGAGAGTATAATCCTTCTAATTCAGATGTTTCTGCATCTGTAAGTATATCAATTAAAGGAGTCAGCTTTCCTACAAATGCTACATCGTGTTTCTGTAGTGGAATCGCTTTCACAATGTTAAGACCCTCAATCTTCAACTCTTGACGGCAAGTTATTAGACTAATGAAAGATTCGAAAATCCTTTTATCGACTTGTTCTCCAATATTCATATCATCACTCAGCAGCTTTAGTATAGAAAGGCTTTCTTCTGCAGAGACCTCTTTCAATAGGGCTTCGGCTTTGTTCCTTCCCGTGGCATTTCCTGACTTTAGGAAATCATAGCACTTTTCGGCTGTAGGAGAAAGATTACTTTTCAAGAACATGTTCAATCGGGAACTCTTACGAGAAAAATAATAATAATCTCCAATGTTGACGTTGGATAACTTGAATGGAATTTTAAGCCATTCGGAGAACCATGTTGAAGATTCCAGATCAGCCTTAAATACATTCTTGTCTTTCACCTTGTTTGACTCGATTTCATCAAAATCCTCTTTGTTTTTGGGATCAACCACCTTGTCATACAATTCCGGCTTATAATATTCCAGTAACATTAATTTTGCGGCAACGTTTTTGTCATACTCCACCCCTCGGGAATTGGCCATTGCCATTCGTAAATATAGGGTATTAAGGAATCTTTTACATTGACGAGGATTTCCATTAATCATTTTGATGCCGGATAAAGAGATTGCGATTTGACGTGCCAAATCAAAACATTCCTTAGACTTTTCGGAATATTTCCCATTTGAAGAAAGATGCTCTATGCCAAACTTCTCGGAAGGCTTAAGACCTCTGACTTGTGTCAATATTCGATTAAATTCTTCCTTATTTTTTAGTTCCTTTTCGAGAAGCATGAGCGCTATGTACTGTTCTATTTCCTCGTTGCTTAAAACAGGAATATTAACAGGATACTGAATCATCTTCTCTAAATATTCCTTGCCTATATCAAGATTGTTCTCAGGAATTTCCTTATATTTAGTCTTGATGGCGAAACGTATTAATCGCTCATCTGCACCGATAACAAACGAAGTATTTTTAGCGAAAAGGAAGAGACGCATAGCTGCGAAGATATCCAAAATAGTATCAGGCTCACATCTGTCCAACTCATCAATAAATACCACCATGTGGTTAACCTTAGTATCCTCAATGAGTTTAGCAAATTCCTTTTGGAAGTTGGCTATTTCATTTCGCTTTGATTCTTCCGACTTGAAAAGGTCTAACAACTCAGTCAATTGCTTCTCTGACATAGAGTTTGCCTTTGCTTTAATAGCATCCTTAATGCTCCCGAGAGTGAAATCTGCCAGAATTCCTATACCTCCGGTCAAAAAATAATCTAGAGAATACTTGAGACCTTTGCCGAGCAATTTGTTCACATCAATTTTCTTCTTAAGGGAAGTGATAGAACTTTTTAGTTTCCCCTTAAACTTTCCTAATATAGTTACATATTCTTGCACCGCATCAAGTATTGCACCGCATAGAGCTGTCTTCGCGTCTTCATATCCTTCAAACAGCCAGCCATTAAAATGTACGAAAATGACTGACTTGTCTTTTTGAGACTCAATCTTTTCCTCCACCATTTTCATTATACTTGACTTTCCGCTTCCCCAATCTCCGTACACGCCAATTGTAGATGGGGTGATATCATTGTCTGTCACTAGCTCTGTGATGACTTCGACAAGATAGTTGAAATTTAGGTAATCAATGTTGGTTTCTGAGTCTTTCCACATGGAATTAAGTGCTCCACCCAGGGTTGCTCGGAAGCCGGAATTGGCCGTAGAGAGAGGATGGCGCTGCAAAGTTAATGAAAAATTCACAAATAATTATGTTAGTTCTGAAAAATTCAGTAAATTTGCGTCAAATTCAATTCTGAAGATATGGAACGTGACCTAAATAGGATTAAGCTCGTATTAGTCGAAAAGAAGAGAACGAACAAATGGCTGGCGGAGCAATTGGGTAAAGACCCGGCTACGGTCTCCAAATGGTGTACAAATTCGGCTCAGCCCGGATTGGAAACCTTGTTTGCTATTGCAGAGCAGTTGAATGTTCGTGTCCGTGATTTATTGAACGAACCCGTATCGCAAGAACCATTCTAACAATAATTATACCCACACATTGGCAACGAATAAACATGCACGTCTCCGTTACGAGGCTCTTGACAAATGCTTCAGTAACTTCTCTCGCAAGTTCTTCATTGAGGACTTGCAGAAGGCCGTGTGTGATTATTTGTATGCCCAATTGAGCGAAAAGGAGACGGTAAGCAAGCGTCAAATCTACTCAGATATTCAGGAAATGAAGACCTCCCCGAATATGTCGGCTCCGATTGAAGCCTATTGGGATGGTCAACGTCGGTACTATCGTTATTCGCGTCAAGGGTTCTCTATTGTGGATTTAACCGATGAAGAACTTACTGAGTTAGAGACCACGGTGAGGATGCTTGCCTCTTTCAGAGGGATGCCACAGTTTGATTGGATGTATGAGATAATTGAGAAGTTGAAACGTAAGTATAAGGCAAAAGGTTCCGACAGAACTATCTTATCGTTTGACTCCAATGTGGATTTGCAAGGAATAGAACGGTTTAGAGAACTATTTGGGTACATTGTTAACGAACAACCGATAAGGGTGCTATATGCTCCATTCAATAAGCCTCCTTATGCCGTTCTCATCCACCCATATTATCTTAAGCAATATAATAATCGGTGGTACATCTTAGGATACAGCACGGAATTTAAGAGCATATCGGTTTTTCCATTGGACAGAATACAGGAAGTCACACCGGTAAAGGCTGAGTTCATACCAGATACAATTATAGAAAATCCTGACGATTATTTCTATGATGTGATTGGTGTTACCATTCCTAAAGGGGGTAAAATAGAGAAAGTGGTTCTTCGCTTTTCCGAACCTCGATACCCTTATATCAAGGCCAAGCCTATTCATCCAACACAACAGAATAACGACGTTGAGAGGACTATTACATTGAAACTCATACCGAACAAAGAATTAACTGCAACCATTCTTGGGTTCGGTAAGGATGTAGAAATCTTAGAGCCATTGGCACTGAGAGATGAGATTACATCTATTTTGGGAGAGTGTTGCAAGATTTATGGACTTTTGAAGAATGACTGCACAAGTCCCTTGTAACTTTGCAGCATCGAAACAAAATTTTAAGCTTATGCTCAACACAACCTCCAACACCGCCGCTCAGTCTACTAAAGTTTCTAACATCCTTCTCTATGCTCATGCAGAGCAGGTGAAGGAGCCAGAAGTTGGCTACATATTCTCGGCACAGAACTTCGCCAAGGATTGGGATTCTATATACGTTCGTCCCAGTCAACTTCAACTTGGAGAAGCCAAAGAGGGAATGCGTAAGCTAACTTCTCCGACACTCGTCATAACCTCTCACTCTAACTCAATGGCTTATATTCTTGCCTCTGAGAAGATGCCGGTCTATATTCCTTCATCTCTTCGCAAGGACAAAGAAGGTTATCTTATTGCCGCGCGGTTAGCCCCGATTGTCACTCCCGAATATATGTTTTACATGTGTCAGTTCGAGAAGTGGAATCATACCATCGCATCCTGTCTTGACCCCGAAGACTGGAATTCAGTCGGCATAAGCAACTACGACCTTGAAAACAATCGCGAAATCGTGATTGAGCCTCTTGACATCATCCGCAATACCTGTGCTATTGAAGGACTGCCTTCGGTGAAACGTCAAAAGGAGATGGTCGCTGATGCAAAAGAGCAAGAAACAGATATCGAAGCACTCGTTAATAATACGAAGCCCTACAATGTATCAGAGCTTATTTCGCGATACATGATGTGTGCACTGTCAAGAAACGTATTTTCGAAATCAGGATTGTCACTATTGTTGGAATGTTACTTGACAGCGGCCGGAGATAAAGCCAACGATGAGGTCAAGGACATTCTCTTTCGCAATGATTTTGTTGAAGGAATATTGAGCCAAGAGGAAATGGCATTCCTTGCATCTCATCTTGAAGATGTGTTTCAGCAGGTTGTCGCATCAAATGGAATGAAATACGAATCCTCCTTTGGTTTCATTCAACCACAAGAAGTTACAGACTTCATGTGCTCGTTAGTATCTTGCCCACAGGATACCATTGTCTACAATCCATTTGCTGGAGCGAATTCATATGCAATCGCTCTTCCTAATCCAGTTGTAGGTGAGGAACGCATTGCTGAAACGTGGGCATTGGGACAGATTCGTTTATTCGCCGCAGGGGCAACTTCTCGAACCAATATAAAATTGGGCGATTCATTTGCAACCATGTCGGATGACAAAAAATACAAAGCCATTATTACTTCTCCAGCCTATCTAATGGAGAAAGGTCAGCGGATAGGCGACATTGTAAGCCACCTTTACGACAAACTTGAAGACGGAGGCACATTAGTTTGCATTGTTTCTGCCGGTTTCCTTTTCGACCAAAGTCAGGCATCGAAATCAATTCGTACTAAGCTTGTCGAAGACAAGGCTCTGAAAGCGGTTATTTCTCTTCCATCTAATATTTTCAATGGGACCGGAATATCTCAAGCAGCTATCGTTATTTCCAAAGGGATCGAAAATGAGGATATAGTCTTTGCTGACGCTTCGGGTTATACTCGGTTTGCAAAGAGTGTATATCGCCAGACAACTTTTGACTGGGAGCAGTTCGTCAAGGATATGGAGGACGACCTTGTTGACTTCGGAGAAAGAGGTGAGTATGTGGTTGATGATGATGTCGCAACCATAGTGAAATATTCCTATTTAAATGATTGTAACCTCATTCCAGAGATTTACCTGACTCCGAGACCAAAAAACGGTAAGCCTCTTTCTGATTTCGCTTCAGAAATTAAAGAATGTCGTGGTGATGGGAATACTGAATACAATCTTGTTGGTTCGTCGCTCCCAGAGGCATTGCATCGCAAACCTTTTGCTCCTCAAAAGTGCGTGGAGAAGAAAGCGACTTCTGCGAGAAATCATGTTGCCATTTACGGAGACGCGGTTCTAATAGCTATTGTAAGTGGCAAAGTGCGAACAGTCTTTGTGGAGAACTTCCATAATAAGATTGCTTTCCCTCCCGGATTCATCAAAGTTCTTCAGCCCGCTGACGGAGTAAGTGCCCAATACTTGGCGGCACTGCTTTCAACCAAGGTGGTTGCTAACCAGATAACCGCACACGCCAAAGGACTTACAATAGCGCGACTTAACCGACTTGACTTATCTCAGGTTTTCGTGCCAGATTACCAGAGTGAAGAAGAAAGACAGAAGCTCATAAATGATGTCTTGACAGCAGAAATGGGTGATATGGCTCTTGAACTTCACGAAGCTCACGAAAGGTATAAACGCGAAGTCCGTAGCACTCGTCATGCCATGATTCAGACTCTCTCTGCCTTATCTTCAAACTGGCAGCAGATGAACATGTTTGCCCAGAAAAAAGGAGGCCAAATCAGCTTCAACGACATTGTTGGTCGCGTCAATCCAATATCAGTTGAGAACCTGATGGGCACCATCGGCTACGCAATCTCCACACTTGAACAACAAGTGGAATCATTGAGATTAGAGAAAGCCGATTGGGGAGAAGAAGTCGAAATTAATCCTTATGGATTCATCGAAGACTACATACGCACACATTCCACGCCTAACGTCAGGATGGTGAACGTTGGCAATGACAATACTGCCGATATTCCGGACATCAATGAAGAGACTGGTGATGTGACATACTATCACACAGATGCAATGAACGTGTTCACTGCTCCCATGCGTTTGGTAGAACGGATCTTCAACAATATTGTTGCCAATGCCAAGGCTCACGGATTTTCTTCCGACAAAAGCGATAATGAAATTCGCTTCGACTGGCAGGAAGTACATGGTGATATTGTGATTACTATCGCAAACAACGGTCTCCCTCTTAAAGAAGGTGTGACCAGCGATGATGTGTTGATGAGCGGCTTCTCTACTGCCTTAAATGAAAGCTCTTCTGAAGGCACTCTTCATTCTGGACAAGGTGGCTTTGAAATAAAGTCATTAATGGAAGGTCTGGGTTCTGTTGAGGTTAAATCCGAGCCTAACGCAGAATTTCCGGTCATCTACCGACTGATCTTTACAAACACTAACACCGTTAGAATCCTCTAAAATTTGAGACTATGCGTGAAAACGATTTGATACAGGTTCTTTGGGTCGAAAATGACCCTCTGGTGACAAACTCCTATCCTGGAGAGGCTGAAATGTGCGGTGATTTACAGTTGACAGTATTCCCATGTTGGGAAGAAGCCGAAGCTGCACTTGAATCAGACTATGATCGATGGCAGGCTATAATACTGGATGCTAAGTGCCAGTATAAGAAAGGCGATGCCGATAAAGCTGACAGATTTTTGATGAACGTCATAACTCGAATCGGGAAGATTGCGGCTCGAAAAGATCGTACAATTCCTTGGTACGTTCTTTCAGGCCAAGGTGAAGATGACATTCGCGACTTGATTCCAGACATCAACGAATGGGACGAGAGCTGGGTAAAACTTACTAATCGCCGATTTTACTCTAAAAACGCAAAGGTCAAATACGGCAATGAGGAGCGATATGAGCGTCAGCTACTTTTTGAGCGCATTCGCACGCAGGTAAACCACTACAATGAGGAACTCCAGATTGAGAATGACCTGTATCCTGATGTTTTCACGGCTCTCGACAAATTAGGTTTGGCTGCTGATGTCGGCTTCCATTTGATGCCACTGCTCGTGCCTATCCATTTCAAAGGCACAACAAATGCTGACTACAATCGTCGGTATATTGACCTTCGTAAAGCGTTGGAATACATATTCCGTCATATGGTAAGGATGGGGATCCTACCTACAAATATTGTTTCAAAGGGTCAAAAGGAGCAGGTTAATCTATCATGGAGTAGTTTGTTTCTTGGTGCAGACCAACCTGAAAAACCAGAGCAGTGTAAAGACAGCGACAAAAAGTTTTGGGAAAAGATTGAGCGTCTGACTGAAGCACCCATCTTACCAAAACAGCTTGCAAACTGGCTTAAAGATGCCGTTTTCCAAACCGGTGGCGCGGCTCATACTGCCGAGGCAGAAGTTGAAATTGCTATGAACCTTGACAAATACCTGCCTCATGTCGGCAATTCTCCCTATATGCTCCGCTCCCTTGCAATGGGACTTTGTGACTTCATCCGTTGGTATGATAATTTCCTCATTGCCAATCCTGATGAGGAAATGAATGCCATAAACTTTTGGTGCAAACGCGACTCAAAATTCTAAAAGATTATGATTACAGGCGAAAAGAAACAACAGGTCGATGCCATTTGGCAGACATTCTGGAATAATGGTTTTACTCAGCCATCGGCCATTTTTGAACAAATGACCTATCTGCTCTTTATGAAGATGCTCGATGACCGGGAGCGTCAGAAGGAGCAGATAGCCAATCTTACCGGTGACAGTGTTGATAACCCTGTCTTTCTTCCCGGAGACTGGAAGAACCCGGCCACCGATCAGGAGGTGCCATACAAGGAGATGCGCTGGCATGTGTTCAAAGAGATGGAACCGGCAAAGATGCTCAACCGTGTGCGAAATGACGCTTTCATATTCCTTCGATATATCGGTGGAGAAGGGTCAGCATATAGTCGGGCTATGGAAGACACTGTATTCCAGATAACCAATCCACGTCTCCTTTCGCGTGTAGTAGAGGGTATAGAGGAACTGACTCAAGATGGTTCGGATATGATGGGCGATGTATATGAATATATGCTTGGAAAGATGGCAGCCAGTGGAACGAATGGTCAATTCCGTACTCCTCGACATATCATCAAGATGATGGTTGACCTTATGCGACCTACCCTTGATGACAAAATCTGTGACCCTGCTATGGGTAGTGCCGGATTCATTATGGAAGCAGCGAAATACATAGCAGAGAATCAGGCTGACGAACTTCTTGGTATCGAAGCCAAGCGACGTTATGAACATGACACCTTCTTTGGCTCAGACTCTGATGCCTCGATGATGCGAATTGGCTGTATGAACATGATGCTCCATGATGTTACTGACCCGCAGCTATTCTATCGAAATTCGTTGTCAGATGATAATTCTGATACTAACAAATACACCCTCTGTCTTGCGAATCCTCCTTTTGCTGGAAGTCTTGACAGAGACGATATAGCCAACTCTCTTCTTTCTGCTGTGACCACCAAGAAGACAGAATTGCTCTTCTTGGCCTTGATGATGCGTATGCTCGAACCGGGAGGTCGTTGTGCTTCAATTGTTCCTGATACAGTTCTGACTGGTGATGGAGCCGCTTATAAAACCATTCGTTCCGCTCTTGTCGACAAACATTGTCTCAAAGCGGTTATTACGATGCCGAGTGGAGTGTTTCAACCCTACAGTGGTGTAAGCACTGCAATCATTATCTTTACCAAGACAGGCACAGGAGGCACTGATAAAGTATGGTTCTACGATATGAGAGCCGATGGCTTCTCCTTAACATCGCAGCGTTCTCCACAGCCTGATCGCAATGACATTCCGGATATCGTATCCCGTTTTCACAACTTGGAAGCGGAGAATAATCGTGACCGTAAATCTCAGTCATTCTTTGTCGATGTTAAGACAATCAGAGAGAATGGGTTTGACCTAAGCTATAAGCGTTATCACGAAGTGGAGCGTGAGGTCATTGAATATGACTCTCCTGAGACAATCATCACCCGAATGAAAGAACGTCAGTCTAAGATTGACAATGCTTTTGCTGAATTTCAACGTCTCCTAAACTCTTGAGTATGAAGGTTGATAAGAGTAAGTGGAAAAAGTGTAATTTAGGAGAAATCTGCACAAACGGCACATCCAATATAACTATTTCAAAGACAGAGATAGGGAAAGGAGAATACCTATTGTTTGGCGCAAGTGGAATTGTTGGTAATATTGATTTTTACCATCAAGATAAAGAATATATAGGTATTGTTAAAGATGGCTCAGGAGTTGGACGAGTTAACAAATATCCTCCTAAATCATCATTAGTGGGTACTATGCAGTATATATTCCCCCAAGATAACATCAATATTGATTTCTTGAAATACCTTTTGATTTCATTAAATCTTGCGAAATATGTAAAGGGCGCTGCCATACCTCATATTTATTTTAGGCACTATAAATCAGAGAAGATACTGGTACCCAAAATCATAGAGCAAGAATCAATTGCTTCAGAACTCGATGCGTTGCAAGAGGTAATTGATGGTTACCGGGAACAGATAGCCGATCTTGATGATTTGGCTCAATCCATCTTCCTTACCACTTTTGGTGACCCGGTAGCAAACTCTAAAGGCTGGGAAGTTAAACAGTTGCAAGATATAGTTACAGATGATTGTAAGTTGACCTATGGAATAGTTCAACCTGGAGAGGAGGTTCCCAATGGTGTTCCTGTTGTCAGATCTATTGATATGTCTTCTCCGGTAATATATCTGAAAAATTTAAAGAGGGTTGACCCACCTATTGCCCAAAAATATCAGCGTACCAAATTAGAAGGAGATGAGATATTTATAAGTTGCCGAGGTGTTACCGGAGTCATTTCCTTAGCTTCTGAGGAACTGAAGGGAGGAAACATTACAAGAGGTTTGGTTTCTGCAAGACTTAAGCTTGGGGAACGCTTATTTGTGTATTACTGCCTTAGAATGCCCCAGATAAATAGCATTATACAAGACAAAACTAAAGGAGCTACACTTAGACAAATTAATGTTAAAGACATCAGGCTCTTGCCTATTATTTTCCCTCCTATTGACATGCAAAAAGCTTTTGCGGCTCAAATGGACTCTATAAATCTTCAAAATAATTTGCTCCGTCAGCAATTAGCCGATGCCGAAATGCTGATGGCAGAACGGATGCAGTATTATTTCTCTTAAAATCTTGAATCAATGAAGAACTTCGACATACTAAAAGATGTAAAAGGACTTAGATCGGCCTATCAACACTGTGCCACGGCTGAGGAATTTCAAGCCTCTAATCCTATGATTTCGGCACATAGCGCTCGTCTTGCTCTCGAAACGATGGTCAAGACGATCTATCGTTTGAAGGGCTGGGTGACAAAAGACCGCGTGACCTTGCTTGAACTGTCTACAGATGATCGTTTCAGTGCTTTCGTAGATAGCCCGGAAATGATGAAACGTATTCACTATATACGTAAAATCGGTAATAATGCCTCACATGTTGGGGGCGATGCCGGGCATGTTGGCCGCAGAGAGTCATTCTTTGCAGTCCTGAATCTTTATTATTTTGTCGGTTCTTTCGCATTGGCATGGGGATTGATCCCTGAACTGCCTCCGTTTGACAAGTCTTTGCTTGAACAAGGAGAAAAACCGCGCAGACCGAGATTCTCAATCCAGCCAGAAAAGGTTGAAGCTGTCACAACGGCTGAGGCAGAAACAGCCGCTGCAGAAGTGGCTGAAACAACCACGGCACAACCGGAGACTGTTGAGGCGCAGCCAATAGTCAATGACCTTTCAGAAGCAGAGACACGGCGTCTTTATATTGACCTGTTGCTACGTGAAGCAGGTTGGAAAGTTTCAGAAAAGAAAGGAGAGATTATAGCCGGTCAAGCTTGCATTGAGATAGAAGTGGGGAGTCGCTTATCTGATGCAATTGTACATGAAGATTCTCCAGCATATCACCATTTAGATATGGCTGCTGAACCATACACTGCATATAATATGCCCAATAATACAGGAATCGGTTATGCGGATTATGTACTTTTCGATGATGACGGAACTCCGCTCGCCGTAATTGAAGCCAAACGTAGCAGCGTGGATCCGGCAAAGGGACGGCATCAGGCAGAGCTTTATGCAGAATGTCTTAAAAACAAATATGCTTGCGAACTTCCGGTGATTTATTATTCCAACGGTTTTGAAACAAACATCATAGACGGTCAGGGTTATCCCTCGCGTCCTTTGATGGGCTTTCATACTCGTGATGAGCTGCGTCGCATGATTGCCCAGCGTAGCCGAAATGCCATATCTGACCTGTCGATTGATGATAGAATTACCAACCGCCCGTATCAGAAACGAGTAATTCAATCTGTAGCCAATCACTTCAATGATATGCACCGCCGTGCCCTTCTTGTGATGGCAACAGGGACTGGAAAGACCCGTGTCAGTATCTCAATGGTGGAGTTGTTGGTACGCAATGGATGGGTTAAAAACGTTTTGTTCCTTGCTGACCGAATCGAACTTGTTGACCAAGCCAAGCTCAACTATCAGAAACTTCTCCCATCACAGACAGTAAGTTCTTTGCGTGACTCTGACGGAGATAAGTCTGCACGTATCCTTTTCTCAACTTATCAGACAATGATAAGCCATCTGGACCGCGAGGACAAAACATTCTCAATCGGACGCTTCGACCTTGTAATAATTGACGAGGCACATAGATCAGTATTTGGCAAATATGGCGCTATCTTTGATTATTTCGATGGTTTGCTTTTGGGACTGACTGCTACGCCACGAGATGAAGTAGACCGTTCTACATACGAACTTTTCGGTATGGAGCAAGGTATCCCTACGGACAGTTACGAGTATCAGGAAGCAATAGATGACGGATGGCTTGTGCCGTTCGTTCCCATCATTGACAACTCACAGATCCTCACTGAAGGTATTGACCCGGAAAAACTGACTCCCGAGGAAAGAGAGCAACTTAAAGAAATCTTTGAGTATGAGAAAGTGATTCAAAGTATCGAAGGTGATTACAGCCGCAAAATATCAGCTGCCGAGATTTTCAAATACATCTTCAGTCAGAATACCGTTGACTATGTGCTTACTCAGTTGATGGAAAACGGCTACCGCGTAAATGACGGCACTATGATTGGCAAGACCATCATCTTTGCATACAACCATAAGCACGCAGTATTTATTGCAGAACGTTTTGCCGCACTTTATCCCGATCTGGGTCCTGACTTTTGTAGAGTCATAGACAACTATGAGAAATACTCTTCAGACTTGATTGTTCGTTTCAAGAATCCGGAGAGTCTTCCTCAGATTGCCGTTTCTGTCGATATGCTCGATACCGGCATTGATGTACCCGAAATAGTCAATTTGGTGTTCTTTAAGCCTGTTCATTCCAAAATCAAGTTCTGGCAGATGATTGGCCGAGGAACGCGACTATGTCCGGATCTATTTGGGCCGGGACAGCATAAGAAGGATTTTCTCATCTTTGACTACTACCGCAATTTTGAATATTTCAGTGTCAATGGAGATGGGGCGAAACCTACTAAATCTATTTCAGTGGTTGCAACTATTTTCAATCTCCGTACCGACTTGAAGTATATTCTCCAAGATGCGTCGTATCAATCTGACCCAGATGCGAAATCACTTCATGATGAATTGAAGGAGATTCTTCATAAGCAGATAAAGGAACTGAACAGAAGCCGTCTTGATGTGCGCCGACAGTTAAAACTGGTTGAGTCATTATCGCAGCCTGATGCGATGACTGCACTCTCTTTGGGAGACACAATGGCGATGAAAGAAAATATTTCCCCTTTGTTCAAGAACACATTGGCCGATGCTTCCGCATTGAAATTCGATGCTCTTTGTCTGAAACGACAGTTAGCTCTTGTCGATGAGACCGTCAATGCAGGTGCAACCGAGACTCAGATAACCAGCATAGCCCGTTATCTCAAAGAGAAGAAGGCTTCCATCCCTCAGGTGATGGCTAAAATGGATACCATCAAGGAAGTGTTGACCTCCCAATTCTGGAACTCGCTTAGTCTCGGTTCACTCGAAAGGGTACGCATAGAACTTCGAGACCTCTTGCAGTACATTGACGGAGGAAAGAGTGACAAGACGTTTACAGTTAACATTGAAGATACATTCCAGAAAGATAACACTGGAATCTCTGTAACTCCTCCGCGTACATATCGTCGTCGAGCTGAGGATTATCTGCGTGAACATCTTCCCAATGACCCTGTTTTACAGAAGATTTATCGCCTGGAGCATTTGTCGGAGAGCGATATTAAACGATTGGAAGAAATCTTCTGGCACGAACTTGGCACAAGAGAGGAATACGATGCAACCACACAAAAGAACCCTTATAGGGAGAATGTGGCTGCGTTTATCCGTTCGATAATCGGTATAGAGCAGGAAACGGCGTTTGAGAAATACCGTGAACTGATTAAAGGCACTGAAATGACAAGGATGCAGGAGGAATATCTCCGCAATCTGATACGCTATGTAAGTGAGAACGGAGACATCCGCACCAAGCTTCTCCAATCTCCACCATTCAACAGTTTCACTACGGTATTTAAGCAAGGCTATAACTCCTTGATTGAATACATCAAACTAATTAGTGAAGTTATCGCAGCATAAAGAATAGCTATGGAATCAGGATTTACCGGAGAGAGACTTGACTCACTTTTCTCTGGAGTCAAGAGTTATAGAAGTTCAACAAACTTCCGTGCAATGATGAAATTCTGTCAGAGCATGAAAGTTTTGGCGCCCTATAACTCTATGCTTGCGTATATACAGAGACCCGGAGCCAAATACCTTCTGAATGATGGGAAATGGAAAAAGCTCTTCGGTAGAGCCATAAAACCCGATGCACGTCCTATTCTCGTCCTCATCCCTTTTGGCCCACTGGAGTATCTTTTCGATGTTGCTGACACCTTTGCGTCGCCTGACAGCAAGTTTGACGATGAAGAAATTGAAAAGGTCATAGAAGAACTTTCTGCACCATTTGAGGCGAATGGCAATGTCAACAGTTCTCAATATCAAATTCTTCTAAAAAATCTTTCACCATACGGGATAGCATATAATCCATCGATGATCGCAGGCAGAGATTTCTGCGCCAAAATAATGAGATTAGATAAAAAAGAAGAAACGATTGATATTAAGATTGGAAATCATAATCTAAAATATCCAGCCAATTTCTTACTGAGTGTAAATTCCAAAGCAGACGATGCAGAGCGGTTCGCAAGTATAATCCATGAGCTTGGCCATTTCTTCTGTCACCATATTTGTGCGCCATGTACACCCAAGGAATGGTGGCAATATCGACCATTAGACCATGGTGCAAGAGAATTTGAGGCTGAATCAATCTCATGGCTTATCTGCAATCGGCTTGGAATATCAAGTCCATCGGAGAAATATCTGAATGGTTATCTGGATAAAAACGATGAAATTCCATCCGGAATCAGTGTTGATATGATATTCAAGGCATCCAATGATATTTGGAAAATGCTAATGGAACCTGTTCCATTGGCAAAAGGCTACTTGCACAAATTTGATAAAACGTTTGTTTCTGCAATCAAGACTTTGCGCGAGAAGCCTGTTCAGCAATCTTTATTTCCAAACCTTTAAGAACAAAAGAATGAAGACTGACAAGGAGAGAATCATAGATGAGATTAAAGATGACATCGAATTAAACGAGAGTCGCCTAAATAATATTTATTCCACACCCCTTACCGAAGGTGGAATGGACTTTCTAATGAACAATATTGATAGTATCACATTCTGTGAGAACGAGATTGAGAACGATATTGATGAATTAGATATTTGGGAAGAGGAAGACGAAGTTGTGAAATCTTTCTTTGGAATCAGCTCTTCAATTAACGACAAAAGCAATAAGAAGTAATATGAAAACAATACCCGAAATACCAACCGATAAAGTTGTATTGCTCAATATAAGTAGATGTTATAATGCCGATGATAAAGAGGAGGACATCTATAAGCGACCCAATGTATATGAAATGGTTCGTAAATATTGGAAAGTAGATAAGAGCCATGTGGAACAAGCTGACTATGTGTTCGGAGTTGCCAATGGCATAGTCATAGCTGTATATACTGATATGCGATGGAAGTATGAGGAGTATAACGGATATCTTCGTTGCTCTTTTGAGGGCATAGAGGTAAAAGATAGCAAATATTTGGGCCTTAAGGTATCTGATTATGTGCGCAGCCAGAATCCCGTCACATATATAAACTGCTAATCTAAGGACTATGTATATCTTAGAAAACAATAATAAACTATCATCAGCAGTCAAACGCAGCTTCAGTGATTTGAAACTGACTGAGCGCAAACATCTTCAGGAGTGGATTGCCGCAGAACCGTCCGCTCTTGGTGAAGATTTGCTTATTATACAAAAGGAATTTGATGGATTTTCAGAAACCAAGGAACGTCTTGACCTTCTTGCTCTCGACAAACAAGGGCGGCTTGTCGTAATTGAGAACAAGCTCGATGATTCCGGGAAAGACGTTACATGGCAAGCAATAAAGTATGCATCATACTGTTCAAGTCTCTCAAAACAGGAGATACTTGACATCTATTCAAAGTATATTGCCGACAGGGAAAAGGCTATCGCTAATATTCTTGACTTCTATGATATTGAAGACATCGACGAGGTGGAACTGAATGTAGGCGACAACACACAAAGAATCTTCTTTGTTGCTGCCAACTTCCGTAAAGAGGTTACATCATCAGTGTTGTGGCTATCTAAATTTGGACTTGAAATAAAGTGCTTTAAGGTAACGCCTTTTACATATAACAATAGCATCTTGATTGATTTTGACCAAATCATTCCAATTAAAGATGCTGAGGAATATACAATCAAGATGGCTGCAAAAACACAAGAAGCAACACAGGTCTCAGCCACCGTTGCCGGTCGTTTTACAGCAAGGCGTAAATTCTGGGTTGCATTTATTGAGCTAAACAGCGAAAAGAATGGCCCTTACGCTTCATCATCACCAAGCACTGACAATTGGATAGGGAAATCTCTTGGAGTCTCCGGACTTACTGTTAATGTAATTATCAACTATAGTGTGTGCCGAGTTGAGCTCTATTTCAATTTTGGAGATAAGGATACCAACAAGACTAAATTTGACTTCCTTTATTCCATGAAGGATGAGATTCAATCAGCCATGCCGGAATTCCCATTAGTTTGGGAAAGGCTGAATGATAAGGTAACATGCAGAGTCAAAACACAGAAAGAGATCTCATATCTTGATGAAGCTGTCGTGCCTGAAGTGATGAATTTCCTACTTTCTGGCAGTCGCAAATTTCTTGAAGTGTTCAGCAAGTATAACAAGCAAATCGCAAAAGCATAAAATGACCGGTATGGCTGCAAAAAAAGTAAATATTACAACAGATGATGGCAGATTGGTTGAGGCAACCGCCCCAATCATTGTTTCTGCCAGTCGTTCTACCGATATACCAGCATTTTATGCAGAATGGTTTTTTCGCAGACTGGAAAAGGGATACTCTGTATGGACAAATCCATTCAATGGAGTGCCGTTGTATATTTCATATCAAAACACTCGCTTTATAGTGTTTTGGTCTAAAAACCCGAAACCACTGCTCGGACATCTTGAATATCTAAAGGAACGTAACATTGGTTGCTATATACAATATACCCTCAACGATTATGAGGACGAGGGGTTAGAAAAAGGCGTTCCTCCTCTTAAGCAAAGAATTGACACTTTCATAAAATTGGTTGACAAATTAGGGCTCGGCCGAGTTGTCTGGCGGTTTGACCCTATGATCCTTACTGATGAAATATCAATTGAAAAACTACTTAAAAAAGTTAGGAATATAGGCGATCAGCTGAAAGGTTATACCGAGAAGTTAGTGTTCAGCTTTGCGGATATAGCATCATATAAAAAAGTGAAGATTAATCTTGATAGGAACAATATTCGTTATCATGAGTGGGATGAAGATTCCATGAATGCATTTGCATCTCGGTTATCGGCTATGAATAAGGAGCGAGGGTGGAACTATGTCCTCGCTACATGTGGAGAGAAAATCGACATTACGCAGTATGGAATTGAGCACAACCGATGCGTTGATGATGACTTAATGATTCGCTTTGCATGGAGTGATTCTGCGTTGATGAAATTTCTCAATGTAGAGATCCATTCTACACAGCCTACATTATTTGACGAGCCGGAGATTCCATTAGATGCGATTAAAATCTCCGAGACAGCATATGGCTTTAAAAGAAAGAATAATAGGGACAAAGGTCAAAGACAATTTTGTGGGTGCATCATCAGCAAGGATATTGGACAATACAATACTTGCCCGCACCAGTGCGAATATTGTTATGCCAATACCAGCAAAGCAATTGCTGTATCTAACTGGCAACAACATCTAAGTAATCCACTAAATGACAAAATAACAGGAATATAACATGGGATTTGAAAGTGCCATATCGCGAATCCATCCGTATACAATGGAATCTTTCATCGATGTTTCAAAATCGATGCTACCTCAACATATGAGAGTTTGTCCATGGAATTTTGTTAATCATGGGACTGGACTTCTCAATTCCAATGAAGAACTCTGCGCTTATATTTCGGCATACGGTGAAATGCATGAGATTAAATGTCGTGGAGCGTTCCAAAATATAGATTTTGACAAACTTGGGAATATTGAAATTTGGGATTGGGGTTGTGGACAGGGATTGGCATCTTTGACTCTAATAGACATGTTAAGAGAACGTGAAAAGTTACATTTGCTTAAAAAAGTAACATTGATAGAGCCTTCTTTGGTTGCATTAGAAAGAGCTGAACTTAATGTTAAGACCGCATTTCCCAGCATCCAGATTATTACGATAAATAAATATCTCCCAGCGGAATCAGATTCGGTAGATCAGATAAGGAGTTCCAGTTATATATCCCCTAATGTTATTCATCTTTTCTCAAATGTACTGGACATTAACACCATTGACTTAGTTAAACTTGCTCAAGTGGTAGCCTCCCCGGGTAAAAAACATTATATAATGTGTGTTGGTCCACTGAACTACGGTGCTTACAGGATAGATCAATTTGCGTCTATATTTAATAATTACACAAATATTACTCGCATTTCCAATAAGGAGTACGCCTTTACAAGCAGAAGAAAAAGAGTGACATGTAAGGCCAATTGTTTTATCCACGATGGAAACTCAATAAATCATTCATTTGATGTATCAATAAAGCCAATACTTCAAGGTGGATTCCAGATGAAGGACGACTATGATATTGCAGGATGGTTCCGTCAATATGGGTTGTCTGAAAAGGCGCTTCCTTTTTATGAAAGGTTGGAGCAATGTAAAGACTTGAATGAGCATGATTCTATTTTCTTGGCACCTGAGATAAATGGAGAAAAGATTGATGTTGTATTAGTAAGACCCGGTATGGGTATTTTGATTCTGAAGATTTATGAAGGTCGACCTGAACTGAATAGAATTAGTGAAGATATGATTGCCCTTAAAAATCTTCAAGGGAATCTTATGCGTAAGCACTTGGAGGACGTATGGGGAAAAATCGCAGCAAAGAATAAGCATGTATGGGGCATTGTCAGAATGGCAATTCTTTTTCCCGACTGTAGCTGCAACGACATTTATTCATGGATATGTAACTTGACAGCCCAAGAAACCATAGGGCTAAAATATGAATATGTCGGGAAGAAGGTGCCTTGTGGCTTTGATTATGTAAGATTTGTGGGAAATGATTCTCTTACTTCAAATCCAGGGACCATGCAGTTAGGTTGGTTCGCTCCTATTTATAATAATGATGATTTTGGAGATGTAACCTATCAAAGCATTATGCGCATACTCTCTCCTTCATGGCATAGCTATAAGGAAGGTAAGGGCATTGAATTGGATAGCACACAGCAAAAGTTGGTTTCAGTGCCTAATGTGACAAAACAAATAAATGGGGTTGCCGGATCAGGGAAGACTCAGGTACTCGTTCAACGTGCCGTCAATACTCATTTATATACCGGAAATCCCGTTTTGATTTTATCATATAATATTGCGTTAGCTAATTATATAAGATACAGATTGAATCAGGTAAAGGCTGACTTTGGACGGAGTGAATTTACAATTCTTAGCTACCATCGTTTCTTCAAAATGAATGCACAAAGCCTTGGATTAAAACCGTCCAAAAGACGCGTTATAAATAATCGACAGGAATCAGAAGACATACAGTCAGACGAGTTTGAGTTTTCATACGATGATATAGATTTCTTTAGTGCGAAGGAATCTATAACTAAGAGGTTTAATAACATCTTCATCGATGAGATTCAAGATTTTAATCCTATTTGGATTGAAATAATCAAACGATATTTCCTTGCGAGTGATGGAGAGATTGTAGTCCTTGGCGATGCAAGCCAAAACATATATCATCGACCTTTGGATAGCAAAGGGCAAATTAAGGTAGAAGTCGCGAGGAATGGATGGAACAACTCTCTAACAAAATCGCATAGATTTCTTACTCACTCTTTATCGGATCTGGTTGTAAAATTCCACGATACTTTTATTACGAATACGATAAGTCAATTTGACGCACCTCAAGCATCTTTGTTTGAAGAGTTCAAATGTTTATACTATTATAATTTGGGCTCAAATGTTTCTGCTGGTAGAATTTGTGAAATATGCAACAATATTATAGAAGAAAGGCAAATTTCTTCAAGCGATGTCGCGATTGTATCTAATCACATCCCCATTCTGCGATCAATCGAGAATTATCTTCGGAAAACTAACAACAAAGAAACTAAAACGGCATTTGCCACTCTTGATGAAATTCAACAAGTTCATCAATCTGGAGCTCCTTTCCCTGAACGTGATATAAAAAACATCGATCGTAGTAAAAAAATTCATTTTACCGTCGAAAATCAATGTATAAAAATATCATCGATACATAGTTTCAAAGGTTGGGAAACCCCCAATTTGATTCTCATCATAGAACCAAACGAAGTGAATTCCGAACTCATATATACCGCATTAACACGTGCAAGAGAACGTGTCATTGTATTAAATTGCGGCAACGAGAAGTATCATAGTTTTTTTAGCAACTATAAAAATTAAATTTTACATGGCTGCATATCATACATACAGATGCTCCTGCTGCGGTTATGAGCACGTTGGCAACGGAGCTGGGTTCGACGGAATCATGGCAGGACTGGTAGTGGACTTCAAATGTGACCACTGCAAGGAGATCGTCAGCGTGCTTATGCACGACCACATGTTCTATGTTGATTGTCCAAATTGTAGAAAAAGAGTTGTGTCAACCTGGAATCCTATTGATGGACATTGCCCTAAATGCGGTGGTAAGATGAAAGAGGTAGAAGGAAGTTGTATGTTAGCAGATTAAAGACATGGAAGAATTTGTCCCTTCAAAATTGGATCCCATCCAAGAGGTAATTCAACGGGTACGCTCCTTGAAGAACCCCAATATGCGAGATTCTGATTGCCAGGCTTTGGAGAAAAGGTTTTATGACCAGGATTGGGTTACCCAACTTGACATATATGAACTGTGGCTAGAGCAGCCCAATATTGCTTGATTTGCAACTTAATAAAATTTTTGAAAAAGGATGAAGGCATTGACGTATATAGGCGAAGGATGTTTTGAGGTGACGGAGAAGGCGAAGCCGGTCATCGCGGAAGCGACGGATGCTGTGGTGAGGGTGACTCTGAGCAGTATCTGCACCAGCGATTTGCATATCAAGCATGGGAGCGTGCCGAGGGCTGTGCCGGGCGTTACTGTCGGGCATGAGATGGTCGGCGTGGTGGAGAGTGTCGGCGAGGCTGTTGCAAAAGTTAAGCCGGGCGACCGTGTGGCGGTGAATGTGGAGACGTTCTGCGGTGAGTGTTTCTTTTGTCAGCATGGATGGGTAAATAATTGCACTGACCCGAATGGCGGCTGGGCGCTTGGTTGCCGCATTGATGGTGGACAGACGGAGATTGTGCGTGTGCCGTTTGCTGACAATGGGCTGACTGTGATTCCGGATAATGTGAGCGATGAGCAGGCTCTGTTTGTCGGTGATATTCTTGCCACCGGATATTGGGCGGCTAAGATTTCGGAGATTGGCGAAGAGGATACGGTGCTGATAATCGGCGCCGGACCGACCGGGCTTTGCACTTTGCAGTGTGTCAGGCTTTATAATCCGAAACGGATTATTGTTTGCGAGAAGGATGCTGCACGTCAGGAGTTTGTCCATACCCATTATCCCGATGTGATTGTCCTTTCACCGGAGGATTGTCTGGAGAAAACGTTGCGGCTGTCGGATCATGGCGGTGCTGACCGTGTGATTGAAGTTGCCGGAGCCGAAGGCACTTTCCAGTTGGCTTGGCAAGCGGCTCGACCGAACGCGATTGTCACGGTTGTGGCTCTTTATGATAAGCCGCAGGTGTTGCCATTGCCCGATATGTATGGGAAGAATCTGACGTTCAAGACCGGAGGCGTTGATGGCTGTGATTGCGATGAGATACTTCGACTTATCTCCGAGGGTAAGATTGACACAACTCCCCTTATCACACATATCTTCCCCTTCTCACAGATTGAGGAGGCCTACGACCTATTTGAAAACCGCCGCGACAACGTTATTAAAGTGGCAATAAAAAACGATAATATAGTTAACTATGGCGAAGAAGTTTGAGATACGGAATAGTACCGCTGAGTTTCTGATTTTCCAGATTGAAGGAAAGGAGGACGGAGTGCAGGTTGTGTACCGCGATGAGACTATCTGGTGCACGCAGAAGGCTATGGCGCAGTTGTTTGATTGTTCCACGGACAATATAGGGCTTCACCTTAAAAATATCTTCAAATCCGGTGAATTACAAGAAGATTCAGTTACCGAGAAATACTCGGCAACTGCCTCCGATGGCAAGAATTACTTGACAAAATTCTATAATCTCGATGCCATTATTTCTGTGGGTTATCGCGTGAACAGTACTCGGGCCACGCAATTCCGGCAGTGGTGTACGTTTGTATTGCGACAGTTTGCGATACGCGGCTACGTGATTGACAGGAAGCGCATGGAGAACGGTACGTTTATCGGTGAGGATTATTTTGAGCACTTGTTGGCTGAGATTCGGGAAATCCGGCTCAGTGAACGGCGCTTTTACCAGAAACTCACTGATATTTATGCCACAAGCATTGATTATAACCGCGATGCGCCAACCACTCGGTTGTTCTTCAAGAAGGTACAGAACAAGATGCACTACGCGGTACATGGGCACACTGCCGCCGAATTGATCGTAGACCGGGCCGACGCCCAGAAAGAGCACATGGGCTTGACAACGTGGGAGAACGCTCCAGATGGTAAAATCCTGAAACCGGATGTAAGCATCGCCAAGAACTATCTCAAAGAGACCGAATTAGAGGATATGGGCCGCATAGTCAATTCATTTTTGGATTTGGCTGAGGATATGGCGAAACGACATATCCCCATGACTATGGAGGACTGGGCAACGCGTATTGATAAATTCCTTGACCTTACAGACCGCCCTATTCTTTCGGATGCCGGACACGTCACCGCCGAGCAAGCCAAGGAACACGCTGAAACCGAGTTTGAGAAATACCGCGTCATCCAGGACCGACTCTTCCAATCAGATTTCGACCGTTTCAACGGCGATAACCTCCTCCCATTGGATTTTGACAAAGAGTAACATATCGGCGGAGTAACATGCATCGGAGCCTAGCAGATTTCGATGACGGCGGAGTCGTTGAAGGTTGTGCGTTCACCGGCGAAGACGTAGCCGAGAGGGTTGCTGACAAGATGGGTGTTGCCTATAATCAGGTCGGTATGATGATGAGCGTGGCCATAGATCCATGCGTTGATTCTGCTGTCGGCGATGTAGTTGCCGAGTTCGGTTGC
The DNA here is from genome assembly GCA_910575615.1 of Bacteroidales bacterium. Taxonomy (GTDB): domain Bacteria; phylum Bacteroidota; class Bacteroidia; order Bacteroidales; family Muribaculaceae; genus UBA7173. Next base: position 29,923 of record CAJTEX010000007.1, on the reverse strand, counting down.
GAAGTCCACGTTCAGCGGATCGCCGGAATAACGCTTGTCAATGGCCGCAAATGTCGGGAGATGATGTGTCACGACCACAATCTTTTCAGCATCGCTCGACTCAACGGCATTCTGTATGAAGGCGAAGTTCTTTTCAAACTCATCTGTTATGTCTTTGGCTGTGAGTCTATGACGGTTGTGTAGAATCTGGCGGTAATCATTCATTCCGGACTGAACCACCCTTTCATCAACGGGCGAGATTCTTGACCAGAGAGTTGAGAGGATAAAGTCGGTATCGTCTATGCGCACGACTTTGTTGTGATAGTAGCCAACATTAGGACGAAACATCTTCTGCCAACTTTCACCCATCTCCCCAATGTCGCCATTGTTGTAAAACTCATGGTTGCCGGCTACCATCAACACCTGAAGATAGCTTCCTGACAACCATTTCCACAAGCGCAGGTGCTCCACGTTCTTATCCACAAGATAGCCCACATCCCCGGCAATAACGAGAATGTCTCCGGCTACCTCAATCGCCGGTTCTTTAGCATTCATCATCCGGAGATTATCACTGAACTCCAAATGCAGGTCAGAGCAATATTGAATCTTCATAGCTACAATTATTCATAAAGTTACGATACATTCCTGAATTTGCCAAATGTTCATTAATAAATCACCTCTTTATATTTGGGCATTGGCCTGCATATTCCCTATTTATGTAGAATTCTACAATTTTTTGTAATACTCACGTAAAAGCCGAGAATCCTTAATAGCACGACTAAAAATTGAAGGAAACTGCAATTTTGGTAATGAAGATTGAATATGAGCTCTATTGTATTACTAAAAGTTGCGGTTTACCACATTTTTTGTAAAACAACGGAACGCAGAATTTTTCACATTATCAGACCCAGCCTGCTGATATGACAAGGAAGAATAGAACTAAATCGCACCTTAAAGTGTTATTTATTTGGAATATTAAATTATATGGTGTATCTTTGCGCTATAAATCCAAGATATTATGATTACAGCTAAGAACGAACAGGAAGTGGAGGCGTTTCTCAGAGAATTCAAACCCAAATTCAGCATTTGGGGAATAATCTTTCTTCATCGGGATAAGAATGAGGAGGCACTCCGTGCGTTAGGTATAACTCCTGTAGCGCGTGAAGAGATTATCAAGAAAATCGAGAAAGAAGATTATTCTCACTCAATCATTGATGAGGCGTCGTTCGGTGATATGTGGGTATTCGGCAAAGATTACGACGGTACGGAGCTGTATATAAAAATATCTATGGGTGCGCCGGGAAGCAAAACTATCTGTATCTCGTTTCATGAGGCAGAGCATCCCCTTAACTATCCGTTCAAAAAGAAATAGGCTATGGAGAAGTATGTAGATATGAAAAGCCCATTGACTGGTGGGAAGGTCAAGGAAGTAAGCACAACGGAAGTGAAGGAGTTCCGCAAGGAAAAATTCCGTGTTCACGTCCGGTACTATATTTGTGAGGATACCGGTGAGCAATTCACAACGACAGAGCAGGATACATTACAATTCAACGACCTTTACTCTCAATATCGTACCCGACATGGCATCCCATTTCCTGACGAGATCAAGGAAATCAGAACCATCTATAGTTTGAATTATTCCCAAATTACAAGGATTCTTGGATTTGGCACAAATCAATATGCCAAATACGAGAATGGAGAGGTCCCTTCGGAATCCAACGGCAAAATGATTGCAGCTATACGCGATAAGAATGTATTGTTGGGACTGCTTAAAGGTTGCAAGGACACTTTTCAGCCGGCAGAATATGAACGCATTCTTACCTCAATCAATATGAGCGAGATAAAAGATGATGAACACGCCGCACTCCATCGTGTTATCTTCAATGATGATAGCCGAAGCATATTCAATGGTTATGGAGGGAAAAGCGTCCCTAAACTGTTTGACATGGTTCGCTACATCGTGATGAAGCATGGAGAGGTATTCCCGACGAAATTGAACAAGCTGATGTTTTATTCCGATTTCAATCACTACCGCAAGACAGGTCAATCAATCAGCGGCCTTCAATATCGTGCATTGAATTTCGGCCCGGTTCCTGACCATTACGCCACAATCTATGACAATACTCCCGAACTTGATAAGCGACTGATTGAGGCTCATGATATGGTCAGCACATTGCTTACATGCAATTCCAATCAAGATTGTGTGAACCTTTCTGAATCTGAAAAGGAATCTATTGATTATGTTATTGGAAAATTGAAACCTCTTTCCGTATCCGCGATAATAGAAGCGAGCCATCAGGAAAACGGTTGGCAACAAAGCTCCATTGCGCATAGCCACATTCCCTACGACGAAGCTTTTGAACTGAAATTAGTATGAACAGAAAAGGACGGATAGCATTTACGAAGTTGGCTATCTGCCGGAAATTTATTAACTTCGCATAAGCTCAACGACCACATGTCCGGCATAGTAGCCGCGCATGTCTTTGAGTCCGCAGACCGACCGCAGAAACAACTCGACAGAGCTACTTGTACGGCTCTTGTACGGTTTGGATTTACACGATATTGTAAATCAATATTTTAACCGCTTCTGCATCGGAAAATGAACGGCAGTTAAAGATAGGCAACTATAAGTATAGATAAGTATTAAGGCGTTCAGTTTGAGCGCCTTTTCTTGTGTCCGGCTGTCGGCAGTTTAATCGGTAGAACTCGTTTCTACCTGTTTTTTACTCCATTTTTGAACCACATTTGTTGCCCGTCTGCTATCCGAGTCAAGTCGCTCTGCTCGGTAGTGGATGATGTACACACATGTCAACACATGTTTACATGTGTACAAACTATAGGCGAAATGAGTGGCGAAATAAATGATTAAGAAATGGCAACATCAAACATCAGAATCAAGAAAATGTGCGAATGGTGTGGGAACGAGTTTGAAGCTCAAAAATGCTCTACTCGTTACTGCTCTAAACGTTGTGCCGAACATGCTTACAAAGAAAGGAAACGGCAAGAGAAAAAGAAACGAGTAGAAAATCATGAAATTGAAAGAGTCGCTGCTGAAGGTGAGAATAAACTAAAAGACAGTCAGTACTTAACAGTAGCTGAAGCAGCTAAGATACTCAAAAGAACCCGATTTGGCATATACAAGCTCATATATAGAGGCGTACTAAAGGCCTATAGAATCACTGGCCAATGGACAGTGATCAAACGTGCGGACATAGATGTAATGATTGAGGCTCGACCTTATGAGAGGAAGCCGAAAGATGCGGCAATCGTCAACAGTGAGAACGGCGAAGCAATCTCGGAGTTTTACACCACGAAGGAAATCATCGAGAAGTTCGGGGTGAGCAATTCATGTGTGTTTGCTCAGGGTAAGGCTCACAATATTCCGAAGGTCTACCACCGGGGGAAGACGCTTTGGAGCAAGGCGCACTGCAATCGAGTGTTTGCAGCGAAGCCCGAACCGCCAAAAGAAGATGACTGGATTTCATACTCTAATGTGCGGGCTGAGTACAATCTGACCTATGATCAGCTTCACAACTATGTGAAGTACCATGGTCTGCGCCGTAAGAAAGTCGGCAAGTATACCTATATATTGAAGTCGGAAATCGATGCGATTCTCCGTCCTCCAACGCTGAAATGAAGCAGGTTATCGGTTATCCGCAGGTTAACAGTCTAATAACTTGATAACCGGGAGATAACCAGTGAACTTCGCCGAAACAAATCATTCAAAAACAAAACTCGTATGGATATATGCACTAAAGTCGCCTTGCGGCAGCGTCTTCTTGAATCGGGTAAGATCACGTTGTACTTTGACTACTATCCACCAATCCGAAACCCGAAAACAAACAAGATGCAGCGCCATGAGTATCTTGGAATCTACCTGTATGGCAACCCGACCAACAAGGTGCAGCGCGACTTCAACCAGGCGATGCTTGAGAAAGGGGAACTTCTGCGCTGTCGCCGTCAGGAACAGGTGATTAACCGCCAGTTCGGTTTCATCGACCATAGCCAGCAGAAGGAGGATTTTCTCGCTTATTATGAGGAATATGCCAGAAGGCAAAGCAATACCAAATGGCGAATCAGCTACAAACATTTCCACATCTTTACAGGAGGGAAATGCACCTTCGGAGATATAACTCTTGACCTCTGCAACAAGTTTCGCGATTATCTCCTGAACGCCAAGCAGCTCAAACACACGAAAAAGAAATTGTCCAAAAATGCCGCTTCTGGGTATTTTTCGACATTCCGCGCTCTGCTCAAAAAGGCTTACAAGGAGAAACTTCTGACCGAGAACGTCAACGACTTTCTTGAATACATCGAATGGGATGATGTCGTGAAAGAGTTTCTCAATCAGGACGAGCTTATCCGACTGGCCCAGACTCCCTGCGACAGCGACGTGCTTCGCAGGGCATCGCTCTTCTCCTGTCTCACAGGTCTGCGTTTCAGTGACATTCTCAACCTCGACTGGAAGAATATTCAGGAGATTGCCGGAATCGGACTATGCGTTGTAATCAAGACACAGAAGACAAAGACGGCTGCAACCCTACCGCTTTGCGAGGATGCCATCGAGCTAATCGGAGAGCGTAAGACAGGCAAAGTATTTCCCGGATTCAAGAAAACACTTACGGCAAAACCTCTGGCAGACTGGATAAAGGCAGCGAACATCGACAAGCACATCACGTTCCATTGCTTCCGCCATACCTACGCCACCCTTCAGATGGCAATGAGCAGCAATCCCTACGTGGTCAGCCAGGCTCTCACCCATAAGAATCTTGAGACAACTCTACGCTACACGCATGAGGTTCCGACCGCACTGCTTGAGACTCTCGGCAAGATTAAAATCAAGCCCAAATAGAATGCACCTGATTTCCTCCTGAAATGACAGTGGGACGTTCTCACGTTTCACAAATAGGCAGATAATGGTCCGTTACCGCCCGGTAACGGACTATTTTGTGCTAAAAATACAGGAAGTTGTTAAAAGTGAACCGATATGGCTAAAAAAAGTGTCCAACATTTCGTTTTTAGCAATCAATCCTCTGTAATTTTGTCGGACAATTTCAAAATCTCACAATTATATGAAAAGCGACAACACATTGAAAACCATGACCGTATTAATCACCATTGTCTTCCTGATTATGGCAATGAAGACAGCTTATGCGGGAACTAACGGGTCATCCTCAAATCCGGGCACAGCGTTGTTCTGGCTTGATGCCGCTTGGATATTCACTCTCTATGAAGCACCGTTTCTTTTGGCTGTCTTTGTGGCGGGACCGATGGTAAATGATGCAATGCCCGCAATTTTTGCAACCGGAAGAAAGTGCGCTGCGGTATTAAAACAAAACCTAAGTAAAACAGTTGACTCCGGCAACGCCCCAGAATCACTTAAAGCAGACGATATTGTCGTCACTTGTGATAGACAGGGCGAAGAAGGCGAAGTATCAGTCGTTGAGAATGATAAAACTGCGGAGCTATCGGAAGAAATCATCGGCTATATCTCCGGAACTCTCGGCAATCTACTGTCGGACGAACAGATTGAAAAACTGCTCGACAATTTCAGGAAACTGAATACCTGCGGACCTTTCGAGGTTGTAGAGAAGCGAAAATTGCAGGGAGTCTTTGAATTTGACCTGATCCATTTCGCATGGAACGTGTGTCGTCGTATCCATAATCCTGATACTTGTCCGAAAATTTTTGGTTTTGCCACAGCCGAAATGATTAAAGCCTCATTCCCGCTGACGCTTCAGAACTATGCGGTCAGTACTATCAAAAGCCGACTCAAGGATTCCGACGCTACTACAAAGTTTCGACTTCAGATAATCGAAGTCAACCGACCGCTGGTGCCATATATATTTCCTGTGCCAGAAGAAGCCGGATAATATTCAGGTTATCGGTTATCCATTGGTTATCCGGATGATAACTGGATTGGAGGAATATAACCGATGAACTTTGCGGCACGATGTTCAAATCCCCCATCGTACCGCATTATGATTGAAAAACCAACATTCGAGGCAATGCCTCAGATTATGGCACGGCTTGAAGAAAAAGTCGATGCCCTGACCGAAACTGTCGGTAAACTACTGCAAGGCGCTATGGCTCCAATGGTCGTTACCGCTCCGGAAGAGATGGTAACAGTCAAAGATGCCGCCAGTATTCTTAGACTGTCTGTGTCAAGGGTCTATGCACTCGTTCAGGAGGGTCGTATACCATGCTATAAGCCAGGGCGCAACCTGCTTTTTCTCCCCTCCGAGTTAAGGCAGTGGATGGCCGAGGGGCTTCGGAAAGGCCAGCCTTCCATCGAGGAACAGATGGAGCAGATGACCAAAGGCATGCGCAACAGTGCCAAAGACAGGAGGTTCATATGAGCGTAGGTTACAAACTTCTGTCCGAAAGACATGATATGGAAAGCACCTTCTGCCGTGCTTATTCCTGCCATGCCGCTATTGAAAAATTTCTGGCGGACCTATTCCTTCTTGATAAAACCACCGGGTTGTATGCCGCTACATACAACCCGGAAGTCACACTCGAAACAGACGAAGTTCAACAGATTGTCTGGATCAGTGGGGTCAACGCGCCCTGCAATGCATTTGAAATTGTAAGAATATTCAGGTTCGGAGACCTTGACAAATCTGTAAAGGAAGAAACCGCAACGAAACGTCGCCCCTCATATAAAGCAATGCTGCAACTCTGCGCCGAGGACACAACGGTAAAGCTCACAGTGATAAAAGACAAGAATAAATCAGTCAATGTAAATTCGGACGAATGGGAGGCGGCGCTATCGCTCAACGACAGGAATCAGATTGAAAGAACAGGTCAGAATATCAAACTGATTCTACTCAACGACCCACAGCTCAAAAAAGTGCGTTTCGACCGCTTTACCAAGCAGGACATTACCGACTGTCCAGACTTCTGCAATGAGCGAGACAACCGTATTGACGATGAATCGATAGGCAAGATTGCCATTTATATCGAGAATGTATACGGGCTTCAGCTCTCTCAGCCGCGTATTCTCGAAATGCTCAAAACGACATCAAAGGAGCGTGGCTTCAATCCCGTGCATGAATTTATACAGAGTGCGACATGGGATAATGTGGAGCGCATCGATACAGTTGTAATCCGGTACCTTGGTGCCGATGACACTCTTCTTACACGGATGCAGACACGCAAGTGGATGGTCGGCGCGGTGGCCCGCGCTTTCAGTCCCGGATGCAAATTCGACCATATACTCACGTTTACAGGGCCGCAGGGTGTTGGCAAAAGCACATTCCTGAATATCATCGCCGGAAACTGGTTTTCTGATTCGTTCTCATTCGCTCACGACGACAAGTCGAAGATTGAGGATATCACTGGCGCATGGATTGTGGAAATATCGGAACTCAACGGCATGAAACGCGCCCATGATGCTGAGGCAGCCAAAGCGTTTCTCAGCCGGGTCCGCGATGATGTGCGCCCGGCATACGCCCGGAAGAGTGAGTCGATTCCCCGAAGCAACGTGTTTGCCGCAACGACCAACGAGACAGAGTTTCTACAGAGCTGTAACGGCAACCGCCGCTGGTGGATTATCCCTATAAGGGGCACAGGAGAAGTTCGGGAATGGATTGACGCACTGAAATCCGAGGTTCCCCAGTTGTGGGCTGAGGCTTATCACTATTACACTGCCGAAGAGACGCTGTTTCTTCCTCCTGAATTGGAATCGGAGGCCAATCGGCGACAAGCTGAATATACCACTGCCGCCGGAGATGAATTGCTTGATGAAATAGAGGCGTTCTTGAACAGACTCGTTCCAAAAGCATACTTCTCATGGCCGCTCGGCAAGAGGGCGCAGTGGCAGAAGTGGGCTATTGATCCGTCATCATTTATCGATGACGAATACCGTCAGATAGGCACTGAACCGCTGACAATAGTATCTCCGAAGATGATAAAGTGCGAAATGCCAAACGATGCCATCCGAACATCATTCCGCTATTCATCGCAGTATATCAACTCCCTCATGGAGCATATACACGGTTGGGTAAGGTCGGAGAAAGAGAAAGTGCCGGGTATGCACCGCGACTATTGTGGCGCCGACGGACGAATTAAACGCCCCTGGATTCGTACTGACAATCCCAAGATACCACTCTCTCCTACTCTTGACTTCGATTGCGAAGACTCGCCATTCTGACCCGAATGTCCCAAATACCTTCCCTTACAATCCAAAAATATTTTGGCTTAAAGGGAAAGAAAAACAGAAAGCACAATACTACTGAAAATGGCTGTAATGTTCGGTGTTTTCCTCAGGACATAAGGACATTTGGGACAAAACCGATGATTATAATTTATAAACACACTACGAATGAACAAATTAAAGAAATTCACACCGATGGAGTTTGACTCTATCGTCCCGGTCGATGACCTATGCATGGCGGCCGGACTGGTCTGCATCTCACAAAGGAAAAATCTCAGACATTATGACCTTGGCAACGGCAAGGAACTTACTGTCAACAATGCCCGAAATGAGTGGGCTATGAAAAATCCGGACTGCTACGGCTGTGCGTCTCAACTCGCTGTCAAGCTCGGACTTGCAGGCGATAGCGACTGCTCAAAGGCTTTCGCTGAGGTCGAAAAACTTTATGCGGAGCGTGAGAACACTCCCGCAGCTTTCGGTTATACCGCAGTCAGCCGACCGGTCTGGGATTTCACGGATACCTGCCACCCCAAAGACCGTGAACTCGGCAGGATGATGACCCGCTATGGACTCTCAATGGAGACTGTGAAGCTCTATGCTCTTAAAGGTTCTCTGCCTCAGGTCAAAGGAGGCAAGCGTGAACGTGTCCTGGCAATGCCTGTGGATGAAGAAGCGGACTGTTTCATGGCTTTCAACGGCAAGATGTTCCGGCAGATTGGTGAAAGCGGCATTAGCACTATAGGGCAACGCCGAAAGGACCAAATCTGCATGGTGTATGAAAATCCGCTCGATTTCCTGACACTTATGGAATCCGCCACGCGCAATGGTGCATACCCCCTTATGGCGCGACGTTATCATATCATTATCAACGGCAAGCGCGGACTCGCCAAGGTCTGTGAATACCTGAAAGTAAATCCCGACTTCCTTGAAGTGCGCTGCTTTATGCCGGAAAACGAATTTGGCATAAAGGCTTTTGCAGCCATCAACGATGCTGTGAAAGGAACGGCAATTGACCGCACGGACATGTATCGTGGGTTCGGTTCCCTCTTCGCAAAACATCTCCCGAAGGTTCCGGAAACATACCGAAAATGGAAGTCCATGCGAATCGAAGTTGAAGAGAAGGAGACTCGCAATGTCAGACAAGAGCAGCCTAAGCCGAAGCTCGACATCACGCCTCTTTTGGGAGGCGAAAAGAAGGCGGTTATCGACCGGGAGACGGGAGGGCTCAAGCTATGAGGTGTGAAAATGCTCCCGGAATTCGAGTGGCTCTGCAAGATGTGTTTTTGTCAGACACTCCGCTGTCGCTCCGGCCCGAAAAAACACCCTTGCAAGGGGAAACCCCTCGACCCGATTTGTCCGACAGACGATATGTGAAACCTGCGGCTTCAGTCCGCGCAAACTTTGCACTGAAATGAACGCGAGAGTTGGAAAATCGTCCGACATTTCCCACAGCCTGGGCTATGCGCAGAACCGAGACAAGGACGGTGGGATTCTGCTTGCCAACCACACCGATATTGCAGCTTCGCCGGAAGAACAGGCCCGCGACTGGATGGCTACCGCAAACGATTACAAGAACCGGTGCTATACGATAGTCATATCCTTCACACCGAACGAGACCGCAATACTGCGCTCGATGCCGGACAATGGCCGGGATAAAATCCGCACCATTATCCAGGACTTTCTTGATGAACTGTCGGAGCGTGGAAACGATGTTTCGGAGTACCCATACATCGTGGCGCGTCACGACAATACGGATAACGAGCACTACCATATCGTTATCCGAACAACCGACATTAACGGAAAGCGGTTTTGCGACAAGTTCATCAATAAGAACGCCAACCGCGCTGCCGCTTGTATTGCCATGAAGTACGGACTGGAGGCACCGCCGAAAGCTGTCGAGCGCGAAACGGCTCATCAGAAGGCCGAGGGTCAACTACGCAAGGAGAAAACCAAACGTCGTCATAAGCCATCAGCATCGCAGTTGGAAATTGATGAGAAGATGCGCCGTAAGCGTGCTGTCGAGGAGGCCGCAAAGCGAAAGTCTATGCTCAAATATGTCATCGAGAAAGCTGCTAAAAAGACAGATTCGACTGAAGCCTTTATTGCCGCACTTGCGGAAGAAGGCATAACACTGACCCGCGATGAGAAGAAAGGTATCTGTGCTGTGATGACAGACCCCGATGGGAAGATCAGAAAATATTCTCTTGCCAAAGACTTGGGTGTCGACATGACTCTTATTCCGAATCTTTCAATTCAGGATAAGCCGGTTGTCAAATCGCAGCATTCTTCTCCCTTGAAGCCCTTACATCATGCGCAGCTCAATGTCGATGGCAGTGGCAGTTCTCGCAACGCCGAACATGAGATAAACGACGGTCACAATTCCGATGACCCTGACGAGGAATGGAAACGCCGAAACGGATATAAACTGTAAAAACTGAAAACTATGAAGAAGAAACCATCCGCCCTGCGAAACAGCAGGCGAAAACCGGACAATCCGGAAGAAAACCTGACGGAGCGCATCACGTTCCGTCTCACCTCCACTGAAAAGAATCAGCTCACCATGAAAGCTAAAGAGCGTGGCATCAAGCTGAGCTTGCTCTGCCGCCTTATAGTCATGCGGCGCAGAATCCCTGACCGCTCACCGCAGACGCTCCAATGGTTCCGCGACCTTGTGGGCATGAAGAACAATCTCAACCAGATTGCACACCACCTCAACACTACAAAAGAGCCTGACCGATGGGCTATTGAGGCTATACGCTTCATAGCCTCAGAAATAGACAAAGCAAAAAACACTTTAACCGACAGCAGCCATGAGTAATCCATTTGAAAACGTGCCGGCTTCGGCAGATGTGCCCGACACCATCGACAAGAAAACCGTCTCTGCATTGTCAGGCATTGCCGACCGCTTCGAGAAAGCAGCCTCAAGAAACGAGGCGATTGTCAAAAACGAGGAGGAACTTGCAGGAGTGATATTCGACCTGCTCCTTGATGACGACGGCTCGGTCAAGGACTTCGGTCATGCAGCAGAGATTCGAGAACTGATTGGCAACGCCGGGAAGCTACAGGAGCACGGCATCGCCAACCTTGGCGAGATAATCAAATCCGTTCCCACAAGCGTCAGGGCAGAACTTGGCGAGGAAGACCGGAAGCTGCTCGATTCCAATTTCAGGAGCTGGAAAGACGTGTTCCGGCTCTACCTCCCTTCCTTCGGCATCGTTGGGGCGATAGTCGGTATAATACTGACCGGAAGTATAATGCTCTCAAATTCTGCATCAGACACCAAGCGAGAATACGAACAGCGCATCGGTCAGCTCGAAAGGTGGTACGAAGACAATGCCGACGCCATAGCCTTCGGGCAATTCTACCGCGAGAACTACCCCAAGCAATACCGCCAATGGCACACCGGCCATTGGCAGCAGGACATCGCCTACCGCGACTCCCTCCGCCGCGCCCACTCCCTCGACCGCCTCAAGCGCCAATACCAATCCCATGACTGACCTCATCAAAACTCTACACCAAGCAAGCAACGTGCCTGATGTAGAGTTTTTCCATCCGTTTTCCTGCAAATAATGGCTCCTATCTCAGAAAAATTAGCTAACTTTGCAAATAACATCAAAGAATTATCACATGTCAACAAACAATATAGCTACTCCAACGGAACGAATAAATAGACTAAAAGTAGTCTTAGTTGAGCAAAATCGCACAGGTAAATGGCTCGCAGAGCAATTAGGCAAAAATGAAGCGACCGTTTCCCGTTGGTGCTCCAATGCGGCTCAGCCATCTTTAGAAATGCTTGTGAAGATTGCATCTATATTGAATGTTGACCCACGCCGACTGATTAATGGCGGTAATATTGAATAATGATGAAGGATATTCTATCATATGAATCGGAGATTTGGGCTTGCGCAGACCTTCTGATTTCTTCGGGTATCAAACAGAGCAAATTCCCCGACTATATGATGCCATTCTTCGCGCTCATTATGCTTGAAGGACGTATGCGCAATGAAATGCGTGATATTCAAGAAGCCGAGGGTATCGACCCAACCGAAAATATCGAGGATTTTGTCGAAGCCTTCCGCGACCGCGAGTGCGGCTACAATGATTACATCGTTCGGCAGAACAAGACTCTTTCAAGTATCTGCGACAACGATAAGACCTTTGAGCAAGACTTCTCGCAATATCTCGCAGGGTTCGATGCACAACTCAAAGAACTGCTCGGCATAGAGCGAGGAACCGACGATAGCAAATACCTTAACCTCGACGGCATGGTAGCTGAACTTCGGAAGAAAGGTATTTTGATGCAGTACATCACAGGCTGGGCGCAGATTGACCTTTCGCCTTATAACAACTCTGAAATCACCACGCTTGAAGAACACATCAAGCGTAAATGGGCTGACATCTCCGCAGAAACCGCCGGAGAACAGTACACCCCCGAAGATATTATTTCGCTGATCGCCGAAATCGTTGCAGCGAAAATTGACATTCCAAAGCGCGACTTCGTACATCTCTATGACCCCACTTGCGGCGGTGCCAACCTGCTTTTCGGTGTTGCCGACCGTCTGCGTGAGGGCGCGGGCTATGAGTTCATCGCCGCCAATGGCTGCGACTGGAACGATGCCCTTTACGCACTCGCAAAGATTGAATCTTTGTTCCGCGACAATGCCGAAATCAAATACGGCAATACGCTTACTTCCTTACCGTTCAACGGCAAGTCGTTCGACGTTGTTGTCGCCAATCCTCCCTACGGCATACCTTGGAAAGGTTATGAGAAAGAAATCCGCGACGACCAGACCGGTCAGTTCGCTTTCCTCCCGTCGGTAAGCGACGGTCAGCTCCTTTTTCTCCAACACAACGCATGGCACCTGCATGACAGCAAAGGTATTGTAGTCGAGGTAAACAACGGCAGCTCGCTTTTCAGTGGTGATGCCGGAAGCGGTGAGAGTAATGTCCGCAAATATCTCTTTGACAACGACTGGGTCGAAGCCATCATACAGATGCCCTCCGACGAATTTTTCAACACCGGCATTGTTACTTACTTGTGGATCCTCAACAAGAACAAATCTGCCGACCGAAAAAATAAGGTTATTCTTATCAACGCCTCCGACCTTTGGCAACCGCTGAAAAAGAACAAAGGCTCCAAGCGCAAGGAGATGAACGAAACTCACCGCGCCGACATAGTCCGCGCTCTCGTTGAGTTCCGCGACTGCGACATTGCCAAAGTCTACGACAAATGGCACTTCTACTTCAACAAGCAGCAAATCGAGCTGACCGAGATAGACGAAGCCGGACGTTCGGCAAGCGAAAGCCTCGGCTACTATGGAGAGCCTTACAAAATCAAGAATTTTGAGGCTACCTACGACGAAGCCAACGGTTGGCTATGGCCTATCGGAGATAATGCAGAGTACCCCGAAGAAGCACTCGCCAACCTCGATATTCAGCCGAAAGACATAATCATATTCTCAAAAGAATATATTTATATCTCCGGCAAGAATCGCCCCGGCATTATACAGATTTCTCGCAAAGATGGCAGCGATGAAAACCTCGGCATGGGGTGCTTAAACTTCTCTATCTCGCGTAGTAAGACTACGGGCAAAGTTTCGGCCTCCGCAAAGGTAACGAACAAGACCGACAAAGACACCGAGGTTATACCGTACAATCCCGACCCCGAAGAAAACGACCGCGTAATCGCTGAATTCCTCGCCCGTTATCTCTCGAAGCCTTACCGGCTTCTCGACAACACTGTCGGTGTCGAGGTCAACTTCAACAAGGAGTTCTACGTTCCCGAAACCGTAGAACCCGTTGACACAATCCTCGCCGAAATCGCAGAGATAGATTCAGAACTTGCAACCCTCGAAAAGGAACTGGGATTATGAAAGAATACGTAAGCATAGATAATGAATGGTTTCCCAATATCCCAAAAGGGTGGCAGCTTGAACCGCTAAAAAAATTTGGTTGCACCAATACTGGAATAACCTTTACTAAAGCAGACTTAGTAGAAGTTGGCAACGCTGTTTTAAGCTATGGTCAAGTCCATGCAAAGAACAATCCTCAAACATTTGTCAATCCTGATTTAGTTAAGTTTATCCCCGATTTTCTTGTCAAAGATAAAGATTCCGCAAAAGTAAATCATCATGATTTTATCTTTGCGGACACTTCCGAGGATCTAGCCGGTTGCGGTAATTGTATATACATTTCCGAACCTGCCGACCTTTATGCAGGCTATCACACTATTCTTTTTAGAAATTCCGGACTTGGATGTGGTAAATACTTTGCGTATCTTTTCATTAGCGATGATTGGCGCACCCAGATACGAAAAAGAGTTAAAAGTGTCAAACTCTACTCCGTTACACAAAGTATTATCAACCAAACTTTTGTTTTAATTCCTCCGCTTGCAGAGCAGGAGGCTATAGCCGCATACTTGGATAGAGAGTGTGAGAAGATTGGGAGACAGATTGAGCTGTTGGAGCGCAAAGCCGATGCATACAGCCGTCTGCGCCGCTCCTTCATCAACCGCGCCGTAACTCGCGGCCTTAACCCCAACGCCCCCCTGAATCCATCAGGGCTTCGTTGGAATACGCACATTCCTATTCATTGGAATGTTGGCCGCATTAGAAACTATTTCAATTTTCGTAATGAAAAAGTTTCTGAAATTGATTTTGCCCCATTATCAGTTACCAAGAATGGGGTCGTGCCACAAATGGAGAATGTGGCAAAATCTATGGCAGAGGGAGATACCCGAAAAAAAGTTTGCAAGGATGATTTTGTGGTAAATTCGCGAAGCGACCGTAAAGGGTCTTGTGGTACGTCGCCTATGGATGGCTCAGTTTCTCTTATTTATATAGTCTTAGAGCCAACTAATATAGACCCAAAATTTGCTGATTATTATTTTCGATGCAATGATTGGGTCGAGGAATTTTATCGCAATGGAAAAGGCATAGTGGCAGACCTATGGACTACCAACTATTCCATTATGCGCAATATTGAAATCGCATTGCCTCCTTATTCAGAACAGCGAGAAATAGCCGCCTATCTTGACGAGAAATGCGGCAAGATTGACGCTATCATCGAAAAGATATGCACCCAAATCGAGCGTCTTAAAGAATTAAAACGCTCGCTGATAAATGAAGTAGTAACCGGCAAACGCGCCATAATTTGATAAGCAATGAACGAACTTGAATTGCAGGGCGAATACGTAATGGACTTCTTCTGCCGCCGTCAGGAAGGACTCGGCTATCGCGAAGTCAAGAACAATGCCGTTTCGCCGGACTTATTCATCCCCTCCGACTTGCTGGAGTTCTTGAAAGAAAACTCTCGCCGACAGTGGCAGAACCTCCTGCGCAAAAGCGAGTATAATGGTGACGAGCAAAAACTGCTCCGTGCCATTATGGATACCATTAAGGAAAAAATTGAGGCGAGTGCCAATGTGGCAATCTTCCTCAATAAGAACCGTACTATCTCTTTTGATGGAGAAACGCTTCAACTCCTGTATGTGAGCGGCACCGAGCTTCGCGGCGATGAAGACTTCAAAAAGAACATCTTCTCTGCCGTCGAAGAAATGACTTATTCTTTCCATCATGACGGAAGGAAAGTATTTGCTTTTCGTCCTGACCTCTCTTTCTTCGTCAACGGTATATTCCTAGGATATGCCGAGATGAAAAGTAATTTTACCAATCAGAGTGCCCGAACCAACGGACGCAACAAGGTTAATACCGACTATCTCGAAGCCGTGGCAGTTTATACCCGGATAGCCGACGGCAACGATGTGTCGCAGACACTTCGCCGCCGTTTCCTGCGCCCCTTTGAAAAGGCTCTGCACCTTGTAACCACCGATATCAACAATACTTTTGTTCTCCGAAACCCCGGCCAGTTTTTTGACGAGGCCAAACGAGGTTTTCAAGACGGGACAATCACTATATCGTCGTTCCGTCCGGTGGTGGAGGCCGTTTTCAAACCGCTTCCTACGCTCGCCGACAGCGAGACCGACCCGCGAGTGCGATTTGAGGAGGCCATGCGCTCGTTGTATTCCAAGAAGATGATTGAGAAAGAGATCATCTACTACAACTTCATGGCATACACCTACAAGACTGTGACAGTGACGGAAAACGGTCGCAAGGTAAAGAAAAAAGAGTACAAGGACAAAACAGGCAAGCTGATCTGTCCTCGTCCCAAGCAAAAATTCGGATGCGACCGCATTATCAACCGCGTTCAGGAATTTCTCGACCATGAGGGCGAGCCGAACTACTTCATAGAAAAGCTCCGCGCCGAGCTGCAAGCCCTTGACGCTCCGCAAGAGTTGATAGACCGTGTTATCGCAGAGCGCGAAAGCTACTGCAATAACAAATATGTCTACTCGCTTCTGCTTCAGTATGCGGCAGGGTTCGGAAAGAGTAACATTATAGGCTGGACTGCGCTACAACTCAAAGACCTGCGCCACAACGGCGAGTGGGTCTACGACAAGATTCTTCTGGTCGTTGACCGTCTGCAACTTCGCGACCAACTCGACTCCATGATGCTCAACATGAACATCGACAAGGCGATGTTCGTCGAGGCAACGAATCAGGATACATTCGTAGCCGCGCTGAGCGACAAACGCCGCATCATCGTGGTCAACATCCAAAAATTTTGGGAGCTGAAAAAAGCTATCGAGAGCGCCGGAAAGAGTTTTACCGATAAGCGTGTGGCTTTTCTCATCGACGAGGTGCACCGCTCCAACACCGACGATGTGCATCAGGAAATGTTTTCGGCATTCGATGAACTGCAAGACATATTCGATGAAAACGGAGGGTTTATCACTCGCGGTTCGAAGAAGAAAAACCTCATTGTCGGCTTCACCGCCACGCCAAGCGATAAAGTTCTCGCTCGATTCGGCGAGTTCCACCGAGGCACCAACTTCTCGCAGCTTTGGAAACCGTTTGACACCTATACAATGAAAGAGGCCATTGCCGACGGTTATATCCTCGACCCCACGAAACACATCATCCCCGTTCCGGCCAAGATGTATTTCGAGCTTCCCGACGGATTGCGTCAGGCTGTCGAAGAAGCCATACGCACTCAGGCGGACGAGCGCATAGCATTTGCCAAAAGGCAAATCTATGAAAATGCTGACCGCCGCGAGGCTATTGCCAAATTCATTGTCAACCGTCTGCTCTCGCAGATTTATGGCAAAATCCGAGGCCAGGGCAAAGCTATGCTTGCCGTTACCTCAATACCAATTGCAATCGAATATTGCAAACTCATTCGCCGTCTTATGGCTGAAAAGACCGCATCAGTCACTTTCGCAAAGTATGCCGATGCGCCTGTTGCCATTGTTTATTCCGACAGTCAGAAATACGAGAAGTGCGCGTCGATGAACGACGGAGTGGCCGAGGATAAGGTTATCGACAATTTCAAGACCGCCAAGAACGGTCTTATAATAGTCGTTGACAAATTGCAGACCGGCTTCGACGAACCTAAACTGCACACTCTTTTCCTTGACAAGGAAATCCGCGACATCAACGCCATTCAGACAATATCGCGAGTAAACCGCACCACCAAATATAAGGAGGAATGCCACATCATTGACTTCTCTTTCGATAACGTCAATGAAAAGAATATCCGCGAAGCCTTCGCGAAATTCTGCGGCATGGTGATTACCGACTTCGACCCGATACGCGAAAAGGCTGTAGTGGATGAAATCTACCGCAATCTTATCGCTCAGCCTGTTTATACGACGTGGTTTGAGCGTTACCGCTCATCCAAAGGCAAAAAAGAGGCTAACGCCGCTCTTTGCCTTGAAATGGATGCCGCTATCCGTGCATGGATAAAGAACATGATAGACGCTCACGCCGCCTATATACAGGAGGTCAAGGCTCGAAATGAAGAGGTAGACCCGTCTATGGCAGAGGACGCGGCCAAACTGCTTAAAAAAGCCGTCGGGCGTTACAACTCCCGAATGCTGCTTTTGCAGGGCGTGATTGAACTCGATCCGAAATTCTCGGATACTGACTTCATCGACTTTTGGCAGCGTTACGTCTACATCTATAATTCAATGTTCGAGAAGAAACAAGCCCTCGGCGCCATCAGCACTTCCTTTGACGGTGGCCTCGGTTTGCTCGTAGGTGAGGAAATCGACGTAGAAGAACCAGGCGAACCCGGCGATGATGGGGGCAACACTCCGCCGCCTCCCACCGGCAAGCCCGGCAAAAAGCGCGGCCTTGAGGGCATCTTCCAAGAACTTGCCAAGATGAACGAAACCGAGGCCGAACGCGAACAAGCCATGCAGTTTTGGCACGACCAAACCGACGCGCTCTATTCGTTCCTCGAAGCCGATGGCAAGTTTATGGCTATGCTCCGCAGTGAAAACTTCACTCGTGAGCAGATAGAAAAGGAATACAACAAACTTATCCGTCGTTTTCTCCGTCAGACCGAGGACACAAAGGTTAAGAAACTCATAGACGAAAACAAAGAAATGTTCCTCGAAGAATTTAAGGAACAGATGATTAACCATACATTGGAGTATTTACTTGACTCCGATGATTCATTATTATTCGCAGCAGAACCCTGAAAATCATTTATCATTATGATGAATATTATTTGTTGGACTATAATAATCATTTTCGGGCTACTTTATGTGGTTTGCCTTCTGGGTACTCTCATTTCTGTAAAAGATGAGAGTAAAAATTCCTATTTGCTATTATTGACATTGTTTTTTGTCTTAATAGGTATTTTCCCAGTAAAAGAAATTTATTCTTCTGAAATTGCGATTACGGTTTGGAAAATTTGTTTCATAATTGAGGCAATCGCCTCATTACTCACTATATTTTTTAGTCGAGAAGGTAGATACAACTCTATAATTGTATTTGTCATTAGTTTGCCTCTTACGGTACTCCCATTCTATAATAGTTTTGAATTATCTGAGAATAAAACACCTATCAGCCTGGCTTCAAATACAGTAATAATAAATATCGAATATCTTTTGACTATTATTGGAGTAGTTTCCGCTATAGTGTTAATCATTTGCTCTGTCATAACAGCGAAGCGCATAAGTTCACTAAAAAGTAGTTCTAAACTATCAAGCCTTCTTCAACAAAATATCTCAGCATTATCTCGGGAAGATAGTTTTCGTAGGCCAATGGATACTTTATGGTCTTATGAAGCAAATTCAAAATTACGTCAACTAGATTTAGAAATAAAACAATGTATTGCTGAAATCCACAAATTAAGCCAAAAACCATTTCTTCCAAGTAATGTATATTCTGCCAGTGTCGATGAGTTGAGACCCATGATTTATACTATGAGCGCTGAAATTAGCAAACTCAATACGCTGGTTTCTCAAAAGGAGATTCAAAAATCTCTCCCAAATGATTTTGCAATTCTAAAGGAATTAAATCACACTTTAGCAACACCTCTTTCTCAGATTGAGGTCAATTGCGAACTTCTTAAGGGCAAAGTCAAAGGAACATCTCAATCTCAGATAGAGAAAATTATACAGTATGTGAATTTTTGTAGAAGCACGATTGTCGCATATAAAGAACTTCTGTCATCGACTACTATCGGAGACAGTTCTAACTACACAAAATCTCTTAGTGACTGTTTTGACATGTACTGTTCAAAATATCAAAAGTCAGGGCTTAAAATGATGTTAGAAGCTGATGATGACATACATATTTCAAAGAATATAATGATGTCAGTAGTTTCACCTTTGCTAGAGAATGCTGTCGCGGCATCTCCAGTTAACTCTGAAATAAAAGTATATATATCCCATACAGACTCTATAATAAACATTATATTAGAGAACGAATGTGAAAATGTTCCTCTACTTTCTGATTTACACAAAAATGGATATTCATCCAAGAAAGATCATATCGGGACTGGACTTGAAACCGTACGCCATTTCTTGACTTTATTAGGAGGTAAAGAACTCGATATATCTCTTGATAATCAAATTATTAAGTTCTCTCTTCAATTTCCTTCAAAATGAAATCAGACATTCCAGAAATCATCGTTATTGACGATGCCCCTAACGCAGCAAATGATTTTGCCGAACTTATTGAGGCTCAAACCGGGTTCAAAGTAAAACCTTTTGACAATCCCAATGAGCTATTAGACTATGTCACTCATGTCAACGTAAAAGTTGCAGTGATTGATCAAGTAATGCCTGTTTTGAAGGGCACGGAACTATTTCATAAAATAAGGCAAATAGATCCGAACGTGTTGGCCATAATGTTAACCGGAGAAGCGACAAAAGAAGAATTAGCTAAAGCCATAAATGTAGGATTCTCGTTTTATTTGTCAAAAAATGAGATTTCAAAACTTTCAAACTATGTATTAGATCTTTTTACCAAATATGAGGTTGCCATTAGTAAAGAACTAAAGAATGTACCTGCTAAAAAATTATTCTCCTTTTGGAGACATCCGTTCACATCTTGTGATATCGTAAATTGTATGCCTTATGGTGGAATGGTTATTTCAGAAGAGGGAGAGTGCATACTTGATATATACGCTGGTCAAGAAAAAGAATGGAATACCATTTCTAACATTGATAATAAGGTTCAGATTGAGAAGAAAATTGAACAAAAACTTGAAACTGAATTCTCAATTTCAGCACAACAAATATCTGAAAGCATAAACTCTAGTATTATTGCCCAGTCCTCCAAACTATACTCCATTTCATCACAACATACTGAATCTCAAAAACTAACTTATAAACTGCCTGAATCACAAAATCAAGAAAGCGTTCATGTCTCAAGACGAGTAATTGAGCAATTTCCAATATACCAACTTCACCGTATCGTTTTACGAAAGACTTGCCGCTTGTGTAAACAAGCTAAATACATTTCCATTATTGTTTCAAAGCAAACCACAAGGTTTAAGACAAAACAAATAGACCACATGAGTGATGGTAGCACAAGAGAAATAGACCTAGGAATCCATAGTATTTCAAAAAACATTAATCCTCGGAATTAGATAGTTTAACAGTTTAATTCTCAACAAATTTAAGCTATAATGCCCCAAAGCTATATCAACATATTTAATAACCTCGTTCCACACAAGGAGAATGAGGTCGTGGAGTTCAAGAAGGCGGAGAACAACTTTGACTTCGATGATTTGGGCAAATATTTCTCGGCGTTGAGCAACGAGGCGAATCTTCGTGGACTTGATTTCGCATGGCTGATTTTTGGCTATGACGAGAAGAAACATGAGATTGTCGGCACATCGTATAAAAACGGAGAGAGTGCGCTCAATAATCTCAAGCATGATTTCGCACAGCATACAACTGACGGCCAGACGTTCCGCGAGATCGTTCCGATTGAAGTTGACGGCAAGCGTATCCTGATGTTCAAGATTCCGGCTTCTCCGCGAAATATCGTGATGAAGTGGAAAGGGATCGCATTCGGTCGCGACGGCGAGAGCCTGAAGCCGCTAAACCAATCAAAGATGGATGAAATTCGGCATCAGACTCCGGAACCGGATTGGTCGGCAGAACTTGTGTCGAATGCGACAATAGACGACCTCGACGAAGTGGCTATCGCCAAAGCTCGCAAGATGTTCAAGAAAGTACACAGCCGCATACCTGCTGAGGAGATCAACCGCTGGTCTACAGAAGCGTTCCTTAGCAAGTGTGAGCTGATGGTTGACGGCAAGCTCACACGCGCCGCAATCATTCTACTCGGCAAGATGTTCTCTGACAGCAAACTGCGTCCTGCTGTCGCCGAAGTCACATGGACTCTTCGCGACGAGAAACAGGATGTGGTTGATTACGAGCACTTCTCTGTGCCCTTCATCCTGACTGTTGATGAAATCCTTGCCAAAATCCATAATCTAACGTTGCGCGAAATGCCCGGCGGAACGCTGTTCCCTGACACAATGAAACAGTACGACGACTACACCATTCGCGAGGCATTACATAACTGCATCGCACACCAGGATTATACTCTGCGTCAAAGAATTAACTTCGTCGAGAATCCGGGCTTCCTGTACTATGCCAATGGAGGTTCGTTCATTCCCGGAACATTGGAGAATGCACTTGCGACAAACGGCCCGCAGCGATTCTTCCGCAATGCCTGTCTGTGCAAGGCTATGGTTCATTTCAATATGATTGACACCGTGAGCCGAGGAATCAAGAAGATGTTTACCGAACAGATGGAACGCCGTTTCCCGATGCCCGATTATGAGATTGACAACGAGAAGAAAGAAGTGGCCGTGCGCATCTATGGCAATGCCATCAATGAACGATATACCAAGCTTCTCAAAGATAACAATACCCTGACACTCCACGACTGCATTTCCCTCGATGCCATTCAGAAAGGACACCGTATAGATGAGGAGATAGCGCAAGACCTCATGAAACGCGGACTAATCGAAGGTGAGGCCCCCAACTATACTATCTCCCTCGGAGTGGCGAAAGCCTCCAAGCAGCTCCCCGGCTACACAAGAGTAAGAGGTTTGGAACGTGATAAGCTGAAGCAGATGATTCTACAATACATCCAGAACGCTGGCTCCGACGGTGCCAAGCGTGATGCCATCCTCGAATATCTACAAGGCACGCTACCCAGCCGCAACACTTATGAACAGAATGAAACGCTTATATATCATTTACTGTCAGAGTTGCGTAAAGCCGGATTAATAGAGGCTAATGGGAAGATTTGGTTGGCAAAAAATAAACAGTAAACGAACAGTTTCAACAACTGTTTATTTTTTGTGTATTTTGGCGTATAGTCGGTCATCCGACCGAAATGATTCCTAATCCGACCGTTTTTAAGGCATCCGACCGATTTTTCGGTCGGATGACCCTTGTCAGCTCGCAAGATTATCGCTAATTTTGCAGACGAAAGCAGCAAGCCCGGTGTGGCTTGGAGATGGAGGCTGCGACAGCCTCTGACAACACAAGAAAAGACGGTTCCGCCAAGTCAATGACTTACCAAAATCAGGCATGAACCATTTAAACTGCAACTCCTTGATACAATTATAGTTGTCAACACTGCATCGGAAAGTAGCCTATTGGTGACAACTGGTGCCATTTGGTATAAAACATTGAAAAGTCGCTCGTTATCGGGCGGCTTTTTTCGTATCCATACTGCAATATAACCGCTTTTCACCCTTTTTTACCTGTGTTTTTGTACCCGATTTGTATCAAGTCGGTCAATCCCTTCACATCGTGTCGCAAAGTCGTGGACTTTTGAGACACCATGAGACGCAGTGAGACGCGATGAGACACTTTCGGCGAAATAACTGGCGAAATAACTGGCGAAATAACCACCAATAAAAGCGAATATGAGCAGTAATATTGAAATCATCAAAAAATGTAAGTGGTGTGGCAAAGAATTTGTCGCACGAAAGACTACCACGGAATACTGTAGCCACAGATGTTCCGGGCTCGCCTATAAGGAGAGAAAACGGCAAGCGAAACTCAGCGAGTTCAAGGCGAAATACTCAACCCAGATTGAAGGTAAGATAGAAATTGAGAAACTTGAGTTCCTTTCCCCCACTCAGGTATGCCGATTGCTTGGAGTCAGCCGGGCTACTGCATACCGATACTTTGCCGAAACGCTATCGCAACCGTGCAGTTCAAAGGAAAAACGCTGGTACGACGGCAGGACATTGACCAACTGTTCGAGAAAGGTCATAAGTATCTCAAACGAGAAAAGCCGGTACGGGAGCCCATCACTGAGTTCTACACATCGAAGGAGGTGCAGGAAAAATTCGGAGTGTCAAACTCCGGGATGTATAAGATTGCGGAACGTGAGGGCTGGCCGAAGACTCAGAGCCGAGGAAAGACTCTTTGGAGCCGAAGCCATGTTGACCGCTACTTTGCCAATCAGCAGCCGAAGGAGGAAATCAACGAGTGGTACACCGCGGCTGATATTCAAGCCGCTTATGGAATGACGCTATCGGCAATCTATACTCTCGTATCAAAGGAGGGAATCCCGAAAAAAAGCATGGCAACTATGTGATGTATTCAAAGTATCACTTCGATTTGGCGAAGGGTACGACCGCGCCAAAGGAGCCGGAATATTACACCTATCCAGAGGCAATGGAGAAGTATGGGCTGACACGCGACCAACTCCACCACTATCTGAAATACCACAACATCACTCGTGTGAAGAAAGGAAAATACACTCTCATACTCTGCTCGGAACTTGATTCTCTCCTCGGTTCTCCGGAGATTTAATCTCCAGAGAGACTTTGGAGAAGCCTTGGGACTGCTGGAGAACTCATTGTTCTCTCATGCTTCTCCCGCTACTTTTGTATCTGATTTTCAAACCCTCAAACCCCATAAAGCAATGACAAACACCTGCACCAAAGTGTTCCTCCGTCGTCGCCCGTATGCCGGAGGTAAGGTATCGCTCTATCTCGATTATTATCCCGCGATACGCAATCCCCACACAAACAAGATGACCCGCCGCGAAACTCTCGGCATAGTCATCTTTGCCGAACCAGCCAACGAGATACAACGCCGTTTCAATCAGGAAATGGAGGAGAAAGCCGAGGCCATCCGTTGCATCCGTTATCAGAGCCTCGTAAACGAACAGTTCGGATTCCTTGACAAGACTAAACAGAAGATGGACTTTCTTGCCTACTTCGAGAAGAAGGCGAAAAGCAAGTATGACAAATGGATGAGCGTCTATCTCCATTTCAAAAAATTCTGCGGAGGCCGATGCACATTCGGTGATATTACAACGGAACTATGCGAAGACTTCAGGGAGTATCTGCTCTACGCACATAATCTGCGCCATCCTGACAAAAAGATACCGTTATCCAACAACTCTGCTTCAGGCTATTGGTCAACATTCCGCTGTCTGCTGAAAATGGCATATAAAGAGAAGTTTATCAACGAAAACGTTAATGACTTCCTTGAAGGAATCAAATGGCAGGAGGTGAAAAAGGAGTACCTGACGCTCGACGAGATGAAAATTCTCGATGCTACCGAATGTGAGGTGCCTATCCTCAAACAAGCATCTATGTTCGGTCTGTTTACCGGACTTAGGCTAAGTGATTTGTTGCAGCTCCGATGGGATAATATTGAGCGAAGTCCTGACGGTGGTCACTGCATACGTCTATGCACCGAGAAAACCGAAACAGAGGCCACTTTACCGATAAGTGAAGAGGCTCTGAAATATTGCGGAGAGCATGGTGAAGGACTTATCTTCAAAGGCTTCCGCCGCTCAATGGCACAACAGCCATTCAAGAAATGGGTAAAGGCAGCCGGAATCGAGAAAAAACTGTCGTTCCATTGTCTTCGCCACTCGTTTGCCACACTCCTTATCTCGCTCGGCATTGACGTATACGTGGTATCAAAGATGTTAACCCACCGTAGCGTAAGAACTACTCAAATTTACGCCGATGTCGTAAGCGAGAAGAATCGCGAGGCATCCAACGCCATCACCCTGAAATAAATATAGACCGAGAAGATTGTCTTATCAACGTCCTCTCGGTCTATTATTCTCTATCGTTTAGCTCCTTTGCCAAATAATTCTGAATGAGAGCCTAATCGCACTAAATCAATATCATTCGTAGTCTGGTCTATCCATATAAGCAGGAAATCTCCCTGAATATGGCATTCCATGCAACCCGCGTAATCACTTGTCAGCATATGCGGTTTGTAAATCGGTGGAATAGGCAATTCATTTTCCAGCAATCGTAATACCTCAAGTAATGCCTCAGCTTTCTTGGGGTTATTTCGAATCCTCTTTAAGTCCTTTTTGTATTGGGTGGAAGGACGAAGTGTCTTCATAATCCCATAGACTTAAACATAGCTTCTACTGATGATGTGTCAATTGGAGGCACATCCCGGAGTTTTCCGCTGCGGGCTTCTTCCATTGCGGCCTTCGTGACTTCGTTAGGTTCATTATACGCAACATCGAGCAACACACACTCAACAAAATTATTGAGACTGCGGTGCTCTCTTTTTGCCATCTCCTTTAGGCGTTCAATCAAATCAACGTTCAAACGGAACATTGTGGCCTTCTTCTGAATTGCTGCTTCCATAGTGCTATCATTATGTTTGCAAAGATAAAACAAATATATAACACAAACAAATCTATGGCCAAGAAAGTTGAAGGATTCATCAGAGGAAACCACATGAACAATAGGAAGTGGCATCTTGTTTTAACTTTGGTTGTTAAACTCATCAAATTTTAAGACTTATAAGATTATTATTGCTGTCCGGTAAAAAAAGACAAAATCATATATTCTCTACAAATATAATAAGTTACACCTGTTTTACGAAAAAGGGCTTGTCATTTGAGGCGATGTGAAATTGGTAGCATTAAGCATCAAAAAGCCCTTAAAAGACATCTATACGAGTCTGTTTCATGCTGTATGAGATAAAAATAGTCCATTTCCTATCATGTCAAAGTTTTACCGGACAGCAATATAAGATTATATTACTGTCCGCTAAACTTTTTTTGAGCGATTGAAAAATTAGGGCTGACACCTATTGCAGGAGTCAGCCCTAAATGGTTATTTTGGTGTCGCCAAACAATCCATGAATAACCATGAGTAAAAGTAGTAATTTCTTCGGACAGCCGATATATGGACAGCTGATAAAATCACTCAATCGTGAAAAAATTGTTGAATTCAGCCGAAAACACGGCGGAGAGAAGTATGTAAAGAGCTTTGACGGCTATACGCATCTGCTTACGATGCTCTATGCCGTGATCCAGCGCTTCGACTCATTGCGTGAGATAGAGACATCTATGACAGCGGAGGTTCGCAAACTGCACCATGTCGGAATTGATACTGTACCAAAGCGCAGCACGCTGTCGTATGCAAATGCCCGACGGTCAGAGAAGTTCTTTGAGGAGGTCTATCGAGACCTGTATGCAGCCAACAAAGACATTCTTTCATCGGACAGCAGACGCAACGGCACGGAAGAGTGGATAAAGCAGCTTAGGATTATCGATTCCACTACAATCACATTATTCTCCAACGCTATTTTCAAGGGTGTTGGCCGACATCCCAAGACGGGAAAGAAGAAAGTCACTATGTTTGCATCAGATTAGCTGACGGGGCGCTCAACGGGGGCTGTCTGCCCCCTTGCCGCTAAGGCTTTCCCCCGAGAGGAGTGAGGAGAAAAGATAGACGTAAGGGCAATTGCATGTAAATTTGTAAAAGCAAAATACATTAACAGCAAAACCGATACGTCTATGGTACAAAGTAACAAAAAAGATTTCAGCGGACAAAATATCTCTATTGGTATCGACGTCCATCTGAGAACATGGAGTGTCACGGTGCTCACCCCCTCTGGGTTTATGCGCACTCATACTCAAAAGGCTTCGGCCAA
Source organism: Bacteroidales bacterium (assembly GCA_910575615.1). Classification (GTDB taxonomy): domain Bacteria; phylum Bacteroidota; class Bacteroidia; order Bacteroidales; family Muribaculaceae; genus UBA7173. The sequence continues at coordinate 2,522 of CAJTEX010000007.1, read as the reverse complement.
AGAGCTCTTTGAACATTTGAACAAGCATTATCCTAACGGTAGCTACCATGCAGCCTACGAGACGGGGTTTTCGGGCTTCTCGACCTATTATGCCCTGACTGAGCTTGGTATAAAATGCACCGTGGTACATGCGGCTGACGTTCCGACCACCCAGAAGGAAAAGGTCTCGAAGTCAGACCCGGTGGATTCAAAAAAGCTGGCCAAAGCCCTTATGCGCGGCGAGCTCGGCAGTGTGTACATTCACTCGAAGGACAGCCTCGATGACCGTGCGCTGGTACGCCACCGCGCCACTATTGTGAAGCTTTCCGGCGGCATAAAATCCAGAATCAAGCATCTGCTGTACCACAACGGCGTGGAGTACCCCGAAGAATATTTCCGAAGCAACCGCCACTGGACAAGAAGTTTCATAACGTGGTTGCAGAATGACGTGCGGTTGCTCTCCGACACCCGGGTCTCGCTTGACCTGCTCATTGCCGAGGTACTCCATTACAGGGAACGCCTCCTTGATGTCAACCGCAGATTGCGCTCGCTGGCGCGCAGCGACAGGTATGCCGAGAAATACGGCATCCTGATGTCGGTTCCCGGCATTGGTTCGACAATTGCCATGAGCCTGCTTACCGAGATTGACGACATCGGTCGCTTCAGTAACCAGCGCCAGTTCGCATCGTTCCTCGGACTCGTGCCGATGATGTCGTCAAGCGGCGACAAGGAATACGTCGGTGAGAAGACTTTCCGGGGAAACAAATTCCTCGGTCCAAAAATAGTCGAGGCCTCATGGATAGCCATACGGCACGACGCGGAACTCTCCGCTAAGTTCGGCGCATTGTGCACTCGCGGAATGAAGTCGCAGGAAGCCATAATCCGGATAGCCCGCAAGCTCTCCAACATAATATTTTCCGTACTGAAATCAAACCGCAGATATGAATGCCGTTAGATAATGCGACACACAATGTCTTATAGGCAAATACAGTAAGACGGCTACTCTCGCCTCCTTGATGAGCCTTGGCTGCATCTAAAAGAAAGGTTGTGGCGTCTTTCCTATTATGCTGAATAAGTAAACTGTCAGCCCGATGGGGTGTGACTGATAGAAGTTTGCCTGATAGGACTTTTTTAACTACAAGGCATTTCGGGCTCTAACCGATTGCCGGTTATTTGATTGGGGCAGAGGCCTCGATCATGACTCTTTTGTGCCTACACAATCGGCACAGAAATATAAGCAATTGATTTTTAACGTTAATCTTTTCTAAATCTCAACGAGAATTTTGGAATACAACATAGAGGGAGGTATCAAGGTACACTCGGTAATACATGCCAACGAGGGGGTCCCCTGCGACGTGCAGTTCACTTCGGCGGCGACCAATGACTCTTTCATGCTTGCTCCAAGCCATTACAGCCACAACGAGATAGTCGCTCTTGACCGCGCCTATATCAATTATGCCAAATTCGAGGAACTGACGGACCGTGGCGTTGTATATGTCACCAAAATGAAGAAAAACCTCAGTTATGAGGTACTTGTAGACTGTATGCATCAGAACCCGCAGGGACTGATGGAATACCGTGAACAGGTCGTGGTGTTCCGTAAAGACGGCATAAACCACATCGCCAGAATAATTACATACGTTGACATCAAGAAGAACGGGAAGCCAAAACTCATATCGCTTCTGACCAACGACTTCGACATGCCGCCAGAGACAATCGTGGCGATATACCGCCGCCGATGGCAGATAGAGTCTCTTTTCAAGCAGATCAAACAGAACTTCCCCTTGAGATACTTCTATGGCGAGAGCGCCAACGCCATCAAAATCCAGATATGGGTTACACTCATCGCAAATCTGCTGCTGTCAGTACTTCAAAGCAAACTCGAAAGACGTTGGAGCTTCTCCGGGCTTGCTACAATCGTCAGAATTGTGCTGATGTATTACCTGAATCTCGAAAAGTTCCTCAATCAGCCCGATGCAGACCTGAAAATCATGCTCGCCGAAGCATCGGAATCGCCTCCCGAAGTTCCTGAAAACTGCTGAGGGGGCTTGTCAAATACAAAAAGTAAGCCCAACTTCTGCCGTTCAGAAAGTTGGACTCGCCTTCTTATGGTTTAGCGGACAGTAATAATAAGATTACAACAGTTCGGTAATTTTTGAGCAGGCATGGCTGTATCGCACTGATACACAATAGTTTGCATTGATATTGAATTGTTATTGCATCTTATTGATATTCAATTGAATATGCAAATTTTACCGAACTATTAAGATTAAACAACCACCGTATGAAAGACCTATTCAAAGGCCATCATCCCTGGCTGCTTGTGCTGGTGATTGCGGTCGATATATTTTCGGCTTTGGTCATCCGCCATTCCATCCTGACCAAAGGAGAATCAGAATTCAATGCCAATGTGTTCTTTTGCCTTATATTGCTGTCCGGTAAAAAAAGACAAAATCATATATTCTCTACAAATATAATAAGTTACACCTGTTTTACGAAAAAGGGCTTGTCATTTGAGGCGATGTGAAATTGGTAGCATTAAG
>CAJTEX010000006.1 GCA_910575615.1 Bacteroidales bacterium | reverse complement strand
TTGCGGAAAATCTCCGCATCTCAAAATAATTCAGAAAATAAATCATCGGTTGGCTCAGTTAGCGGCTTAGCCAAGACTGAACAACCTCAAATTTTACCGAATCATTGTAATAAGTTACACCTGTTTTACGAAAAAGGGCTTGTCATTTGAGGCGATGTGAAATTGGTAGCATTAAGCATCAAAAAGCCCTTAAAAGACATCTATACGAGTCTGTTTCATGCTGTATGAGATAAAAATAGTCCATTTCCTATCATGTCAAAGTTTTACCGGACAGCAATAATTCCATATGACGATATTTGAGTGATTTGTGATACCATTGTGATACCATCAGCATCGTTGCCATCAAATGGTACCACAGACATAAATTCAATATAAATCACAATGCCCAAAACTTCATTAAAATCATATTACTGCCCTAAATGTTTTACCGGACAGCAATAAAAAGTAATTTTAAATGTTTTTACCGGAATTTTGGTAATTTCCAAACAGCCTGAATCACGTAATTTTGCACCGGACATCCAATCGTCACGGATAGGCCCCGTCAAACAATCACAAGACATCATCACCATAGGAGGTTTCAAATCTGATTTCCGACCAATGCACAAACGACTACAGATGAAGAGTCTCCACAGTGATTAGGATAGAGATGTTGAATTGATTTCAGAATAATAGTTGTAATGAAGATTGATTGAACGAAAGGTGATAATACAACTCTGAATCAAGGTCTGAGCAGCAAGACCAGGAAGAGAGGGACGGTCCGGATGATGGATAGTCCCTTTTTTCATCTTCTCCAGAAAGAGGGAAGGAAAAGCACCAGGAATGTGAACAGCTCAAGCCGCCCCACCAGCATCACCCACACAAGCATCCACTTGACAATGCCGGGCAGAGCGTAAAAGGCCCCTTCCACGCCGGTGGCACCGTATCCGAGCCCGTTGCACCCGATGCAGGATATGACCATGAACAACGAGTCGGTGAGGCTGTACCCAAAGACTGTCACCACCGCCGAGGCCACCACGATGGTCAGCACATAAAGGGAGACAAAGGCCGATATCCTGGAGACAAGACTGCTTTGCAACGCGCTGCCGTTGATGCTCACCACATAGGTGCGTTTCGGGAAGACCGTCTTCTTGATTTCATTGACGAAATTGCGCCACATGACAGAGACACGGTCGATTTTTATCCCTCCCGATGTGGAGCCGCTGCATGCCCCGCAGGTCATCAGCAGCATCGTCAGGAACAGGGCGAAAGGCCCCCACCCCTCAGAGCCGGTGATCGAGAAGCCGGTGGAGGTCACCGCCGAGACGATATGGAACAACGGGTAAAACAGCAGGTTGTCGACCGTCAGCGCCTCGCCGCGCAGCAACGCCGCCCCGAGAAACAGCAGGTATGCGACCACCACCACCCCTGTGAATGCCTTCAAGACATCATTGCCAAGAAACTCCCTGATGTTCTTCCTCCAAGCCGAATACAACATCATGAAGTTCAGTCCGGCCACAAACATCACCACCGTCAGCACACCCAGCGCATAATCCGAATGCCAGTAAGCTATCCCCTCGTTGCGGGTCGTGAATCCCCCGGTGGCTATCGCCGCGAAGGTCTGACACACACTGTCGAAGAGGTTCATCGGCCCCGCCCACAACAGCAGGATGGAGACCACCGTGAGCGACGCGTACACACCCCATATCGACAACGCCGTCTGGCGGATGCGAGGATGCAGCTTGCCATGGGTGATGCCGGTGGCCTCGGCGTTGAACATCGAGATGCCGGTGGCCTTGTTGAACTCCGGCAGCACCGCGAGCATGAAGAAAATGATGCCAAGGCCGCCAATCCATTGGGTGAACGCCCGCCAGAACAGTATGCCGTGTGACTGGGCCTCGACATCGGCAATCATGCTCGCCCCTGTCGTGGTGAAACCTGAAATCACCTCAAACATCGCGTCGGTGAAACCGAGCGGGACTGCCGACAGCATAAATGGAATCATCCCGAACAGGCCAAACACCACCCATACGAGCGCGGTGATGATGAATCCCTCGCGGCTCCTGACCGATGTAGCCGGCCTATGCCGTCCCGACAGCTCGGCCAGCCCCCCTGCCAACGCGGCGGATCCGACTGCGACGGCAAATCCCCGCCAGTCGCTCTCGCCGTAAATCAGACACACAGCCAGCGGCAGCAACATCAACAGGGCCTCTATCAGCACCAGCCGACCGAGAATCCTCACTATCGAACTGACATTAACCGATGTCTTCATGCACAATCCCTCCGGCTGGTTATCTGAAAAGTTTCTCAATCCTGGCAATCGAACCTGACACGCTGAATATCACAACATGGTCGCCAGGCATTATGCGGGTGCGCCCCTCCACGAGCTGCCCCTTCCCGTCCCTGACCAGTCCGGCCACAGTCACTTCCCTCGGGAGCGCCAGCTCGCTGATTGGCCGCGATACAATCCTGGCACCTTCGGGAGCCTTGATTTCGGTCACCTCCGCCTTGTCAAGCGAGAGACACTGGGTGGTGGCCACATTGGTGTCAAGCACCACGTTCAGCACCTTGCCGGTGTTGAGCAGCTTCTTGTTGATGATTTTGTCTATCGACAGGCTCTCCGCCTCGGGGATGTATTGCAGCTCCTCGATTCGCGCCAATGTGCGTCTGGCCCCGTGTTCACGTGCCACCATGCATGACACGATGTTCTTCTCAGAGCTGCCGGTAAGAGCCAGGAAGGTGTCACATCCGTCTATACCCTCCTCCTTGAGAGTGGTGACATCATTGGCCAACGCGTTAACCACCACCGCCTTCGGAAACTTCTCTGCCACCTTGCGGCATCTTTCAGGATCAGGATCTATCACCGTCACGTCATACTTCGGCCCGATGAGGTCGAGCAGGTTCTCGGTCACGCGCCCGGCTCCGGTAATCATTATGCGCCGCGCGCGCGACACCCGCTTGCCACACAGGTCGGGCAACAGGTCGATGTTTTCAGGCAACACCGAGAAATACAGCGTGTCCCCCTCAAGCAGACGGTCATCGCCTCGAGGTATGATTATCCCGCTGCCACGCTTTATGGCCGAGACATGGAAAAGGCGGGGGTTGTTGGGGATGTCGCGCAGGTACTTGCCACACAGCGAGCCTGACGCTTCCATCCTCACCCCGACCACATACAGCTCGCCACGGTGGAACTGAAACCATTCACTCACCCAGTTGTGTTCGATAAACCTTTGAGTCTCCATAGCAGCGAGTTTCTCAGGAAATATGGTGAGATCCACACCATGGCGGCGGAGCATATCCTCTGCGCGGGGAGTGGCGAACTCGGGATTGTCGACACGGGCCACACACTTGCGGGCGCCACACTCCTTGGCCATGCCACAGGCGATTATGTTGACCGTCTCGTCGGGAGTCACCGCGACGAAGATGTCGGCCACATCGGTCCCGCAACGGTTCAGGTCGCGAAACGACATCGGGTTCCCCTCGAAGGTGATGAAATTGCTGACAGACTCAAGCTCGGCAAGATGATCCTTGTCGCTGCCCATCAACACTATGTCCTGGTTCTCCACCGACAGCATACGGGCCAGATGAGTACCGGTCTCGCCGTCGCCCGCTATTATGATTCTCATTGTTTACGGATGGTTTTTTCCTTTGTTTATGAACGCAAAGTTACGAAAATAAGTTTGCCCGCGGAGAGTTTCCGCCGACAAACTTATTTCACAGGGTTGTCGCCCGTAGGCAGCCTATGACAGAATCACTCCATGACGAGCATCGTCCAGTACTCCAGGGAGGGGACTGTCACTTTCAGCGAACGCCCGCTCTGGGTGAACTCCAGCGGACGGGGCGCGCAGGCGTCACTGTCGGGAGTGGCGGCCCACACCCTCGACACCATCCGGTCGCAATCGATGTCAAGCGTTATGCCGGTCTGGGTCTCGGGCCTGGGCATGTCGGCGTTGAGGTCGCGCCAGCTCAGGGAGTTGGTCGACATGAAGTTGAGCAGGTGAAACACCATCGCCCCCTCCTTGGTCTCCTTGGCATATACCACCACCTTGCGCGGCTGTGGCCCCAGAGCGTAATTCCATATCGACAGCTTGTGGCCCGACAGCGATGTGACTGTCGGGGTCAGCTCGTGGGAGGTGTCATATATATAGTTCTCATAAGCCGTGATGAAATCGTAATATCGGGTTATCGACTCCTTCAGCTCATCGTTCATATGGAGATTGGTGTTGGGGAAATACTCGCGGCCCAGCATATTGCCGCCGGTGCCAAGCTCGAGATGAAACGCCCCGAGGGCAAACATGCACGCGTCGGTCAGCAACACACCCGGATTGTTGAACGGCTTTCCGGGATTCTTGTCGGCGAAGTCATAATTCATGTAGCAGGCGAAAATCGTCTTCATGTCATCGTTGCCCGAAGCCTTCTTGTTGTCGAAAATCACCCAATACAGGTCCATGAAGCTGCTTTCCTCTGACCAAAGCTCGCTGTAACAAGCATCAACCACTCCGGAGGAGGCAATCTGGTCAGCGCCATGTTTCGAGACGGAGTTCATGATCAGCGACTTGCCCGGATGACGGCGTTTGAACGCCTGGAGAAGCGACGGGAAGCGGTCGGCCATGTTATGGCGGTTGCCCCAGTAGTCATAGAAGTATCCATCTCCGCGCCGGCCGACCTGGTCTACCTGGAATCCGTCGAAATCGAGATTGCGGTAGACCTCATCGTTGCGGTCACAGAGATAATTCTGCCAGTCGGTGTTGCCGGGATCCACAAAGGTGATGTCGCTCTTCCAGTCCTCAGGCAGGTCATGGTAATCCTTGCGGCTGTGGTCAGGGTCGAAATAGTAATACCATTCCTCCCTCACCCCGTCTTTTGCCGCGTCGTCATTCTCCAAAGCCCCGAAACCGAGGTTGTAGAAGAGCGAGGCCATATTGTAGCCATGCTGGCTGCTGATTAGCTCCTTCACCACGTTAAGCGACACCTTGTTGTTAGCGATGTCGGTGTACTCCGCGTCGCCGCAATAAGGATAATGGTGCTTCCAGTGCCAGTCCTGAAACTGCACGACATTTATATGGCGGCGGTTGAGAAACGCCACATCCCCTCCGATATACGGCTCCTTTCCAGGTTCATACCAGGCGGTGTAGCCATTGCGGGGATAGCGGTTCCAATGAGAGGAGACATCCACCCCTATCGAGCCGAGAATCACCTCGCGTCCTTCGGAATCAAGCCGGTAGACATCAACGAGGTAACCCCTGAAATCTGTCGTAGGCGGATTCCAGGGCCACCATTCCTGCCTGAGCGGTTCCTCTTTCAGCACCTCCATACCCCGGCGGTAACGCACCGTCGCCCCGGGATAATCGGCAAACCTGGCCGCCTGTATCCACACAGTCTCACCCGGTTTGTAACAGGCCTTGTCGGTCCAGAGGTCGAAATCTCCCGTCTGCGGTTTTCCGGAGGCAACGCCGCGCAAGGGGACAGCGTGGATATCCTTTTCCTGGCCGATTTCATAAGCCCAGTTCTCTGAGTGCGGAAACTCCTTGTCTCCGGCACCTCCAAGGCGCGACGGGGAGCCGCCATCGCCATAATCGGCGAAGCTGATTCTCTCCATCTCCCCCACGCTCACAATACCGGTATGGAAATCACCGGTCGGCGCGGCTGCCATAGCCGTGGAATTGGAGGCAGGGAAATCACCCGCAGAGGATGATGCCCCTATCCACACGCCATTATTCTGGCAGAAAGCTGATGGAGCGAAGGCCCACAGCCCCAACACCGCCAGCATGGTTTTCTTGTAATCAATCATCGTGATATGATTTTGTAAACATTGTTGTCAACTTTGACTATGTATGTCCCGGCGGTGATCCGGCAGGGGGAAGCGTCACCCACCAGTCGTCCGGAGACATCATACACTGCCACGGAGGTGTAATCCCCTTCCACCGACAGCTCGCCGCCACGCGACGAGACAGACACACCGGCTCGCGCCAAAGGCATCTCTGCCGCCGACACACTCTCTTTATGGGCCTGCAGGGTCGCCACAGAACCTGAGAAATCGGCGGTCACACGATAGTTGCCATCTTCATGGACGACATAACTGTAGCCATGCATAGGCGCGAGATTGGTTGTGGCCCCGGTTGATATGTCGGTATCTGAGTTGGGAGAAATCGACGACATGTCCCACGCCGAGGGGTCAGACGCCAGCTTGTAATACCCCCCCTTCTTCAATGAGACCACCGACGAGAATGTGTTCTCGCCCGAAGGCATTATCTCAGCGCAGTCCTCGCCCGACACCCCTATGTAGAGGCGCGAAGGCAACGGGCCGAGATGCACCCTGCGTGCGGCTCTGTCAACCGCCGCGAGGTAGCGTCCCGGACGCGAGCGGAATCCGCCCGTGAGGTCAGGTTCCTGGCTGATTTCGACATCCACGCCATAGAAACGGCCTCCGTTGTCATTCTTGAACGTCATTGTGTAATACCCGTCACACGGCACGACATATTTGAAATCGACGTAATTGCCCTCACCGTCGCGCTCCGTGGCATTGAAAATCATGCCGTGGCCCCCGGCAGAAAGGATGTCTCCCTCGAAAAGAGCGTTGTAACAGGGATGCCAATCGGTGGCGCCATCAGTGAGAATCTTAAGCTCTCCACTACGCAACTGGCCGCTCCAGCTGGCCCGGCCTTCATCATCGGCGAACACGGGGATTATCTCCTCAAGCGACCAGCCCAGCGCGGCAGGACCTGTGAAGGCAAGCGCCGGACGTCTGAAATTGACCTTCATGTTGCGGAGGTCGACCACGATGCGCACATATCCCGGGGTGTTGTTGACAAATTTGTTGTCAGTCCCGTTGCGGTAATAGAGGTCATACTTGACCCCGCTTTCAAACACCAGTCCCGGAGTTGAGGTTACGATCGAGCTGTCCCAGTCGCCAAGGGTGTTGAGAAACTTGAACTCGCCGGTCGTGAGCCAGCCGTCCCAGAGGAAACAGTCGTTTCCGATGGCCACCAGCTCCTCCGGCAGATTCTCATTCCACCCGGCCGGGGTGGCTTCCCCGACAAGATAGAGCCGGAGGTAATTAATCTCGGCCTTGACCGGCATCGCGAAGATACCGGCCAGGGCCAAGATTGACATTATGATGCAGTGCTTTCTCATCTCTTGAGGAATCGGACAGAAGAGTTGTTGGCCGTCGCCACATACACTCCGGCTGGAAGAGCCGAGATGTCGACAGTGGCGGCATTGGCGGCCACACGCAGACGGTTGACGACAGTGCCGTTGACCGAGCAGATGGTAAGCCAGCCGATTTCTGAGCTGCCGCTTACACGGAGGAGCCCCTCACCGGCGACAGCCTTGGCCTGGAGGCGGAAACCACCCTGCTCCTCATCCTGGCCGACATTCTCCACTCCGCTTGGCAGCTGCGGCGGGTCAATGCGCAGGATGTTTGATTTGGCCGACATCACCTCTGGGAAATTGGCGCGCTGGGTCTCGATCATATAGCGGTAGCGGCCGGGGGCCAGTGTGGCAGGATCCACAATGTCGATATTGCCGAAATCCTTGCGGGGAAGTCCGTCAGGGGTCAGGTAGCTCCCCTCTCCCCTGTCGACAGTCTCGACATGCACCGGCTCACCTTCGTTTCCTTCATCATCGATGGCTATCCGGTAAATCGAGTATTTCACCACATTGCCGAAATCAGCCTGGTCAGCCTCCTCTGGCATGCCTACGATGAGGGGGATGTTGAAGTTGTAGCTGATCTGGCTTGTGCCGGCCTTCTCGATGGTGATGTTAGGCCCACCCTTCTCCTGGTAGAACATGATGACGGATGCCTGGCCCGGGCCCTGGTAAGCGAAACCGCTCTTGAGGTTGAACCAGATTTCCACACGCTTGAAGAAACGTCGCTCGGGCTGATTCTTGTACTCGTCACGGATCACGCCATTCTCATCGACCTTAGGATTCACATAGCTTTCGGTCGAGGGAACGCCATAGCCGATGCCGAAGTTGGCCGCGTCCATATCCTCGAAGATGGTGAAGCCCATGATGTTGCCCGCCGAATAGAAGGCCGTGCAGTCCTCCTGGATTCGGCCATGCGAACCGTTGCTGCGGAACCAGCGGGTATAAGTCGAGCCGTTGTCCTCAAACTCATAGTTGGTGGCAGAGCCACCCCAGCCACACCAGATTTTGAACATACCTTCCATCCACATATCCTCGACCACGAAGCATGCGCGGTCCTCCGCCGGGATGTCAAGCATATCGTCAAGACTGTGGACTGCCTCATGGTTTCGGCCGATGTTCTCACCCTCGGCAACAGGACGCCAGTAGGTATGCACCACCTCGTTTCGAGTGAAGTTGTTGCCCGTGGTCACCGTCCGCTTCCCAAACTGATTGTCGTGTGTCAGATCAGGGGCATAGGTGAAGGTGATATTGTTGGAGGTGTACTCAAAGTCTTCGCCGAAATTGAAATAAGAGGGATGGGCCCTGAGCCAGTCGCGGGTGAAGCTCGTATGGTATATGTACTCTCCGTTGCCGTCGACATAGGGCTTGGCATGATTGTCAAACTGTATCCAGGCCTCGCTCCAGGTCGAGCCGCCATACCCCTCCTGGTTGTTGAGCGGGGAGGTCACTCCGTCCTCACGGGAGTATGACACATAGCTGTTGCCGATGCTGCTGCCCACCAGGGCGAATGTCCTGATTTCGGCCAACGCGCGGGGCGACGTGTTGAGCTTGTCAAAACGGATATTGGAGGGATGCCCCTCTCCGTCAACATGGAGGACAATCCTGTCGACACGCGCGGGGAATGACTGGATATGCTCCACATCGTTGTATCCGTCAGGGGTGAGGATATGGATGAGGCGCGTCTTCATGGCCTCCCATCCGCCATGCTGAGTGGCAGGCGAGGTACGTTTGATGTCATTGTAACGGGTGCCGGTGTATTTCCCTTCGGCGCAACCGTTGCCGCCGGTGGATGGGAGCAATGCCAAAGGCATTTCACGCGTCACCTCTATGTCCTGTCTCGGTTCGCCCCCCTCGTCGTTGCGGGGGTCGATTTTCGACTCGGCGCCGAGATCGGTGTGGGAGTAGCCACGGTAGGTCTGGGTGATGTAATCTTCGTAATTGTCTACCTCGCCGACCATCACATAGCCATTGTAGAGCGCACGGGTAGGTATGGCGAAAGTGCCGTCACCCTGGGGGATGAACTCCCATTCGGGCTGCAGACGCCATGCGCCCATACGCTGTCCGACCAGGAAGTAATGCTTCGTTCCATCCTTGAAATCCTCGGCGGTGAGAGGCATATTGACCTCCACCGGACCCCGGAGAGAAATCCGGGGCACACCATCCACCATGTCGAGGGTGACGGTGTAGTAGCCCGATGCGGCCACGTTGACCTCAGGCGAGAGAGAGTCGCCGATTCTTCCGCGCAGCACGCCACCGTTGAGATACACGCGCCGGCCTATGAAGCGATGGTCTTCGGCCTCAAGCTCGCCAAGAGCCAAAGACCCGCCCAGGGCCTCCCCTTCAAGCGAAGTGGCCAGACGGTCGAGATTGTATGACGGACGGCTCCCGTCGAATGTGACCGAGGCACGGTACCAGCCGGTCGCGGCGGTCTTGACCGATGCCACGACATCACCGCCGACAAAGACATCATATGAGGTTTCTGCCGGAAGCCAGTTCAATCCGCTATGGTTGACATACAAGCGGGAAGCCTCATCATAGTCAAGGCTGCACACACCCTCATACCACACACTCTGCGGAGCGGAAATCTCCAGGCTGAGCGTACCGTCGCCGGCATCGCTGGGGCGCACGGCCACATCGCGGAATCCGGATGTCGCGACCACGAAATCAGCGCCCTCATTGACCACCCGCAGGTAAGCCTTGGTGTAATCCTCGAGTGTCTTGAGGGCCCAGCTGTCCGAACCGTAATATTTGCCGTCGACCACAACCTTGAACAGTTCGCCGGCACGGAAGAATATGTGTCTGCCCGTCAGCGAGCAATCTTCACCGGCTGCAAGACCGGGACTTCCGGCCTCGACACCCCAGGATGACAAGACACCGGGGCCGACAAGCGAAGCCCCTTCGGGACACATGAAGAATTTCACGGCTTTCGCGGCGGCATCCACAAGAATGTCATACCTGCCGGCCACGAGGTCTCTCTCCTCATGGCTCTGCGGGTCGGGATCTCCGACGCTCCATTTGATGTCATAGGAGTCGTTGTTCTCCTTTCCGGCCTCAAACTCATATTTGTTTTTACGCAGCAGGAAATGGCGCAAGTCCCATCCACGAGGAGAATCTGTGGTGAACTTGAACTCTCCGGGATTGGCGAAGTCTCCACCTTCGAGGGTGAAACGCCCCCAATACTGGCCGGGGGCTTCCTCGGAATTGTACATAGGGCATCCGTCGAGCGACCACGCGTGGTCCTTCACATTGCCCACCAGATAAATCTGGCCCATACGGTTGATTTTCACCTTTCGCTCGTTGAGATTGGCCTCAACATAATAGACACCCGGAGTCACCACCTTGAACTGCCATCCATCCCCGCCACTGACGAGCGGCATCCAGGAATCATTGTCGATGGGAGCAGATTCTGACTCAGCCCCGTAGAATCCACTATTGTCCCAGTCTGTGACAGACTGCAGGCGGAATGTGCCACCCTTCTCATTGTCAAGGAAGCAGACCGTGGTGTAAACATTGGAGTTTTCATAGGTTTCTGAGAGCCTGATCATATGGTCGAGGCTCCACCCAGTGGGTGTGCCGTCGCCAAGGATGTACAGGTCTCCGGCGGCGACCGGGAGCACTCCCAGCGCCGCGATGACCGGTATGGTTAATTTCCTAAGCATCGTGAACAGTTTTAGTCAGGTAGATGAAACAGGGGTCAGAAACGCACTTTTGAGGCTTTGCCGTCAGCAGTGACCTTGATTACCAGGCTGCCGGCCACGGGTGCATTGACCTTGCGGCCATCAATCGTGTAATAACGGGCGGGGCCTGACGCGGCCTCGTCTGACTCGATTTCCGAGATGCCTGACTGGTCTGACTTCACGATGGAGATGGTGTTGGTGGCGAGATTGGCCTTGACATCATAATCGCCGGCCTCGGATATGCCCCACTGGTTGTCACCCTCGGCGTTGAGAACCATCTTGGAGGGGTCGGCAGGGTCGCAGAAATACCAGAACGCCGGATTCCAGGTGCCGGAACCTTTGAGAGCGGTGGCGATTTTGAAGAAACCTTCCTGGAAATCCGCGCCTGCCACGCTGAACTCACAGGGGGCATCGGGATTCTGCGCCATGGCCAGGCCTTTGTCGACGGCGTAACCGGTGGAAAGCACCGAGCCTACGATGAAAATAGAGGCGTAGCGAACCTGTGTATCCTGGTAGGCAGACTTCACAATGGTAGCTTCAAGGGCTTCGGTGTCAACAGTGATGAGATAGTTGGCCGACTCAGAGACATGGATCTGGAAATCGTCGCCCGAGTCTGAATAGACCAGCGCCACTTTGCCGTCCGCGCCGGGAGTGGCGTCGGCAACAGCAGCGCGATACTCCATATTGCCGAAATCATATTTGGTAAGGAACTTGAAGTTCTTGTCGGCCTCGAGGTACATAGTGCCCGAATAGACCTTGGAGTTCTCGCTGTCGGCGAGTATGGCGGTAGCGTCATCGCAGCTCCAGCCGTAGGGGGTGGCATCACCGAGAACCCAGAGCATATCGGTGCGGTCCTGAGCGGAAACGGTTGCCGCTGATGTCAGGCAAACGGCGGCGAGAACGAATTTGGTAAAATTTTTCATTGCAAATGATGGGATTAAATGAATGGATATGATTTGGCTTATTCGACCGACTCGTAAGATTGGTTTATTGGCAGTCGCATAAGTAGATAGACACAAACGAAGCATCTGGTCAAAGATGCGCGGCGCGCCCGCAGGCTCAAAGACCCATACGGGCGCTCCGGTCATCTTAACCTAACTCTCACTAAATTCAAACTATTTTTACCTTGGAAAAACTAACGGCGTTTTCACAAACGCGGGTAATGGAGGGAGACATATAACTGTTACCTTTATAGATCTGTCTTTACTTCATCGCCAGGGAATTGTCGACCGGCTTGATGGAGACGGCATAGCCTCCGCCGGGAGCGGCCTTGAGCTTGAGACGGGTCTTGGAGTCGACCTTGCGGGTCGAAATCCGGTAAGCCTGGCGGTTGGTGGCGTAATGGGCGTCAGGGGCATCGGCGTAGATAGTGGCCTCATACTTCACCCCGGGCTGCAGGAAGTCGAGACGGAGGTCGGATGAATGTCCCTCCTCCCCGGCGGTGCAACCAAGATACCATTCCTCGGAATTCTTGTCTTTGCGGGCAACGGTGATGTAGCGGCCCGGTTCAGCCTCAAGGTAGCGGCTCTCGGCCCAGTCGACAGGCACATCCTTTATGAACTGGAACGCGTCCATATACCGGGCGTAGACCTCGGGGGTGTCGGCGGCCATCTGCAAGGGGCTGTACATGGTCACATAAAGGGCGAGCTGACGGGCGAGAGTGCTGTTGAAGTTGCCTTCGCTGTTGGGATTGACCTTCTTCATGTCAAGCTCGAAGATGCCGGGGGTGTAATCCATCGGGCCTCCCTGGAGACGGGTGAATGGCAACACGGTGGTGTGGAAAGGCTTGTTGCCGGCGAAAGCCTCATACTCGGTGCCTCGGGCGCTCTCGTTGCCGATGAGGTTGGGATAGGTGCGGCAGAGACCGGTGGGGCGCACAGCCTCATGGGCGTTGACCATGATTTTGTGTTTGGCGGCCTCGGTGACGGCATACAGATAGTGGTTGTTGAGCCACTGCCCGTAGTGATGCTCCCCACGGGGAATCATATTGCCTACATATCCGCTCTTCACCGAATTGTAGCCATATTTCTCCATCAGCTCGTAAGCCTTCTTCATATGGCGCTCGTAATTGCGTATGGAGCCGGAAGTCTCGTGGTGCATCATCAGTCTCACACCCTTTGCGTGGGCATACTCGTTGAGCATGTCTATGTCGAAGTCGGGATAAGGGGTGACGAAATCAAACACATAGTCTTTCGAGTGGCCAAACCAGTCTTCCCAGCCTACATTCCAACCCTCGACAAGCACCTGGTCAAAGCCATGCTCGGCGGCGAAGTCGATATACTTCTTCACATTCTCGTTGTTTGCCGGATGGCGGCCATGGGTCTTGGTCTGTGAGTAGTCGAGCTGGTCGAGCTTGACCGACGGGAGGTCGTAGGTGTAAGACCACTCCTTGCCTCCGCCAATCATCTCCCACCATACTCCCACATATTTCACCGGCTTGATCCAGGAGGTGTCGTCGTAGGCGCAAGGCTCGTTTAGGTTGAGGATAAGGTTGGAGGAGAGCATGTCACGCGCGTCATCGCTCACGATGACGGTGCGCCACGGGGTGTGGGCCGGACACTGGATATGGCCCTTGTTGCCCTGCGCGTCGGGGGTAAGCCATGACTCGAAGACAAGGTTCTTGTCGTCAAGGTTGAGATGCATGCAGGAGTAGTCGACCAGCGCGGCCTCGTGGAGGTTGATGTAAAGGCCGTCGTCGGTCTTCATCTGCAACGAGGTCTGCACCCCGGTCGGGGAGAATATCGTCTGCGAGGCGTTGCCTGAGATACTTCCGGCATGCTTCTCGCGGATTTCCGAAAGACGGCTCTCGGTCCAGTCATATTCCTGGGTGTCGTAGTCGCCGGCAATCCACCACGCGGTGTGGTCGCCGGTCATGGCAAACTGGGTCTTCTCCTCCTTGATGATGAAGTAGACCAGGTTGGACTGGCGCGGGAACTCGTAGCGCAACCCCATGCCATCGTCATAGACACGGAAACGGAGGTTCATCAGACGGCCCGTGGAGGGCTGGCGCATCTCCAGCAGTAGTTCGTTGTAGTTGTTGCGGATGTTGCTGTTCTCGCCCCATACCGGTTGCCAGGTCTCGTCGAACGTGGAGGTAGAGGTGGATGCCAGCTCAAAACCATCCATAAGGTCGGCCCCGTCGGCAAGCTGCAGACCGAGGGTGGAGGGCTTAATGACAGGCTTGCCCTTGTATGACACACTGTATGTCGGGACACCGGCGACCACATCGGCCTCGACGGTCACATTGCCCGAGGGGGAGGATATTTCGGCTGCCGAGGCTCCCTGAAAGGCGAGGCTCAGGCCGGCCGCGGCAAAAGCCGCAGCCGAAAAGAGATTGTATTTCATTAAATACTAAGCTATTACTATAAACTATGAGGATTTACTTTGACAGACGCACGATTTTACAACCGTGGGGAGCCACAGTGGCGGAGATTGAGGAGGCAGTCCCCTCGTCGGCATGACGCCAGAGGTCGCGCACCTTCCATTCCCCTGCGATGCCGAGGTCGGCGAAGCTGACATTGTAGGCAATGGAGTTGTCGCCTCGGTTTAAGAGACCGATGACGTAGTCGCCGTTGCTCATCTGGCCGAACCAGATCTGGTTGTTGTGGTCGGTGAGCGACGAGCTGAGGGGATGGCCAACGAAGCCGTCGGCGTTGAGGGCGAGCATCTCGTCATTGGTGTAGAACTTCATGTCATTGCCGATGGTGCTTATCTGGTCGGCCACGGTGACAGGGCCTCCGGCCATCAGCTGGAGCGACACCACAGTCTCCTTCTCCGCGTCGGTGTCGAAGGTGTTCAGGCGGATGAAGTCGCCGTCAAGGATGACACGGCCACGTCCGGTAATGTGTGACCAATAGGTGAACCCGTCAAACATATTCATACAGTTGGGCCAGTTGGCGTAAAGCTTCCCCTTGTCGGCCGAGGAGCAATGCCACCATCCGCCGCCGGCGGTGTCGGCCACGATGCGCACCATGTTGCCGTAACGGGCCTCCACCTCTGCGTCGTTGTAGAGATGGGGCATTACCAGAGAGGTGAAAATGCCATATTTCTTGGCAGACTCGGCGATGTAAGCCATCGCACGGCCATACGAGGCACGGCCATAACCATGGCCCACGACTCCGATGTTGCGGTCTTTGCCATCCTCATACCATGAGAGGAAGTCCATACGGATGTAGTCGATGCCGAGTTCGGCGTAATGCTTGAAGAAACCGTCGATATACTCGCGCGCGCCGGGATTCTCGGCCACTACCCAGTTGAACCACATGTTCTCAGCCGAGGGATTGAGGATTTCGGTGGTCCCGTTGTAGTAAAGGCCGCCGAAAGTGTAGTCGGTGCCTTCAATCTTTGTCTCGGCGGGGCCGTGGATCCAGAGGGGGTTGTCATACACTCCGACCTTGAGCCCCTTTGCCTTCGCCTTGGCGACGAGGTCTTTGAGCGACGTAGAGCCGTAATGGGTCATATAGCCCGAAGCGTCATTGGCCAGCATCGGTATGAAACCGTCGGTGCAGACCATGTCGTAACCGTGGGGTTTCAGCTCGGTGGCAACCCAGTCGAGGATCTCGTCCCACTGCTCGGGGGTGATGTCCATGTCAGAGTTGGCGACGCCGGCCTGCTCACGGGTGTAGCAATATTCATAGACGCTCCAGTAGAGAGGAGCCTTGTACTGGTGGATGCCCTCCACCACGGGGAGTTCCGGCAACTCATACACCGGAGGACGGCGCATCTCGATTTCATCGCTGCAAGATGCCAGGAGCATCGAGGCGACAACGCCGGCCGATATGATAATCTTTTTCATCGTATTCTGAAAATATTTCTATGTTTGGTTTTTGGGGAGGCAGGCGCGCCGCCAGAGGTTGTCAGAGACAGGCGCGTCAGCCTCCGGTATGGAGTTGTCAGTCAAGCGGAGTCACCGCGATGGTCCAGTTCTCAAGGTCGAAAGTGATGCGGTAGCGGCCTGACTCGGTGATTCTCCACTGATCATCAGGGTTGGTGGTGTAGACAAAGTCAGAAGCAGCCACACCGTTGCTGTTGATTTCCACTCCGGCCTGCGAGGGACGGATGAAGGGGCAGGAGAATGTGCCGTCACGCTCGGTGCAGGCTTTCATCGAACCGTTCACAAGCTCACCCTCCCAGGTGAAGATGTATCTGTTTGAAGAGGACACGGTCATCTCCGACGCGTCATCCATGCTCCATCCGCCGGGGGTCGCGTCGCCGATCATGAAGAGGGTCGCGGTCTCGATGGGGTTCTTCTCGTTGACAATCTCCTCAATGAAGTCAGCCTTGACGGTCCAGTTCTCAAGGTCGAAGGTGAGATGGTAGACACCCGCGTCGGCTACGACCCACTTGTTGTCGGGGGATGCCGAGTAAACGAATCCAGGGTTTTCGAAGCCATCCTTTGACAGCTTCTCACCATTGGAGGCGGGACGGATGAAGGGCACATCCCAGCTCCCGGAGACAGTGCAGGCCTTGAATTCGCCGGGGGTCAGCGGGCCGGTGTACTCATAGATGAAGTCAGACTTCTTCTCAACCTCCACAGGAGCATCGATGTTCCAACCGTTGACCGTGGCATCACCGATAATATAGAGGGCGTCAGCCACTATAGGCTCGATTTCGGGAGCATCCTGGCCACGGAGGAAAGCGGTCGACATAGTCCATTCGCGCAGATTGAATGTCAGCTGGTAGACACCGGCCTCGGTCACTTTCCATTTCTCGTCGGGATCTCCGGCGTGCATCTGGAAAGGAGCGTTGACAATGGGGGTGGAGTTGATTTCAGTGCCATTGGCCGTGGGACGGATGAATCCGGCATCCCAGCTTCCGGTGGTCAGACAGAGCTTCATCTCGCCGGTGTTGAGCGAGCCTTCCCAGGTGAACACCAGGGGATCGGCCTCGGTTGGGGTCAGCGGAGTCGGCGAGTCGATGCTCCAGCCGTTGGGAGTGGCATCCCCCACCATATAGAGTGTGGTGGTCTTTATCGGCAGGTTCCCCTCGATGATGACCAGCTCTTTCTCTCCGTCACATCCGGCCAGGGTCATGGTCAGCGCCACACCGGCCAGGGCGGAAAACATATTTTTAAGTTTCATGGGATTCTAAGTTTTATGAGTTGACAAAGTCAGTCAGGGAAATCAGTTGCTGTAACCGGGGTTCTGCTTCAAAGCGGGGTTGGAGTTGAGAATCGGACGCATGATGGGGAAAATCTCGGTGTGGTTTCCGGCATCGGGGGTCTTGTCCCACCATGTGCCGGAGGAGAATTTGCCGAAACGTATCAGGTCGATGCGGCGGCGGCTCTCGGCGAAGAACTCGCGTCCCCACTCGTCAAGCATCTCCTTCTCGGTCAGGTCGACTTTACCTTCGGGAGCGTAAAGCACATCATTGAGGTTATCGGCGGGATAGTTGCGGCGGCGCACACTGTTGAGCAGACGGGCGGCCTCAGCCTTCTTGCCTGAGCGGAGCTTGCATTCGGCCAGCGAGTAGATTACCTCGGGGAGACGGATCTCGGTGTAGTCGCTCTCCATCTGGTGGGCATCATCATCGCTGTAGAAGGGGTACTTGGCGAAATGCCATCCCGAGTTGTGGTCGCCGTTCATCAGGTTTGAGTTCTTGTTGGCGGGCCATTTGTCAGGAGCCATTGCCTGGAAATTGCCTACAGCGTCGCGGATATAGAGGTCATAGGGCTGCTCGGGAGCGCGGACGCGCTTCTTTGAGCCATCCTCGTCGATGTATTCGAGATAACCGAAGAGGAACATGCCCTCTCTCTTGCTGTCGCCCAGGTTGCGGTAAAGCTTCATGCGCTCGTCACCCTCATACTTGCGGAAATTCTGTATCGGCATGCCAAGCTCGTAAGTGTACAGTTCGCCATTGAGGTCGTAGCTGGGAGAAGCGGCATACTTGGTGTTGTGGTCGCCGGCCTTGGCCTTGCGGTCGTTGAAATAGTAACGGGCGCGGGCCGGCACGGTCCACCAGTATGTGTCGCCCTGGTAGAGCCAGTATGAATAGCCCTGGGAGCTGGGGAATCCGAAAATCACCTCGTCGCAGGTGTCATTGTCCCAGTCGAAGGGGGCATCCCAGCGGTCGGCCACCTCATAAGCGCCATACACCCCGCTGAGGATTTCCTCGGCGATTTTCTCACAGTCGGCGTAACGGTCCTCGCCGATGTAGACCTGGGCGTTGAGATAGAGACGCACCAGCAGGGCGGCCGCTCCGGCCTGGGTCCACTGTCCCTGGATATTGGCGTTGGAGCCGAGGCTCTCTTTCTTGACCAGCAGCGACAGGCAGTCTTTCAGCTCGCTCTCGATGAAATCGAAAACCACTTTGGGCTCAACCTGCCCCTCGGAGTTGAGGGAGACATCATTGAAGCTAACCGCCAGGGGGATGTTGCGGAACGCGTCGAGCAGGCGGATGTAGAACCATGCGCGCAGGGCACGACACTGGGCATTGATGTTGTCAAATTCAGGCTGCGTGAAGCCAAACTTGGAGGGATTGAGCTGGGCCAGGTCCTCGATGACGTAGTTGCACTGCATGATGCCCTGGAAACAGCCGTTCCACTCGGTCTGTGCGTCGCCGCCATCCTCGACGTTCCACTGATGATAGTGGAGCCTGCGCCATTTGCCGCCGTCGTCCCACCATCCGTCGCGTGTCGGGGTGATGAGCTGGTCGGCGGTCAGCTCGTTGAGCACGTGGCGGCTGCATATGCTCCAGTAAGCATGCTCGAACGGGCGGAAGGCGGCGCGTATCACGTCGTTCTTGGTGTTGTAATAATTCTGCGTTCCCACCTGGTCATAGAGGGTCTCGTCCAGGTTGGTGCAGCCGGCCAGGGCGATTACACCCAGGGCTGCCGACGCTATATGTTTGAGAAACTTCATTTTTATTTCAGATGTTTTTACAGGTGATTAGAAATCGAGCTGCACGCCGAGGATAAACTGGCGGGTGGAGGGATAATAGGAGCGTGAGCCCTGGCCGCCGGGGGTCAGACCGTTGACCTGGTAGGTAGAGGGGTCAACACCGCTGAACTTGGTGATTGTGAAGACATTCTTCACAGTGCCGTAGACCCTGACGCGGTCGAGGAAACGGAGCTTGGGAGTCGGCAGGGTATAGCCCAGTGTCAGCATGTCGAGCTTGAAGTAGTCTCCGCGCTCCAGGAAGTAGTCGCTCACCACGGGGTTGGCGTCGGGCGAGATGTCGAAGTTCTTGCCATAAGCCTTGCGGAGCATGTTGCCTGTGAAATTGCGGGTACCGTAATAGAAATCGTGGATGTTGAAGATATCGAAACCGAAAGCCCCGCGGAAGAAGAGAGCCAGGTCGAAGTTGCGGTAACGGAAGTTGTGGCTTGTCGACATCGTGAACTTGGGCATACCGTTGCCTACGATGCGGCGGTCTTCGTCGGTTGCCTGCGAGGCGCGGATGATGTCGTTGTCCTTGTCGTAGACCAGCCACTCCCCTTCCGGGGTGATTCCGGCATATTTCCACATATAGAAGTTGCCGAGCGACTCACCCTTCTCGATGCGCTGGAGATTGTAGAAGGGATAGGGGTCTTCGGTGCCGCAGACATTGTAGAAGTCCTGGCCGACATACTCCGAGTTGCTGAAATCGACAAACTTGTTGGCCATCGTTGTGCCGATGACGCTGAAGCTGTATGAGAAGTCGCGGGTGTTCACGGCGTTGAAGGTGATGTCAAACTCGAAACCGGAGTTTTTCATCGTGCCCACGTTGACAAATGTCTCGTCGAAGAGGTAAGGGGGCACCGACACCTTGTAGTTGCCCAGGAGGTCCTGCTGGCGGCGGTTGAAGTAGTTGAGCGAACCGTAGAGACGGTTGTTGAACAGCGAGAAGTCAAGACCGATGTTCCAGTTCTTACCCTTCTCCCAGCGCAGGTCGGGGTTGACATTCTTGCCCGGGCCCCATACCTGGAAGTACTTTCCATTGTAATAGTAGTAGCCGAAGCCTCCCATCGTATTGATTGAGAGATAGCTGCCGAAGTCCTGGTTGCCGGTCACACCGTAGTCGGCGCGGATTTTCAGGTCGTCGATCCAGCGCAGGCCGCTCATGAATTTCTCCTGTGATATACGCCATCCGGCGGAAACTGCGGGGAAGTTGCCCCATTTGTGGTTGGCGCCGAACTTTGATGAGCCTTCGTGGCGCAGTGACGCGGTGAAGAGATATTTACCGTCGAAATCGTAGCTTACGCGGCCGAAGAACGAGATGAGCTTGGAGTCATTGCGGTAGCTGCCCATCAACACCTCCCCTTCCTCTTTGGCGAGGCTGCCCGAACCGAGGTTGTCAGAGCCGAGACCGTCGTTGGGGAAATCCTTGTTCTCGGCGTTGAAGCCCGAGTATTGCGAATACTGGTATGAGTAGCCCACCATGGCCTTGATGTTGTGCTTGTCGATATGGGTGTTGTAGTTGGTGAGCCATTCCACCACATACTGACGCTCCTTTGAATATGAGCGGCTGGCCTCACCCTCGTAACCGTTGTTGACGGCCTGGGTCGAGGTGGAGGGGCGGAACCAGGAGTTGTTGTTGCTGTACTGGTGGTCGGCGAACATCACCTGTGTGGTCAGATGGTGGGCGCTCTGGCCATCCTTGGCCAGCAGGGGGAGGAGATTGAGTTTCAGGATTCCGTCCCAGTCAAGGAGCTTGGTGTCGGCGTGGTCCTTCTCAAGCTTCATCAGCTCGACGGGGTTGCTGCCTACCACCTGTCCCTGGAAGTTGTAATACATGTTGGGATTCTCGGGATCCATGATGGGTGTGGTCGGGTTGGCCTCGATGGCGTTGCGGAACACACCCCAGTCGGCGTTGTCGCGGTAGATGATACGCGGGGCCACATTGAGGCTGATGGTGAAGAGACCGCCTTTGGTGGTGTGCATCACCGACGCACGCGCGCCATACTCCTCGCGGCTCGAACGCAGGTCGATACCATTGGCCTTGCGGTAGTCGGCGCTGACACGGTAGTTGCTGCGCTCGTTTCCTCCGCTGACGGTCAGTGTGTGCTGCTGGGTGAAGCCGGTGCGTGTCACAGCGTCGAGCCAGTCGTCATTGCCGCCGAGGTCGACACCACGGTCGCCCCAGCCCAGACGTACCTCGCGGTAGTCTTCGGCAGTCATCATGTTGAGTTCCTTGTTGACAACATCCCACGCCAGGGTGCCCGAATAGGAGGTATGGGTGTTGCCATCCTTGCTGCCTTTCTTGGTGGTCACGAGAATCACACCGTTTGAACCGCGTGTGCCATAAATGGCCGACGCCGCGCCATCCTTGAGGATGTCAAACGAGGCGATGTCGTTGGGGTTGATGTTGGTGAGGTTTCCACCCGGCACACCGTCGATTACAATCAGCGGGCCGAGGCCGGCCTCGCGGGAGGAGACACCGCGAATCTGGATGCTGGCCTGGTTATTGGGGTCGC
Source organism: Bacteroidales bacterium (assembly GCA_910575615.1). Classification (GTDB taxonomy): domain Bacteria; phylum Bacteroidota; class Bacteroidia; order Bacteroidales; family Muribaculaceae; genus UBA7173. The sequence goes on along the minus strand of CAJTEX010000006.1, from coordinate 120,691 downwards.
CCGCTCCGGTGTTGGTGATGGAGACTCCGGGGACCTTGCCCTGAATCATCATCGAGGGGTCGAGCGAGCTTACCGAGAGGAAATCCTTCTCGCTGACATGTGAGATGGCCTAGGTCAGCTCCTTCTTGTCCATTGTGCCGTAGCCGATGACGACAACCTCGTCAAGGACCGCGGAGTTCTCTTTCATTATTATATTGATTTCCTTGCGGCCGTTGATGGCCACTTCCTGCGGTTCGTATCCTATATATGAGATACGGAGTTTGCCCTTGGCGTCGGCAGTGACGGTGAAAACACCGTCAATGTCGGTGGAGGTACCGGTCTTGGTGCCTTCCACCATCACACTCGCGCCGATGACCGGTTCGCCAGAGGGATCGGTAACTGTGCCTTTCACATTCAGCTGCTGGGCGGCGGCATATTGCAGCCCCACAAACATCAGCAAAAGGGACACCAGTTTCCTGGCAACTGTTTTTTTCATTGATAAGATTTTTTGGTTAGAAAATTCTGTTAGGCAAGTTGTCTTTTCTGCAAAGTTAGATATTGAAAATCTCATTGTCAATGTCCTGTACTGAAAAAGTAGTGGTTTTTAGACCTTTCAAGATTGATTGACTGGTATTTAAGCATTTTAAAGGGGTTAAATAATATAGTAGGTATTGAATGGTTTCAGCCATTTTTCTGACTGTATCCGGGCATTTCGGCATATGTCAATGACATCCGGAGGCAAGGTTTCAAGGGCGAGGGAGCTCACCCGGCACGACGTAACAGGGGGCATAAATCCAGAATGCGCAGCGGTGTGTCGGCCACCGCAGATGGTGGTTTCTCAATGTTCAGAGCGGCCGATGAGCAACACCTGTTCATCAAGCTTGGAACGGTCGCCAGCGGCCTTGTTTCTGACTCTGGTGCGGTAATTGTAGATTGTCGTTATCGAATAACGCAGGAATTTGGCTATGCGGTCGCTGTCGGTGATTCCGAGCCTTATCAGGGCGAAGATGCGAAGCTCGGTGGTCAGCGAACCGGGTTTCTTGGGCAGTATGGCTTCCTCGGGCTGCAGGAGCTTGTTGAAATCCTCGACAAAAGTCGGGAAAAGCTTGAGGAATGTCGAGTCGAAGTTGCCGTAGAATGATTTCAACTCGTCGTCGATGGCAGCCGACGACTTCACCATCTTTTTCAGCTCCTCGGTCTTGCCCGACGAGGCCAGTTTTGATATTGACTTGCGGTATGAGTCGAGCCGCTCGATATATTCGAGACACTGGTCCATGTAGCGGCCTATGTAGGTCTCCTTGACGCGGGAGTTCTCTGCTATCGACCTGTTGGCCTCACACAGCTCGCGGTTTGACTCCGTCAGGCGGCTGTTGAGGGTGTTGAGCCTCGCGTTGTTCTCCTCGATGGTCTTGCGGGCCGCCGCTATCTTGCTCATCTGCTTCCTGATGAAGAAAAGAGCCCCGAGCAACGACAGGGAGATGACGGTGATTATGGCCAGGGCCCACTGCAACGATCTCTTCTGGCGTTTCATCGCGTCGATGTAGATGCCGTTGACCATCGGGTAGGTCTCGTTAAGCTCTATGATACGGTGGCGCGCGTTGCTCTTGGAAGCATCCTCGACGCAGATGTTGAGGTAGCGGTAAGCCCGGTCAAGGTCACCCTCCTTGTAGAGCTGCAAGGCTAGTGAGCGCAACGAGATGTATTCCCTTACGGCGCTCTTCATGTCGGAGATGGCCGAGACAAGCAACTGCTCCTTGCGGGCCTCCTCGTCGCCGAGCAGGCCGAACGATTCGGAGAGGGTCCAGGCGCATATCGCCTTGTCATGCTCTGACAGGTCATGGGTGGCCATGAAATCCTCCATCACCGCGAGCGCCTCGCCGGGGCGGCCATTGATATTGAGCTGGTCGGCCTTGGAAATGGCGAACGCGAGCGAACCCGGCTCGTTGACACTCATCAGCGAGTCACGGTAGGCGTCGGTAAGTTCTTCATAACGCTTCTTCTCTGGCTCGAAAGCCGAATAATCGGCCAGTCTGCCATAGAGCGTGCGCATTATGTAGAAATAGTAGGGATGGAGGTAGCCGGGCAGCTTGTCTGTGGAGATGTCTTTCATCACCTCAAGCACCTCGGGATACATACCGATGGCGCTGAGGGCTGCGGCGCGGTTCATGCGGGCATTGTATATCCTGGTCGGGTCGCCGATTCTTCTCGCGACAGCCTCGCGCTCGACGCTGTACACCAGGGCGGAGTCGGTATTGTAGGGATTGTATTCATCCACAAGCTCCCCGAGGATGTCAAACCTTTTCTTGTCATCACCGGCCTCGGCAAGGGATGATTTCAATGTCGAAATCCGGTTCTCCTTCACCTCGAAGTAATGCGAACGGTTGTTTATGACGGTGTCAAGCTCGTTGACCAGGGAGTCAATCCGAGTCGTGCTACTCCCCTCTGCGACAAAGGGAAGCAACATCAAAACCGACATCAGAGTGGTGATAATCCGTCTCATCTATTTCATAACGACCGGGCTGCCTCTTTTATTGCGCGTCAGGGGCAATGTCGTTTTTCCCGCCACATCAAAAAAATCCGCCGCAGCCTTCCGGGGAGAAGGCATGCGGCGGATGTATGCTTATCGGCGTTTAAGCCTGATGGTTCAGCCCTGGTATTCAGCCATGTCGGCAGGCTTGACAGTAGCCACGAAAGCTGAGTTGCGGGCAACGTCGGCCATACCGAGGTTGACATACACCTTGGCGCTCTTGACCAGCTCCTGGGCAGCCTCCTTGACGGTGGCATCCTCAGAGGCAAGGTTGCGCGAAGCGTCGGTTACAAGCAGATAACCCATCACGCAGTCTCCGGCCATCTCCACGAGGCGACGGGCCATAAAGTCGGTGTAATCGGTCTCGTTGACAGCCTTGACAGCCTCGACAGCGTCCTGGTATTTGGCGAACATCACGTCGAGCATCTTCTTCTGGGGCATCAGCTCGGAAGCGACCTCCATCTGCTGGTAGCCCTCGACGAGCTGGGCGTAGGTGCCGGTGAGGACGTGGCGGATGGCAGCCACAACCTGCAGCTGGGTGGTACCCTCGTAGATCGAGGTGATGCGGGCGTCGCGGTAAACGCGCTCGCAAGCGTAGTCCTTCATAAAGCCCGAACCGCCATGAATCTGGATGCAGTCGTAGGCGTTCTGGTTGCAGTATTCAGAGGTGAGGCCCTTGGCCAGCGGGGTGCAGGCATCGGCGAGCTTGTTGTAAAGCTTCATCTCCTGGCGTTCCTCGGGAGTGAGCGAACGCTCGCGGGCGATATCCTCGTAAGCCTTGTATATGTCGACGTAGCGAGAGGTCTCGTAGAGGAGGCAGCGGGAGGCGTCGAGCTTGGCCTTCATGGTGGCGAGAATCTCGCGCACGGCGGGGAACTCGATGATGGCCTTGCCGAACTGCTTGCGGTCGCGGGCGTATGCGTCTGCCTCGCGGTAAGCAATCTCGCTGACACCGACGCTCTGGGCGGCGATGCCGAGGCGGGCACCGTTCATCAGGGCCATCACATATTTGATGAGACCCAGGCGGCGTGAACCGCAGAGCTCGGCCTTGGCGTTCTTGTAGACAAGCTCGCAGGTGGGCGAACCCTTGATACCCATCTTGTTCTCAATGCGGCGCACATCGACTCCGCCCTGACGCTTGTCATAGATGAACATCGACAGGCCTCGGCCATCCTTTGTGCCGCTCTCAGAACGGGCAAGCACCAGATGGATGTCGGCGTCGCCGTTGGTGATGAATCGCTTCACACCGTTGAGGCGCCAGCTGCCGTCGGGCATCTCGGTGGCCTTGAGCATGACAGACTGGAGGTCTGAGCCCGCGTCAGGCTCGGTGAGGTCCATCGACATGGTCTCCCCTTCGCACACGCGGGGGATGTAGCGCTCGCGCTGCTCCTCCGAGCCGAACTCATAAAGGGTCTCGGCGCAATCCTGGAGGCCCCAGAGGTTCTCGAAACCGGTGTCGGCGCGGCTGACGATGTCGGCGGCCATGATATAGGGGGTGATGGGGAAGTTGAGACCGCCGAAACGACGGGGCATCGACATGCCCATCAGGCCGGCCTTGCGGCAGGCGTCAAGATTCTGCTGTGTGCCGGAGGCGTAGGTCACGCGTCCGTTCTCAACCTTGGGTCCTTCGTGGTCGACACCCTCGGCATTCTCGGCGATGGTGGTGCCGCAAAGCTCGCCAACGATTTCAAGGACGCGCTCGTAGTTGTCCATCGCGTCGGCGAAATCAACCGGCGCGTAGTCAAACTTGTCAGCGTCGGCGAAGTCGCGCTCCTTCAGGCTGACGATTTTCTGCATCAGGGGGTGCTGGAGGTGGAGCTTCAGCGCCTTGTTGTCTGTATAGAAGTTAGCCATTACTTCGAGTTTTTCTTGTAATACTTGATGAGTTTCGGAACGACCTCCTCATAGTTGCCCGTGATGACATAGTCGGCGATGGTGTTGATCGGGGCGTTGGGGTCGTTGTTGATGGAAATGATGATGGAGCTGTCCTGCATACCGGCGATGTGCTGGATCTGGCCTGAGATGCCGCAGGCGATGTAAAGCTTCGGACGGACGGTGACACCGGTCTGGCCAACCTGGCGGGCATGCTCGGTGAAACCAGCGTCGACAGCCGCGCGGGTCGCGCCGACCTCAGCGCCAAGCACTGACGCGAGCTCGTGGAGCATGTCGAAGCCCTCCTTAGAGCCGATGCCGTAACCTCCGGCGACGATGATGGGGGCGTTCTTGATGTTGATTTTCGATTTCTCGATATGACGGTCGATGATTTCAACCACGAAATCCTCATCCTTGACATATTTCTTTGCGTCGAGCTTGACTACATCGCCCTTGTGGTTGGGGTCGAAGACCTCTTTCTTCATCACACCCTCGCGCACGGTGGCCATCTGCGGACGGCAGTCGGGGTTGACGATGGTAGCGACGATGTTGCCGCCGAAGGCCGGACGGATCTGGTAGAGGAGGTTCTGGTACTCCTTGCCGGTCTTGGGGTCTTTGTGGTCGCCGATTACCAGCGAGGTGCAGTCGGCGGTCAGGCCGCTGTGGAGGCAGGAGCTGACGCGGGGACCGAGGTCACGACCGATGCAGGTGGCGCCCATCAGGCAGATTTGCGGCTCGATTTCCTTGAAGAGGTTGATCAGCACGGCGGCGTGGGGGTTGGAGGTGTAGGGGTAGAGACGCTTGTCCTCGACTTTGTAGACCACGTCTACACCGTAGGGTAAGAGCTGCTTCTCGACACCTGAGAGCTTGTCGCCGATGACGATGGCCTCGAGCTTCACGCCGAGTTCGGTGGCGAGCTGGCGACCCTTGGTCAGGAGTTCCAGGCTGACATCGGCCACCTTGCCGTCCTCATATTCGCAATAGACGATGAGGTTGTTCTTATCTTTCTGCATTGTTGGATGTACGTTTTAAGGGATTAGCCGATGGTGTGGTTGGCGATGAGTTCCTTGACGAGCTGTTCGATCTGCTCGTCGTTGTTCTCCAGCGACAGGCTCTGCTTGGCGGTGAAGACTACGTTCTCGATGGCTTTCACCTTTGTGGGGGAGCCGGCCATGCCGATCTGCTCGGGATCGGCCTCCACGAATGACGCGCCCCATTCCTGGATCATGTCGAGCGACGGACGCTTCTCGAGTATCGCCTTCTTGGCATCATCGAGCTTGGCTTTCTCGGAGGGGGAGGCGGCGTTTTTGTATTGCATCACACGCTTGGCGTTGCGCGGACGGCATTCGGCAGCCGACCCGTTGACGGTCACCACGCAGGGAAGGGGGGCCTTGACGGTCTCCACTCCTGATTCCAGGCGGCGTTTCACTGTCACCTTTCCATCCTTGAGGTCGAGAATCTCCTCGGCATAGGTCACCTGGGGGATTCCGAGCTTCTCGGCAATCTGGGGGCCTACCTGGGCGGTGTCGCCGTCGATGGCCTGGCGGCCGCAAAGCACGATATCGTAGTTTCCGATTTTCCTCACGGCCTGGGCCAGGGAGTAGGATGTGGCCAGGGTGTCGGCGCCACCGAGCAGGCGGTCGGTCAGCACGATGCCGTTGTCGGCGCCGCGGAAGATGCCTTCACGCACAACCTCAGCCGCGCGGGGCAGACCCATTGTGAGCATTGTGATGGTCGAACCGGGATTTGCGTCCTTCAGGCGCAGGGCCTGCTCAAGGGCGTTGAGGTCCTCGGGGTTGAAGATGGCGGGCAACGCTGCGCGGTTGATGGTGCCGTCTTCTTTCATGGCATCTTTTCCCACGTTGCGGGTGTCGGGCACCTGCTTGGCAAGAACAATGATGTTTAAACTCATGAATCTCTATTTTAAATTGATTTATTATCTATGTACAACTGTGTCATAATCATAGCGTTAAGCCTCTTGACGGACGCTCAACGCAAAACAGGGGCAGCCGCGGTCGGAGCCCCGGCTTCCCCCTCAACATCGTTGGTCGCCTGCAAAGATAGATAATTTTTCACAGATGCTCAGCATAATACGCATTTTTTAACAAACTCGTATTTGATACATAGCTACACTGGAAAATGTCAAGTTCACTGTGATTTTCGCCACATCTTTTCTTAAAAAATACTAAAAGAAACCACCGGTCGGTTAAATCTCTTTGCAAAATATTTCCAAACCTTTATCTTTGAAGCAAAACAACATATATCAAACCAATCAACTATGAACATCAACCTTAAACCCTACATGCTGCTCTGTTTAGGATTCGGAGGTCTGTTTACCCCCCCGGATATACAAGCAGAATTGCTTAAAACTGAGAACTTCGAGTATGAAGCAGGCTCGATTTATGGCAAAGGCGACTGGCTACAGGCCACGGCCAACACCATCACCGAGACCATCGACCTTGTAAACAAACCCCTGACCTATCCTGGCTACCAGGATGAAGCAACCGGACTCGCCGTGCAGATTACTCCTGAGGACAGAACCCAAGCCCAGGGATTCGCCCTGAAGGCCACGGAGACCCGTGTGGTGTCAGGCACTGTCTACGCGTCTTTCCTTTTCAAGGTGGAGGCCGCTCCCGAGAAAGGCACTCCCTTCTTCATTAGCTTCGCCGGAGCAAACAAGAATGGATATGTGGAATACAACACCAACCTGTCCCAACATGGCCGCATATTCCTCAAGAAAGGATCGGATGACTCCAAGTTCAAGATTATGGCCAGCAAGAACAGCGCGGCGACCACTTCGGTCGATGCTGGCGAATATGAAATCGGACAGACTTACCTCGCCGTAATGTCATATGAGTTTGTCGACGGCACCAAGAATGACGCGTTCAAACTCTGGATAGACCCGCCGACCGACGGCACAATACCGGCCCCCGTCGTCAGTCAGGCGAAAGAAACCGCCGATGTCTCGGCCACATACGGCATGCAGGGCATACGCATATACCAGCATTTCACCACATCCATCAATCCTCCCCAGGCTGTGATTGACGCGATACGCGTCTCTACCGACTGGGCAAGCCTCTTCAACAATGGAGGCGGCAACATAAACGCAGCAACCATCACCGCCTCGCCGACATCCATCGACTTCGCCGACGGTATGGCAATCTTCCAAGGAAGCTCCGTCACCAAGAGCATCACCGTCAAGGGTGAGAACCTCACCGGTCCCCTTACCCTGACTTGCGCCGACCCGGCTGTCACCGTCTCTCCCGCCACCATCTCCGCCGAGGAGGCGATGGCCGAAGGGGGCAAGGAGGTCTCGCTGACATTCAAAGCCGGAGCCGACATCCTCGACTCCTCGCTGACCATATCCTCCGAGGGCGCGGAAGATGTCAACATCGCGCTGTCGGCCTATGTGATGCCGGTTACCGACAAAATCAGCTTCGCGGCGCTGAATCTCGTGGAGAACGAGACATACGAGGTATACCGCTACACCGGCTCCATGGCCAAGGTTAGCTATGTCAATGAAATCACCAAAGACATATATGTGCAGGACATGACCGGCGCGATTCGCATAAGCTACGCCGAGTTCGCCGGCGAATGCGACTTCAAGGCCGGCGACAAGGTGAAAGACCTCATCCTCTGGCGCATTGACGATGCCGCAGGCCCATGCTTCCAGCCGACTTATTTCCAGACCGAAATCGGCACAGTGGTGTCCTCGGGCAATGAAGTGCCCCCCGTAGAGGCAACCATCGCCGAAATCAACGCCAGCAAGGAGGAATACCTCTACCGCCTGGTCACCCTGACCGATGTCACCCTCGATGCCAACGACAACACCACATGGTCGACAACCGGCGCGGCTGCATCGCAGACCATCAACGGCACCACATCATCGGGCCGTGTGCGCACCTTCCACGCCACTGACCTCATTGGCACACAGATGCCAGGGTTCCTCTCCTCTGTGACCGGAATCTCAACCTCAAAGGGAGCTGTCATCATCACCACCCGCGGACAGGCCGATGTGGCAACGGCCGCTCCCGAGATGGAGGTTTCCTTCGAGACCCTCGCCGACGCTTCGGTCTACCAGGAAATCAACAAGCCGGTTGAATTCGGACTGTTCACAGTAAAGGCCACGGCCCTGAGCAATCCGATCACCATATGGTTCGGAGGCAAGAACGCCACCATGTTCTCAGCCGACCGCGAGGAAATCCCCGCCGGCACAGGCATCTACCAGGTCAAGGTGACATACACCCCCACCGCGACCGGCTCGCATGAGGCTCGTATCAACTTCGAGACAACTCCCGCCGAACTCAACTACGGGGCAATGCTCCGCGCCAAGGCTTACGACCCGGCCAATCCCCCGACGGTCTCGGTCGATGCTGCCGGGCTGACTGACTTCGTGGCTGCCGTGGGCGAGACCCAGGAGCAGACCGTGAAATACACTGTGGCCAACGGACTCGACTACGGCACAGTCAAGGTCGAAGGCACCGGATTCATCATCAGCTCAGGCTCGATGATGAAGGAGGGCACTTACGACCTCAAAATCACATTCCGCCCCCAGCAGGAGGGTGACCACACTGCCGTAATCACATTCTCGACCCCGATGGCCGAAGATGCCACTCTCACCGTCAAGGGCTCGACCTCTGCCGGCCCCGCACCACAGGAGAAAGAGGGCGACGAGCTGACTTTCGAAGGCCCAGCGCTGACACAGTATGCCACCGATTTCTCAACCGCAACCGCCGACAACAAGCCCATCAGCCTCGACGGCTGGAAGAATGTGGCATATGAAGGCCAGCGCGCATGGTGGAGCGCCACCCTCGAGGATGGCAACAAGGCCGCCAAGGTGGTAGCCTACGACAGCCAGGCCACCGAGAACACCGAGATGATTGCTATGCTGCTGTCTCCGCGTCTCGACTTCAAGAACGCCCAGGAGCGTCTGCTCTGCTTCAACGTGATGGGACGCATGATGACCGAGGGCATGAACGACTACCTCATGGTGGCTGTCATCGACGCGCTCGAGGCCGACACCAATCCTGAAAACGTCACGGTGTCTGGCATCGACGGCCTCGGCCTCCCCTGCACCCCCGACGAGAACGACCAGTGGGCACGCTATGTCCTCGACGCTGACTCGTGGAACCTTCCCGACGAGTTCTACATCGCGTTTGTCTTCCAGTCGCTCCGCGGCAAGGAAAGCTCCGCGCAGTATTTCATCGACGACTTCTCCTGGGGCCGCACCGACATGCCTTTCATCCGCTCTAGCCACCAGATCCTGCAGATGACCGCCTCCACCGGCAATGTGACCACATCAGAGGCCATCAGCATCGAGGGCCACAACCTGACCGAGCCCATCAAACTCTCCTTGGGAGGCACCCACGCGGCCAACTTCACCCTCTCCACCGCCGAGCTTCCCGCCGAGGGCGGCCAGTTCACCCTTGACTTCGCATCAGACGAGGTACAGGAACACACCGCCATCGTCACCCTCCTCTCCGGCTCTGACGCCCGCGCCGACATCCTGGTCAACGCAGCCACCCAGTCAGGCATCGGCGAGATTTCAACCGAGGCAACCCTCTGGGGCGACAACGTGAGCGTCTACGACCTTGAAGGCCACACCCTGCTCACCGGCGCCACCACCGCCAACGCCCTCAAGCTGATGAAGTCAAACCGCGGCACACTCTACATCGTCCGCGCCTCTGACGGCACCGCCTACAAATACATCGCCAAGTAAACTCCCATCCCCCACATAACATCGCTTCGCGACGTCAGCCTACCCAAACCAGGCCAGACATCGCGAAGCGATTCTTTTTTCACCCCACCCCTCTCCAACCTCCAACCGCCCTGACATACCCTTAAGAACATCCCGATAGTAAGAATATTATTGCTGTCCGGTAAAACTTTGACATGATAGGAAATGGACTATTTTTATCTCATACAGCATGAAACAGACTCGTATAGATGTCTTTTAAGGGCTTTTTGATGCTTAATGCTACCAATTTCACATCGCCTCAAATGACAAGCCCTTTTTCGTAAAACAGGTGTAACTTATTATATTTGTAGAGAATATATGATTTTGTCTTTTTTTACCGGACAGCAATATAAGAATATCCCGATAACATAAATCCAGATGTGATATACCCAGATGGCTTAGATGATATGTGTCCGGATGGCATTAACCAGGATGACATAGACCCGGATGGCAAGTGTCCGGATGGCGGGCGCATTGTGAAAATCGGGAGGTGACGGTGGCGGGAGCGCGGCAAAGCGCCGGGGTGTCTGAGCCCGCAGGGCGAGTTCCCGGCGCGCCGCGTGGAGCCACCAGATCACCTCCCATAGATTTTCACGCGCCCTTGGCCTTTTGGTTCTTTTGGGCCTGCCAAAAGAACGGAAACAAAACTCCAATAATCAGAAGAGAAGAGAAGAAAAAAATCGCTTCGCGATTTCCACCGGAATTCAATTTCCGGCAAAACATCGCGAAGCGACCCTTATACAGTCCAGAGGAGAATCCAATCAGCACCCCCTCTGAGAAATCCACAAAAGGAATCAGCGAATCTTCTCCTCGACCCACTTACGGGCATTGACAAAAGCGTCAATCCAGGGAGTCACCTCATTGTTGCGGCGACTGTAAGGATAGAAACCACACTGCCAGGGGAAGATAGCCCTCTCGAGGTGAGGCATCATAGCCAGATGGCGACCGTCAGGCGAAGCTATCGCTGCCACGGCTCCACGGCTGCCGTTGGGATTGGCAGGATATGCGGAGTAGTTGTATTTCGCCGCGATATTGTAATCCTTCAGCGAACCGGGGAGGTTGAAACGGCCCTCGCCGTGGGCCACCCAGATACCCAGCTTCATACCGGAGAGAGAACCGAGCATCACCGAGTTGTTTTTCGGAATGGTCAGGCCGAGGAACTGCGACTCAAACTTGTGGCTGACATTGTGCTCCATCGTCGGACGCCCCTTGCCTGCCGAAGGAATCAGGCCAAGCTCAACCATCAGCTGGCAACCATTGCAGATACCCAGCGAAAGGGTGTCCTCGCGGTCATAGAACTTCTTGAGCGTAGCCTTCGCGGTGTCGTTCCAAAGGAATCCCGAAGCCCAGCCCTTGGCCGAGCCAAGCACGTCGGAGTTGGAGAATCCGCCGCAGAATACTATCATGTTGACATCCTCGAGGGTCTCGCGGCCACTCATGAGGTCGGTCATATGCACATCCTTCACGTCGAAACCGGCGAGATAAAGCGAGTAAGCCATCTCGCGGTCGCCGTTGACACCCTTCTCACGGATAATGGCGGCGCGCACCCCTGTCTTGCCGTCGCGGCGGTAAGCCAGACCGCGCGAAGCGAGCGAGCCGTCAAAGGCTGCGGGAATAGCGTAGCGCAGAGGCTGCTTCTTGTAGTTCTCGAAGCGGAGGGCGGCGCAATCCGTGCCGCTCTGGATACGGTCGAGCAGGTAAGACGGCTCAAACCAGCGGTCGCGCAAGTGGTCGATGCCCAGCAGACGCTCCTCGCCGTAATGCTCGACAAGCAGCACACGCTCGTCAGAGGGCTTTCCGACGAGGAAATGTTTCACACCGGCATCGGTGAGAATCTTCTCCACAGAGTCCTTCTTCGACTCCTCAAACTGGACGAGCACGGCGGGATTCTCGGCGAAGAGAATCTTCACAAGGTCGGTCTCGCCGTTCTGCAGGAACCCGGCGGTGGTGAACTCGAGGCCGCCCGTGGTGTTGGCAAACAACATCTCGAGCATGGCGGTCACCAGACCTCCGGCCGAGACATCATGCATGGCCAGCAGCTTGCGCCCCTTGACCAGCTTCTGCACGGCGTCGAAAGCAGCCGCGAAGCGGGCGGGGTCTTTCACCGTCGGAGCATCCGAACCGATGCGGTTGAGGGCCTGGGCAAACGCCGAGCCGCCAAGACGCAGCGCGTCGGAGGAGAAATCGATATAATAGAGGAGGGTGTTCTTTTTGTTTTTCAGCACCGGGCTCACTGTGCGGCGCACATCGCCAGTCTGGCCGGCAGCGGATATGATGACAGTGCCGGGGGCAAACACCTTGTCCTCGCCATATTTCTGGGTCATAGACAGGGAGTCCTTTCCGGTGGGGATGTTGATGCCGAGGGCGCAGGCGAAGTCAGAGCAAGCCTCGACAGCCTTGTAAAGGGCGGCATCCTCTCCGGCGTTCTTGCAGGGCCACATCCAGTTGGCCGAGAGTGACACACTCTTCAGCCCCTTGTCGAGCTGGGCACCAACGATATTTGTCAGAGCCTCGGCGACAGCCATCACCGAGCCTTTGGCGGAGTCGGCCAGGGCCACCTGGGGCGTATGGCCGATAGATGTCGCGATGCCCGACTTGCCGGTGTAGTCGAGGGCTACCACGCCGCAGTCGCTCAGGGGCAACTGCAGCTCGCCCTGACACTGCTGGCGGGCGACCTTGCCGGTCACCGAGCGGTCAACCTTGTTGGTCAGCCAGTCCTTGCAGGCCACAGCCTCGAGCGACAGCACATCCTCGACATACTGGAGGAGGTTGGCAGCGTCATACTCAGGCTCCTGGTAGACCATGTCGACGGTGGAGTCGGTCATCACGGTCTTGGGGGAGTTGCCAAACATGTCGGCCATCTCCAGGTCGATGGGCTTCACCCCCTTGCTGTCGGAGAATACAAAACGGTCGTCGCCCGTGGTCTCGCCGACAACATACATCGGGGCGCGCTCGCGCTGGGCGACACGCTCCACATAGGGGATGTCCTCGGCCTTGATGACGAGGCCCATACGCTCCTGACTCTCGTTGCCGACAATCTCCTTGGCCGAAAGGGTCGGGTCGCCGACAGGGAGGGCATCGATGTCGATGCGGCCGCCGGTGGCCTCGACAAGCTCGGAGAGGGCGTTGAGATGACCGCCGGCACCGTGGTCATGGATTGACACAACGGGATTGGAATCGCTCTCGGCGAGGGCGCGGATGACGTTGGCCACACGCTTCTGCATCTCGGGATTGGCGCGCTGCACGGCGTTAAGCTCGATGGAGTTGTCATACTGGCCGGTCTCGACAGAGGAGACAGCGCCGCCTCCCATACCGATACGGTAGTTGTCGCCACCCATCACCACTACCTTCTCACCGGCCACGGGTGTGCCCTTGATGGCATCCTTCTTGGCTGCGTAGCCCACACCTCCGGCAAGCATTATGACCTTGTCGTAGGCATACTTGCGGTCGTTCTCCTCATGCTCGAAAGTCAGCAGAGAGCCGCAAATCAGGGGCTGGCCGAACTTGTTGCCGAAGTCAGATGCTCCGTTTGAAGCCTTGATGAGAATCTCAGCCGGGGTCTGGTAGAGCCATACGCGGGGATTCATCATCAGCTCCCAGCGGTGTTCGGGACTGAGGCGCGGGTAAGAGGTCATATAGACGGCGGTGCCGGCAATGGGCAGCGAGGCTTTTCCGCCGCCGAGACGGTCGCGGATCTCACCGCCGGTGCCGGTGGCGGCCCCGTTGAACGGCTCGACAGTCGTCGGGAAATTGTGGGTCTCGGCCTTGAGCGAGATGACGGTCTTCACATCCTTCACCTCGAAATAGTCGGGACGGTCGGGATTGACCGGGTAGAACTGGTCGACCTTGGGGCCCTCGAGGAAGGCCACATTGTCTTTGTAGGCCGACACCAGGCCGTTGGGATTCTCCTGTGAGGTCTTCTTGATGAGTTTGAAAAGCGACATAGGCTTCTCCTGGCCGTCAATCACGAATGTGCCGTTGAAAATCTTGTGGCGGCAATGCTCGGAGTTGACCTGGGAAAATCCGAACACCTCTGAATCGGTCAGCGGACGGCCGAGCTTCGAAGCGAGCGACTCGAGATAAGCCTCTTCGTCGGGGCTGAGGGCGAGACCTTCGCGCAGGTTGTATTCATGTATGTCATCGATTCTCACAATAGGGTCAGGCTTGCGGTCGACGGCAAACACCTTGGAGTTGAGGCCGTCGTAGAGGCGGGAGAGCATGCGGTCATAAACCGGCTCCTCCCCCTCGGCGACACGCTCGAACTGCTCGATGCGGGAGATGCCCGAAAGCCCCATGTTCTGGGTGATTTCGACGGCATTGGTGCTCCAGGGGGTGATCATCTCGCGGCGCGGGCCCACGAAACGGCCTTTTACTGAGGTGGCCGAAAGGGCTTTGGCCCCTGAGAACGCCCACGCAAGTTTCTCTGTTTCCGCCGGGGAGAGCTTGTGGTCGGTCTCGACGGCGAAGAAGGTTGTCTGACCCTTCTTGAAGAATTGAACCATATTTAGCTTATTGTAGAATGTTTCTGAATGGTCTTAAAATTCGTAGTCGACGCAGCCTCGCGCCTCCTTGTGTCCCGCCAGCAGCGAGGCGGCGGCGACATGGGCGGGGTGCTTGGCGTAGACCTCCACGTCGGCCATGGTGGGGACAACTGCGGTCAGCACCACATCCCACTCTTCGGCAGGATTCTGGTTGAGACCAACCTCCATCGACTCCAGCACGTCGATTTCGCCGGGGAGACGGAGCAGGGCGTCACGAAAGGCCGAGGCCACCTCAAGCCGTTCGGCAGGTGCGCCCGAGAGTTTGAACATCACTATATGCTTTACCATATCGGAAAACGTTTAGAGTTTAAGGTATCTGACTGAGATATATGGCCGCGGTCAGCACTTGGCATAAAGACGCTCGCGGACGGCGGCGACCTTCTCGTCTGTTATATAGTCGTCATAGTCCATCATCTTGTCGATGATGCCGTTGGGAGTCAGCTCTATGATGCGGTTGCAGACGGTCTGGATGAACTCGTGGTCGTGGCTCGACATCAACACCACCCCCTTGAATGCCTGGAGCGTGTTGTTGAACGCCTGGATTGATTCCAGGTCAAGATGGTTGGTGGGGGAGTCAAGCACCATGGTGTTGGCGTTGCGGAGCATCATCTTGGAAATCATGCAGCGCATCTTCTCCCCTCCGGAAAGCACCGATGCCTTTTTCAGCACCTCCTCGCCCGAGAAGAGCATCTTGCCGAGGAAGCCTTTGAGGTAAATCTCGGAGGAATCGTCGGAGAACTGGCAGAGCCAATCGACGAGGTTCATATCGGTGTTGAAGAACTGGGAGTTGTCAAGCGGCAGGTAAGCCGTGGTGATGGTCTGGCCCCAGTCGTAAGTGCCCTCGTCGGCTTTGCGGTTGCCCATGACGATTTCAAACAGGGCGGTCATGGCGCGAGGGTCGTGGCTCAGGAAGGCCACCTTGTCGCCCTTCTCGATCTGGAAGTTGACATCCTTGAAAAGCACCTCGCCGTCGACAGATGCCCCGAGGCCGTGAACCTCAAGGATTTTGTTGCCGACCTCGCGCTCAGGAGTGAAGATGATACCCGGATAACGACGCGACGAAGGCTGGATTTCCTCGATGTTGAGTTTCTCGAGCATCTTCTTGCGCGATGTCGTCTGTTTCGACTTGGCGACATTGGCCGAGAACCGCTGGATGAACTCCAGGAGCTCCTTGCGTTTCTCCTCGGCCTTCTTGTTTTGCTGCTGCTGCTGACGCAGGGCGAGCTGTGAGGACTCATACCAGAAAGAGTAGTTTCCGGCGAAGAGGGTCACCTTGTTGTAGTCTATGTCGAGGGTGTGGGTGCAGACCGAGTCGAGGAAGTGACGGTCGTGGCTCACCACCAGCACCGTGTTCTCAAACTTGGAGAGGTAATCTTCGAGCCAGGCGACAGTCTCAAGGTCGAGGTCATTGGTGGGCTCGTCGAGCAACAGGTTGTCGGGGTTGCCGAAAAGGGCCTTGGCCAGCAGCACGCGCACTTTCTCGTTACCCGAGAGGTCGCGCATCAGCATATGGTGGCGGTCCTCCTTGATGCCGAGTCCGCTCAGCAGGGCGGCCGCGTCGCTCTCGGCGTTCCAGCCCTCGAGCTCGGCGAAACGCTCCTCAAGCTCTGAGGCGCGGATGCCGTCTGCGTCTGAGAAATCTGGCTTTGCGTAAAGGGCGTCTTTTTCCGACATGATGTCCCAAAGGACGGTGTGTCCCTGCAGCACGGTGTTCATGACCGTGCAGTCGTCAAACTTGAAGTGGTCCTGCTCAAGCACGCTCATACGCTCACCAGGGCCCATCGACACCGAGCCGTGGGTCGGCGAGAGCTGGTCCGAGAGGATTCTCATAAGTGTCGACTTCCCCGCGCCATTGGCTCCGATGATGCCATAGCAGTTGCCGGGGGTGAATTTCAGGTTGACATCCTGAAACAATACTCTTTTACCGAATTGTATGCCTAAATTGTTGACAGCTATCATTGAAATGGATGAAATATGGCCACAAAGTTACGAAAATTTCCCCGACCCTCCAAAAGTTTGCCCCCAACTTGCCGCCATATCTATGCCACATCATCGCCTACATTCATAGTGCTGCCAACCAGACCGCATGCCACACCTGCAGGCTCCTGCAAATAAAAAAGCCGCCTGCCCGGGGAGGGCAGACGGCATATGTGGAATATTCGCTACGGATTACTTGTTGAGAACCTTGGCGAAGGGAAGCGCGGTGGCGGAGCTGTACTTGCGCACGAGAGTCTCGCCTGCTGCGGGCTTGCGGCTCTTGTGAGCGACAAACTTGCCCTTGTTGCGGGCTGCGCTCGAAGCGTAGCTCATCTGCTCGGTGTCGGCCGACGGGAATACCACGCGGCAACCGGGGCTGCCATCCTCATACGGGAAGCGGACGTAGAGACGCTCTTTGTTCTCATCCTGCCAGAGGAACGCAATCGGGTGAGCGATGTCAATCACGCCATCCACGAATGTGTCATTGAGGCCTTCTGCGATAATCTGGTCGGGCGACTTGATTTCCTGCTCCTCGAGCACCTTGTTCTGGTAGAAGTAACCGGCGTTGAGCATATCGGTGGGATAGTCATTGCGGTTGTAGTACACGGTTGCGCCGGTGTCCTGATACTTGAGGGTGACAAGTTCGGTGTCGGTACAGTCAATTTCGATGCAGTATTCAAAGGCTTCCTGCTCGTTGCCGTCGGGCCAGCAGTTGGTGTAGGGGTCTACGAGACGGTAGATGTTGGGGTCTTTGGTAGACTGCTCGATGGGCACCTCGTAGGTAATCTCTTCCTCGTAGTTGTAGAATGCGATCAGACCGTCGGTGTATGTACCCATACCGACCTCTTCCCAGTTCTTGACTTCCTTGCCGTCGGGCAGAAGGATGGTGAGCTCGTTACCAGCAATGGTGAAAGTCGTGTTGGGGACAAACACAAAGAAGTGTCCTTCGGGGAAGACGATGCGCATGTTCTCTTCGTCATACACGCCGTTCAGGTCGGTGTCGCCGCCGCTGTTGCTCTTGGGATAGGTACGTCCATTGTTGGTCAGCACCTCGTCGAGCATATAAGCTGACACGCAATCCCAATAGTGAACCTGGCCATACGACATATCCATCACATAATAAGTGTTGTAGGTAGTGATGGGGGCACCGGTCTTGTCGCAGAGGAATACATTCTCGGGATCCTGAGCGTTGAGGTACATTATGTTCACAATGTCACCGCCCTCGTAGATACCCTGGCTCGAGCCGCCGATATGGGGACAGTTGGCATAGGGAGTAAGCACACGGAAGATGTTGGCATACTTGGGGATGCCGAGGATGTGCTGCACGACTACCTCATACTTCTGGGTCTCAGGACCTTCCCAACCAGAGTAGAACAGATTGTCAAGGAAGTAGGAGGTTGTGCCACCCTTGGGTCCGACAACGTTCTCCCAGGGCACATAGACCGCGGTATAGTCGGCTGAGGTAGTATAGTAGGGAGTATCCTCACCAGGCAGCTCAAACTTGAACTCGAAGTCTTCTCCGGCGTTGGACTGCATGAAAGCCCAATCATAGGTAATCACGATGTCTGCGACACCCTTGCCATCCTCGAATGTGACCTGGCTGGGCACATTGAAGTTGTTGCCGACGTTTGAGCTTGTAGTGACACTCAGGTTCACTGTCGCCTCTCCCTCAGTGTTGCCACGGTAAATAGGCACCGAAAACTCTGTCTGCCCCTCCTCAAGGATAATGTCGGAAGTGTAGTCGAGGCTGAAATAGGCGGGGGGAGCTGTCACGCCTTCCGCGGGCACGTAGGTCTGGTCTACCGCCTTGTCACAGGAGGTGAACACAAGGCCCATCACACCCAAGCCCATTATTGCTTTATTGAATTTCATATCTTTGTTTCGTATTTAAGATATTCTGGTTTTAAGCCCCCGCCTGCCGCCTGGCAGGCGGGGAGCTGATAATCTTTGTGAGACCTTACTTGATGTCCTCTACAGGTTCGGGAATCGAAGCGCCGTTGGAAACATTACCGATAAGCGGGTTGTTCTGGGCCTCATCTGTGATGATCTCAAACAGAAGGACGGGATTCTCGGGAGACAGGTTGTAGACGGTAGTAGGATCGAAACCTCCGCCACGACGGTCGAGGGGCTTCTGGAATCGCATCATGTCATAGTAGCTGAAGCCTTCACCCCACAGCTCGATTCGACGCTGGAACCATATCTGGTCGAGGAATTCCTCCAGGCTGCCAGCCGTGCAGTTGTAGTTCTGCTGGCGGTAGGTCTTGACGAAGTTGTTGAGGGTCTGCTTTCCTTTGCTGAGGTCGGAGGCGCCCTGGGCCTCTGCGAGCATCAGGAACATCTCCTCGATTCGCATGAGGGGGGTGTCCTCAGCCCAGACGTTCCCGCCGGGGGTGTTGGAGTAAGCGCCGAACTTGGTGTTGCAGTAGGGGGGAAGCTTGGTGACCTTGTTGGCGGTGGTGTTGGCCATCCATTCACGATACTGGCTGGGAAGGGTGGTTGCTGCCACACCCGAGCCATTGAGCCACCAGCCCTTGCGGACGTCGTTGGTGGGAATCTGCTCGTAAAGGGAGGCGTTGATACGGCGGTAGACACCTACACCGGGATAGTTGGCGTGCCAGCTGACCATCTGGCCACCCCAGCCCACGAGAGCTGTACCATTGCCAGAAGGATCCTGGTAGTAGCCCCACATGCAGTTGTGGTCGTTGATGTCATAGAACGCGGGCACACTTGCCTCAGCAACTGAATAGGGAGTGATACCCTCCTTGGTTGCCAGCTGGATTGCCATCTCGGCATCTGCGGCAGCCTGCGCGTAGCTCTGGGTGATGAGGTTCACACGTGCGCGGAGACCGTAGCAGACAGCCTGGTTGACGAAAGTCTTGACATTGCTGCCGGTAGCCATGGAAGAACGTGACACTCCTGCGGCCTGGGCCTTGTCGAGCAAAGCGATTGCCTCGGTGAGGTCAGCCTTTATCTGAGTGTAAATTTCCTCGCCGGTGGCGCGGGCGCAACCGTTCTCACCTGCTTCCTCGAGGTTGGTGTCGAGAATCAGGGGCACGGTGGGAGCCTGAGGATTCTTAACGTATGTGAACTGGTACATCTGAGCCAGGTTGGAGTAGCACCATGCACGGTAAGCGAGACCCTGGCCACGGAAATACTGGAGTTCGGAGTTGTCCACTTCCGGATCAATCAGGCCGATAACGGCGTTGGAGGAATTGATCAGGTTGTAGTTGGTACGCCACATGAACAGGTTGTCAAAGTAGGTACCGCCGAAGTCACTCATCTCAAGAGCGGCAGAGTACCAGTTGTAGCCGAGGAGATCCGAGGGCATGTCCATACCGCGCGAATCAAGGATAAGCATAAGCGAGGGCCAGCCGAAATCCCCGTGGTGGTTGCTGTCGGGATAGAGGCCGAAAACGACACTGACCATCTGGGGCAGAGCGTTGACCGACGCCGCGGCCATATCGGGATTGTCCTCCACGATCTGCTCTTTCTGCCCCTGGGTCACATATGAACCAAAAGGCTCCTGCGAGAGGTCATTACAACCCGACACCACCATGGACACAGCGGTCAAGGCAAGAAGTGATTTTATTGTTTTCATCTTTGAAAGTCGGTTTTGTGGTTAATGTTTTAGAAGACAACCTTAAGACCGCCAGAGATAGTGCGGACTGCCGAGTAACCCTGAGCATTGTCAGACACTACGAAGTTGGCACGGGGGTCAAGACCTTTGCGCTTGCTCCAGAGAGCCACGTTGTCAGCCGAACCGTAGATGCGTACGCTCTCGATACCGATTTTGGCTGTCCATTTCTTGGGAATGGTGTAGCCGATGGTGATGTTGTTGAGCGCAAGGTAGTTTGAGCTGATAAGGTTGAAAGTGGTCAGCTGTCCGCCGAGGTCGTAGAGGGCCTGGGCGTCAAGCTTGGGAATGTTGGAGTCGCGGTTTTCGGGAGTCCACGCGTTGAGCATGTCGGCATGGAAGTTAGACCCGAGATTGGTGGTCGTTCCGGGGTGCATGAGCGAACCGTATGCGGAGTCAAAGATCTTACCACCCAACTGGTAGCTGAACTGCACGCCGAAATCAAAGCCGTATAACTTGATGCTGGTGCCGAAACCACCGAATACGGTCGGCATCACGTTGCCGGTATCCTTGCGGTTGTTGGCATAAGCCACGTCATAGTTGTTTGACTTGTACTCCTCGGTGTACTGGAGGTTGCCTGCGGCATCTTTTATGGGATCGCCATTTGCGTCGGTGATGACGTCGCGCGCCCAGTAGAGGGCCTCACCGTTTTCGGGATTGACACCAGCGTAATCAACGAGGTAGTAGTTGTAACGCGACTCGCCCTCTTTCCACTTCGTCATGCCCCTGATGAGCTCGCCGTTCTTGGCGTCCTTGGTGAGCTTGATGATCTTGTTGCGGATCCAGGTGAGGTTGGCGTTGATGTCCCAGGTGATGTTGCGGTTGTTGATGGCGCGGTAGTTGACCTCGAGCTCAAGACCGTAGTTCTTCATCGAACCCACGTTCATCGGGATTGAGGTGTAACCCAGCGAGGGAGCCACGGGCTTGTTGTAGAGCATGTTGGAGGTCTGACGCTGGAAGTACTCAACAGTACCAGACACCTTGCCCTGGAGGAAGCTGAAATCCACACCGGCGTTGAGCGCGTTGGAGGTCTCCCAGGTGATGTCGGGGTTGCCTTTCTGATTAAGCTCACCGTCAGACCAAGAGCTTGTGCCGTAGATATTGTAGGTGTCCATGTAAGCGTAGTAAAGACCGATGTTGTCGTTACCCTGCTGTCCGAAAGAAGCTTTCAGCTTGAGGAGGTCGAGCCATGTGGCTGTGGGCTGCATGAACTTCTCCTTTGACATATCCCATGCGACGGAAACCGAGAAGAAATTACCCCAACGCTTGTCGGGAGCGAAGCGGGAGGAGGCGTCGCGGCGGTATGACACGCTCGCGAAATATTTCGAGTCGTAGTCATAGTTGACACGGCCGAAGATACCGCGGGTGGTGTAGTTGATTGTGTTGCCACCGGCCGAGCTGCGGTTGTCGTCGTCAAGGGTGTTGTCAATGGCCCAGCTGTCGGGATTGTAGAGGTTGGAACCGATAGCGGAGAGGGATTCAACGTTGCGGTCGAGGCTTTCATAACCGAGGAGGAAGTCGGCGTGATGCACGTCTGCGAAGGTGAGACGGTAAGTGGCGAGGGCCTGGAGGTTGAGGTCGCGCTCACGCTGGAACGTCTGGCCTGCCCTACCGTTGTAGCGCTCGAAAGTACCGTAGTACTTATTGTACAGGGTGTGTACACGGGTGTTGTCGAGGAAGTAACCAACGCTACCGGTGATGTCGAGGTTGGTGATGGGGGTCACTGTGGCAGCCCACTTGGCCTGGAGCACGTCCATAAGGAGTGTGCGGCTGTTGTAGAGCATGTCAGAACCGGGGTTGGCACCCTGGAGGTACTGGCGGATAGCGCCATTGGTGTACTTGCCGTCACCGTAGTCGTAGACGGGGTTTCCGGTGCGGGCGTCCATCATCAGCGAGCCGTCGGCATTGCGCACGTAAAGGGGATAGATCGGCGCGATGTTGTAAGCAACAGCAAAGGCGTTGACCGATGAAGCGGAGCTTGCAGACTCCTGACCCGAAGGCCAGCCAGACTTGACATTGTTGTAAGCGATGGTTGTCATGAACTTGAGCCACTTCTTGGCCTGGTAGTCGGCAGACACGCGGGCAGAGAGACGGTTGTAGCTGGAACCGTTGAGGATACCCTCGTCACCCAGGTAACCGAAGCTACCGTAGAAGTTGAAGCGCTCTGTACCACCTGACACCGAGAAGTTGTATTCCTGGCGGAGTCCGTTGCGGAAAGTGCCGTCAACCCAGTCATCGGGGGTGAAGTAATTTGTGCCGCTGTTGTATCCCAGGGTGGCGTTGGGGTTGAGCTTGCCGTTTGTACCGATCATCATCTGTCCGGCGGGGACTGTCCAGATCTGGTAACCGGGACCGAAAGCGTTGTAGAGGTCATTGTTGGCGTTCATATGGGCTGTGGCCGCGTCGGCTGCGGTGTGGTAGAGGTAGCCGTTGCGGAGAGCCTGGTAAGCCATCTCGGTATAAAGGGCGGGCGACTTGATCACGTCGTAGGTGCCGATCTGACGGGAGTTGGAACCCCACTTGGCATCAACAGTGATAACGGCGTCGCCGGTCTTTCCTTTCTTGGTGGTGATGATGATGACACCGTTGGCACCGCGGGCACCGTAAAGGGCGGCGGCGGCGGCATCCTTGAGGACGGTCATCGACTCGATGTCGGCGGGGTTAAGCGAGGAGATGTCGCCGTCGGGCAACGGCATTCCGTCAACCACATAAAGAGGCTGGGTGGAGGCGTTGAGCGAGCCGACACCACGTATATATACTGTGGGGGCCGAACCGGGCTGGCCGTTGGTGTTGAGAATCTGGGCACCGGCCACTGTACCAGAGAGGGCGTTCACGGCGTTGGTCACCTGGCGCGCTTCGATTTGCTCTGCCTTCACGACAGAAGCCGAACCGGTGTAGGCGCTCTTTTTGGCCGTACCGTAAGCCACGACCATAACTTCATCGAGGTTGTTCTCGGAATTGTCGAGTTTGACAGTGATGTCCTGTCCGGCATTCACCAACTGCTCGATCATACCCACGTAAGAAACCTTAAGCTTGGTTACCGAGGCGGGCACGGTGAGAGTGAACTTACCGTCAAGGTCGGTAGAGGTACCTTGACCGCCGCCAACCGGCAGAATGGTCGCCCCGGGAAGGGGTTCGTCATCGCCGGCATAAACGACCGTACCAGACACGACCTTGGTCTGCGCGATCGCGCACACAGTCATGAGCAGCACTGTCGTCATCAATAGAAACAGCTTTTTCATACACTAAAGATTATTAAACATAAATTTTGATAAATTCCGTTCACTCGGCCAAGGGGCGTCCCAAAACGCGTTCAAACCCCATCAGCCATAAATGCTTATCATCAGAGCAAAATCTTTCTCTTCATCTTAACATCTGTAACCAGCAACATCCGAAAAACAACGCGTTTTTCCACTGGTGTTTTGCAAAGTTACGACAAAATGCCAAAAATCCAAACATTTTGCAAACAAATTTCAGCGACCTTAACAAAAAAATTGACCAAAAACACATCGCGACAGTCGCAGCAACTTGTCAATTTTCTAATTATCAACAACTTAAATATCCATTCAAATTCCCGCTGCTACCCACCCAACACGGCATTTCCGCATGCCAGAAACATCCATTAACACGCCTTTAAGCTACTTTCACATTTTAAGCACGAGCAACAGGCAAGCCGTCATCCTTGAAAACAAGGAAAACAGACATCCCAAGACAGGCATAAGGGGACAAAATGTCATCAAATCCTAAAAAAAAGCTTAATGGTGAATTTTTCACGTGCAATACGCTTGTTTTTCCCGGGAAATTAGTAACTTTGCCAATCAAGGCAACCCGTGGCCTTTGAAGGAAGGCGCTGACTCTGACATTGTCTTCACATTAATTATATGGCGCATAAAAAACATTGAAACATTGCTGCCGAGCGCCACGGTTTATCACAACAGGAAAAAGAAACATTATTTACAATAGGATGAAGAAACTGTTACTCTGCGGGGCACTGGCAGCCGGATGCTGCCTGACCCCCACGGCCCAAAGCAAAATAAACAATGTGGGCCGTCTCCAGCTGGAAAAATTCACCGAACAACGCGCCGAGCTGGCCAAACAGTCGGCCGCACGCGCCGCGGCATTCGCCCCCCAGGTGACCGTGATAGTCACCCTGCAGGCCGGAGCATCGGCGGCTGACCTCGAGCAGGCCGGTTACACCGTCATTGACAATGCCGCAGACATGGCCATCGTGTCGCTGCCCATGGACATGGTCGAGACCCTCGCCGCAGACAGCAATGTGAAATACATCGACTTCGGCCACCAGGCGGCCCCGCTGATGGACATGGCCCGCGAGGCGTCGTTCGTGACCCCGATACACGAGGGCACAGAAGGACTCTCCCGCTCATACAAGGGAGAAGGGGTGTACGTCGGCCTGTATGACACCGGCCTCGACCCCGGCCACATCAACTTCACCGACCACGACGGCAACACCCGCGTCAAGTCAATATACCTCGTCAAGAGCGGCTCCGTGTCACGCTACGAGAACGCAGAAGACATCGCCTCGTTCACCACTGACACCCAGAGCGAGAGCCACGGCACACACGTCCTCGGCATCATGGCCGGCCGCGAGGATGTCCCCGGCTCATATGGAATCCGTGAAGGCAACAGCTCCGTTGTCAAGAACGGCTCAATCCCCTATTACGGAGTCGCCCCTGAGGCTTCAATCATCGTTGGCTGCGGCTCTTTCGACACCAACTCAATCCAGGCGGGTGTCGCAGCGGTAGTAGACCGAGCCAAGCGCGACGGGAAGCCCGTGGTCGTGAACCTCTCGCTCGGCCACAACCGAGGAAGCCACGACCCCCGCGAATCAAGCAACCGATTCCTCGACACCAAGGCGCAGGACGCCATTGTGGTGGTTGCGGCAGGAAATGAGGGCGGATCCAACATGTCCGTGGAGAAGAATTTCCGAGGTGCCGGCGGCAACAACCTGAAGCTAAACACATTCATCGTGCCTTCAGCCGGTTCGATGGCCCAGGCGTGGTACACCGCCGAATTCTGGAGCGACACCGAAGAGAGCTTCTCATGCACCCTGGTACTCTACAATACGGCCACCAACGACATCGCCGCATCACTCCCCTTGTCGGGCACAAGCGGAAGCCGCACATGGCGGCCGTCTGACAACTCGGTCTTCGCCGGAGCCTACACCGCCTCATCCTCAATCAGCGTGTCGTGGGGTGTTGACAATGCCACCGGCCGCTACAATGTCTACATGGACAACAACCTCCAGTCAAACGGCTCAGCCCCAATCGTATTCGGTGTCAACATCACCGGAAAGAACGGCCAGCGCGTCAATGGCTACTGCGACGCATATGACGGCTATTCGCAGTCTGAGGTGGTATTCTCAAGCCAGGGCCTCAAGACCCCTTACATGGATGGTTCTGACAAGGGTTCAATCAACGGCATGGCCTGCGGCTACAACACCATCTCTGTCGGCGCATGGGTAAGCCGCACCTCGATGCCTACCCTGGGCAGCAACAGCACCTCGTACGATGCCGGTGGAATCGGCAAAATCGCCGGATTCTCATCCTACGGCACCTCGGGCGACGGCCGCCAGCTCCCGATCGTCTGCGCCCCCGGAGCCCAGATCATCGCATCAGTGAGCCGTTACTGGGTTGACAGCACCAGCCTTCCCCAGACCCGCCTCAACGCGTTCTCCGACGCTAACGGCCGCCCCAACCCCTGGTATTACATGCAGGGCACATCAATGGCCTGCCCCTTCGCCGCCGGCACCATCGCCCTCTGGCTTGAGGCATGCCCCGGCCTGCGCGCCAATGAGGTTAAGCAGATTCTCGAGAAGACCTCGATAAAAGATGCCAACACCACCCCTACCACCCGCTGGGGATATGGCAAGATCAACGCCTTGGCAGGCCTGAAAGAGGCCATCATCATGAGCGCCTCCGTCGAGAGCGTCCTGGCCGACAACGCCGACCAGAACCTGATGGTGGTTGCCAAGGGTGGCAAGCAGTTTGAGGTGAGCTGCCCCGGTGTAAACAATCTCTCCTGCTCGCTCTACAACCTGCAGGGAGCAGCCGTGGCATCAGCCAACGACTCGGGCGACACCCTCGACCTCGACGCGTCGTCGCTCCAGGAAGGCATCTATGTGCTGTCGGTTGACGCTGCCGGCCAGAAGCTTTCCCGCAAGCTCGTCATCAAATAAAGCTATCCCAGGAACATCGCCTCTGGGGGAGGGCACTCCCCTACCCCGGACCGCATAAAAAGGAAAACCGCAGCCCGCAATGAAGGCCGCGGTTTTCCTTTTTTGGATTATTTCACATCCCCTTTGGAGCTTAATGAGGGACAAAACTTGGACTGAGAGCGCAATTATTCGTAACTTTGCACCCGATTATGCCCAACCATCCGTCACATTCACATATGCAATCCCAGGCGGGAGGCCACAGGAACCCTCTGGCGGCGTTCCTGACAGGGGCCGCCATATGGCTGGCGATGCTCGTCGCGGGGGGACAGCAGGCCTCGGCCGAGTTCCTCAACCTCGACACAATCGCGTCTTGGGGCAAATTCCCCCGTTTCTGCATCAACACATACCGATGGGGCGACCACTTCTTCAACAACTACGACTCCACCTATGTGCAAGGCTCAGGCTACCGCTTCAACATCAAGTTCAAGACCGACAGCTGGCTCGACGCATACGACTTCAGGTTCACCAACGACTACCGGATGAGCTTCGACTCCCGCCCTTCAACCTCCATGGGCTTATGGCTGACCTACATGGCTGTCTCGGTCGGCTACGACATGAATGTCAGCAAATTCTTCAACGCCGATATCGGGGCACGCAAACGATTCAACTTCCAGTTCAACTGCTCGCTGTTCGGGGCCGAATTTTACACCATCCGGGATGACTCCCATATGACCATCGACCGCCTGGGCTACCCCGAGGAGAGCCGCCGGGCAGACATCCCTTTCCACGGTTTCCACTCCGACAGCTGGGGACTGAACTTCTATTACTTTTTCAACCACCGGCAGTATTCACAGGCCGCCGCATTCTCTTACTCCAAAATCCAGGTCAAAAGCTCAGGCTCGCTCTACGCCGGTTTCTCATACTGGCAGCAGAACTACGACATGGATTTCACCGGGGTCTTTGACAACCAGCCCGAGTCAAACGTCCTACCGCCAGACTGGGACAACCACTACCGCGTCGGCAACAAGAACTACGCCATAAAAATCGGCTACGCCTACAACTGGGTGTTCCGCAAGGGGTGGCTCCTCGGGGTCTCCGAAGCCCCCACAATCGGCATACGCGACGGCTACATCACCGACATGTCGAGCCAGCGCACCTCCTTCTCCCTGAGCAACCGCATCAAGCTGTCGCTGATCTACAACCACGACAAGCGGTGGTTTTTCGGCGTGGTGGGCAATGTCGACACCAACCTCGTCTACGACAAGGCCCATACCTTCCTGGCCAACAACATCTCGCTGGAAGCCTCGGCGGGATTCCGCTTCAACATCTGGTGACATCTCGGCGACCAACCCAACAGACACCCGGCTCATGAGACCTATGACCCACGGCGAGATTCGCGGCACCATATTTCTGATGGCATTGATGGCGGCCATCCTGCTGGCAGCCATCCTCACCCGCCGGTGCGACTCTTCCACCCCGTCCATCCCGCAACAGACATCCATCCCGGCGACAACCCAGGCAATCGACTCAATCAGGATGGAGGAAAGAGCCTCGCGCTATCTTCCCGACGGGAATGCTGACAAAACCGGGAAAACCGACAAAGACACCCTGATTTCCCCCACGCCCGTCAGCACCGGCAAGAAAAACGCAGGCAAAAAGACCGCCGAGCCACGCCGGCGCGGGACACGTCGCTCCTCCCCTGTCCCAAGCCCGCTCGACCGTCCGGTGTGACCGCAGGGTTGCAGCCGCCAGAACCTCTCGTTCACATCCTCCACACGACCTTTCAGGCTGGTGGAAAAACAATAAAGACCGCGCCCCGGGGGCGCGGTCTTCTATCTTTCCGGAGCCGGACTGCCTGGAGGCAGCGACGGCCTGTGATATCGTATGAAGGATTACTTCTTCTTGCGGTCGCCGTAGCGGGAGAGGAACTTGTCGACGCGGCCTGCGGTGTCGACGAGTTTCTGCTTGCCGGTGAAGAAGGGGTGGGAAGAGGAGGTGATTTCAAGCTTCACCAGGGGGTAGGTCTCGCCATCGATTTCGATAGTCTCCTTGGCAGCGACGGTCGAATGGGTGATGAAGATTTCCTCGTTCGACATATCTTTGAAAACTACTTTGCGATAGTTGGAAGGATGGATGTCTTTTTTCATTTTATCTGCGGGTTGTTATTGTTTTCTTGGATTCGGGTGACGTCGCTGGTAGGGCGACATTTAGTAATGGCCTGCAAATTTAGGCATTTTTGGTTTAATAGCCAAACCTTTGCGCAAAAATCTTTTCCGCACGCCCCCGACAGGCGTTAGCAGGCGTTTAATTCCCCTCTTTGTTTGCCTTTCCGAAACATTATTACTACTTTTGCGTGAAAACAACCACTCTTGCAATGAAGAAACAGCCATCATTAGCCGTACTGGCGGCCGCTTCACTGGCGCTCAGCGCCGCCGCTTACGGCAATTTCGAGAAAACAGGCCACGCAGCCCCGGCCCCGGCCACAGTGGCCGAAGAGTCTGACACCCTCGCCGCCGACTCCGTGAGTTTCGGCTTCATAGATGTGAAGGTGCTGCCCCACACCTCGGTGAAGGACCAGAACAAGAGCGGCACCTGCTGGTGTTTCGCCTCGACATCATTCATCGAAGATGAGATTCTACGCCAGGGGGGCGACTCGCTCGACCTGAGCGAGATGTTCACCGTCCGCCAATGCTACCTCGAGAAGGCCGACCGCTACATACGCATGTACGGCCAGACCCATTTCGCCGCCGGAGGCTCGGCCCTCGACGTGCCCTACGTCTGGAAACGCTACGGCGCAGTGCCCGAAGATGTTTACTCCGGTCTCAACTATGGCGAAGAGAAGCATGTCCATGGCGAGCTTGACGCAGTGCTGAAAGCATATCTCGACGCTGTCAAGGCCAACCCCAACAAAAAGATATCCACCGCCTGGCGCAAGGGCTACGAGGCCATCCTCGACGCATATCTCGGCAAGGTGCCTGAGACTTTCACTGTCAACGGCAAGACCTATACCCCCGAGAGCTACGCCAAGTCGCTGCCTGTCAATGTCGACGATTATGTGTCAATCACCTCCTTCACCCACCACCCCTTCTATGAGGAGTTTGCCGTCGAGGTACCTGACAACTGGATCTGGGAGAAGTCGGTCAACCTGCCCATGGAGGAGATGAAAGCCGTCGTTGACAATGCCATCGATAAAGGCTACCCCGTGGTATGGGCCGCCGATGTCAGCGAAGGGGGCTTCAAATGGTATGAGGGCTACGCCGTGATGCCTAAGGAGACCAACGCCGCCGACCTCGAAGGCTCGGAACTCTCGCGCTGGGTGAAGCTCAGCGACAAAGACCGCGCCGCCGCCCGTTTCGACTTCAAGGAGCCTGTCCCCGAGATGGAAATCACCCAGGAGCTGCGCCAGCAGATGTTCGACTCACAGGAGACCACCGACGACCACGGCATGGAAATCATCGGCACAGCCCGCGACAAGAAGGGCAACCGCTACTACAAGGTGAGGAACTCATGGGACACCAACCAGGTGTATGACGGCTATTTCTATGTGTCCGAGCCTTATTTCTACGCGAAGACCATCGACATCCTCGTCCACAAGGATGCCCTCCCCAAGGAAATAGCCAAGAAAATAAAGAAATAATCCACTAATTCCCATTTTTAAACGTTATCTATACAGCGGGGGCGACCACGTCTCCGCTGTATAACGTAAATGCCCACAGCCAATTGAGCGATCTGTCAAACGTAATATCCCGCGCCGCGCTACTTCTGGCGCCCATAGCGGTGGTTCTCGCCATGACATCTTGTCATGGCGACTCGTCGCGCCGCGTCGACCCGATCGCCCACACCCAGGCCTACGACATCTGGCCTGACAGCATCGACCTCCATGACGGGGTGGTGCTGAGGGCTATGTCTGACTCCGTCATGCAGGTCAGGGTCAGCGGCAATGTCCTTGACACAATCACGGCAGGGAGAATCCCCCCGGGGAGCATGACATTCTCATCCACCCATCCCCTGCTTGATTTCCTGTACCGCCTCGAGGCTTCACATCCTCCGACGGCGCGCTACACGGTGATGACCCCCTACGAGATTTTCCTCAACCCGGTGCAGAACGACTCGGCCATCACAGCGCTGGAAAGCCGCCTGAGAAACGGCATCGTGGTTCCGTCGGAGACTCGCTCCCTGGGATGGCCCGCAGTCAACTCCAACGCCGAGTGGCTACTGGCCGCCACTGAGCTTTCAATGGCCTCTGGCGACTCCCGCTGGGAGAAGACCGTCGGCCAGACGGCGAAAGCCGTAATAGCCTCCGACACGAGGATAAGCCGCAACCCGTCGACAGGGCTTTTCACCGGTGTGCCACGCTACATGGCCGCCGGGAGGGGGATTTTCCCCGAATGGATGGGGCCCTCGGAAATCTTCCAGCAATCGCCCCTGGCTGTGAACGTCGCCTATGCGGCAGCGATGAGCCGTCTGGGACTCCACTGCGACAGCATTGTCGAAGGGATGAAAAGCCTGATGTGGATTCCCAACATGGGCTACCTGAGCGCGACAGCCTATGGGGTGCCGACCTCCCCTCTCCCCCTCCAGTCTACCGACAACCTCGCCCAGGCAGTGGCTGTCATCGCCGGGGTCTTTCCCGACGCGATGGCCGACGCAATCATCCGCAAGACTCCGACCGGCCCGACCGGGGTGTCGCTCTACCAGCCGCAACTCCCCCCGGCAAGCGCGGAGGTCAGGGAGGAAATCCCCGCCACACTGCTGCAGACCGCCTGGACCGCCGCCGCCGCCAGCCGTGGCAACGAGGCGGCATATTCCAAGGCTGTCGGCGACCTGCTCGCAATCGAAGGGAAACGTCTGCTCGGCTTCCGCCACAAGGTGCCGGCGTTCCGCTCGACATTCACGGTGTTCATCACCCGCGCGCTGCTCGGGATGAGATACAGCCGCGACGGCGTTTTCTTCACGCCATATGTCCCTGAGAACCTGCCGGGCGAGAAGACCATCGGCAACCTGCGCTACCGCGACGCGACACTCGACATCAAGATCACCGGCACCGGCAAGGCCATTTCGACATTCACAATCGACGGGAAACCATCAGACCCGTTCTTCCCCGCGTCGCTCAAGGGGAGGCATCAGATTTCAATCACGCTCGCCGGCGCGTCGGCCGATCCCGGCTTCGTCACCGAGAAGGAGCAACAGATGCCAGCGCCATTACCCCCGACGGCCGACTGGACTTCCATGCGCGAGGCTGTCATCACTCCCGGCAAGCTTCCGCCGTCACTCCCGCCCCACACCCTCACCGAGGAGGTAGAGGAGTATCTCGACAATGGCGGCGGTGAGTGCCGACTGGTCTACATCAACGGGGTGATGCAGGAAGAGATTTTCCGTGACAGCTACCGACTGTATGACGCGCAAGGACTCGCCATAGTGCAGTTCACTACTCTGGCAGACAGCGAGTTGTCGGGATTCAGCAGCAAGCCATACCTCTACCTTCCCCAGGGACAACGCCACACCATCTACGCCTCTTCGCTAGCCAAGACCGGCACCAAGGTGCTGGAAGAGAAGAGCCTCGCGTCGAAGTTCGTGGAGTCAAACCGGTTCAAGAACCGCAACATAGGATTTGATTTCGAATCGCCCGGAAAGGGACAGTATCTCGTGGATGTCCATTACGCCAACGGACTGGGGGTGGTCAACGGACAACGCAAACTGGCCCTGCGCAGCCTGCGGGCCAACGGGCGCGAGGCAGGCATACTGGTGTTTCCCCAGCTCAACTCCGCCAAGGCCCGCAAAGGCGACTCCTGGCAGGAGATGACAGCCTGGAGCAATTACCTGATTGTCAACCTCGAGAAAGGGACAAACCATCTTGAGCTGCGCTATTACCAGCCTTCACCGGTCTATGCCGATCCAAGCTCAAACATGGTGCTGCTCGACCTTGTCAGGCTGACACCCGTAGAATGACACGCGACAATGAGCATATCTTTAACTTACATCCATACCAAAACCCCATGAAACGACTGGCCATGATTTCACTGAGCCTGCTCGCGGGAGCCGCGAGCATTTTCGGGGCCAAGAAAGCCCCAGTTGTCACCAATGTCGAGCCCCCCTGCTGGTGGGCCGGGATGTCAGACCCATCGCTGCAGGTGATGGTCACAGGCCCCGGCATAGCTGCCGCCGATGTGACAGCCGACTATCCCGGCGTGACCCTCAAGGAGGCCATATCCCTCGACAGCCCCAACTACAAGCTGCTTTACCTTGACATCACCCCTCAGGCAAAGCCCGGCACGATTGATCTGAAATTCAACCTCAATGGGCGCAAAGCCGTTGTGCCATACGAACTCAAGGAGCGCACCCGCAAGGGTGAGGAGTATGTCGGGTTCGACGCATCCGACGTGCTGTACCTGCTGATGCCTGACCGCTTCGCCCAGGGCGACATGGACGCCGCAAAGGCTCTCGACGGGCTGGATTACCCCATCACTGCCGACCGCACCGACCCCAATGGCCGCCACGGAGGCAACATACGAGGCATAATCAACAATCTCGACTATATCGACTCGCTGGGAGTGACAGCCATCTGGAGCTGCCCGGTGCTGGAGAATGACATGCCCGGCGGAAGCTATCACGGCTACGCCACAACCGACTATTACCGCATCGACCCGCGTTTCGGCACCAACGAGGAGTGGCAGGAGCTTGTGGCCGAGGCCAACAAGAGGGGCATAAAGGTGGTGATGGACATGATTTTCAACCACTCCGGCCTCAACCATCCCTGGATTGCCGACAAGCCGTCAAAAGATTGGTTCAACCACCCCGAGGGCACCGAGACCACCAACTTCCGACTCTCCACCATCCATGATCCCTATGTCTCTGACTATGACCTCGACCACACGGTCAACGGATGGTTCGTGACGGCAATGCCCGACCTCAACCAGCGCAATCCCCATCTGATGAAATACCTGATACAGAACTCCATATGGTGGATTGAGTCTTCAAAAATCAACGGCATAAGGATGGACACCTACCCCTATGCCGACCTTGAGGGGATGGCGTCGTGGGCGAAAGCCATCCTGGCCGAATACCCCAACTTCAACATCGTGGGCGAATGCTGGTATGGCAACGAGGCCGGTTCGGCTTTCTGGCAGAAGGGCAACCGCCTCAATCCGCGCGAGACCGAGCTGCCCACCGTGATGGACTTCCTGATTTCCATCAACGGCCACAAATATTTCGACGAGGAGACCGATCCCTGGAATGGTCTCAACCATCTATATGACCACCTGGCGATGGATTTCCTTTATCCAGATCCCCAGAAAGTGCTGACCTTCCTCGACAACCACGACACAGACCGCTTCCTGCTGGCTGAGCCCGACTCGCTCGGCTCCTGGAAACAGGCCGTGACATTCCTGCTGACCTCACGCGGCATACCTCAGCTTTACTATGGCACCGAGTTGCTGATGAACGGCTCCAAGGAGGGCTCAGACGGTTATGTGCGACGCGATTTCCCCGGCGGATTCCCCGGCGACACCGTCAACGCCTTCACCCCTGAGGGACGCACCCCCCTCCAGAACGAGGCATGGGATTACATGTCGAAACTTCTCCACTGGCGCCGGGGCGAGGCCAACGAGGTGATAGCCAAGGGCTCGCTGAAGCATTTCATGCCCCAGAACGGCATGTATGTCTACCGCCGCAAGCTTGGCGACAAGGAGGTGACAGTGTTGATGAACGGCACCACACGTCCGCTGACCGTCACGATGGAGCGCACGCTTGAGATTCTTCCTTACGGCACACGCCTCCACGACATAATTTCCGGCGAGGATGTCACCATCGCCGAGCAGATGACATTCGCCCCGCGCCAAGTGATGGTGCTGCAGAATTTCTGAACCGCAAAAAAATCCTGAATTGAAACGAATAGGCATACTTTCCGACACCCATTCCTGCTGGGACGCGCGTTTCGCCACCCACTTCCGCGACTGCGACGAGATATGGCACGCTGGTGACATCGGTTGCGTCGATGTCATCCGCCGCCTCGAAGAGGTCTGCCCGGTGGTGCGCGCCGTCCACGGCAATATCGACTATGGCGAGACCCGCCGTTACTTCCCCTCGATACAGCAGTTCAGGGTGGAGGAGGTGAATGTCTTCATGACCCACATCGGCGGTTATCCCGGGCGTTACCAGCCCGGGATAACCCAGATGCTGCATGAGGCGGGGGCACGGCTGTTTGTCTGCGGACACAGCCACATACTCAAGGTGATGTTTGACCCCACACTCGACTGCCTGCACATCAACCCCGGAGCGGCCGGCCACCACGGATGGCAGTCGAAGCGCACTCTCGTGAAGCTCGACATCGACGGGCCGACACCCTGCAACCTTGAGGTAATCGAACTCGGTTCTTTAAAAATATGACTATCACAATGGTTAATCACAAGCGACTTATCCAGACCATCCTGCTGGCCGCCGCGGCGGTGACACTCCACTGCTGCAAGACCTCGGAGGAGAACTACAAAAAGGCTTACCAGGCCGCCATTGAGAAGCAAAACGAGGGCTACACCGAGGAGGAAATCCTCAACATGGCCCGGGAAGAAGCCATACCCCGCGCGGTCTTCAACGGCGACTCCATACCGATGAAGGGGGCCTATGTGAACTCTGTCAAGCTTGACCCGCCGGTGGCAGCCGCGTCGCGCTACAATGTCATCGTGGCCACTTTCAAGCAGAAGTTCAACGCAATGTCGGTCCTTGACAGGCTGCGCGACAGCGGCTACGACGACGGGCGGCTGCTGATTGACCGCGACCAGACATATTATGTGGCGGCATCCACCACCGACACCCTCGCGCGGGCCGTAGAGACTCTGCGGCAATTGCAGAAGTCATCACCGGTGGCGATGAAATCGCCTTGCCCCTACATCCTGCGCAGGCCCTGACGCGCCGGTTGACTGGGCTGTACGGTCTGTGCGGCCATATGCAAATTACAAAAAAAGACCAGGGACGCTTTTCTTTTGAGCAGCATCCCCGGTTTTTTTATGGGGTCAAGGCCGTCATGGGCCATCTTATGGTCAGGTATTATTTGTCCTGGACAAGGGTGAAGAGGAAGTCCTTCGCGTCGTCGGGATTGGGCTGCACGTCGACTTTTCCCTCGCGGGCAAGCCAACCGATGGCCGCAAACACTTCCTTGTCTTTCAGCTTGGTCTCTTTCTTGAGCTGCTTCAGACCAACCACGACATCTTTGTCATTGAGGGCGGTCCAGACAAGGCCGGCCCAGGTTCCAATTGCTTCTGCGTTCATTGTCAGTTGAATTAAACGGTTATACATTGCCGGCGGAGATCCACCGACGAAAAAGAGTCACAAATGATTCATTTGAATACGATTGCGCCACAAAATTATGTAATTTTTTGAAAACAACCTAATTATGATGACACATTTTTACCTTTTGCATACAATAACGTTTCGCAACCGTTTATGGTTCAAGATTTTACGAATTAACATTTTTAACAGATTTTTTCGTAACTTTGCAGCCGCGTGAGATGTTTCTCTACCGGAAACCCGCTGACGCGACAAAATTTACCATTACTGACAGATGGCCAAACCCAGAAAGAACAAGCAGCCACAGGCCGACGGCCTGACTCGCGAGGGGCTGGTGATAAAAAACACCGGTTCGTGGTATGACGTGCTGACCAATCCGGCAGACGACGCAGACGGCCTCTCTTCCGCAAGAGAGACGATACCATGCAAGGTGAAAGGCAACTTCCGCCTCAAAGGGATACGCACCACCAACCCGGTGGCGGTCGGTGACAGAGTGACCCTGCTGGTCAACCCCGACGGGTCGGCCTACATAACGGCGATCACTCCCCGGCGCAACTACATAATCCGCCGGGCCAGCAACCTCTCGAAGGAAGCAAGCATTCTGGCGGCCAATCTCGACGGGGCAATGCTCGTGGTGTCGCTAAAACATCCCACCACCTCCACCAACTTCATCGACAGATTCCTCGCCACTGCCGAGGCTTACCGGGTGGAGGCCACACTGGTCATCAACAAGACCGACCTGCTCGACAGCCCGGAAGACCGCGAACTACTTGAAGCAGTGGCCTACCTTTATCGCTCGATAGGCTACCGGGTGATAGAGGTGTCGTCGATAACCGGAGAGGGGCTCGACAAGGTTAGGGATGCCCTTCGCGACCATACCACCCTTGTGTCAGGCAACTCGGGAGTCGGGAAGTCGACCCTTATAAATGCCTTGATTCCCGGACTCGACCTCAAGACGGCTGCAATCTCCGACGTGCATGACCAGGGGATACACACAACCACATTCTCCGAGATGTTTCCCCTTCCCTTCGGCGGCTGGATAATAGACACTCCGGGTGTACGCGGCTTCGGCACAATCGAGATGGCAGCCAACGAGGTGTCACATTATTTCCCGGAGATATTCAAGGAGTCGGCGGGATGCCGTTTCGGCGACTGCACCCATACCCACGAACCCGGCTGCGCAGTGTTGCGCGCCATCGGAGAGAACCGTATCGCCCAGTCGCGTTACAATTCCTATCTCTCAATCCTCAACGACAGCGAAGAGGGCAAGTACCGCGCCCCTCAGTAAAAGCCTGCAGTCAGAGCCTCAACAGCTTCCTGGCTCCGGGAATCTTCATCAACAGCCAGCCGGCAGTCAACGCCAAGACGGCATTGACCGCCACAAATACCAATGTCCCGACCGCCTCTGGCAACAGCAACATCCAGTCCGTGACCAGCAATTGGAATACCGGCCCAAAGATGTATGCGGGCATGAAGACCACCGCAAGTTCTGCCATTAACCTGTTGTCGATTTTCAACTTTATGATGCAGGCAAACACCGAGATGACAAACAGAATAACAGGAACAGATGCATAGCAATACTCACACACCCATATGCCTCGCCGTGACATCACGAGATTCAAAAAGACGAAACAAACACAGGCCATCGTCACGACAACAGGTAGGCGCCCAAGCGCACCAAGCACCTTATATCTTTTAAACAATCCACCGAGACAGAAATATCCCAGCCAATTCCAAAGCCTAAGCGTCTGGCTTATCCCCATCTCCCGTGTAACGCCGGCCATAGGCCTGACCACACTGACAAAAAAGACGGCTGTCATCACTGCCAACAGCAACACACTTAGCCCTAAAAACAAGCCCTTGTTTCCACAATACCACCTGTTGACCAGCGGATATGCCATATAGACAAGGCTCAGTCCTCCCACAAACCAGAGCAAGCCATAGTCACCCTTCTGAAACAGGTTCAGGCAAAATTGCCATGGTATGCCTGTTATGTCAACTTCCATCCCCAACAAAAGCCATTCCGCCGCCAACGCGACCAGATACAGGATGAAAGCGGCACGGAGCAATCTGGCAATTTTCCCTACGGAATATGCTAATGAGACATTGTTCCTTCCCAGAAGCTGATAACCACTTACCATAAAAAACAATGGTATAGCCAGCACTCCCATACAGTAGACAAACCTTGTCACCGACCAAAGAGAGTTCACACTGGTGTAGAAGTAATAGACATAAGAGCAGTGAAGGCACAGCACCCCTATGAAACTCAGCAGCTTGATCATGTCAAGGCTCTGTATGCGTTTCTGGCCGGACACGATGACATCCGGCTTCTCGGCGAGCAAAGCCCGGCTTATAGTCGCAAAATTCATCACAATGATATTTGGCGGTCAGTCGGCAAACTGACTGGTGAATATTGAATCTACCTTTTGGTTGATTATCAAATCAAGCAGGTCTATGGTCGATGCAGACGGGGCGGAAGCAGTTGCCGCCGTCGGGGAAGATGGCTGTGCATACTGAGCCGCCACTTCTCCAGAAACCGC
Organism: Bacteroidales bacterium; assembly: GCA_910575615.1. Lineage (GTDB taxonomy): Bacteria > Bacteroidota > Bacteroidia > Bacteroidales > Muribaculaceae > UBA7173. The sequence continues at coordinate 82,430 of CAJTEX010000006.1, read as the reverse complement.
CACTGGCCGCGACGCGACCTCGGGGAAACCTGGCATACCTTGCAGCTCGGGAGAGGCAGCTGCCGGAATGGTCGGAGTTTCGGGAAGCTCGGCATCACTCTTGCGGCCTCTTTTGCCACCTTTCACATTGGCGTACGCCATAGGCGCACCCTCCACACGGGCCCCGGTGAAATAACGGTCGGCCCAATAACCGGAGTCAAAGCCGCTGACCATCACCCCACGGCTTGAGGAGGCATGGATCATCCGCCCCTCCCCGATGTACAGCCCGACATGCGACACCTTGTCGTCATCCTTTTCCGGCCCGAAAAACACAAGGTCGCCGGGCTGCATCTTGTTGCGGGCCACTTTGGTGCAGTATCTCACCTGCTCGCGGGTCGAACGCGGGATTTTGACCCCGCAGACATTTCCGTAGACCCTCATCACAAGGCCCGAACAGTCGGTGCCCTCCCTGGAGTCCCCGCCGTAAAGATACCTGGTGCCAATCCATTCCTGGGCTTCGCTTATCAGGGCCTTCGCCATCGGATCGCTTATCCCCTTGGTGTAATCCTCGAGGTCAAACCGCCCCTCGACGCGGGTGACCCTGCCAGAACTGCCACGCCTTGACGTGACACGCGACGATTTGCAGCCTGCCAGCAACAACAGGGAGACAGCCATCACAATCAATGCTCTGGCAAATGACGGTTTCAGATGAGACGCAGACATTGCTTTTATAACCACAAAAATACTCACTTTTACACTCTCCGGCAAAATAAGCCAATCTTTTTTCACAGTTTTATGCAACTTTTTTCCCAATTTTGCACTCTAATATCCCGTAACAGCCAATCATACCGTTCATCCGATGGATATACTTAAAGTAAACAACGTAAGCAAACGCTACACCAACCATGTCGCCCTCGACGACGTGTCGCTCTCCGTCCCCGAGGGGTCGATATATGGCCTGCTCGGCCCCAACGGAGCCGGAAAGACCACATTGATACGCATCATAAACCACATCACCGCCCCCGACAGCGGCAGCGTCGAGTTTTTAGGCCACCCCCTGACGGCCGACGATGTGGTCAACATAGGCTACCTCCCCGAGGAGCGTGGCCTCTACAAGAAGATGCGCGTGGGCGACCAGGCCCTTTTCTTCGCCCGGCTCAAGGGGCTGAAGACCAAGGAGGCCACCGCCGAGCTGCGCAAATGGTTTGACCGATTCGGCATCTCAGACTGGTGGAACCGCAAGGTGGAGGAGCTGTCGAAAGGCATGGCCCAGAAAGTGCAGTTCATCGTCACGGTGCTCCACCGTCCGAAACTGCTTATTTTCGACGAGCCGTTCTCGGGCTTCGACCCCATCAACGCCGACCTGCTCAAGAACGAGATCCTACGTCTGCGCGACGAGGGAGCCACCGTGATTTTCTCCACCCACAACATGGACAGCGTGGAGACCCTCTGCGACAACATCACCCTCATCAACCGCTCCCACAACATCCTCTCGGGCAACGTGACCGAAATACGCCAGCGAATGGGGCGCGGACGCTACCGCCTGTCATTCGAGGGTGACCCGCAGGCCCTACTGGCCGCGCTTGGCGACCGGGTGGTCGACCACACTTTTGAGAAGGAGGTGAACTCTCCGGTGACCAACGCCCGGCTGCTCCTCCAGCCCGACGTGACCATCCGCGAGACAATATCGCTCGCCAACGGTTCGGTCGACCTGGTCAGCTTCGACCGAGCCATGCCTTCAATGAACGAAATCTTCATCCACACCGTCAAGAACAATGAACAATAATCTCGGAATAATCGTCCGCCGCGAGTTTATGGAGCGCGTCGGCAAGAAAAGCTTCATCGTCACAACGCTGCTGATGCCGTTGCTGATGCTGCTGATGATGGCCCTTCCGGCTCTCATCGCCATATTCTCCACCCCGTCTGACAAGACAATAGCCGTGTGTGACCAGAGCGGCGTGGTAATGCCCCTCCTCCAGGACGCCGGACTCGACCACCTCACATTCGTCACAGCCTCCGCGCCGGCCGACTCCGCGATACATGACTCCGGCTACTATGGCGTGCTGTCAATCCCGACCGACATCGTGGCCCGGCCATCGTCGGCCATGCTGTTTCTCCATGAAGGAGGTTCGGTAGAAACCGAAAGCGCCATCCGCAACCTCATAAAGGAGGCAGTACGCGACCAGAGGATGAAAGCCTACGACATCAACAACCTCCAGCAGATTCTCGACGAGACCAACGTGGAGGTCAGCCTCCAGACAATCCGCGTCGACGAGACAGGCGCGGGAGAGGCAACCTCGTCGGCCCTCTCATTCGGCATCGGCATGTTCATGACCTTCCTCCTATATATGTTCCTGCTGATGTATGGCCAGCTCGTCATGACCTCCATCATCGAGGAGAAGAACAACCGCGTGCTTGAACTCGTGGTCTCCTCGGTCAAGCCCATCCACCTGATGCTCGGCAAGATATTCGGCGTGGGACTTGTCGCCGTGGTGCAGATTGTCATCTGGGGCGCGCTGCTGTGCGCGATGTCCGCCTTCCTGCTGCCCCTCCTGATTCCCGCCGAGGTAGGCCAGCAAGTGGCAATGTTCGACACCGGAAGCCTCTCAGCCGGCACCGACACGCTTGACCCCGACCTGCTCAACGCCATATCCCTGTTCAGCTCCGTGGGCTACATCGCCAAACTCTTCGGCTTCATCCTCATCTTCCTCATCGGCGGATTCCTCTTCTACGCCTCGATATTCGCCGCAATCGGGTCGGCCGTCGACAACGTGCAGGACGCATCGCAGCTCACCTCCTTCGCCATCCTCCCCATCATCGTGGGGCTCATCGTCGGCATGACCGCAGGCTCCGACCCCAACTCCACCCTGGCGTTCTGGACCTCGGTCATCCCCTTCACCTCCCCCATGGTGATGCTGATGCGCGTGCCATTCGGCATACCCTCGTGGGAGATATGGCTTGCCCTCGGCCTCCTCTACCTGTCGTTCCTCGGCATGGTCTGGATTGCGGCCAAAATCTACCGCATAGGCATCTTCATGTATGGCAAGAAACCATCCCTGCGCGACCTCATCCGCTGGGCCCGCTACAAGTGATCCGGCTACGCGCCGCCATCCCTGCCACCCGCAAACAGGTCAAAACAAAGAAGTTCGGCAACTTTTTTTTGCCAAAAAATTTGCCCATCCCGAAAAAAATCACTTACTTTGCACTCTGTTTTGTGGCACCTCCTTGAAAGCCGGGAGAAAGATGCAGCTCCGGGTGATATGAGAATTGAGATGGCGGCCACGCAACTACGTATTAATCAAGAAATCACAATAAACAGCCATGTCAAAGATTTGTCAGATTACAGGCAAAAAAGCGATTACAGGTAATAACGTATCGCACTCGAAGCGCCACACCAAGCGTCGCTTCAATGTGAACCTTTTCAACCGCAAGTTCTACTGGGTGGAACAAGACACCTGGATTCTCCTGACCGTCTCTGCCGCCGGCCTCCGCACCATCAACAAGATGGGCCTCGACGCCGCCCTCAAGCAGGCGAATGAAAAGGGTTATTTAACTGACATCAAAACATTAGACCTCTAAACTACAATGGCAAAGAAAGCTAAAGGCAATCGCGTGCAGGTAATCCTCGAATGCACCGAACATAAGGCCAGCGGAATGCCCGGCACTTCCCGCTACATCACCACCAAGAACCGCAAGAACACTACCGAGCGTCTTGAGCTGAAGAAATACAACCCCATCCTCAAGCGCGTCACCGTTCACAAGGAAATCAAATAAAATCTAACATCCTTAATCACAACCAGATATGGCAAAGAAAACCGTTGCATCGCTGCAGAAAGGCGAAGGCCGTACCTACTCCAAGGTAATTAAGATGGTGAAGTCGCCCAAGACAGGCGCATACACCTTCCAGGAGCAGATGGTCCCCAACGACGCAGTACAGGGCATCCTCAAATAACACTTCCACAAGGGCCACAAGCCCATACCGGAAGACCAGCGGGCATCCCCCGCAGACATCCTGCCGCCTCACAGCGGCAGGATGTTTGCGTTCACACCCCTCACATCCGAGCCGGCCACCTGCCAGCCTGCCCGCCACGGGATATTCAATGACAAGGTGCAAATTTTCAAGAAAAATCCGCCATTATTTGTGAATGACGGAGTTTTGAGTTATTTTTGCAGTAGTTTTTCCGTCCATGACGGACTGACAACCGCAAGAAGCCCCCTCTCAACGCGGGATGGCCTCTCATCTTTGTATGATTTCAGCACGGTCTTATGCTTAAAAACTTTTTCATATCTATGCTCGGCGCAATCGCCGGGTTCTGGATTTCGATGATGCTCCTGGTTGTCGTCGGATTCGCCGTTGTCATCGGGACTGCCGCGTCAGCGCTCGTCAGCTCCCAGTCAGCCAACACATCCGTCGAGGACGAGTCAGTGCTGATGATATGCTTCGACTCCACCATCGAGGAGCGTCACAGCCCACGCGACTTCGAGGCCGTGATCAACAACGTCCCCGACGCCCAGACCCTCGCCAACATCCTGCGCGCCATCAACGCCGCCAAGGACGACGACCGTATCGAGGGGATATACCTCAAATGTGACGGATCCGCCGCTGGACTGGCCACCCGCGAAGCCATCGCCCGCGCCCTGGCCGACTTCAAGGAGTCGGGGAAATGGATCATGGCCTACTCCGACGGATACACCCAAGGCGACTACTACATGGCCTCATGCGCCGACTACCTGTACCTCAACCCCGCAGGCAGCGTAGACATCAGGGGCCTCGCCAGCTCTATCCCATTCTTCAAAGGGCTGCTCGACAAAGTCGGGGTCGAGATGCAGATTTTCAAAGTCGGCACCTACAAAAGCGCCGTCGAGCCATACATCCTCGAGAACATGAGCGACGCCAACCGCGAGATGATACAGCACTTCAGCAACAGCATATGGGAAGGAATCGCCTCACGAATTGCCGAGAACCGGAGTGTGAAAGTGGAGACCGTCAACCAGTGGGCCGACTCACTGGTGGCGTTTGACTCAGCCGAGCGCCTTGTCGACATGAAAGTGGTCGATGAACTCAAATACGCTGACGAAGTCGAGGAGGAGCTGAAAGGCCTGACCAACGTCAAGCCCGGCAAAGACCTCCGCATGGTCGACTACGCGACTTACAACGCCTCGTCGGAAGCCCCCCACGAGAAGAAAGACAAAAACAAAATCGCCGTCTACTACGCTTGCGGCGACATCACCGACAACGGCAACGGAGGCATCTCAGCCAGCCAGGTGGTCCCCGACATACTCGAGCTCGCCAAGGATGACGACATCCAGGCGCTCGTCTTGCGTGTCAACTCAGGGGGCGGTTCGGCCTACGCCTCCGAGCAGATTTGGCATGCCCTCGAAGTCTTCAAGTCGAAAGGCAAGACCTTCTACGTCTCGATGGGCGACTACGCCGCCTCGGGAGGATATTACATCTCATCAGGCGCCGAGAAAATCTACGCCGAGGCATTCACCCTCACCGGCTCCATCGGCATATTCGGCATGATTCCCTGCGCCAAACAGCTTCTCAACGACAAGCTGGGGGTCAACTTCGGCATCGTCACCACCAACGCCAACGGCGCGTTCCCCTCGCTGGTCGAACCCGCCACCCCCTACCAGGCCGCCCGCCTGCAATCGTCGATAAACCGCGGCTACGAGCTTTTCACCTCACGCTGCGCCGAAGGACGCAACATCCCCCAGGACTCCATCAAGGCCATCGGCGAGGGACGCGTCTGGGACGGCAAGACAGCCCTCAAGATCGGACTCGTAGACGAGTTGGGCGGACTTGACGCGACCGTCGAGGCGCTCGCCAAGCGTATGAACTACCGCAAATACCAGGTGGTGGTCTACCCCGACGTCGAGAAATCATTCTGGGACGTGATCGCCGAGATGCCCACCCAGGTCAAAGCCAACGCCCTCCGCGAGGAGCTCGGAGAATATTACCCCGTCTACATGGAGCTGAAACGTATCCAGAACCTTGAGCCTGTACAGGCCCGCATGATGCCGATGACCTTGCAGTGACAAAAAACAAACTCATATCCAACCTCTTGCTTCTCCCCGCGTCAAAGTTGTACGGCATGGGGGTAGGGATACGCAACCTGATGTTCAAGTGGCGCATCTTGAAACAGCGCGAGTTTGACGTGCCGGTCGTGGTGGTGGGCAACCTCGCCGTCGGCGGCACAGGCAAGACCCCCCACGTCGAATACATCCTCGACCTGCTGAAATTCAAATACCGCATCGGCATGATATCGCGCGGCTACAAGCGCAAGACCAGAGGTTTCGTGCTTGCTACCCGCCGCTCCACCCCCCTCGACATCGGCGACGAGCCATACCAGATCTACCAGAAATTCGGGCGCGACATATCCGTGGCCGTCTGCGAAGACCGTTGCGCCGGAATCGAGGAGTTGCTGCGCATCGACCCCAAAATCAACCTGATAGTACTCGATGACGCGTTTCAGCACAGATATGTCAAGCCGACGGTATCGATAGTCCTCACCGACTTCAACGCCCCCGTCTTCTCAGACTCGCTCCTCCCCTACGGACGGCTGCGCGAGCCGATGGGCGCAATCTACCGCGCCGACATGGTGGTGGTCACCAAATGCCCCGAGAGGCTCAAGGCAATCGAGTACCGCATCTTCAAGAACAGCCTCAAACTCTTCCCCTACCAGGGACTGTTCTTCTCGGCTGTCGAATACTCCCCGCTCCAGCCTCTCTTCCCCGACGAAGCCCTGCAGCCCCCCTACCTGAGCTGGCTGACCGAGACAGACTCCATCCTGGCAGTTTCCGGCATCGCCAACCCCAAGCCATTCGTGAGACACCTGCGCGGTTTCCACGCGCAAGTGAAAGTCAGGCAGTATCCCGACCACCACAACTTCACCCGCCGCGACCTCGATAGCCTCCTGCGTCGCTTCAACGAAATGGATGGCGAGCGGAAACTGCTGATAACCACCGAAAAAGACGCGGTGCGCCTGATCAACAACCCCTACTTCCCCCAGGAGCTGAAAGACTGCGCCTATTATCTCCCTGTGAAAGTCAAGTTCGACCCACACAACGTCGACACCTTCGACGACGAGCTGCAGAAACTGCTGCTCAACTCCATAAGGTGACCAGCCATCCCACACCGACCGAACCAACCAACTCTCCCCGACGTTTCAACATAAGTCCCGCCTCTGGAAAACCGGCTCGGGACATAACATTTACCGGTTAATCTTACATCCCATGTTAGAAAAAATCAACCAGACAGCAGAATTCCTCCGCTCGAAAGTGAGCGACATGCCCAAAATCGCAATCATCCTCGGCACCGGCCTCGGCCCAATCGCCGACCTCATCGAGGACAAGACCGTCATCCCCTACTCAGAGATTCCCAACTTCCCGGTCTCGACCGTCGAAGGCCACAGCGGCAACTTCATCTTCGGCTCGCTCGCCGGCAAGCGCGTGATGGCCATGCAGGGCCGTTTCCACTACTACGAGGGATATGACATGAAGACTGTCACCTTCCCCGTCCGCGTGATGCGCGCCCTTGGCGTGGAGACCCTCATCGTGTCAAACGCCGCAGGCGGAATGAACAAGGAGTTCCTCGTCGGCGACGTCATGGTGATCACTGACCATATCAACCTCTTCCCCGAGAATCCCCTCCGCGGAAAGAACTACAACGAGCTGGGCACACGCTTCCCCGCAATGACCGAAGCCTACTCGAAACGCCTGGTGGCCATCGCCGACCAGATCGCCCAGGAGAAAGGCGTAAGACTGATGCACGGCGTGTATGTCGGCACCACCGGCCCCACTTTCGAGACCCCCGCCGAATATGAATACTTCCGCATCATCGGCGGCGACGCCGTCGGCATGTCGACCGTCCCCGAAGTCATCGTCGCCAACCACGGCGGCATGGAGGTGTTCGGCCTCTCCGTCATCACCGACCTCGGCGGCAAGGACATCACCCAGGTGCCCACCCACGAGGAGGTGCAGCAGGCTGCCATCACCGCCGAACCTGTCACCAAGATGCTCGTGCAGGAACTCGTAGGCCGCCTCTGAACCCCCTAACCAAGACACAAAATGGACGAAAAAGCCACAGAAATATCCACCCTCGGGGAGTTCGGGCTGATTGACCGCCTGACACGCGACTTCCCCCTGCGCAACCCATCTTCGCTAAAAGGCGTGGGCGACGACTGCGCCGTCATGGAATACAAAGACACCGACGTGCTGGTCTCCACCGACCTTCTGGTCGAGGGGATACACTTCGACCTCACCTATGTGCCGCTGAAACACCTCGGCTACAAAGCCGCCGTGGTCAACTTCTCAGACATATACGCCATGAACGGCCATCCCCGCCAGATCACGGTGTCACTGGCCATCTCTCGCCGATTCACCGTCGAGCACATGGAGCAACTGTATGCCGGCATACGCCTGGCCTGCGAAATCTACGGCGTCGACCTCGTCGGAGGCGACACCACCTCCTCCCGGTCAGGCCTGGTGATTTCGGTGACAGCCATCGGCGACGCCCCCCGCGACCGCATCGTCTACCGCTCCGGAGCCAAGGACACCGACCTCATCTGTGTCTCCGGCGACCTCGGAGCGGCTTATATGGGACTGCAGCTGCTCGAACGGGAGAAAGTAGCCTCGGCCGGCCAAAAAGACTTCGTGCCCCAGTTCGGCGGCAAGGAATATCTGATTGAGCGCCAGCTCAAGCCCGAGGCACGCCGCGACGTGGTCGAGAACCTCGCCCGCCACGGCATCATCCCCACCTCGATGATGGATGTCTCCGACGGCCTGTCGTCCGAACTGCTCCACATCTGCAAAGCCTCCGATGTCGGCTGCCGCGTCTATGAAGACCGCATCCCCATCGACTACCAGACAGCCCTGATGGCCGAGGAACTGAACATGAACCTCGTCACCGCCGCCATGAACGGCGGCGAGGACTACGAGCTGCTCTTCACCGTCCCGCTCCACGCCCACGAGGAAATCAAGAAAATCCCCGGCATCAAGGTCATCGGCCACATCACAGCCCCCTCCCTCGGGGCCGCCCTCGTCACCCGCGACGGCGCGGAAATCCCCATCAAGGCCCAAGGCTGGAATCCCCTCGCCGAATAAACCCGACACCAGCCCACCCTGCCAGGATTTGCCCAATAACAAACCGGCTTCTGACAATCCACGTATGACACCATCCACGAATCCCTTGATTTGTGGATGGCGCTTTTTATGGCAGCATTATCAGATTTCATCACAAGCTTATTTTCAGGCATTGGAGCGTGAAATAATGTATGTGAAAAGTCAAATCGAGCTCGAACGTTTTTACCAGTCACAAATAATTTTAGACAACTATCAAGCCACGCAAAGCCAGGCAATTAGTTAATAATAGTTAAAAACAATACCCACAGCCACTAATTTAAGCCTAAGTATTGCAAATAATAAAAACTAATATTAATTTTACGGCAACCAAAAACCATTTGCTATGAACCAAACAAAACTATCAATCAGTATCACATTGTGCTGTATAGCAACAATTCTATCCTGTTGCTCAACAGAGGAACCGTTTTCCATTGAAAACAAGAACTCCTCAGAGACCCCATCTGTCAACCTGGGCAAGCGCACTCCCACGGAGGCCATCCAGCTTGCCATCGACTCCTATAACGCCTTGTATGGAGAAGACTCTTCTTCACGCTCTTCCAAGGGACTCATAGACATATCAACCTCCCCCATCAAGACCATTTCAAGCAATCCAACATCCAGGGCGACAATCCCAGACACTTGTCTTTATGTGGTGAATTTTGCAAATGATGGGGGATTCGCCATAATAGCCGCAGATCGCAACTGCGACGATGTCCTCGCTGTCACCGAATCAGGACATTATGATCCGGAAGCAGGAACAGACAATCCCGGCTTGCAAATTTTTATGGAACGAGCCGTAGGGTATGCTTCTGAGATGGCAGAAAGAAATTCCGTAGCAGCGTCCCCGATTGAAACGCTGCCTACTCCGCAAGGCATCGACCTTACTCAGCATAAAGAATACGACGACACCTTCTATACCACAAATATTCCTATGATGGTTCGCACCGCATGGGGCCAAGGAAACGGATTGGATGATGACAATTTCCCTGAAGGTTCTTTATTTAAAGAGAATGGATTATGCGGATGTGCAACTATTGCCATTGCAATGGCAATTGCTTACCTTGAATACCCGGCTGTCATAGGAGCGACAAGCGATACCCAAAGCTTTTCTCCCGATTGGAAAAACATTAAACTCCACAAGGCATATAAGTCGGAGACATATATTTATCCGTGTTCACCCGGCAGAGATCATCCCTATCATAAACAAATCTCACAATTGTGTCGCGCAATCGGCAATATGGGCAATGCTGTTCAACATGGCACTATTGGTAATGGCTCTACTTCTATGTACACTAACGATATCATCACAGCCTTAGGCAAACTTGGCTTTAACGTAACAAGATGGACAGACTTCAAACAGTTTATGTGCCCTCCGGCATATGCAAACGCGATAACAATCGTTACAGGAGTGTCCACGACCAACCCCCAAGTAGGTCACTGTTGGATTATAGATGGAGAAAAGGGCGGCAACATCCGTCATCATTATGCCACCAAGACCGGCTCACAACCTTGGGTAGATACAATTCTATGGACCCGTCCAATGGGTGATATGATACATATGAATTGGGGATGGTATGGAAGCGGGAATGGATGGTTCAGCAAAGGAGCTGCTTCTTTCCAGCCAAAAAACTATTCTGAGTCCTACACAAGTCTCCAATATGTAATCATACGTAAATAACAAAATATTCACCAATTTCAAAACCATCTATTATGAACAAGAAAATTAGGACAATCATAATCAGCGCGTTGGCGCTCCTCGCCACAACCTCCTGCTCAGACGACAACAAGGAATACCCTGCTGACACCTACTTCACAGGGACATTCAATCCGGTGCAAGTCGTGAGCGCGTCAGGCACCAAAGAACCAGGCGGTGCCGGAGCCGCAGCATTCAATGTCACATTTGATGCCGCCGGTGACTGGACTATATCCGCCCATGACCTTTTCAATCCCTCGCAGACCGCCAACTGGGTGAAATTCTTCACCAACTCAGGCAAAGAGGGCAGCCATCTCATAGGAGTGTATGCCGATGCCAACACTTCGCCCGAGGAACGCGCCGCAACGGTCGAGGTAAACTGCAAGGGCACGTCCATCTCGTTCACCCTGATACAGCAGGCCACAGCTCCGGTTGTCAACCCCAACCTCTCCATCATCAACCCGGCCAAGACCGTCACAAAAATCGATTACTCTGGCACGCATATCCGGAATTTCACATACTCCTCAGGCGGCATTCTGACTGGCATCGAGGATATTTTCTCCTCCGGCGACTTCAACACGACAATCACCTCCGACGCACGGATGACTCCAGCCGGAATGGCAGTGAACAAGGTCGTTGTAACGAGCAATCAGATGCCTAATACCACTTTTGGAGTAGTCAACGGAAGAATCGCGGTGGCATACAAAGGTAACGATGCCACCCTCGGGAACATTTGCATACCTCACTATTACGGCTACAATGCGTCAAACAACCTGACTAACGTATCAAGCATTGAAACCACCCTCGACCTGGGCTGGACAAACGGCAACCTCACTTCTTTCAAAATCGACAGAGAAAATCACTCCAATCCAATAAAATACACACAGACTGTCACATATGGCAACGAGCTTAACGACGCCAACATAGACCTGGTTTGGTTCCTGAACTTAACAAACCCCGGTTTCATCGATGGTGTTGCCCCGGCTATGAACCTTATGGGAGTCCGTTCCCAGAACCTGCCTGCGTCTGTATCTGAAGCCAATATCTTCCCTGATATAATCACCTACACCTACTCTGACGGTGTGACTGACGCAAATGGCAACACTGTTCCCGGACTGACAATGACCTCAAATATCGGCGACATTGTAGGCGACGTTGTAAAAGTATATTACGCAAACTGACCGGCTCCGCATCGACACAAAACCAAACTCAGAAAACAGCTCCCGAATGTTTGACCAAAAACTTTCGGGAGCTGTTATTTTCAAAACTTTCGGGAGCTGTTATATTCAACACAAAAAGGCTGGCTGAATTTCTACTGCTACGCCAATGTGACAGACGAGATAGGCAACACCCTCCAATGCCTGACATTGACTTGTGACAACAGCAATATTGCGAGAACGTGTTACGCTGTGGTTTTTCAGCATTTTCGGCACAATACATATTTTTTATTGCAAGGTTACTGGATTATTTGTAAATTTGCGACTCGTACCACATAACACATCCGGCAATTCAAACAACACATAGCATGCCAGAAGTATCACAGCGGGGCACGGTGATGCCCGCTTCCCCCATACGCCGCCTCGTCCCACTGGCCAACAAGGCCATCGCCAGGGGCACAAAAGTCTACCGTCTCAACATAGGACAGCCCGACATCCCCACCCCTCCAGAGGGGCTGGAGGCGCTGAAGCATATCGACCGCCAGGTCTTGGAATACAGCCCTTCGGAGGGGTTGCTGTCGTTGCGCGAGAAGCTGCGCGAGTATTACAAGCGTTACAACATAGACGTGGATGTCGATGACATCATAGTCACCACAGGCGGCTCCGAGGCGGTGCTGTTTGCCTTCATGGCCTGTCTTGACCCCGGCGACGAAATCATCGTCCCCGAACCTGCCTATGCCAACTACATGGCTTTCGCCATCTCGGCGGGCGCGAAAATCGTGACCCTCCCCTCTTCAATCGACGAGGGATTCGCGCTGCCGCCGATGGAGAAGTTCGAGAAGCTGATCACCCCGCGCACAAAGGGCATCCTCATATGCAATCCAAACAACCCGACCGGCTATCTCTACACGATGAAGGAGATGCTGCAGCTGCGCGACATCGTCAAGAAACATGACCTCTTTCTCTTCTCCGACGAGGTTTACCGCGAATTCTGCTACACGGGCGCGCCATACATCTCGGCGTTCCACCTCCCCGGCATCGAGGAGCAGGTGGTGCTTATAGACTCGGTGTCGAAGCGCTACAACGAGTGCGGCATCCGCGTGGGGGCCCTCATCACCAAGCACAAGGAGCTGAAAAAGAATGTAATGAAATTCTGCCAGGCCCGCCTCAGCCCCCCGTTGCTGGGCCAGATTGTGGCAGAGGCATCCATCGACACCCCGCCCGGCTACATGCTCGCCACCTACAACGAGTATGTCGAGCGGCGCAAATTCCTCATCGACGAGCTCAACAAGATTCCCGGCTGCTATTCACCGATTCCGATGGGAGCGTTCTACACCGTGGCCCGCCTGCCGGTCGACGACGCCGACCGCTTCTGCGCATGGTGCCTGGAGGAGTTCGAGCATGAGGGGCAGACCATCTTCATGGCCCCAGCGTCAGGGTTCTACACCACCCCCGGAATGGGGAAGGATGAGGTGCGCATCGCCTACGTGCTGGAAAAGGAGGAGCTGCGCAAGGCCATCGACACCCTGCGCCACGCCCTGATGGCATATCCGGGCCGCACAATCTGACGCAATCAATCCCACGCGCCTATTCGACATGACAGTGGGCGACTGACACGTCAGGCTCCGCCACTGCCACGCCAAACAGCCTAATTTCCCGACACTTACACACGCCCAGCCCTTATATTGCCAATGGTTTCGCCAATTTTGAAACCATTGGCAACCTTTTTGGCACAATGTTTGTTTCATTAATGAATCGGAGCAGATAATGACACCAAAGACAGATGTCACACTCCTCCACCTGAAACCCAACCGAAACAAGAAACAAAAACATAAAAACTCTACAACTATGGGAAAAATCATAGGCATCGACTTAGGAACGACCAACTCATGCGTGGCCGTGCTTGAAGGCAAAGACCCCGTCGTAATACCCAACTCTGAAGGCCGCAACACCACCCCCTCGGTGGTAGCTTTCGTGGACGGCGGCGAGCGCAAGGTCGGTGACCCCGCCAAACGCCAGGCCATCACCAACCCCGGCCGTACAATCTACTCCATCAAACGTTTCATGGGCGAGACCTACGACCAGGTGCAGAAAGAAATCGAACGCGTTCCCTACAAGGTGGTGAGAGGCGCCAACGGCACCCCCCGCGTCGACATTGACGGCCGCGAATACACCCCCCAGGAAATCTCGGCAATGATTCTCCAGAAGATGAAGAAGACCGCCGAGGATTACCTCGGACAGGAGGTGACAGAGGCCGTAATCACCGTGCCCGCATACTTCAACGACTCACAGCGCCAGGCAACCAAGGAGGCAGGCGAAATCGCCGGACTCACCGTAAAGCGTATCGTCAATGAGCCCACCGCTGCTGCCCTCGCCTACGGTCTGGACAAGAGCGACAAGGACCAGAAAATCGCCGTGTTCGACCTCGGCGGCGGTACATTCGATATCTCTATCCTCGAGCTTGGCGACGGCGTGTTCGAGGTGAAATCGACCAACGGTGACACCCACCTCGGCGGTGACGACTTCGACCATGTAATCATCGACTGGCTCGCCGACGAGTTCCTCAAAGACGAGGGTGTCGACCTCCGCCAGGATCCCATGGCGCTCCAGCGCCTTAAAGAGGCTGCCGAGAAAGCCAAAATCGAGCTTTCATCGACCACCTCCACTGAAATCAACCTCCCCTACATCATGCCCGTCAACGGTATTCCCAAGCACCTTGTGAAGACCCTGACACGCGCAAAGTTCGAGCAGCTCGCCGACAAGCTCATCAACGCCACCATCGCTCCCTGCGAGCAGGCGCTGAAAGATGCCGGTCTCAAAGCCTCTGACATCGACGAGGTAATCCTCGTGGGCGGCTCGACCCGTATCCCCGCCATCCAGCAAGTTGTCGAGAAATTCTTCGGCAAGGCCCCCTCTAAGGGTGTCAACCCCGATGAAGTGGTGGCCGTCGGCGCTGCAATCCAGGGCGGAGTCCTCTCAGGCGACGTCAAGGATGTGCTTCTGCTTGATGTCGTGCCCCTCTCGGTCGGCATCGAGACCCTTGGCGGCGTGATGACCAAGCTGATCGAAGCCAACACCACCATCCCGACCCGCAAGAGCGAGACATTCTCAACCGCCGCAGACAACCAGCCCTCTGTTGAAATCCATGTCCTCCAGGGCGAACGCCCCCTGGCCAAGGATGACAAGACCCTCGGCAAGTTCCATCTCGACGGCATCGCTCCCGCGCCCCGTGGCATTCCTCAGATTGAGGTGACCTTTGAAATCGACGCCAACGGCATCCTCAATGTCTCGGCAAAGGACAAGGCGACAGGCAAGGAGCAGAGCATCCGTATCGAAGCATCTTCGGGCCTCACCGACGACGAAATCAAGAGGATGAAGGCAGAGGCTGAAGCCAACGCAGCCGCTGACGCCAAGGAGAAAGAGCGCATCGACACCCTCAACAAGGCCGACGCAATCGTCTTCCAGACCGAGAAACAGCTCTCAGAACTCGGTGACAAGATTCCCGCCGACAAGAAAGCCGCCATCGAGACTGCCGTCAACAAGCTCAAGGAAGCCCACAAGGCTCAGGATGTGGCTGCCTGCGAGGCCGCTATCAAGGAAATCGAGACCACATTCGGCGCAGCCCAGCAGGATATCCTCAACGCCCAGGCTCAGGCCCAAGCCAACGCCAATCCCGGTGCCGGAGCCAACCCCGGCTCTCAGCAGGGTCCGGCCGCAGGCGACGACCACGTCACCGATGTCGATTTCGAGGAAGTGAAGTAATCTAAAACATACTGTCATGGACGAAAGAAACACCGTAATCGAAGCCATCCGCAAAGCCGGCGAACCGGTAAACGCTTCCAAAGTGGCCGAACTGACAGGCCTTGACAAGAAAGTTGTCGACAAGGTCTTCGCCCAACTCAAGAAAGATGGCACAATCGTCTCGCCGGTGCGTTGCAAATACACACTCGCCTGACAAACACCGATCTGACATCTCTCCATAAAAGGAGATGACATCAAAAAAACGGAGTCCGGATCAAACCGGCACTCCGTTTTTTGTCATAATATCGGGTCTGGATTGTCAGCGCACGACCACCTTGCGGGTGAATCGGGCGACACTCACGAGATACACACCTGGCATCACCTCGACGCGGGTGTCGCCTACGGCCGCATGGATTGCCTTGCCATCGGTGGCCACAATCCTTACCGGCTTGCCTTCAACACCGGAGACAACAATCTGGCGGCCATCTACTGTGATTGCAGCGTTATCTCCGGCAACCATGCCAAGGCCTGATTTGCTCAATGTGATATAAGAAGCCTCTGACTCGCCACGGTTGTAGACGGCCGTCACATGGTAGGTATGGTCGACCGACTGGTCTGCTCCCATATGGGTGAATCCGGCGGTGGTGACAGGCTCGTCGTTGAGCTTGACACCGTCACAATAGACATTGTAACCGGTCAGGACAAGACCGACTGTGGCATCAGCGTCGACAAAGCAGACATCGTCAAGCATGAACATCATACCATCGTTGGAAACGACGCGTATGGCGAAACGGAGAGCGCCTTCGGGCAGCTCGAATGAGAAATCGCCCCACCCGTCGGTGCGCACCACGCGGTAGCTGTATCCGGGATTGTTGAACGACTCAAGCTGCACGAAATCATCAGGGTCTACAGAGTCCTCCGTGGAATACCACACCTGTATCAGTTCGCTGTAATTGATAGAGCAGTTCTTGCCTTTGAACGTCACGGTCTGGGCTATCCCCTTGAGCAGCGGGGAGATTGCCCAGTCGTCAGACTGCACAAGCTGCGTCGGGCTGTCGCCGATGGCATAAATCGAGCCAAGATACTGCTTCCCTCCCGCTGCCAGATACTCCTTGGCATAGTCGGAGTTGGCAAAGTTGTCGTGTGAGCCGTCAATCACGATGAACGACTCGGGATCCACCGTGCCCTCGTGGTTGGGGACATTGATGTTGCCCAGGTTGCCCGACGGACGATTGTCGCGGTCGATGAAAGTCCAGCCGCCATACTCCTTGGCAAACGGTTCGGAGTCTTCAAACGATTCCAGCCACGGGTCATAGGGGAGCTGCTCGGGCTGGATTGCATCCCACGAGAGCAGGTTGCCGTTTTCGGCAGTCTCTCCGGTGAGGTTGCTGACAGCGGGCAGCAGGCTCTCCTCGCGGGTCACGGTGACCGGAGAAGGGGTAGTGTTGTTGCTAAGGTCAAGGTCTGCATCATACACCACGCGGGCAGAGTACTCCACAGCCTTGTCACCAGCCATCGAAAGGCTCTGGACGAACCTGACACTGGTCTGCTCGCCTGCGGCAAGCGCGTCGACAGTCTCGGCGGCCACCATTTTGCCGTTGCCGTAAAGCTCCACGGTAAACGCCGTGGCATCCAGGCGGCCGACATTCTCAACCACAGCCTCGACCTCGAACTGCTCGCCGGCAACGACCTTCTTGGGAGCCGCGACAGACACGGCTCCGAGGTCATAGTCGGGCATGTCGACAATCTTCATATTGTCGAAGAAACAGTAGACAAGACCTTCAGAGTGGTAGCGTATGATCAGCTGCACATCCTTGCCTGAGAAATCCTCGAGGCTGACAATCTTCTTGGTCCAGATGTTGTCTTCATCATCAGTGTAATCGATCGTGTCGACAAGGCTCCGCACACCATCGCAGACAGCGAAGATTTCAAGCCGGGTCTTGTCGGTGTCGGTTATTTTCCATGTGTAGAGCGAAAGCACCGGATGTGCGGCCCCGGCCAGGCTAACCTTGCCGAGGATGAAGTCGCCGCGCCCCTTACCCGCGCCGAGTGTGGCGCTTGAGCCTACACGCTCGCCGTAGAAGAACTGGCCGTCGCCATCCTGAGAGGTGACTGAATTCATATCACCGTCGGCCTTCATGCCAAACTCACAGCCGTCCCAGGGGTCGATGCCGACAATATAACCCATCACATCATCCAGACAGCTCATCATATACGGCAACTCGTAGGCAGGCCCGACAGGCACCAGTCCGGCTCCCTGCAGGTATTCTCCGGCGACACCGCGGTTGATGGTCTCCACACCCACCTGCACGAATGCCTGGGGAGCATCCTCGGGCTGGGCCTGGAATGTGTAGCTGAGGTCCGTGACCGGCTGTTCGTTGAGAAGCTGCCACTCCTTGCCATCCACGTCATAGAGATAAATGTTGTAGGCAAGGTTGGGCTGATGGAGCGGATTGCCGTCTACATCCTCCGTGGCATGCTCCCAACTCAAGGTTAGCTCGCCATATTTGCCGGGGGTCTCGACAGCCTTGACAGATGCGGGAGGATTGGGCTGGTTGGGGCCGACGAATGCCGATGCCGATATGCCGCGCCCCTTCTCCCCGGCGGCATTGAATGCCTCCACGGTGTATGCGTACCGGCCAGCGGCAGGCACAACGTCAGGGATGCTTACAGCGGTGTTGGGGGCAACTGTCTGCTCTTTCACCACATCGCCGTCGCGCAGCAGGCGTATGGTCATGTCACCGACATAGTCGCCGCCCATTACATTTTTTGCAGCTGTCGTGAAGTTCACGACAGCCGTGAGGTCGCCGGCGATGTCGGGCACGACTTTGAGATTGGTGACCGCATCAGGAGCCGTCGCGCCATAGGGAGAGGATATGGAGTAACGTGAGAGATAGAGATTCCACTGGCCTCCGTCGCTGACCGCGTGGAAACCGATGTAATGTTCGCCTGTCACAACCGGAACGACCGGCGCAGACATTGTGAGTTCTGTGCCGCCAAGCGTGGTTGTATCCACCAGCCGGACAGTCATCGCCCCGGCTTCGGGGGCTGTCCCAATCCATATCTCTATCTTCTCGGGATATTTGTCGCCATAAGCACGTGCCACGGCCTCGAAGTCATATGCTTTCCCGGCTTCGAGATAGATGGCCGGTGAGATGAGCCAGTCATCTGCCTGCTTGTTGCCGTAACCGTAATATGTGCCATTGGAATCCGTGAACTTCCAGGTCTTTCCGTCGTCGTTGGCGTCAACCACCGAATGCTGTCCAAACATCTCCTGGCTCTTCATATCCATCTCGACGGGGGCATTGTAATGGCCGAGATAGAGAGTGTTTGACATCACCGCCTTGGAACTCTTGGTGTCATAGCGGGCAACCACCCCGAAGCTGTAACCGGTAAATTCACCGGGCAGAGCCTGAGACATTGTCCAGCTTACACCGGCGATGCCTGAATCCACCACCGTACCCTCGCTGTCGACTATGTCATACCTGACATCGCCGGGCGCGATATACCCGCCATCGGCAGCTGTCGTCACCGCGTCCCAGGTCAGCGTGAACACGCCGCCTGAATAGACGAGGCATACATTGGCCGGAGCATCGGGTGTGCCTTTTCCGACGTAGCATGACACTTTCGCCTGGTTTGACTCCCCGGCGTCGTTGGTCGCAACGGCAGCAAAGGCGAGATTGCCGCTCTCCTCCATGGTCTTCGACACCTCCACTGTGGAGCCCGCCGTTGAGTTGCCGCTTAGTATCTCAACACCGTCGGCATAAATCTTGTAACCCATAGGACTCCCCGTCACATCGGTGCCGTCGTAAAGCTCCGTGGGAAGGTGAAGGGTGAAATCAGCGTCAAGGGAGCCATCAGTGCAGCTCACCGAGAACTCGGGCACGGCGGGAGCCTTGTCTGGGGCCTGGAAGGGTATATACATCCCAATGATTTCCTCCCCTTGGCCAAACTCGGAGATTACCGCTGACTGGGCGGTCACAGGGTCGATTTCACACAAGCCGGCACCTGAATAATTGCAGTAGGCCAGGATGATTGTGTTGTCCTTATCGTTGTAGGCCGCCGAACTGAGGTAATAGAGGCTCGGACAACCAGTCGCGCCCCTGAGCGACATCGCGCCGGTCTCTTTGTTTATGGCATAAAGATTGCCATCGAGGTCGATTCCGTAGGCGTTGCCAAACTTGTCAATTGCGACTGCGCGCAACGAGAAATCCATGTCGGCGATTTTCACCACCTTCCTCGACTTGATGTCAAGATAGCCCCAATGACGGTAGGCTTCGCCATAATAGTCGCCTGAGAAGCACCCGTAGACACGCCCTGATGTCGGATCATAGGCCACATCCGTGGCTTTAAGGGGGATGTCGTCAAACTCCAGCAGACCAATCTGGGTGTTTGTCTGCGTGTCATACACATAAAGGTCGTAACCCATCACCCATCCGCCGTAGTTCAGCTCATACATGGTGTAGACCTTGCTCTCTCCGTCGTAGAAACTGTAGACCGGCATCGGGGTGTTGAACAATCCGGTGAAATTTCCGCCGGTGGAGACCGGAATCTTGTAGACTCCTACATCGTCATAACTCGTCCAGGAGTCATTGAAAATCATTGTGCCGTAGACATTTAGCGATGTCGACACGCGGCTCGCCGTGGTTGCCGAACGCAATGATTTGGCATTCTTGCTCCTGACTGGTGAAGCCGGCAGACTGAACGCCTGCGACTCCATCGTCACAACTCTTTTCGCCCGGTTGGCCATATCAGAGTTCCGGTTCTCGCCTGAAGCTGTGCTGCGGGCGGTGACAGGGCACTTGCGGGCATCAGCCGAAGAAAATCTCGCCTGAGCCACTGGCGCTCCTTCCGCCTGAACCATAGACCCAAGAGCCAAAGCGCCCAAGAGCAACAGATCAAAATGTTTTCTCATAATGTTACTGAATTGAAAATATGATTAGTGCTATTATTATCCTTCATGAGTCCTGACAGAATCAAAAAAGCAAACCGCAGACATATGCAATCAACATGCACCTACATAGTTACACATATCAAACACAAGCCTTGCGTTTTTTTGCCATTTTGCCATACACACAACTGCCAGCAAAGATAACACATTTACAACCAACATCCAAATAAAACATCCATTTTGCCGCACAATCCCCAACCAAGACGGCAAAAAGGCGACGAAAAGCACTGCATAACCCACAAAACAATCCGGTCTTCCACATGGCGTATCTGACAGCGGAGTTTTTGTCAGAACGCCATATGAAAGGCCGGCTTGTCTCGGCAGGACACAAAACTACGGAATCTCCCTCAGGCAGATTCCGTAGTCGTCAATTATGAGAAAGTGACTATTTTCAGGATTGTCAACAAGCTATGACGTGGCTATCAGGCAATGAAGCCGAAGATGTCTGACAGGGCAACGGTGTTGAAGATGGTGTCATAGAAGTAGCTTACGATACCGAGCAGGATGATTCCGAGAACGGTCACCCACAGGCTTGCGCGCTCACTGCATGTGGAGCGGAATGTCGCTATGCGGGGTTCTTCGGGAGAGATGTACATTGCCTTCACGACCAGCAGGTAGTAGTAGAGGGAGATGATTGTGTTGATCAAGGCGATAAGCACCAGCACATAGATGGCGATTGAGCCTTGGTTGATGGCAGATGTGAAGATGAAGAACTTGCTGAAGAAGCCTGCGAAGGGGGGGATACCGGCCAGGGAGAACATCGCGAGGGTCATCGAGAATGAGAGCCAGGGGTTGGTCTTAGAGAGGCCGTTGTAGTCGGTCATCTCAACCATGCCTGTCTTGTTCTCGATTGCGCCGATGACACCGAAGGCGGCGAGGTTGGAGAAGATGTAGACAAGGATGTAATACATCATCGCGGCCAGGCCCATCTCGTTGCATCCCACCACTCCGAGCATGATGTAGCCGGCCTGTGAGATGGAGGAGAACGCCAGGAAGCGCTTCATGTTGCGCTGACGGATGGCAAAGAGGTTACCGATGGTGATGGTGGCGATAATCAGGGCGTAGAGCATCCATTCCCAAACCTGGCTGTAGAACTGGCCAAAGGCCTGAACGAGGATAATCAGGAAAGCAAAGGCGGCTGCTCCTTTTGAAATCACCGAGAGATAGGAGGTGACAGGGGTGGGCGCACCTTGGTAGACATCGGCGGTCCAGAGATGGAAGGGCACAAGCGAGAGCTTGAAACCGATACCGGAGACCACAAACGCGAGGGCTATGATGAGCATCGCGTCGCCCTGCGAGCCAAGCTGCATGGCGATGTCCTCGAAGTAGAGCGAGCCCGACAGGCCATAGACAAATGAGAGGCCCATCATGAAAATCGCTGAGGAGAACACGGCGGTCAGCAGGTATTTGACGGCAGCCTCGTGGCTCTCATAACGGTGCTTGTCAAACGCAACCATCGCAGCCAGGGGGAGCGACGCGGATTCAAGGCCGATTAGGAACAAGAGGAAGTGGCGTGCCGAAATCATCAGGTACATTCCGAAGAGGGTCACCAGCAGAAGCTCGTAATATTCCCCGCGGCGCACAAGCTGGGAATCTGAGTTGACCCATGAGGTGGCCTGCACGAGCACAATCAGCACACCGACATTGAGGATGTTTTTTATCAGCGCGCATACGGGGGAGGTGACATACATCCCGGCGAATGCCTCGACTGAGTCTGCCGTGCCGCCCCAGATGAAGCTCCACACGGTGAATAGGAGAAACAGCACTGAGGTCACAGCCGAGGTGGCGCCCAGGGCCTTGCGGGGCATGAACGTATCGTAGAGGAATACCAACAGGAACACCACAAGCAGGGCGATTTCCTGTTTCATTGCCAAAAATTGAGAGTAATCCATGTGACAGAATTGATTTCTTCCGTTTCAAGGGTTTGTCAACCGTATCAGTTGAGGCCGATGGCGCGGAATATTTCGGGGCTGAAGGTGAAACGAATAAGGCTCTCGAAGAAGTTGGGGAAACAGCCGATGGCGGCCACGCTGAGGATGAGTGTGATGGTCGACAGGCGTTCCCACCAGCTGGCGTCGGTCAGCTCGGCGTGATGGGGATCCAGCACCGGGCCGAAGAGCAGTTTGCCGACTGTGCGGAGGATGTAGACGGCGGTAATCACAATCGAGCAGCAGGCCACGATGGTGAACACACGGTGGAACATGTCTGTATGCTCAAACGATCCGACGAAGATGGTCATCTCGGCCACGAAGCCCGAGAGACCGGGCAGACCGAGCGAAGCCATACCGGCAATCACATAGCCGACTCCGAGGAAGGGAAGAATCTTCATCAGACCACCCATCAGGCGGATGTCACGGGTGTGGGTACGTCCGTAAATCATACCGATGAGGGCAAAGAACAGGGCCGTCATCAGACCGTGGGAAAGCATCTGCATGATCGCGCCGGTGAGGGCGGTGGTGTTGATCATCAGGATAGCGAACAGCACCATGCCGCAGTGGCTTACCGAGGAGTAGGCGTTGATGTATTTGAGGTCGGTCTGGACGCAGGCCGAGAATGCTCCGTAGACAACCGAGATGCCGGTCAGGATAAGGAAAATCCAGGCGAGGTCATTGGCAGCCTGCGGCATGAGGTACATGGCCACACGGAAGCATCCGTAACCACCCAGCTTCATAAGCACACCAGCATGGAGCATCGACACGGCGGTCGGGGCACAGGCATGACCGTCGGGGCTCCAGGTATGGAAGGGGAACATGGCGCCGAGGACACCGAAGCCGACAAAGCACATAGGGAAGAGGAAATACTGCCAGCCTTTGGAGATACACTGTGTCTCCTCGACGTTGCGTGCGATATCGATGATGTTCCAGGTAAGGGCCTGTCCCTCGGGCGCGGAGTGGTAATAGATACCGATGAGGCTGAGCATAAGGAAGGCGGAACCGCCCATCAGCATCAGGGTGAGCTTCATCGCCGAATATTCCTTGCGTCCGGTGCCCCAGACTCCGATGAGAAGATACATCGGGATGAGGGCTACCTCGTAGAACATGAACATCGTGAAGAGGTCGATGCAGATGAAGAATCCGTAGACACCAGTGGAAAGCAGGATGAGCCACATGAAGAAGTGGCGCGCGTCGTCAATCTTCCATGATGCGAAAGAACCGGCGAAAACGATTATCGAGGAGAGTATGAGCATCGCGATGGAGACTCCGTCGACTCCGACGGAAAGCTTGATGTTGAGCGGAGCGAACCAGGTCCAGTCTCCACGGAACAGCATCTCCTCCATGTTGCCTGCCGCGCGAAGGGCGAGGTAGTCGCAGAGGACCCACACGCTCAGGCCCACCAGCAGAATCGAACCGGCCACGGCGACCGTGCGGACCTGCCTGATGTTTTTGCAGATGGCGAAACCGGCCAGCA
The DNA here is from genome assembly GCA_910575615.1 of Bacteroidales bacterium. GTDB lineage: Bacteria > Bacteroidota > Bacteroidia > Bacteroidales > Muribaculaceae > UBA7173. The sequence goes on along the minus strand of CAJTEX010000006.1, from coordinate 58,378 downwards.
TCAGCAGAGGAATCACCACGAAGTAAATCAGAAGGTTTGAAAACATCTCTGTTTCTGTATTTCTATGATACTATATTTTCACTGTAAGGTCTCGGGGGCTGCCGGTCAGAGTAGGCAGACGGCGGTTATCGCGCCAAGCAGGATGACTCCGACGAGGTAAATCCAGACATACAGCTGGATATTGCCCGACTGGAGGCCACGGATGGCAAACGAGATACGCTGGGTCACCCAGGCCATTCCGTCCATCGAGCCGTCGATGACGTGACGGTCAAACCAGGCGATGGGACGGGAGATGCAGCCGAAGATGATCTTGTGGGTGATGAACATGTAAAGCTCGTCCCAGTAGAAGCGGTGGTAGCACCAGTCCCAGAGGCGGGGCAGCGCGCTCCTCATCTTGGCGGGCAGGGGGTTTTCCTTCTTGTACATGACGGTTGCCAGGATGATGGCCAGGATGGCGACCGCGAGGCTGATGGCAGCCACGCTCCAGTCAAGCGCGCCAAGGTTGGTGAAGAAGTTGACCGACTCGAACATCGGATGACCATTCCAGGTGACAAGATTACCGAAAGGCACAAACCCGGCCACGCAAGAGACAACAGCGAGGATGACCAAGGGGAGGGTCATAGTCCAAAGCTGGTCGTGGGGAGCGTGATGACCTTCGGGCGTCTTGTGTTCCTTCCACCAGAAAATCAGGTAGTAGAGGCGGAACATATAGAAGGCTGTCAGACCGGCTACCGCCGACATCCATATATACCAGAAAATCGACTGGCCGAAGACGGCTGTAAGAATCTCATCTTTAGAGAAGAACCCGGCGAAGGGGATGATGCCGGCGATTGCGAGACAGCCAATCAAGAATGTCACATGGGTGACAGGCATATGCTTGCGCAGGCCGTGCATGTCTGTGTAGTCGTTGGAACCGATGGCGTGAATCAGGGCACCGGCGCAAAGGAAGAGCAGGGCCTTGAACATGGCGTGGGTGAAGAGGTGGAACATCGCCGCCATATAGCCCAGGCCGTGATGGAACTCCGGACGGGCAACGCCGAGCGAAACCATCATGAACGCGATCTGGGATATGGTCGAGAAAGCGAGTACTCGCTTGATGTCGACCTGTACGCATGCCACCATCGCGGCATAGAAAGCGGTCAGCGCGCCGACCACCGTGATGATGTTGAGGGCGACCTCCTCCATCAGGTAGAGGGGGAAGAGACGGGCCACGAGGAACACGCCTGCGACAACCATGGTAGCGGCATGGATGAGGGCCGACACAGGGGTCGGGCCTTCCATAGCGTCAGGGAGCCAGATATGGAGGGGCATCATCGCTGATTTACCCATACCGCCCATAAAGATGAGAACCAGGGCCCATGTCAGCACCGAGCCGCCCATGAATACAGGAGCTGGAGAGCTGGCAATCCAGTTGCGGATGCCTTCAGCGGTGGTGAGGTCTACCTGGTAGACATTGGCCATGCCTTCAACTCCGGTCGAAGTAAAGTTGGTGAAATCGAATGTGCCGGTGTAGAAGCTCAGCACGAGGATTCCAATCAGGAAGCCAAGGTCGGCGAAACGGGTGACGATGAATGCTTTCTTTGAAGCGGACACCGCGGAGGGTTTGGTGTAGTAGAACCCGATGAGCAGGTATGATGAGGCACCCACAAGCTCCCAGAAGATGTACATCTGGAAGATGTTGGTGGCCACCACCAGGCCGAGCATCGAGAAGCTGAACAGAGACAGGAATGCGTAGAAACGCTGGAATCCGGTCTCCCATACTCCGTGATGGTCGCGCATGTAGCCGTTGCTGTAAAGATGCACCATAAAGGAGATGGTGGTGATCACCACAAGCAGCAGGGCTGAGATGGGGTCGAGGAGGAATCCGAGACGGATGACCAGCGAATCGGTGAAGGCCAGCCAGTCCCAGTTGAAGATGACGCTCTGCAGGCGCACACCCTCTTCATTGATGAACTCGGACGAACCCGAGAAGAAATAGGTTAGCGTTGTGATGTAGGCCAGCACCATTGTCACTCCCATGCTGAGAGTGCCGAGGATGCCTGCGGTGCGGTGGGCCATCTTGTGGCCTAAAAGTCCCAGCACCAGGAACATCGTCAGGGGCAAAGCCAGGATAATGATAGGTATTACAGGTTCCATATCGGTGCTTAGAATTTCATTTTAGTTACATCGTCGACATCAATCTTCTCGGAGACACGGAAGACATTGATGATGATGGCGATTGCCAGCGCGGTCTCGGCTGCGGCCAGGGCGATGGCGAACAGGGTGAAGAACATGCCCTCAAGCTCCCCGGGGAAGAGGAATCGGTTGAAGACAACGAAGTTGATGTCGACCGCGTTGAGCATCAGCTCCAGGGAGATGAGCATCGCGATCATATTCTTGCGGGTGATGAAGCCATAAACGCCGCAGCAGAACATCAACAGGCTCGGAATCAGATACCAGAGGATTGTAAGTTCCATATTCGCGGGGTTTAATTTTTGTTTTTGCGGGCGACTACCACACCACCGATTATACAGGCGAGCAACAACACGCTGATTGCCTCGAATGGGAGGAGATACTGGCCATGGGCCGTACCCATCAGGGTCTCGCCGATTTCATTCATTGAAGGATTCTCTCCCTGGGGGAGGGCCGACCACAGCTCGCAGCGGCTTACAAGGGAGTAACCTGCGACAATCAGGAGCAACAGCGACCCGGTAAGCCCGAGCGCGCGCTTTCTGGAGGCAAGTTTGGCACTGTTGTCGCCGGGGTGGCTCGTCAGGAGAATTGAGAAGACGAACAGAACCACGATACCGCCCGCGTACACCGCAATCTGCACAGCGCCCAGGAACTCGTAGTCGAGCTTGAAGTAAAGGGCGGCAGTGGCGAAGAGGGTGAAGAGCAGGTAGGTCGCGGCGCGCAGAATCTTGCGCGTGGTGACAGCAAGCACCGAGCAGATGACAATCGTCAGAGCGATTACCACATAAACGATGATACTTCCTACTGATTCCATATTATTTTTTTACTTTTTTCTGATTGGTTTGTGGGCCCGTGGAGGGTCAGGCGTTGCCTTTCTCGGCCTTGAGTTTTGCAGCCTTTTCAAGGGCGGCCTTGACTTTAGCGATTTTCTCAGGGTCTCCGGTGGCCTCGGCGGCGGCGAGGGCCTTCTTGGCCTTTTCGTCAAGCTCGATGGCAGCGGGAGCGGCCGGCGCCTGAGCGGCCTTGAGCTTTGCGGCCTTTTCGAGGGCTGCTCTCACCTTGGCGATTTTCTCAGGGTCTCCGGTGGCCTCGGCGGCAGCAAGGGCCTTCTTGGCCTTCTCGTCAAGCTCGATGGTGGCGGGAGCCTCGGCAGCGGCGGCTTTCTTGGCAGCGGCAGCTTTTGCGGCCTCAAGCTTGGCTTGCTTCTCAGCCTCGAACTTTGCTATCTGCTCGGGTGTAGGCTTGGGCTCGGGCTTCTCAGGGAGGTAGTTGAGCTGTTTCACGAGCTTGGAGCGGGTGAACACAGCCTGCTCGAAATCGTTGCTGAACTCGAGCGCGTTCGTAGGACAGGTCTGCACACACAACTGACAGAAGGTGCAGCTGCCGAGATCGTAGGTATAACGGTCGAGTTTTTTCTTCTTCTTTCCGTCCCAGGTGTCTACCATCTTTGTCTCGATGGAGATCGTGCCGTTAGGACAGTTCCTCTCGCATGTCCCGCAAGCGATGCACTTGTGGTTTCCCTCATTGTCATAAATGAACTGGAGGGTTGCGCGGAATCGCTGGGCGATGTGCATGTCCTCGCGGTTGTCGGGATATTTCTCAGTGATCTTTGGGGTGACAAACTCCTTGCCGGTCACTTGCAGACCTTTGACAAGGCTGGTCACTCCTTTTCCCAGACCTGAAAAATAATCTTTAATACTACCCATATTGTTTTTTAAGCGATATGATAATGTCTGTTATTATTCTTGGAGGTTACTTCACCTGGCCGCCGAGAATGTCGAGCAATTCGGTGGTGATAGCCTGCTGGCGAAGTTTGTTGAACTCAAGCTGCAACTGTTCGTGGAGCTTCTTGGCGTTGTCGTTGGCGCTTTGCATGGCCATCACTCGGGCAGCCTGCTCGCTGGCGCGGTTCTCGGTGAAGATGTCCTGGACAACGGCAAGCAGGTACATCGGCAACACCTTGTTGAAGATGGCGTCGGCAGAAGGCTCGAAGATGTAGGGCTTGGCCGACACCTCTCCCTCCACAGCGGCAAACGCTGCCGTGGTCACGGGCAGAAGCTCGGCCGACTCCAGACGCTGGCGGCTGACCGACTTGTATGACATATAGAGGACATCGACGCGGTCAAACTCGCCGGAGAGGAAACCGTCGCGCAGCATCCAGGTGAAGTCGCGCACCTCGGTAGTCTTTGAATCGACTCCCTGCGGGCGCTGTATGTCGACACCTTTAATTTTCGCGGCTGCCTTCGCCATCTTGGCACCGACAGGGATGACCGTGACACGCACATCGTCGCCAAACTCCTCGCGGTAGCCGTTGATTCTGGCGACCAGCTGTTTGAAGATGTTTATGTTGTAGGCTCCACAAAGGCCATCGTCGGAACCCCACACAACCACTGCCACGCGACCGATAGTGTCGCGGGGGGTCATCAGCGGCGAATCAAAAGCCGCGTCGGAGGCGAGCAGGTTGCCGATGATAGTCTCCACCTGGTCGCGGTAGGGACGCAGCTGGCGCAACGCGCCCTCGGCCTTATGCATTTTCGCCGACGAAATCATCTTCATGGCGCCGGTGATTTTCTCGGAAGAAGCCACCGAGCCGATTCTGCCTTTGAGTTCTCTTAATGTTGCCATTAACGGTTGTTTTCGGGAATCCGATTAGGTTCTTGTTGGTTGGTAAGTCAAGCTTTCTATGCAAGGCGCGCGTCAGGCGTAACGCTGGGCCACTTCGGTGGCGGCCTGGGTCAGCTTGGCGGTGCAGTCGTCGGTAAGCTGTCCGGCCTTGATGACATCAAGCACGTCGGCCTGATATTTGGCATGGAGAAGCTGAAGGAGCGACAGCTGGAACTCGGCGACTTTCTCCACAGGCACGTCAGACAGCAGCCCGTTGACACCACAGAAAATCACTGCGACCTCCTCCTCCACGGCCCAGGGCTTATACTGGGGCTGGATGAGAAGCTGCTCGTTCTTGCGTCCACGGTCGATGACACGGGCGGTCACGGGGTCAATGTCGCCGCCGAATTTGGTGAACGACTCAAGCTCGCGGAACTGCGCCTGGTCGATTTTCAGCGTTCCGGCCACCTTCTTCATCGATTTGATCTGAGCGTTACCGCCGACACGCGACACGGAGATACCCACGTTGATGGCCGGACGGATACCACGGTTGAAGAGCGCGGTCTCAAGGTAAATCTGGCCGTCGGTAATCGAAATCACGTTGGTCGGGATGTAAGCCGATACGTCGCCGGCCTGGGTCTCGATGATGGGGAGCGCGGTAAGCGAGCCGCCACCCTTGACCATGGGCTTGAGGACATCGGGGAGGTCGTTCATCTTCTCTGCCACATGCTGGTTGTCGATAATCTTGGCGGCACGCTCGAGAAGACGCGAATGGAGGTAGAAGATATCACCGGGGTATGCCTCACGGCCCGAAGGACGCTTCAGCACCAGGGATATTTCACGGTAAGCGACAGCCTGCTTAGACAGGTCATCGTATATGATAAGGGCGTCGCGCCCGGTATCGCGGATGAACTCGCCGATTGCCACACCGGCAAAGGGTGAGTAATAGCGCATGGCTGCCGAGTCGGATGCGGTGGCGGCCACCACGCAGGTGTAATCGAGGACGCCGTGCTGACGCAGTGTCTCCACGATGGCAGCCACGGACGAAGCCTTCTGGCCGATGGCCACATAGATGCAGTAGACAGGCTTGCCGTCCTCGTAATTCTTTCTTTGGTTGATGATGGTGTCGAGCGCGATCGCGGTCTTGCCAATCTGGCGGTCACCGATGATCAGCTCGCGCTGGCCGCGGCCGATGGGCACCATCGAGTCGACGGCCTTGATGCCGGTCTGGAGGGGTTGCTTCACCGACTGGCGGAAAATGACACCGGGAGCCTTGCGCTCCAGAGGCATACGGTAGAGCTTGCCCTCAATCGGACCACGTCCGTCGATAGGCTCACCCAGGATATTGATGACACGGCCGAAGAGCCCTTCCCCTACCGGAATCGAGGCAATCTCGCCTGTGCGGCGCACTGTCATGTTCTCAGTGACCTTGTTAACGTCATTGAGCAGGATGACACCGACATTGCTCTCCTCAAGGTTGAGGGCGACACCTTTCACGCCGTTCTCGAACTCGACGAGCTCGTTGGCGCAAACATTGTCAAGGCCGTAGACGTGGGCGACCCCGTCGCCGACCTCCAGAACGGTTCCTACCTCTTCGAAAGCAACCGCCTTGTTGACATTCTCAAGCTGCTGCTTTAAAACTTCCGATATCTCGCTTGGATTAATCATTTGTCCAAAAGTTGTTATGAGCCATTCTAAGCTTTCACGGGCGTCAAGCCTGCTTCAAAAGCTTCAATCGCAATTGTTTAAGTTCGTTCTTTACCGAGGCGTCGAGACGCTCGTTGTCAATGTCGACCGTGAAACCGCCGATCAGCTCCGGGTCGGTCGAGAAAGAGTGTTCCATCTTCCCGCCATCGAGGTGTCCCTCGATTAGCTTCAACAACCGGTGCTGCTCGGGAGTGTCGAGCGGCTTGGCCGAGACAACCGCCACCCGATAGATTCTGTTCTCCTTGCGGTAGATGTCGCAATAGGCGCGGGAGATGGCTCCGGCCATAGGCAGGCGCTTGTTCTCACGGAGCAGCTTGAGGAAGTCGGCATAGACATCGCCGGCTTTCTTGTCGGTGGTGTCGGCCGCTCCGGTGGCTGCGGTCTTAAGCAGGGCGATTTTGTCATCGTCACCCACGAAAGGGTTTGCGACAGTCGAATCCAGGGCAGGATTGTCGGCAAAACTCCTACCGAGGTTGCCCATGAGACGGTAAAGTCCCTGGTCGACCCCTTTCTCACAAGCAAACTTGTAAAGGGCCTTTGCGTAGCGTTTGGGAATCAAACCTTCGTTCATTGCGATATTGGATTACAATGGGGTCCTCAGTTGTCAGTTCTGACTTTCAATTTCATCAAGGTAGCTGTTGACCAGCTTTTTCTGGGCAGCATCGTCTGAAAGCTGTCCGCGGGTGACCTTGCCGGCAATCTCCAGGGCGACGCGGCTGACCTCGTCGCGCAGGTTCTGCTCAGCCTCCCGGCGGCTCTGCTCGATTGAAAGCTTGGCGGCATCCTTCTCTTTCTGTGCCTCCTTCTTGGCTTCCTCGCGGGCGTCCTCTATGATTTGTGATTTCATACGGTTGGCTTCGGCGATGATGTCAGCCTCCTTGCGGCGGGCCTCCTGAATCTGGCGGTCAGCCTCAAGCTGGGCGTTGTCAAGCTGTTCCTTGGCGTTCTGAGCATACTCAACACCCTTGTCTATAAGGTCGGCACGCCCGTCAATGCCCTTCATGATGGCAGGCCAGGCGAATTTCCACAGGATGAAAAACAGGATGGCGAAAGCCACAAACATCCAGATGGTCAAGCCAAAATCAACTTTGAAAAGTTCCATAGTTAAAACAACCTCATTGTTAAGGGTTAAGCATTTGTTTTGCATCGGGAGCCGGACGGCCCCCGACAATAATCAAGCTTTGGCCGGGAAGACACCGCGAGGATGCCTCCCCGGTCAGCAAGGTTTATACGAACAGGGCGAGGATGCAGACGATGACCGCAAACAGAGCCACACCTTCGATAAGAGCGGCAATCACAATCATGTTCGAGCGGATGTCGCCGGCAGCTTCAGGCTGGCGGGCGATGGCCTCCATGGCGGAAGCACCAATCTTACCGATACCGATACCGGCAGCGATTGCGGCGATACCGGCGGCTACGGATGCACCAAGGCCAAGAAGAGCCTCGACTGCTGCTAAAATCATTGCTAACATAACGAAGAGTTTTTGTTTTGGGGGTTTATAACTTTTGTTTTAATTTCATTTTGAAGTTTCCGACGCATGCGCGGCTGCACTATGGGCATCCCCGTGAGCGCCATGCTCCTCATGCTCTGCCTGGGCAAGGGAGATGAAGATGGTGGAGAGCATCGTGAAGACATATGCCTGGATGAAGCTCACCAGCACATCAATCAAAAGCATGAAGACTGAGAAGGCCACTGAAATCGCGGCGGTGCCAGACGCAATGGCCACACCGGCTCCGGCGAAGATGAAAATCAACAACGTCAGAATCAACACAATCATATGGCCACCCATCATGTTGGCGAACAGACGGACTGTAAGGGCCGCAGGCTTGGTGAAGATGCCAAACACCTCTATGAGCTGCATGATGGGGAGCGGACACTTGAGCCAGATGGGAACGTCAGGCCAGAAGATTTCCTTCCAGTAGACCTTGGTGCCGAACACATTGGTCATCACAAAGGTCATGATGGCAAGCACCATAGTCACGGCGATATTGCCTGTCACATTGGCACCTCCGGGGAAGACAACGATGAGTCCCAGTAGGTTCATAAAGAAGATGAAGAAGAACGCCGTAAGCAGGTAAGGCGCGAACTTGGCAGACTTCTCTTTCAGTGTCGGCTTGATCACACCGGCGTATATGAACTCAACGATGGCCTCTATGGCCCCGGTCATTTTGCGGGGAGCCTTGAAGGGATTCTTCTTGTGCCAGCGTGCAAGCTGTATGAGTAACAGCAGCACCACGATGCAGGCGATGAAGATGGCGCAGACATTCTTTGTAATCGAGAAATCCCAGGGCTTGTATTCCTTGCCATCGATTATCTCAACGATTTTGCCTTTGTAATCACCTTCGGTGGCGATTTTGAAAGTAGCGTCTCCATCAACATACTCGTCGCCGTGGGTCACGCGCGATGAAGAGAAGACATGGAGGCCGTCCTTGCCCCACACTATCACAGGGAGGGGGATACGCTTGTGGTGGTTGAAAGGCACTTCCCAACCGTAACCGTCCCCGAGATGCTCGAAGATGGTTTCCTTGATGTCGAACTTATGCTCGTCGGTCTCTTCGGCGGCCCTGTCAAGGGCCTCTTCAAGCCTGTCCCCGCCTACGGAGGAGGCATGACAGGCCGACGCCACCGAAGCGGTGTCCTGCGCGACATTCTCCTGGGCGGCCGAGACGGCCCAGCTTGTCATCAGAACCAGTATAAAAAGCAACTTCTTCATTTTGGAAGCCTGGTGATTGTCTTGTTGAACGGTCAGTAAATGCAAACGGAAACGACATCGTTGTCGACATCGACAATTCCGCCTTCGACTTCTATCTCATGGTGTCCCGAGCCTTCGGCATACTTGATCTTACCTTTGACGAGGGTCGACACCAGCGACGCGTGACGCGGCAGCACTGTGAACTGCCCCATCTCGCCGGGAAGGGTGACCGAGGAGGCCTCTCCCTCGAAAAGCACTTTTTCGGCTGAAATTATCTTGAGAACCATAATTGAGTTGTCGATAGATATTGACCCCGTGGCGCGGGAGCGCCGCGCCCGGGAGGGTTGCTACATGGTTATTTTACCTCGGCGAGGAGCTTCTTGCCCTTCTCGATGGCATCGTCGATAGTGCCGACATTCAGGAATGCCTGCTCGGGATACTCGTCCATCTCGCCCGAGAGAATCATCTTGAAGCCACGGATGGTCTCGCTCAGCGGCACCATCACGCCGGGAAGGCCGGTGAACTGCTCGGCCACATGGAAAGGCTGTGAAAGGAAACGCTGCGCGCGGCGGGCACGGGCGACAACCAGCTTGTCCTCGTCGGAAAGCTCGTCGACACCAAGGATGGCGATGATGTCCTGGAGCTCATTGTATTTCTGGAGGAGCTGCTTGACAGCCTGGGCGGTATTGTAGTGATCCTCGCCGATGATGTTCGGGTCAAGGATACGGGATGTAGACTCAAGGGGATCCACGGCGGGATAGATACCCAGCTCGGCAATCTTACGCGAAAGCACCGTGGTAGCGTCAAGGAAGCTGAAGGTAGTCGCGGGGGCCGGGTCGGTCAAGTCGTCGGCGGGCACATAGATGGCCTGCACCGAGGTAATCGAACCATTCTTTGTCGAAGTGATGCGCTCCTGGAGGGCACCCATCTCAGACGCAAGAGTGGGCTGGTAACCCACGGCAGAGGGCATACGGCCCAGAAGAGCCGACACCTCCGAACCCGCCTGGGTGAATCGGAAGATATTGTCGATGAACAGGAGGATGTCTTTACCGCCACCATCCTGGTCGCGGAACTGCTCGGCCACAGTCAGACCTGTCAGGGCCACACGCAGACGCGCGCCGGGAGGCTCGTTCATCTGGCCGAACACCAGGGCGGCCTGGGACTGCTTCACCTCATCCATGTCGACATCCTCGAGGGGCCAGCCACCTTTGAGCATGTTCTCCTCGAACTTCTTGCCATACTTGATGACACCGCTCTCAATCATCTCGTGGAGCAGGTCGTTACCCTCGCGGGTACGCTCTCCCACACCGGTGAACACCGAGAAGCCGTTATGTCCCTTGGCGATATTGTTGATGAGCTCCATGATAAGCACCGTCTTGCCCACACCGGCACCACCGAAGAGACCGATCTTGCCACCCTTGCTGTAAGGCTCGAGCAGGTCGACCACCTTGATACCGGTATGGAGAATCTCCGTGCCGATGGTCAGGTCCTCGAAGTCGGGGGCAGGCTGGTGGATGGGGCGCAGGTTCTCGCAGTCAAGCTGCGGAAGGTTGTCGATGGCGTCGCCGAGAACATTCAGCAGACGGCCCTTGACCTGGTCGCCGGTGGGAACGGCGATTGGACGTCCGAGGGAGTCAACGCGCAGGCCGCGCTGCAGACCGTCGGTGCTCTCCATAGCCACGCAGCGGACAGTGTCTTCACCGATATGCTGCTCGACTTCGAGAATCAGCTGCGAACCGTCGGGACGGTCAACCTTCAAGGCCGTGAAAATCGGCGGGAGGATGTTCTGGTCGCCCTCGAAGATGACATCGACCACGGGGCCGATCACCTGGGCTATTTTTCCGAAATTGTCGCTCATCTTATTGCGAGTTAATGCGTTTGTTTTGTCAGGGAGAATTAGCGGGTATTACTGGGGGAGCTGGCCGAAATAGAAGCCTTCAACCACAATCCAGACCATCAGGGCGAGGTTTACCAGGTTGATGGGCAGGAGGTATTTCCACTCCAGTGTCAGCAGCTGGTCGATACGGAGACGGGGGTATGTCCACTTGAACCAGATGATGATGAAAGAGATGACGAAAGCCTTGCCGAGGAACCACACCACCGAGGGAATGTAGCCCATGATCTCATTGAAGCCATCCCAGCCGGCGACGCGGAAAGGCATCCAGCCTCCGAAGAACAGCAATGTAGCAACACCTGAGACGATGAAAAGGTTGAGATATTCGGCAAGATAGAAGAATCCGAAATGGATACCGGAATACTCCGTGTGGTATCCCGCAGTAAGCTCGCTCTCGGCCTCAGGAAGGTCGAAGGGGCCACGGTTGGTCTCGGCGGTACCCGCAATCATGTAAATCACGAAAGCGATGATGGCGGGAATATGGGCCGAGAAGATAAACCAGTGGTCGGCCTGGGCCTCCACAATCTTGGCCACATCCATCGTGCCTGCGAAAACCACCATCGTGAGAATCGAGAGGCCGACAGAAAGCTCATAGCTGACCATCTGAGCACCCGAACGTAGCGCACCGATGAGGGTGAACTTGTTGTTTGACGACCAACCTGCGAGCAGGATTCCCAGGACACCAATCGAGGAGCAGGCAAGCAGGAAGAAGATACCGATGTTGAAGTCGATGATCTGCAAGCCGTTGCCCCAGGGAAGCACCGCGAAGCAGAGCACTGACGCGATAATCACCAGGTATGGAGCCAGGGCGAAAAGGAACTTGTCGATATGGTTCAGGGCGATAAGCTCCTTGATGAGAATCTTGAACATATCGGCGATACTCTGGAGAAGCCCCCAGGGGCCGACACGGTTGGGGCCGAGACGACACTGGAAGTAGGCACAGATCTTACGCTCGTAGAGGATGTAGAAGAGCGCCAGCACAGAGTAGACCAGCAGCAGACCGACACCGACCAGCACACACTCCACGGTGGTCGCGAGCCAGGATGGCATGAAATCGTTGAGCATCGTGTCGAACCAGGTCGCGAGGCTGCTGAAATTATCTATTGTGTAATTACTCATGACAAGTAACGTGATTGTATATCAGGGGTTGTTTGGTTTCTAAGTTGGTTCTCCTGTCGTCTGGATCAACGGTCCATGTCGGGCACGATGTAATCCATCGACCCTCCGATTGTGATGAGGTCGGCAATCTTCTGTCCGCGTGTGATGTGGTCCACCACAGCGGCTGCGGGCAGACCCGGAGTGACAAGTTTCAGGCGATAAGGCTTCGCCGAGCCGTCACTCTCGATGTACACGCCGAAGAGGCCGCGACATCCCTCAACCACCTGGAACCAGTGGCCGACGGGAAGCTTGATCACCTTGGGCACTTTTGCGCAGTATTCCCCTTCGGGAAGCATCTCGAGAAGCTGCTCGAGGATGCCCTTCGACTGGAGAATCTCGTCGACACGGTTCTGGAAACGGGCGAGGGAGTCACCCTCGGTGCGCACCACCTGGTCGAACTTGATTTCGGAATAAACGCTGTATGGATGAGTCTTGCGGACATCACAAGCCCAACCTGATGCTCGGCCTGACGGGCCGGTGATGGCCCAGGAGCGGGCATCCTCGTTGGAGAGGACACCGACATTCTTGAGACGGTTGTGGGCAATGACGTTTCCGGTGAAGAGCTTGTTGTATTCGGCGACATTTTTGGGAAGCACCTCGAGGAGGGCTTTGACATCCTTGACGAAATCGGGGTGAAGGTCGGCCATCACGCCGCCGAGGCAGTCGTAGTTGAAGGTCATACGCGCCCCGCAGGTCTTCTCCATAATGTCAAGCACCTGCTCGCGCACACGCAATGTGTAGAACAGCATCGTCGTAGCGCCGAGGTCCATGCAGAATGTGCCGATGAAGAGGCAGTGGGAGGCGATACGCGACAACTCGTCCATCATGACGCGGATAACCTGCGCGCGGCGCGGAACCTCGATTCCGGCAGCTTTCTCAATCGCCAGGCAAAGTCCGTGGTGGTAATTGTGGGCCGAGAAATAGTCGAGACGGTCCATAAAATGGAGGGTCTGCATATAGCCCAGATCCTCACAGAGTTTCTCGACTCCGCGATGGATATAGCCCATATAGACATCGATTTTCTGGATGGTCTCACCATCGACGGCGGTGCGGAAACGCAACACACCGTGAGTGGCGGGATGCTGCGGGCCGATGTTCACCACGAAGTCATCCTCTTTGAAGACCCTCGGGCGCTCATGCTTGATCGAGCCGTCGGGCTGCTCCACCCAAGAGTCGGTGTGGTCGGTCTGGCGTTCGTTCTCAATCGAGACGGGGTTGATTTCAGGATTGGCGTCGTAATCCTTGCGGAGGGGGTAACCCACCCAGTCAATGTTGAGGAAAAGGCGACGCATATCGGGATTGTTTATAAAGATAATCCCGTAGAAGTCATAGACTTCGCGCTCATATATGCCGGCGATGCGGTAAAGGTCGGCAATGGAATGAATCATCGGATTGTCGCGGTCGGTGGTCTGCACCTTTACCGAGACAAACTCCTTTGAGAGCGACGAAGTCAGATAATATACACATCCCAGGGAGGACACCCAGTCCATACCGACGATGGTCACGAGATAGTCGAAACCGCAGTCGTCACGGAGCGACTTCACAAGGTCGTGAAGCTTTGCGTCGGGGATGTTCACCAGCAAAATCTCGCCCTCCTCGAAGGTAGCTTCGGGGAAGAGACGCGAGACTTTTTCCTGCAAGTTAGCCATGTATGTCGTATGATGGTTTATCAGTCAATGTTGGCCGCGGCGACATCCTCGATGGGGTGGGCGGCGAGAAATTCCTTCTGGCTCTCCTGGCGGTTCTTGCCTCCGAAGAAGCGTTCCACCTTGATTTTGCGCGAGAGCTGCATGATCGAGTAAATCATTGCCTCCGGGCGCGGGGGGCATCCGGGACAGAACACGTCGACAGGCACGATGTCCTCGATGCCCTTGGCGACATGGTAGCTTTTGCGGAACGGACCGCCAGAGATGGCACACGAGCCGCAGGCTATGACGTATTTGGGCTCAGCGAGCTGGTCATAGAGGCGGCGGAACACAGGCACCATGCGGTGTACGATGGTACCGGCCACCATCATGAAGTCGGCCTGGCGGGGCGAGGCACGGGCAACTTCCCAGCCGAATCGCGCCATGTCAAAACGGGCGGCTCCAAGCGACACGAATTCGATGCCGCAGCAACTGGTGGCGAAGGTGAGCGGCCAGAGCGAGTTTGAACGCCCCCAGTTGATAAGTTTGTCGAGCGAACCGACAAGCACGTTGGTTCCCGACTCCTGAAGCTCGGTGACGAGCTTCTCGATGTATTCGTTGTCCTTCCAGGCCTCGTAAGGTATACCCTGGGCGGTCACATGTCTCATTTCCATTCAAGCGCTCCTTTCCGCCAGGCGTAAACGAGGCCCAGCACTAAGATTGCGAAAAAAACAGCGACGCAGAGAACGCCTTCACCTCCGAGGGCGCGCATTTTCACGGCCCAGGGGAACAGGAAGACTGTTTCCACGTCGAACATCAGGAAGAGGATGGCGAACAGGTAGTAGCCCACATGGAAGCGGGCCATTGATTCACCGCGGGTAGGGATACCACACTCGTATGCCTCACCTTTCTGCGGATTGAAAGAGCGGGGAGAAATAAGGCCGGCGAGCCACATGGCCAGCCATACCAGCCCTGCTCCGGTGAGCAGCGCCACAATGGCGAACACTACGGCGTCGATGCCAAAAATTCCTAAAGATATCATGAACTATATTGTTGTGATTCCTGGTCTGTGGTGGCCGCCATCAACTGGCTGCGGGCCGCGATGGACAACCTTTAGGGTTAGTAGGGGTGATCCGAGATGCCTAAATCAGAGACAAGGGGAAAGCGATTAGCCTGTCAACAAGACACAACCTTATCATCTGGTTATCAACAATCTGTAATCAGAAGAGCAAAGCCGCGCCCCCTCCGGGGCGGTTTTACGGCTACAAAGATAGGCATTTTTCAGTAATCAATTGTTAAAAACACCGGGGAAATTATCCATATGGCCAATTTTTCTAAAAAAAACGGATGCCCCACCCCTCCGCACCGGACTGCCGGTCATAGGAATGCCGGGTGACAACCCACTGCGCCGCGCCTCACAAAATGGAGCATCTGATGTCCTCCAATCTCTTCTGTCCTCTCCAATACGCCGTCGCCGAAAGGCAAAACCGGAGCCGGACATACGCCGCGGTCGCCCAGAGCCTCCTGAGCGATTTCAACACGCAGACAGTCCCACTGTTCTGCCCGCAACAGATGCGAGAGGTAGCGGGGGCCTGCCTCTACAAGCACGGAGGAGACCCCAAAATCCCGGAAAAGGGTGTCAAAGGGATTATCATCAGACAGCACAGTGGCCGCGGAAAGAAGCGCCGCGACAGGGTTAGTCTTTCCATGGCGGTCAATGATGAACGGTCGTGGCTCCCGTCCAGGCCAGCCCCTGAGGGTGAGCCGAGGATTGTCGGCATTGACAGTGGCGGCGGTGGTCAGAATCGCCTCGTTCTCGGCGCGCAGCTTCATTGTGGTCAGCCTTGTCAGCGGGTTGGAGAACGCATAGGCCGGGGCTCCCTCCCCGCGTCTGGCATCCATGAAACCGTCGGCCGACTGCGCCCATTTCAGCGTTATGTAGGGGCGATGCAGGGTCTGGGCGGTGAAGAAAACCCGGTTGAGGGCTATAGACTCGTCGGCGAGAACTCCGGTCACCACTTCCGCCCCCGATTCCCTTATCATCGCTATTCCCCGCCCATTCACCTTTGGATTGGGATCGCCGGCCCCGACCACCACCCTTGGTATGCCGGTCTCCACGATAAGCCTGGAGCAGGGCGGGGTCTTGCCATAATGGGAGCATGGCTCCAAGGTCACATACATCGTGGAGTCGGCCAGCAGATGGCGGTCGGACTCTCTCACTGAAGCCACCGCGTTGACCTCGGCATGGCCCTCGCCACACCGGCGATGCCACCCCTCCCCTATCACCTTGCCTCCGGCTGCCACAATCACCGCCCCAACCATAGGATTGGGAGCTGTGAATCCTCGGCCATTGGCCGCGAGCCGCAACGCGCGGCGCATATAAGCTTCGTTGATTTCCATATGTCAGACTGTCACAATCCTGGCGCGTTAAGGGTCACCGCCTCCCCCTCGTTGCCATAACGGTCATACGGGGCGACAGCATACCAGTATCCTTTCAGCACCTGCATTGGCAATTCGAAATTGTTTCCGTAGGTCACGCCCACGATGTATCTACCGTCGAAATTGGGGCCATCCTGGGCAAGCGCGTCGATAGGCCCCACATCCATCGGTATGGCGTAACAGACATAGCGTCCGCTCCCCCTGTCAAACCAGCTCAACGAGCGGTCGTTGCGTTTGAGATTCTTAACCTTCTCGGCCTGGGGGGCCTTCTTCCAGGTCATGGGGGGCATCAACGCCCGGGAGGAGTACTCGTTCATCGAAAGCTCGCGGTCAAGTCCGCGGGCCTTTTTGCCGGTCAGGTGGGCGGCGGAATAAAACACCTGCCCCGAGGGTATCCCCTCCTTGCGGGAGGCGAGCCGGGTCACCGCCACCTCCTTGCGCTGCTCTTTCCACGCGGCTTCCCCTGCGGGAAGGCTCGGCACATTCTGGCTCACGAACAGATGACGTCCGAAATGGCGGGCCACTCCGGCCCACCACTCCACAAGCGGCTGGAACGGGTTGGTGGCATGATCCATCGGCCAGTACACCTGCGGAGAGACATAATCCACAGTGCCGTCGGCGAGCCATCTCAACGGATCGCAATAAATATCGTCATACATCCAGTCATTACCCACCGACGGGGGCTCAAGGCCATGTTCGGCCGCTGCCCTGCCGTTGCCTCCGGCAACCCCGGCGGGAGCCACCCCGAACCTTACCCAAGGCTTCTCCTCCTGTATCATTGAGTAGACCTCGGAGATGGCCGTGGCCACATTGGCCCTGCGGCGGTCACCCTCCTCCCTGGGATCGACCCCGTCGGCCACAGGGAATTTCTCGGGATAAAAGTAGTCGTCAAACACAAGCCCGTCGACATCATAGTTCTTCACTATCTCCCGACAGACCTCCACGATATGTCTACGTGCGTCAGGATTCCCGGGGTCGAGAATCGACACACCCTTGACGGTGGTCTTCCTCGGGGCCGCGCGACGCTTCCCTTTCCTGGACTTGGCCCGCGATTTCGGGGAAGGCGCTGAGACCGTCTTGAGCTGGGTCAGCACCCACTCATTCTCGATGGCCCGGCGGTCGGCCGTAGTGGAGGGGAGGGTCGCCGAGGAGGAGAACCTGAAAGGATTGACCCACGCGTGCAGCTCCAGGCCTCGCGCGTGACACTCCCTGACGGCAAACTCCAGAGGGTCCCATCCCTTTGCAGGGGCGGTCCCGCGGCCTCCCGTCAGGTAGGCGCTCCACGGTTCGAGCGACGACTTGTACAGCGCGTCGGCCATAGGCCTCACCTGAAGCAACACCGAGTTGAAACCCGACGAAGCCGCCATGTCGAGCAACGCCGACAGCTCCTTCTTCTGCGCCTCGGCAGCGGCCGGAGTCGCCCCCGAAGTCGACGGCCAGTCAATGCCATACACGGTGGCGACCCACAGGCCTCGCATCTCACATTTCGGGGCAGCATGCCCCACTGGGGCCAACACCCACGACACCACCGACAGCAACGTCAGGAAAAATATCCTTTTCATCTCGCTGGTCTGATTTCAATGGTGCAGCCTGCTGAATGCGCGGCCACCACCGGGTTATACTGGCTCTGTGTACGGGCCACACCGCTGGAGAAGCGTCCGGCCTGCGAGGCAAATAGCTCATAAGCCAGGCGGTAGGTGCCTCTCGGCAGGAAATCTATGAAAATATTGGTCTGCGAGTCGCGGTTCTCTCGATAGAAGCACAGCCCCTCGGAGAAAATCGGCGACGGAAGCTGCTCGACAGGCTCAAGCCCGGCGGCACGCAGATCCTCAATAACGACATATGACAGGTCATCCTCGACAAACAGGGTAAGCTCGACCCTGACGCGGTCTCCGACCTTGAATTCCTCTCCAGGCACCCACTGTTCTCCGTCAGCCACCATCATCGACTTCTCCACCGAAATCTCCTGACATCCTACCGACTTTATGGAGTCCATAGGCAGACGGCGCATCATCACCACACCGCCAACCGAGGGATAGTCGGCCTGACGGTCAACCGTCAATGTGGCCGGAGCCGAGAGCATAGATGTGATCTGCTCGGTGAACGCCCCGGTGGCATACTCCTCAGCCTGGGGCTGCAGCAGTTCGTCACCGATGTGTATGGCCGTTCCTCGGGTGTTGACCTTCAGCGGCTTGCCACTGGTGAGTATGGAGGCTATGGTCTGGGTGGTCATTATGGCATTGCCCCAGTCATTGTTGGTCTTGTTGAGTATGAGCCACTGGCGTATCTTCTCAACGTCATCGCATCCCGGCTCGACGGCATTGAACGCGTCCAGCAATATTGAGGTGATTCCCACCCTGTCATAGCTCCAAAGGGAGACATAACGGTCGAGCTGCTGCCACCACATGCCCCTCTCCGGGGTCGATGTGGCATACTCGCGCAACGACCTGAGAATCTGCCGGGCCGTGGCGTTGTAGCCATGGTTGTTGAGAATCAGGGCATACACTCCCTTCATGGGCACTGTCGCGCCTTTCCATCCGGCGACGGCCTTCTGCACCTCTGACTCAATCACACGCGAGGCGGCCGTCGAGGGTTTCACCTGCGGGAACTTGTCGCGGATGGCCACATAAAGCCAGTAATCAGCCTTGGGATATTTCTTGAATTCCTTGACTGTTTCACGGTCGAACCATGCCAGAGACTCCTTTATCATCTTGTCAAGACGCGCGTCAGACGGGAGCCACCCCATGCGGTTAAGGTCTCCCAGCTCGTCGAGAATCACCTCCGTGGCCCACATCGAGGCGACCGGATAACGGTCTGACCAGCTCCAGGCTCCGTCAACACGCATCTGCGACAGGCGGTCGACCGCCTCGGATATCACCTTGCGGGTCTGACGCTTGTCAAACAGCAACGCGAGACGCTGCATCCTCTCGGTGTCGTCGAGGGCCTCGGAGACCCAAGGGGTGGCATCGAGGAGCATGCTTTTCAGCTCCTGGTTCTTCTCCAGGTTGGAAATGAGAGCGGAGTCGCCGGTCTCGGCCCACTTGCGCAGCACCCTGGCCACCTCGGGATTGTCGCGGAGGATACCCTCGGCCACCGCCGCCGAGAAAAGGGCCGCCGATGCCTCGACGGATGAGTTAATGCCATTCTCCCTGAGGCCGGGCAATGCCGAGACAACCTGCCAGGCGGGATTCTCCGTGAAATTCAGGTAGGCGCGATCGTCGCCCGACATAGCCGGAAGCTGCAACGAGAATGATGCCTGGCCGGGAGCGAGGTAGAACATCTCCGACTCCACAACATCCTGTTGTGAGGGGAGCACCGGCAGCAAGACCTGTTCACCGTCAGTGTAGTCGCCCGACGTGGCCTTAACGCGGTAGACAAGCCCGGCATCCCCGGCAGGGGCCACCACATCCACCGTCGCCACATCCGAACCCTTTGCCGGGAGGGTCATCAGCTTCTCCTGGCGGGCAATCACCTTGCCGGTGGCCGAGGCCATCACCTCAGACACGACTCTGATGTCGCGCAGCGAATCGGTGTTGTTCATCACCGACGTGGCCAGCACCACCGAGTCGGCGGTGCGGAGGAAACGCGGTGCGTTCTGCGACACCATCACCGGCTTGGAGGATATGATTTCAGCCGAAGTCGTGGCGGAGAGCAATTCCTTGTTGTATGCCATGGCCCTCAGAATCCAGGTGGTGTTGGCGTCAGGCACGGTATAGCTGATTTCCAATGAACCGTCGGCGGCAGTGGCCAGCATCGGACGGAAGAAAGCGAGGGGGATTTCAGACGGGCGGTAAGTTTCCTGAGCCTCATCAGCCGTCTCTACCTCAACCTCCTCTGCATGCTCCTTGGCCGACACGGTCACAACCTCGTCGAGGCTGGCTCCTGCGTCGGAGGCAACTCCGTAGGCCATCATCGGGGCACCCGTTACGGCCACGGCCATATCCTCCGCCATCTCTTCCCCTTCGGCAGACTCCATTTTGGCGGCAGCCTTGTACATGACCGCGTTGGTGCCGCGCACACGCAGGTTGCGGAAACCGCCCCCGGTGAAGCTCATACCGTAAAGCTGGAACGACGGCGCTTCAATCGTGAAGCCATCCAGATACTTGAACCTCTTTGTGACCGTACTCGGCAATGTCGTGAAGTTCCAGCCGTTTGACAGCACATCCCAGCCACCTGTGGAGAACGGATCAAGCATCATCGGATTGGCCGCCAAGGCATCGATGGCCTTGTTTGACATATCGAGGAAAACCGCGCTCTCGGCCGTGGCCTTGTCAGAGGGCTTCACCCTGAAGGTGATTTTCTCCTCCTGGCCTGGCATCACCCGGTCGCGGAATGTCTCAATCTCAATGCTTATCGACCGGCGCGAGGCCTCCGCCTCAATCTCGGTCTCGTAACTGAATGACTCAAAGTTTCTGACACATTCGAGAAGCACACGGGCCGACTCTATGCCGGCGGGGAGTTTCCCTTCAATCTCCTGCATGCCCTTCTTCAGTTTGAGCCAGCGTTTGTCTATCACTTTGCCCGGATATGTCGAGACTATCATCCTGACATTGGCATCACCGCAGTCTGACCCGACAATCAGCTTGAATCGGCCATCTGCGTCGGCAGTGATGTCGCCCGACGGCATCCAGAGGGTCTTGGCCACAGGGCAAACTTCATCCTGCGGACGGTAAAGCACCGTCTGGCAAGGCGCAGACTGGTCGGCCATCGCGGAATCAACGGGGGCGAACACCAGTGAATACCTGCCCGATGGCAGTTGCTTCAACACAGGTGTCACATCACCATCGGCCACCAGCCCCTCAGCTACTATGGCCGTGTCGAGGGTCACGGTGTATTTCATTTCCAGAGGCTTGCGGTCTCCATTCGCGTCACGGGCCTCAACCGTGGCCTTGAACGGCTTGGCGAGGTTTATCTGGGCGGGAACCGAGGCTACTATGCCGAGCGGTTTCCCCATATTGAACTTGGCGGTCATCTGGCGGGTCTCCCCGTCGGCCGATGTCACCTCTATGTCACACACGAATATTCCGCCGGGGGCAGGGCTGGCCGAAATGACAGAGGAGGGAATCACCACCGCGAATCTGCCGTCGGCACCGGTAACTGTCTCGGTGGTGTAGAATACCGGAGACTCGGTCTTCCACCACCAGAACCCCTGCTGCACATTCAGCGAAGCCTTGACCTGGGCATCCCCTATCGGGAATCCGGAATAGGCGATTGCCTCCCCGGACACCGACGCGCTGTCGGCCGCCGACACCGGACGGTTGACCTCCAGTGTCCTGACCTCGAATGTGGGCAACTTGTAGTCGCTCACCATAAATGAATGTGAGCCGCAGGCATCTATCACCTTGGTGGCTCCCGGGGCACTGCCGGCCCTGAGCCTGAAGCTGCCTGTGAGCCCGGCAGAGGGGAGCGTGAACTTGCCCTCGGCACGACCCCAGGCGTCGGTCATAAGAAACAGGGTGTCGACCGGCTGATAGTTGACATCAAGCAGCTCCACCCCGACACGCCGCCCGGCGGCAATCACACGGTTCCCGGGCCGGTTGTCATACGCAACCAGGGCGAAATCCACCTCATCGCCAGGGCGGTACAGCCCCAGGGAGGTGAACAGTTCTATGGCAAGCTCCTTCGAGTCATCCACACCGTAAGGGGTCGAGACCGATATTCCGGGAGCATACTTGTCAGCGCCCTTGACCACCGACAGCTGCCCGTATTCCTTAACATCAAGCGATTTCTCTCCAGAAGCGTTTGTCCGCCCGTCAAGACGCGCGGCGGCGTTGCGGCGCGACCAAGGGCGGAAATATATCTCCGCTCCCGCCACAGGAGCGCCGGTCGAGGCATCGGCCACCCAGGCCGACGATGACTCTCCCACCACCAGCGAAGACAGCGACATGTCGCTGCAGCGGATGACACGCAAGCTTCCGTTGTCATATTTCCCGTCAACTGAAATCCTCACGGCATAAAGCCCGTAACCGGGAAACGTCAGTTCGACCGGGGCCGAGGCCGAGAATGGCAGTTCTCCGTCAAAGCTGACGGTCTTGGCATCTATCGCCTTCCCGAGACTCGCGGCCCTGACCCAGTAGTCTTCCGAGGATATTCCGCTGACCGATGTCACATCAAACACCTCCAGCTTCACGGTCTTACCATTGACAGTCGACACGGTAAGCCTAACAGGTTTGCCGGGAGACACCTGTGTCGGCATCTCAAAGCGGGCAGAAGGCTGGCAGAGGCGGTCAAGGCTGTTGCTGACATCATTTGCCGGCAATCCCGACGGGAACCGGTCAAGATAGCCTCTGAGCAGAGCGCAAAACTCCCTGGCTTCCTCCCCGGGGTAGAACTCCTCGGCAGCCTTGTCAAGGAAGAGCCCTGACAACTCATTATCTTTGTTTTCCTCATACAGCCTGATCATCTCGGCCGTGAAAGCCGAGGGCATATTGTCGGCAACCGCGGCGGCAGAACGCGGGGCAGCCATCCGGGAGGTGAACATATGACGCTCCACAAACTCCCTGACCGCGATTTCCGCGACAAACCGTGGCGCGGGACTGTCTTTGTGGAAATCAATCACCGAACCGTATATGCCGAGTATCATCCCGAGCGGGCGGCATGTTGGCCCAGGTCGCAACGTGGGGTCGCAAGGGGTCTCCAAAAGCCTTTCGTTCAACACATTGAGATTCTGCGCGTCGGCGAAAACCTTAAGATTGCCGATACCGGACTCGGCTATGAAATCAAACAATGTGGGATAAAAACGGAGGTCTTGCTCCTCAATCTCCACTATCCCGGCGTAATCCCGCAACGGCAGAAGACGCAAGGCATCGGCATCGGCCAGCGACGCCTGGACGAGCCCCATCACCTTGTCGAGAAACTGGCGCGAGCTCCACTGGCGATAGTCGTCGCCGACTCCGGCGACACTCTCGCGGCGGTCATAAGTCCAGCGGTCTGAAGTGTAGACCTGGGTGTAGATTTTAGCTGACAGGGCGTTGAGCAATGCCTTGGCAGCAGGGTCGGTCTCGGCAGCCGTCAGGTCTGCCACCTGTCTCAGCACAGCGGGCAGCGAGTCGGTGTTGACCTGCGCCTTTGCCAGCCCGAGACGTATCATCGCGTTTACCGCCCCCTTGCCGTCGCCATCCTTGACAGCCGCGCGCAAATCAGAGGCGGCGGTTTTCTCCACCTTTTCCGGGAAAGCGAAATCCGGGTCGGCTCCAAAGCCGTGGAATGGGTTGACAAACATCAGTGACAGTATGAAAACGATTTTTGAAAGGCCGTGCAGGCTCGACTTTTTTAATGATGTCATACCTGTTGGGAGGATTAGGAATTGGTTGAATATGTTGAAACGCCGCAGCGCACCGGTGTTTGCCCTTCTGTATGCTGGTCTTACCATGGGCAAACGCAGCACGCTGCGTCAGATAAACACCAGGCCATGGCCTGAATGTTCACACGATGTCCGTTTATGTTTTCTACGGAGTATGAATCGCCAGCGCAGGCTTACTTTTCGGTAGCCTTCACCTTGGTGCGGAGCCTATGGTGCTGCTTCATCATCTCCCTGTTGAACTGGCGTTCAACGGCTTTCAGACGGAAAAGCTGCTTGT
This sequence comes from Bacteroidales bacterium, assembly GCA_910575615.1. Classification (GTDB taxonomy): domain Bacteria; phylum Bacteroidota; class Bacteroidia; order Bacteroidales; family Muribaculaceae; genus UBA7173. The sequence continues at coordinate 34,506 of CAJTEX010000006.1, read as the reverse complement.
GCGAGAGTATCTCCTTGAATTTGTCCATATACTCACGCTCGAGCTGGGCCGAGCGCACCGCCGCGTCATAAACCGCCTCGGTCGCCTTTTCATATTCAAGGTCGGAAGGATTCTGCATCTCGGCCACACGCTTCTCCATGGCGCGGGCCTCGTCGTTTATCTTCGCCTCGTTGTCTTCCATCTCATCGTAGAGGGGGTAGAACTTGGTCTGCTGTTCACGCGTGAGCTCGAGTTCCTTGGTGAGATAGATACGCTTGTACTGGCGCATCTCTGTCATCCACTGCTCACGTTCTTCCGGAGTCTGAGGGGCACCGTTCACGGTCAGTGAGGCTGAAAGGGACACCCAAATCAACGCTGCCAGCGCAAATATCCTGATATTCATAAGCCGGTCATTTTTAGTTATACGACAGTCTTTAGTCATCCTCGGTCAATACAATGTCTCTTCCAGCGAGTCGGCCGGGACGATGTCGTCGACAGATATGCTGTCGAGATACATGTCTTCCAGCACCTCGCGCCCCGAGACATCGTCGCGCAGGTATTCATATATGAATGTGTCGTCAGACAAGGCGCTTGACAGAATCTCGTTGTTGTCGATGGAGAGGTCGACATTGCCGGTGCCGAGCATGGAGAACATCTTGACCATGCACCATACGCCGGCGAACATCGCCGCCATGTAAACGAATGGCCGCACCCTGTCCCAGAACGAACGGGGAGCCTCGATTTCACGCGGAGTCTCGGCCTGCTCGTTGACGGGGAGCAGGGCCTCCATCCTCGCCTGAAAGTCGGCGAAGTAGCCATCAGGGACGGTCATCCCATCCTTCCGGCCTATGATGTCAAGTATATTTTCCTTGTCAGTTCTCATCGCGGTTGTTTTTGAAGCTGTCGCTTTTCTGATTTTTTGACTGGATCGGAAATGAAAGGTTTAAATCTATGACTAATCTTTTTTCAGAGCCGTTTCACCATTGGCGCCCCCACAGGCCGTGGGGCGTCAGTCATGGTCAGTGAAATATTGCTCGATTTTCTTCACGGCGAGATGATACGAGGCCTTCAGCGCGCCGACCGATGTGCCGAGAATCTCAGACATCTGCTCATACTTCATCTCGTCGTAATATTTCATGTTGAACACGAGTCTTTGCTTCTCAGGCAGGGCCGCCACCGCCTTCCTCAGCTTCAGGGCAAGCGCGTCGCCATCGACATATTCATCGCTCTCTATGAGGTTGACAAGATGGCTTTCCTCATCGTCAAGGCTAAGGCTCAGGCGCTTGCGCTCCTTTGACAGAAACGTTATGGACTCGTTTAGGGCTATCTTGTAAAGCCATGTCGACAGTTTCGCGTCGCCACGGAAACCCTCGACCGACTGCCACGCCTTCAGGAATGTGTTCTGAAGGATGTCGTTAGCGTCGTCGTGGCTCTCCACCATACGGCGTATCTGCCAGTACAGCGGCTCGGAATACTGCCGTATGACATCATTGAACGCATCGCGGCAAGTCTCAGGTTGCCGTAGTCGTTCAATCAGTCGGGAGTCTTCGCGGGGTGGTTCTTTTGCCATCAATGGGGGTTTTGAGCCTCAAATTTAACAATTAAATTCCGGTCTGGCAAAATCGGCTGGCTTTTTTACAATTTATTTACGATTTCAGCCCCTGCTGAGACACATCCATATAACGCACCCCCCTTTTTCATATGTCATAAAAAAATTGTAACTTTGCAGCCTGAAACAACGCGCCCCGGGGCCGGGGCCCGCTTCAAAGACCGAAATGCGAGAGATACTGCCTGCCATATTGCCGCTGGTTTCAGCCCTGCTTCCCGCGAGCGCCATCGCCGGGGAAAACGCTGCCGCCACAGACTCGGTGGGCACCCGGCGCGGTGTCGTGCTCGGCGAGGTATCAGTGACGGCCATAAAGGGGGGAGACCACCCCAACGCCGACGAGGCGGTCACATACATCGGCAGCCAGGCGGTCGAGACATACGACCTTGTCAACCTGCGCGACGCCTCGGCGCTGGCCCCAAACTTCTACATCCCGGCCTACGGCTCGCGGATGACATCCTCGATATATGTCAGAGGAATGGGAACCCGCATCGACCAGCCAGTCGTAGGCCTCAACATCGACAACATTCCTATTATAAATAAGGACAACTTTGACTTCGACCTGGCCGACATCGACCGGGTGGAACTGCTGCGCGGCCCCCAGAACATACTCTACGGCCGCAACACTATGGGCGGACTTGTCAACATCTACACACTCTCTCCGCTCAGCTTTGAGGGGGTGAGGGCAAAGCTGTCATACGGTTCCCGCAACACCTGGCGCGCGTCGGCCGGGGTCTACGGCAAACTGTCGGGCAAACTCGGCATGTCGCTCACCGCCGAGGCCTCCGGCACCGACGGTTTCTTCCGCAACACCCACAACGGCAGCAAGACCGGCCGCGAACGCCTCGGGGCACTGCGGTGGAAGACATCCTTCAGGCCAACAGGAAAGGTGGTGGTGGAGAACACCGCCATGCTCACCCGTGGCCGCCAGCATGGCTACCCCTACCTCAATGTCGCGACCGACCGAATCGCATACAACGACACATGCCATTACAGTCGCCTGTCATTCGTCGACGGCCTCACGGTGAAACATTCTTTCAGGGGAATCACATTCTCCTCGATAATGAGCGTGCAGTATCTCGACGACGACATGGTCCTCGACCAGGATTTCACCGAAGCCGACTACTTCACCCTGCGCCAGAAACGCAAAGAGTGGGCTTTCACGGGCGACTTCGTTGCCCGCGGCCCGCAAACCGGTAAATACTCCTGGCTGACAGGAATGTTCGGTTTCTGGCGCCGCTCCAGGATGGAGGCTCCCGTGACCTTCATGCAGACCGGAATAGACCGGCTGATTGTCGCCAACCGCAACAACGCCAACCCCTACTACCCCATCGGCTGGGATGAGCCGTCGTTCACCCTCGGGAGCGAGTTCACGATGCCGTCTGGCGGCCTGTCGCTCTACCACGAAAGCTCATTGAGGCTCGGGGCATTCACCCTCACGGCAGGACTCAGGTTTGACTGGGAACGTACCGGCCTCGACTTCCGGAGCTTCTGCAACACAGCCTACACCATATACGACAACACCGACCCCGGCATTTCCCCGCTGCCGGTCTACAGCCGCTGCCCGGTTGACATCGACGAGACAGGCAGCCTGTCGCACGACTTCACCCAGCTGCTGCCAAAACTGTCAGTCTCATACCGCCTCCCGGCAGAGTCGGGCAACTTATACGCCTCTGTCACCAAGGGATACAAGGCCGGAGGATACAACACCCAGATGTTCTCCGACTTCCTGCAGCAGAGGCTGATGTCTGAGATGGGGCTGATGCAGCAATATGATGTGGACCAGACGGTGTCATACCGTCCGGAGACCGACTGGAACTTCGAGGTCGGCGCTCACCTGGCATTCCTGGAGCAGTCGCTCACGATGGATTTCTCTGCGTTCTGGATCAACATCGACAACCAGCAGGTCACGATGTTTCCCGAAGGGAGCATCACCGGACGCATAATGGCCAACGCCGGACGCGCCCGCTCAAGGGGTGTGGAGCTGTCACTGTCATACCACTCCCCGGCCGGATGGTTCACACGCGGGGCATACGGGTTCACCGACGCCCGATTCATCGAGTTCAACAATGGCCGGGCCGACTACTCGGGCAAACGCGTCCCCTACGCCCCCTCCAACACCCTCTTCCTGTCGGCAGGATACACCAGAGGCATAAGCGGCTCCCGGTTGGTCGACGGCATATCGGCCGAGGTCAACACCCGAGGCACCGGAAGCATCTGGTGGGACGAGGCCAACACCGTCAGACAGCCATATTACATGCTACTCAACGCCTCGGTGGCAGCCACCCGGAAGGGATTCCGGCTCGAACTGTGGGCAGACAATATCACCGCCACGCAATATGCGACCTTTTATTTCGTTTCAATAGGGAATGCATTCCTGCAGCGCGGCAACGGCTTCTCAGCCGGAGCCACATTGAGCTGGCAACTTGACTTTTGACAACGTATAACAAATCAACAGACATAGATATGAAATTTCTCAAATTCCTCCCTCTCCTGATGCTGTCAGCCTTCATCCTCTCATCTTGCGGGGATGACGGCCCCACCGAGAACACCCAGGCGCTGACCATCCAGTCATCGCTCAACTATGTGTCGGTAATCGACCGCTCGGACAACAGCCAGACCGTGCTGATTGGAGCCGACTACGGCGTGATGGTCAACCTCGACCGCTCCACCCTGCAGCTCCATGTCAACAACTTCCAGTACAGTTCTGACGAACGCGCCATATCATTCACCCTCCCAGAACTGAGGATGGACTACACACAGACCGGCTGGAAAGTCAACGCCCCCTCCCCCATCCAGGTGGAGGCCGGCAGCACCACCGTGACAATCTCAGACGTCAAAGTGGATTTCGTCCTCCGCGCCGACGGCTCGCAGAACCTCGTCACCATCAGCTTCGTGATGGACAACCGCTATGAGGTGACCACCTTCTTCACCCACAACCAGTTCATCGGCGAGACCAAGTCGACCGACATCTCCGACCCCGCCAATGCCCCGTTCACGACCAACCAGTCGCGTTATCTGATTGTCTTCGACGGCAAGACTAAGAAAGCCGAAGTGCAGATCGCATATCCCCGTTTCATGGAGGGCATGCCCGCCAACCTCGGAATAATGAGGTTTGCCGACATACCGATGACCTACACCGAGGATGGCTTCACATTCAGCACCAGCAGCCTCATCCCTGAAATCGCTAGCACCCCCTACCCGGCTTTCGCCATAACCAACCTCCAGGGCACCGTGGTGGCAGGCAAGAGCCTAAGCCTCACCTTCGAGTGTGAGAAATACGACCGCAAGGTGACCGTGACCGGCACCGCCTATTGACCGGCGCCCACACGCGGCCATTGCATCCATCTCAACCACCGTCGCGGCTTCCTCTGAAATGAGGGGGCCGTGACGTGGCGGTTTTGAAGACAACATCTCTTTTTCCAAAAACTCCTCCAGAACATCTCCCCGAAATGAACAACGATCTCATCAGACGGAAAATTTGCATAGTGACATCGACACGAGCCGACTGGGGCCTACTCAGCAGTGTCGCCCGTGAGCTGCGGGCCTACGAGACTGTGGAACTGCAGATCATCGCCACCAACATGCACCTCGATGCCCGATACGGCATGACCGTCGATGAAATCATCGAAGACGGATTCAAGGTTGACGAGCGAGTGGAGATGAACGCCGGAAACGACTCAGCTGTCGAGACAGCCGCCGCCACCGGGAAATGCCTCATCGGGGTGGCCCGTGCCCTCGGGCGCCTCAATCCCGACATCCTTGTCATCCTCGGCGACCGGTATGAGATGCTCGCCGTGGCCACAGCTGCCACAATCATGCGGGTGCCTATAGCGCATATCGCCGGAGGTGAAATCTCCGAGGGAGCGTTTGACGACAACATCCGGCATGCGCTGACCAAGCTGTCAGCCCTGCATTTCACGGCAACCGACGCATACCGCAACCGAGTGATTTCCATGGGCGAGAACCCGAAATATGTGTTAAACACCGGAGCCCTCGGGGTCTACAACATCATACATGAGCCGGTGATACCCAAGCCAGAGCTTGAGAAATTCATCGGTATCGACATAAACTCGTCGACCCTGTTGGTGACATTCCATCCCGCGACCATGGATCCGGTGCCGGTCAAGGAACGCTGCGAGGCACTGCTGCAAGCGCTCGACGGATTCATCAGCTCACACATCATCTTCACATACCCCAACAATGACCCCGACGGGGAGGTGATAATCAAGATGATAAACGAATATGCCGCCCGGTATCCGGGCCGCGTGGCCGTTGTGCCCTCACTCGGCCGCCGCCGTTACCTTTCGGCACTGCATTTTGTCAGCGCCGTGGTCGGCAACTCCTCAAGCGGCATCGTGGAGGTGCCGACGATGAGGATTCCGACCGTCGACATCGGCATACGCCAGCAAGGACGCATCGCCGCCTCATCCGTCATCCACTGCGAGGGGGAGCATGACCAAATACACCAGGCCATATCTTTCGCCCTCTCCCCGGCCGGCAAACGCCTCGCCCTGGAGACCGACAACCCTTACGCGAAGCGCGACACTGTAACGCGCATTGTCGACACCCTCGTCCACATTCGTCTTGACGAGCTTTACTCCAAGCGGTTCATCGACCCGTATCCAATACTGAATGTGCCGACATTCGCTGATTCCGACGAACTATGACAACATCACCCACAGCCGCATCACGCCAGCCCCTGTTCATCATCCCTGCCCGAGGAGGCAGCAAGGGGATTCCGATGAAAAACATAGCCGACCTCTGCGGACGTCCGCTGATCGCATACACCATCGACGCCGCCCTCCAGTGTCTTGACCTGCTGGGGGCCGACGGCTCCGCGGAGCGTCCCGACAACCGACGCGTCATCGTCTCGACCGACTCACCCGAGATTGCGGCGAAAGTCGGCGAGGAGGGAATCGAAGTGCCGTTTCTGCGCCCCGCCGAGCTGTCGACCGACACCGCAGGGTCGCGTGAGGTGATTCTCCACGCCATGGATTTCGCCGACAGAATGGGGCTGGAATATGACTGTGTGGTGCTGCTTCAGCCCACCTCCCCATTCCGCGACGGCAACCATGTGGCAGAGGCCATCGCCCTATTCGACCCCGCGAAGACAGACATGGTGGTGTCGGTATGCAAGGCTTCGGCCAACCCCTACTACAACTGCTTCGAGACCGACCCCGAGACAGGTTACCTCCACATATCCAAAGGAGACGGATTGCTCACCCGCAGGCAGGACGCACCCGACGCATGGGAATACAACGGGGCCGTGTATGTCATAAATCCCGACTCAATCCGCCGCATGCCCCTCGGGGCTTTCCCCCGCAGGATTCCATATGAGATGCAGCCCGAGGACTCGCTCGACATAGACAGCCCGATTGACCTCACTGTAGCCAGGGCCGTGATGACCTCACGCCTCGACTCCTCCGGGGCCTACGATGCCGCGACAGACTGAATTTCACCTACCCCCGCAGCAATGGACAAGCATATAATCGACATAAACGCCACCCTGATACAGGCCCTTGAACGCCTCAACTCCCTGACCGACGGCGTGATGACTCTCATCGTCACCGACAAGGAGGGATGTGCCGCCGGCACGATGACCGACGGCGACATACGCCGGGCCCTGTTGCGCGGCGTCTCCCTGCAAAGCCCGGTGACCGAAGCAGCCCACAAGGATTTCTCATCAGTTGGGCCCGACACACCTGTCAGCGAAATCAAGGAGGCGAGGCTCAAGGGGATTCGCCTGCTGCCGGTGGTAGACGGCAGGGGCAGACTGCTCCGCGCCCTCGACCTGACCCAAGTGGAGACGATACTCCCGCTGAGCGCCATACTGATGGCCGGAGGGAAAGGTGAACGGCTCAGGCCGCTCACCCTCTCGACACCCAAGCCTCTGCTCGAAATCGACGGCATGCCCATCATCGACTACAATGTGCGCAACCTCTCACGGGCCGGCATAACGGATGTGACCGTCACAACCCGCTACCTCGCCGAGCAGATAATAGACCATTTCTCCAAACCTGTCTTCGGCATCGACGTGAAATGCGTGGTCGAGAATCAGCCGCTCGGCACCATCGGAGCGGCGTCGCTCATCAGCCGCAGCGACGAGGGTGACACCCTGGTGATGAATTCCGACCTGCTGACAACTCTTTCGCTCGAAGAAATGTTTTTATTGCATAAGGCGGAGGAAGCCGACGTGACAATAGCCGCCATCCCCTACTCCGTCTCTGTGCCTTACGCGATTTTAGCCACACAGGGCCGTGAGGTGCTTTCGCTGGAGGAGAAGCCCACATATTCCTACTACGCCAACGCCGGGATATACATTTTCTCCAACAGGCTGCTCAACTCTATCGCCCCGGACACCCCCACCGATGCCCCCGAGCTGATAGAGAAAGCGATGGCCGGGGGAGGAAAGACAGTGTTCTTCCCCATCGACGGCACATGGATAGATATCGGCTCACCTGCCGACTTCCGCCATGCCGAGGAGCTTATGCGCCACCATCGCGCCATGGGGCGGCACTGACCTCCCTGCCGCCAATCCCTCCTCGTCGAAGCGTCGACGGCCATATCTCTCCCCCAACGTTCAACTTTTCAGACAGTTTATTTATGGCAGACTCGAATTTTATAGATTATGTGAAGATACTTTGCCGCAGCGGCAAGGGCGGAGCCGGCTCAAGCCATTTCTACCGGGCCAAGTATGTGCCCAAAGGTGGCCCTGACGGCGGTGACGGCGGACGCGGCGGCCATGTCATCCTCCGTGGCAACAAGAACATGTGGACCCTGCTGCCTCTGAAATACCGCCGCCATGTCTTTGCCGGCAACGGCCAGGCAGGTTCGGGCGGACGCAGCTTCGGCAAGGATGGGGAAGACCAGATAATAGAGGTGCCGTGCGGCACCGTGGTGTTCGACTCGGAGACAGGCCAGTTTCTTTGCGAAGTCACCGAGGACGGCCAGGAAATAAACCTCCTCCGGGGAGGTCGCGGCGGCCTGGGCAACTGGCACTTCAAGACTGCCACCAACCGCGCCCCGCGCTACGCCCAGCCGGGCGAACCGGCCGTGGAGCGCAGCGTCGTGATGGAGCTGAAACTGCTTGCCGATGTCGGCCTGGTAGGATTCCCCAACGCCGGGAAGTCAACCCTGCTGTCGGCCCTGTCTGCCGCCCGTCCAAAAATCGCCGACTATCCCTTCACCACCATGGAGCCGCAGCTCGGCATCGTCGACTACCGTGGCAACCGCTCCTTTGTGATGGCCGACATTCCCGGCATCATCGAGGGGGCGAGTGAGGGCAAAGGGCTAGGTCTGAGGTTCCTACGCCATATCGAGCGTAACGCCGTGCTGTTGTTCATGGTCCCCGCCGACACCGCCGACATCGCCAAGGAATATGAGGTGCTGCTTGAGGAGTTGCGCCGTTTCAACCCCCAGCTCATCGACAAGCAAAGGGTGCTGGCAGTCTCCAAGAGCGACATGCTCGACCAGGAGCTGAAAGATGAGATCGAGCCGACACTCCCGGCCGACATCCCACATGTGTTCATCTCGGCAGTCACCGGCGAAGGCCTCGTGGAGCTGAAAGACGCTCTGTGGAAAGCCATCACCGATGACGCCAACCGCATCGAGGAGACCCCGATCACTCACCGGCCGCTCGACGGACATCACCGCGTAAGGGAGGAGGATGAGTTTATCTTCTCGCCCGAACCGGTAGCCGACGACGAGGAGGCTCCCGACGCCGGAGGCCGCATGGTCGACGACTTCGAGTATGACGGAGACGACTTCGATGACGACGACCTTGACGACATCGACGACCTCGACAACGAGGGGGATTATCCCGAGCAGCTTGACCCCACGACCCTCGACACCTATTCAGACATTTATGACGACCTCTACGAGGCCGGACCCGACGGTCAGCCCCGCAAAAGGAAATAATCGGGAAAAATAACAGCAGTCCCACGATATTATAATCAGCCAACTTTTGGATGTTTGCCGAAAGTTGGCTAATTTTGTAGCTGTCAACAAGGCGGCTCGCAGGCCGTGGCACACCGTCTGACCAACGTCGTGCCTCCCTGCGGATCTCCGGCAGAAACCATAATACCCGTAGGCCCATGTCTGTCAACAAAGTGATTCTCGTAGGCAATGTCGGGAAAAATCCCGAGATACGCTACATCGACTCGCGCCCATGCGCCACATTCTCGCTGGCCACCACCGAGCGCGGCTACCGGGCACCGAGCGGCGCCGAGGTGCCGGAGCGCACGGAATGGCACAACATCGTCATGTGGGACCGCAACGCCGAAATCGCCGAGAGATATGTCACCAAAGGCACAAAGCTTTACATCGAAGGGAAGCTGCGCACCCGCGAATGGCAAGACTTCAACGCCATAAAACGCCGCACAACTGAGATTTACGTCGACACATTCGACATACTCTCGCGTCCTTCAACCACCACCTGACAATCATCCACATTTCCTATAATGAAAAAAGCAAACAACATCCCCCCGGCGGAGGAGGCCCAAATCCACGACATCGAGATGTCGCCCGAGGCCGATCCCATCGAGCTGCCGGAAAACGCGTTCCGCGAACTCGCCGCAGACGAGAAGTACAGGCCGCTGATGCATCCGGCCCGCAACTATCCTGAGGTGACCACCTACTCGGTGACCCTCGGTCTGGTTCTTTGTGTGATATTCAGCGCGGCCGCCGCCTATCTCGGGCTTAAGGTCGGGCAGGTGTTTGAGGCGGCCATCCCCATCGCCATCATCGCCGTGGGCCTCTCCGGCGCGCTCGGCAAGAAAAACGCCCTTGGCCAGAATGTCATCATCCAGTCAATCGGCGCCTGCTCAGGCGTGATTGTGGCCGGAGCCATCTTCACCCTCCCTGCCCTCTACATCCTGCAGGCAAAATATCCCGAAATCACCGTCAGCTTCTTCCAGATATTCCTCAGCTCGCTCCTCGGAGGCGTGCTTGGCATACTATTCTTCATCCCCTTCCGCAAATATTTCGTGAAGGACATGCACGGCAAGTATCCCTTCCCTGAAGCGACAGCCACCACCCAGGTGCTGGCCAGCGGCCAGAGCGCGAGCGCTGCCGGAGGCTCACAGGCCAAGACACTCGTGATAGCCTCGCTCATCGGCGGTATCTACGACTATGTGGTCGAGACATTCGGCTTCTGGGCCGGGACCCTCTCCACCACTGTCAGCGAGTGGGGGCAGGCCGTGGCCGCCAAGACCAAACTCGTGCTTAGCTGCAACACCGGAGCCGCCGTCCTCGGTCTGGGCTACATCATCGGTCTCAAATACGCGTTCATCATCACCGCAGGCTCCCTCTTCGCCTGGTGGGTGCTGGTGCCCCTGATGGGCACATACGGCAACGCCGAGATAGCGGCAATGGCCCCCGAAGCGATATTCGGCAACTACGTCAGGATGATCGGCATCGGCGGCATCGCCATGGCCGGAGTCATCGGCATCATCAAGTCATGGCCCATCATCAAGCAGGCCGTCGGCCTGGCCGGACGCGAGTTCAAGGGTGGCGCCCCCAGCCAGTCTAAACCTGTACGCTGGCAGCTCGACATCTCCATGAAGCATATCGTGTTCTTCATCTCGATAGCCCTCGTGGCCGTGCTGGTGTTCTTCTGGTTCGGAGTGATACATAACTGGTGGCAGGCACTTGTGGCCTGGATTGTGGTGACATTCATCGCGTTCCTCTTCACCACCGTGGCAGCCAACGCAATCGCCATCGTCGGCTCCAACCCTGTGTCTGGCATGACCCTCATGACCCTCATCATAGCGTCGGCCATCTTCGTGGGAATCGGCCTCAACGGCACCTCTGGCATCGTGGCCTCGATGGTAATCGGAGGTGTGGTCTGCACCGCCCTGTCAATGGCCGGAGGCTTCGTCACCGACCTCAAGGTAGGTTACTGGCTCGGCACCACCCCCAAGAAGCAGGAGCAATGGAAATTCCTCGGCACCCTGGTCTCGGCTGCCACCGTCGGCGGCGTGATTCTGGTGCTTAACCAGGTATATGGTTTCGACCCCGACAACGCCAACTCGCTCGTCGCTCCCCAGGCCAACGCAATGGCCAAGGTGATCGAACCGCTCATGATGGGAGGCGACACCCCCTGGATTCTCTACATGGTCGGCATCATCCTCGCCCTGCTGCTCAACTGGCTCGGCGTGCCGGTGCTTGCCTTCTGCCTGGGCATGTTCATCCCCCTGTCGCTCAACACCCCCCTGCTCGTCGGCGGAGCCATCTCCTGGTTCGTGGCCAGAAGCTCCAAGGACAAGGCTGTCAGCGACGCCCGCCGCGACCGTGGCACCCTCATCGCCTCTGGCCTTATCGCCGGTGGCGCACTCTTCGGCGTGTTCGCCGCCCTGACCCGTTTCTGCGGATTCGAGTACGCCTGCCCGCTTGAGGCCGGAACCCTCCAGATTCTCGGCATCGTGGCCTATGTGGCCCTGATTGCCTACCTCTGGCTCGACTCCCTCCGCGCCAAGAAGCTCTGAGCAATAACAATCCTGATATAAAACGAGTGTATGCCGTAGTTGGATTCGTTCAATTACGGCATACATCTTAAGTCACCGACACTTGTCATCGCCCGCCAACACATTGAACCGCAAGATACTCAGCCTGGCGATTCCTTCAATCGCCGCCAACATTACCACCCCCCTGCTGGCCCTGGTCGACACCGCCATTGTGGGCCATATGGGCAGCGAACTCTACATAGCCGCGATTGCCGTCGGCGGTGTGATGTTCAACATGCTCTACTGGCTGTTTTCCTTTCTGCGCGCAGGCACCTCCGGGCTGTCGGCACAGGCCTGCGGAGCCGGAGACAACCGCGTCTCAACCCTTGTGCTGCGCCGGTCGCTCATCGTAGCCATCGGGGCCGGTGTCATGATGGTCATGCTCCAGCAACCGGTGTTCAGGCTTTTTTCTTGGTTTCTCGACGCGGGCACCGAGACCACCGCTCTGGCGTCGCTCTATTTCCACATACTCATCTACGGCGCGCCGGCAGTGCTCGGCAACTACGCCATGTCGGGATGGTTCCTGGGGATGCAGAACTCCCGGATGCTGCTGTGGGTGTCACTCACCATAAACTGCGTCAACATACTTGCGAGCCTTCTGCTGGTCTACGGCCTCGGATGGGGCATAGCCGGTGTGGCGACAGGTTCGCTGACCGCCCAGTGGGTCGGATTCGGGGCCGGATTCCTATTCCTGAGACGTTACCGTCTCACATCCGCCACATTCGCCGAGATACTGCGGTGGGGCGAACTGAAACGTTTCTTCAGCGTCAATCTCGATGTGATGCTGCGCACTGTCTGCCTGATTGCCGTCACCCTGTGGTTCACCCGCGCCGGGTCGCAGCAGGGCCCGCTCATCCTGGCGGTCAACACCCTGCTGATGCAGCTGTTCCTGCTATTCTCATATATGATGGATGGCTTCGCATTTGCCGGGGAAGCCCTTGTGGGGCGTTTTGTCGGCGCGCGCAACTGGATAAGCCTGCGGCTCTGTGTGAGGAGGCTTTTCATGTGGGGCACTATATGGGCGGCATTTTTCACCCTCCTTTATCTCGGCGGCGGTGAAGGATTCCTCGGGCTGCTGAGCGACGACACGGACGTCATCGGAGCCTCGCGCGAGTATTTCGTATGGGCGCTCACCGTGCCATTCGCCGGATTCGCGGCATTCGCATGGGACGGGGTCTTCATCGGGGCCACGATGACGCGTGGACTGCTGCTGTCGATGCTCGGGGCCATGGCCACATTCTTCATCACCTACATGCTGCTCTACCCTACGATGGGCAACCACGCCCTCTGGCTCGCCTTCATCCTCTACCTGTCCATGCGCGGAGTGCTGCAGACCATCATCTATCGCCGCCACCGCTGGGAGTGACGCGGAAATAACGTCACTGGGCGAAAAGCTCGTCGATGCGGGCCTGCGACACCCCATAACGCAGGGCGAGCGCGGCATCAGCCTTGGCATCCTCCTCCCGGTACTGGAGAAGATGCAGGTAAGCGCGGCAATAATACAGTTCACCATCCTCGGGGTCAAGCTCAAGCCCGCGACCTATGTCATCCGAAGCCTCGGCAAGATCGCCTTTGGCCAGTCGACACATCGCTCGGCCTGTGTAATACTCTGCTTTCTCCACTTTCTTGATAAGCTTGTTGTAATACGACACCGCCTCGTCATACCTCCCCTGGTTGCTGTACATCACAGCCAGCACCAGCAGCGTGTTGGGGTCGTCGGGGCGCAGGCGCTCAAGTGTGGCCAGGTCAGATTTGGCCCCCACCGAATCTCCATGCACAAGGCGGAGGTATCCCCTGTTGAAATACGCGTCATAGTTAAGTGAGTCCATCTCTATCACCTTGTCATAGTCTTTCATCGCGTCCTGTTCGCGTCCCATATGGCGCAGGATCTTCGCGCGGTTGTTGAGAATCACTGTCGAGGCCGGGGCTATCGCCCGTGCCTCCGAGAGTGTGTGGAGGGCCAGCGAATCTTCCCCGCGATAAAATTGGAACATACCCACGTTTGACAGCAGCATGACATTCTGAGGGTTGGACGGCTCACTGCGCATCGCCTCGCGCAGCAGCTCCTCGGCGCGGTTCCAGTCCTGTTTCCTGACCGCCTCGTCGGCAAGGTCAATATACTTTAGGTAGTCGCTCGCGGCGAGCAGCAACGCCGGAAGCACAGCGGCAAGAGCCGCGAGGAGTATCTTTTTCATGACTTGTCGTTATTTACGCTTGTTTCATTCGAGTTTCTTGCCGCGCAGAAAGGCAAACACCTCCCGTTGTATCACAGAGTTGAGCAACGCGTTGATGCCGACATACAGCGCAATGCAGGTCACACCCTGGCACACCAGCAACTTCCAGCAGTCGGAAATCAGCAGCGACTCACCCCACAGCACAGCCATTATCAATAGTGTCTCACACAGATATGGCAGACTGTCGGCCAGGAACGACCCAACCGACCGACCGCTGACCGGGGCTGTCTTGACCACCATCACGCCCCAGCTTATGGCCGAGGCGAGTATCTGGCCGGCGAGCAGCAGTTTGATGCCGTAGACCACATCCCCTCCCCTTTCCATCGATATGAATGGCAACGCGGCGAAAAGCAGCAGCAGCGCCGCCCCGTCGCGAAGCACCTCCATGGCCACAACCAGCCGTGTACGGGCCAAGGCTATGACATAATTGTTGTAGAGCGACGTAAGCACAGTGAATATCCCTCTGGCAAGCAACAGCTGGAAGAGGACTATCGACGCGTCCCATTTCTCGCCGAAAAGGCAGTGGAAAACCGGGGTGGCCATCACCGCCAGGAACCCCATAGCGGGAAAAAGCAGGTAGGATGTGAAGCGGTTCATCTTCGAGGTGACGCGGGCGAAACGCCCAGGGTCATCCTGCACCGCCGAAAGCGCCGGCAGGAATGAAGAGGTCAGCACCTGCGACAATGAGCTGATGCCCATCTTGCTCCATTTGTCGGCCTGGGTGTAATATCCCAACGGTGCCAGTCCCGCACGGTTGCCGATGAAAAAGGAGTATATGTTCTGAAACAGCACATTGAGAAACGACGACACCATCATTCCGCTCCCCACGGCGAAAAATGACTTTAACGACCGCCACGAAAATCTCATCAGCGGCAGCCAGCCGGAGGTGAGCCACAACACAAGGCTCTTGGTGAAGTTCAACGCGAGTGTCTGCCACACGATGGCCCACGCGCCATATCCGGCCACGGCGAGCCATATCCCGACCACGGCTCCTGCAAACAGCCCGACGGCGTTGGACACCGCGACCATCCTGACATCCATCTTCTTCATCAGGCGGTTGGTCTGCACGATGGCTGTGGCGTTCAGAATGAACCCAAGGAACATGACACGGCTTATGGGAATGATGCGCCGGTCTCCCTGGAAGCAGTCGGCTATCAGCGGCGCGCTGAAAAACAGGATGGCGTATATGGACGTGGCCACACCGAGGTTGAACCACAACACCGTCGAGTAGTCGAGGCGCGTCGGCGACTTGCGCTGAATCAGGGCATATGAGAAACCACTGTCGACAAACAGCGAGGCGAATGCCTGGAAAACCAGCACGGCCCCTATCAGGCCGAAATCCTCCTGGTCAAGCAGACGCGCAAGCACAATCCCGGTGACAGCATACAGCAGTTGCTGGGAGACCTTGTCGATGACGTTCCATTTCACCGCGCCGGCAGTCCGTATCTTCAGTCCGGTTTCCAATCCTGACAAACGTTACTCCTCCTCGGCCCCCGATTTCACATTCTCAAGCTCAGAAGGGTCTCCGGATGCCTCTTCGGTGATTTTGCCGTCGGCATCCATCCTGAAAATCTTCACACCCATGCTGTAATTCTTCACCTTGCCGGGATTCCCCTTGTAATAAAGCTTGCCGGGGAACATCCCCTTGATGGTCAGTCGGTCGGTCGCCCAGACACCGGTCGTGCCGGTGCCGAAGAAACGGCAAGAGACATCCCCCGCCTCCAGGTTGTCGGCCTGCACGGAGCCGACACCGGTGTTGCTGAACGACGCCTGATCACATTTCCCCGACACGACGAGCTGGCCGTTGCCGGTCTTTATCGCGCCGTCAAACTTGTTGGCGTGTATGTCTTTCACCACCAGCCGTCCATTGCCTATCACCGTGGCCTTGAATTCCGGGCAGGGGGCCACCGACACGACAACCACTGCCGAGTCGCCGTTGTTCTGCACCTGGCTGAGGAATTTTGAATATACCCTGACAACCGGGAGATCATCTGAAAGCTCACCCTCTCCATGAAATTGCTTCTGAATCATCAACCGCCCTTTCTTTGAGAAATCGAATATCAGCTGGTCGGCCAAGGCTTTGGTAGCCTCGTAGACAGCAAGCCCGGCGGAGTCCTCGCTGCAACGGTACTCCACATTTATGCCGTCATCCACCACAAGGCGGTTGAAATCCCCCACTTTCAATTCATATCGGTGGGTATTCTCGGCCGAAAGAGCGGCCACAGCGGCGATGAACACCGCGATGAATGTCGCTAATTGCTTTTTCACAGGCTAATGGTTTGATTGGTTCAGGTTTATATTGTCATGATTCCGAGGGGGACGCATCCTCCTTAGGCTCGGCGAACGCCTCGCCGCTGGCCAATTTCTCCTCCACGGCGGCTATTATGTCGAAAAGCTCCTGCTTGGTGTCGGCCCTCAACATCCTTATGCGGGTCTCGCGGAAGAAAGGAATCCCCTTGAAGAGGGAGCTGACGGCAAGGTGGCGGCGGATATGCAGAATCCCCCGGTATTCATCTATGCGGTCGATGCTCTCGTCAATCTGGCGGCGCAGTATGTCGAATTTCTCAGCCATGGTGAGCTGACGGCGCACCTCCCCGTAAAGCAGCGTCTGCCTCATGTCGCTGAAAATCCAGGGATTGCCAATGGCGGCGCGGCCCACCATCACTCCATCCACCCCGTAGCGGTCAAACGCCTCCACCAATTTCTGGGGTGAAGTGATGTCGCCATTGCCGATGACAGGTATCTTCAAGCGGGGATTGGCCTTGACCCTGGCTATCATCTCCCAGTCGGCCTCACCGTTGTACATCTGCGAGCGCGTGCGCCCATGCACCGTCAGGGCCTGGATTCCGCAGTCCTGCAGCTGTTCGGCAAGCTCCACGATTATCTTCGATTCATGATCCCAGCCAAGACGGGTCTTGACCGTGACAGGAAGGCTGACGGCTTTCACCACCTCGCGGGTGATTTCGAGCATGCGCGGAATGTCGCGCAGCATGCCGGCCCCGGCCCCTTTACCGGCCACCTTCTTGACCGGACAACCGAAATTGATGTCGATGATGTCGGGACGTGCCTCTTCGACCATCCTGGCAGCCTCGACCATCGGGCCTGTCTCGCGGCCATAAATCTGGATGGCCGTGGGACGTTCGCCAGGATGAATCGACAGTTTGCGCGTGGTGGCGGCGATATTGCGTATCAACGCATCGGCCGAGACAAACTCTGAGTAGGTCATATCCGCGCCAAGCTCCTTGCATATCAGGCGGAACGACTGGTCGGTGACATCCTCCATCGGAGCCAACATCACCGGTCTCTGGCCAAGGTCGACATTTCCTATCTTCATAAGCGACTGTTAGAATATTATTTCACCTTTGCATTTGTAAAGTTACGAAAAATCTCCGTCAATGGTCAACCGCGAGGTCAGTTACAGCTACCTAACGACCAATAATTACGCGATTTTAACAAATCACGCCCAGACAGGAGGGGGTCATCCGAGCGACAGCACCGAGCAATTCTCGGGCCTGAGCATCGCGGCCACCTCTGCAATGTCATCAGTGGTGATTGCCGCCACCGCGTCGGCCATCATTCTGGGAGTGCGCACCCGGCCTGTCATCAGCAACGCGCGCCCGGTCGACAATATCCCCTGCTCAAGGTTCTCAGAGGCCACTATCATCTGGCCGAGATACTGCTTCTTGGCGGCGGCGAGCCTCGCAGGGGTCAGCGGAGAGTCGGCCATCATCCTCAGCTCACGGAAGACAAGTTCAAGGCAACGGTCGCGGTCGTCGGGGTCACACCCGAAATAGATGTTGAAGAGTCCGCAGTCGCTGAACATGGTGGTCGAGGCCTCGACCGTGTAGACCAGTCCGCGCCTCTCGCGCAAAGAGATGTTGAGCCGCGAGTTCATGCCAGGACCTCCGAGGATGTTGGTGACAAGGGCGACGGTGTCACGGCGTGAATCGCCCAGCCCCGGCAGGCGCGCGCCAACGACGGTGTGGCTCTGGTGGGTCTCGGTCTCGCGGCGGATGTCAAACCGAGCCACAGACGCAGGCTCACGCCGGTCGAGCGACTGCCCTCTGCCGCGTATGCCGTCAAATCCGCGGCTGACCTTGGCCATCACCCTACGGGGCGACTCCGGGCCGAGGTAATACGCCACCATCCTGCCGCCATGGAAATTGCCAGTCAGGTAGGCACGACACACCTCCGGTGTGAACCGCCCGAGGTCTGCGTCTGTACCCAGTATGTTGTGGCCCAGCTGGCTACCGACGAAAAACAGATCCTCGAAATCATCATACACAGCCTCCGAAGGGGTGTCGAGATAGCTGTCTATCTCATCCCTGACCACCTCCCTCTCCCGGTCAATCTCCTTTTCAGGGAATCGCGAGTTGGCCAGCAGGTCGGCGATCAGGTCAATCGCCCGCGAAAGGTTGCCCCGGGGAAACACCGAGTAGACATTGGTCTCCTCCTTCGAGGTGAAGGCGTTGAGATCTCCCCCGACAGCCTCCATACGGTTGATGATATGTCCGGCGCGCCGACGGTCTGTACCTTTGAAAATGGTATGCTCTACAAAATGCGCCAGTCCATATTCCCCCACCTTCTCGTCGCGGCTGCCGGCATTGACTGCCACACCGAAATACTCCAGCGCGAGAGGAGCCTTGCGGCACACCAGGCGCATGCCGCACGACAAATCAAATATCTCAGTCTCCAGTTCTTTCATCTTTGAAAAGAGGTTGACGCAGATATGTCAACAAGCTCCATCAGTCAATCCGACCGTCAGCCCGCATGAGGGCGATGAGGCGGTCAACCGCATCTGACGACGGAATATTTTTCTCGACAAGCTCCTTGCCCCGGTAGAGACTCACATTGCCGACTCCGGCACCGACATATCCGTAATCCGCGTCGGCCATCTCGCCGGGGCCGTTGACGATGCAGCCCATGACTGCTATTTTAAGGCCGGGATACATCGAGGTGGCGGCCTTGACGCGGGCGACGGTCTCCTGCAGGTCGAACATCGTGCGGCCACACCCGGGACATGAGACGAATTCGGTCTTGGTCACCCTGCGGCGCGAAGCCTGCAGTATGCCCAGGGCGAGCCTGTCAGTAGCCTCGCGGTCCATAGTGGCCGATTTGATTTCCACACCGTCGAGAAGTCCGTTGAGCAGCAACGCCCCGAAATCGGCTGAAGCCCGGATGACGGTCTTCTCCGCCGGGGTGTCGCCATAGTCGAGCGACGCGATGACCGGATTGCGCAATCCCGCGCTCCACAGCTTGTGGATGGCCGACGAGATGTCGGCCACCGGATTGGCGTGGCTTGACGAGACCACCAGCACTCTTCCGGCCAGGCCAGAGATGACCTCGGAATCGTCAAGCGCCCTACGCAGCTCAGCCGCGCCGAGACGGCGGAGAATCGCATCATCCACGTCATCATATCCCAGCACGACAGGCAGCGAATCGCCGCCCACCGGGCCGGTCTTTTCAGTCGGGCGCTTGGCGGGAGCGACCGGGTCATAGCCGGGAGCATACTCCCCATCGACCGACGGGGCAGACTCGCGTGCCGACAGGTATTCGGCGAGTTCCCGGGCCACAGGCACCTCGGCCTCGGGGGCCTCGCTCAACGACACACGGATTGTGTCGCCGATGCCCTCGCCAAGCAGTGTGCCGATGCCGACGGCCGACCTCACGCGGCCATCCTCGCCGTCTCCGGCCTCCGTGACCCCGAGATGAAGCGGGAATTTCATTCCCTCGGCCTCCATGGCCCTGACAAGACGTCTGACCGTCTCGACCATCACCACCGTGTTTGATGCCTTTATCGAAATCACGATGTCATTGAAGCCATGTTTCACAGCCACACGCAGAAACTCCATGGCGCTCTCAACCATACCAGAAGGGGTGTCGCCGTAACGGCTCATTATGCGGTCAGAAAGCGAACCATGGTTGACACCGATACGTATCGCCGTGGAGTTGGCCTTGCAGAGGTCGAGAAACGGCACAAAGCGGTCTTCAATCCTCTTCAGCTCCAGGGCATACTCCTCGTCGGTGTACTCGAGCTTACGGAAAGTGCGTCCCGGATCCACAAAGTTTCCGGGGTTTATCCTCACCTTCTCGACATGGAGCGCGGCCTCCTCGGCGGCGCGCGGATTGAAATGTATGTCGGCCACAAGAGGCATGCGGCAGCCACGCTCACGCAGTCGGCGGCGTATCTCCCCCATATTGGCGGCCTCCCTTACCCCCTGGGCGGTAAGGCGGTCGATGTCAGCCCCTGCGGCGGCAATCCGTTCGGCCTGCGCCACCGAAGCCTCGGTGTCCATAGTCGAGGTGTTGTTCATCGACTGGAGGCGGATGGGGAATCCGCTCCCGATTTCCACGTCGCCCACACGGGTGGTAGAGGTCTCGCGCCGGCTATAATCGAAAACACTCATAGTCAACTCTCGTTACCCGGGTAATCAGTTGGTCTTGAAGTCATATTGGATCTCAGAGAGGGCCTCGTTGGCCTTCACTATCTTGCTGTTAAGCTCAGATGCCCAGGCGGCATATCTCTCGGCCAGGGCATCATCTAACAGGGCAAGCATCCTAACGGCAAGCACTGCGGCGTTCATCGCCCCGTCTATGCCGACCGTGGCCACAGGTATGGCGGGAGGCATCTGCACAATCGAATAAAGCGCGTCGGTGCCCTGGAGGGTGGCCGACAGAGGCACTCCGATGACCGGCAGGGGGGTGATGGCCGCGATCACACCGGGAAGCGCGGCAGCCATGCCCGCACCGGCGATTATCACCTTGACACCCCTCGGAGCCGCGTCGCGGGCAAACTGCGCCACCTCCTCGGGGGTACGGTGGGCCGACAGGGCGAGCATCTCGAATGGCACTTCCATCGAGTTGAGGAAATCGGCGGCTTTCTTCATCACGGGAAGGTCAGAGGTGCTTCCCATTATAATGCTGACAGATGGTTTCATCGTTATGTATGATTGTTTTTGTTGTATGGTTTGGTTTTCAGTCTCACAGGCGTGTGACTTGGAATATCATCGGCAGAATGGCCACCCACAGGAAGCCGTTGAGGAATCCGGCGGCCACCTGGCCGAGGGTATGGCGTCCCATCACCACCCGCGCCGAGCAGACTGCCCCGGCCAGCAGAATCGCAGCGAGGAATTCCCAATGCAGGCTGTATATGCTGTTGCCGCTGAGCATCAGGTAGAAAAGCATGGCACAAAGCCCCCCCATGCCGGTGGCGTGGCCTGAGATTTTCCACCATCTGTTCACAACCGTAAGCACAATCAGCGCCACCGCGCCCCCTATCAGGAAGAGCGACAGCCACGCCGGGGCGTTTATATGGTTGAGATAAACGGCCAGACCTATGAAACAGGCGGTCTCAATGATGTAAGGTAATGTGCGGTCGCGGCGTTCATTGAGCTTCGGGTCGGAAATGACCTTGAGCCTTGACAGGATGAATATGCCTATGACCGGGATGGCGGCGGTGGCCAGGAATGTCTCAAGAATCACCGTCAGCTTGGTGGCGGCGGGTATGAAACAAAGAAATGACAAGAACATCGCCAGGGCGACACCGTAGGTGGCCATCAGCAGCGGAGAGAAGATTGTCGATATGACGCTTGCCGCGCCTTTTATAAATTTCATGTCTCAGTAGATTGTATGTCGTGGTTTTGTTTCTGTCAGGCCGTGATGGCTCACAAAGTCTTCCGCAGCCGCCCCACCGGAAATCCGAGCTTCTCACGGTACTTGGCCACAGTGCGCCGCGCTATGTCAAACCCTTGCCCGGTCAGCCGCCGGGTGATCTGCTCGTCGCTCAAAGGATGGAGTTTGTCCTCTGTCTCGATTATCGACTTCAAAGCGGCGACAATCATCGGAGTGGTGTTGTCGGAATCGGCGTCACCCGGTTGCTCCTCCTTGCGGCGGCGCTCGTTGAAAAACATCTTTAGGGGATATATCCCGTGGGGGGTCATGACATATTTCCCCTGTGTGGCGCGCGACACCACAGAGAGGTCAAGCCCTGTAGCGGCGGCAAGTTCGCGCAACACCATCGGCCTTATCTTCGACTCATCCTCGGTCAGGAAAAACGGCCTCTGGAAATCAAGTATGGCCGACATCACGGTGAATAAGGTCTGCTGGCGCATCCCCACTATCTTTATGAAGTCCGTGGCCTCGTCGCGTTTCTGTTTCAGGAACATCCGCGCGGCGGCCTCGTTTCTGCCAGAAGACTCGGGCAGGAGGGTGTCAGGGGCGAAAGTCTTCTCGACACTCAGCTCTGGTATGCGGTTGAGCAGGGTCAGCGTCAGGCTTCCCTCTGTGTCGGCCTCGACCATGAAGTCGGGACTGACAGCCATAGCCGACCCTCCCCCGGTCGATTCAAGCAGACTCGCCGGCTTGGGATTCAGACGGCTTATCACCGTCACCGCCTCCCTCATCTGCCGGTCATCGATTCCCATCGCCGAGACAATCCTTCGGAAATGCTTCTTGGCGAAAAGGTCGAAATAATCCCTGACCACCTCCAGGGCGGCGAGGTTATCGACAGTCCGGGGCAACCTTTTGAGCTGCAGCACCAAGCAGTCGCGCAAGTCCACTGCCCCGATGCCGGGAGGGTCAAGGCTCCTGACGATTTCCCAGACCCGCCTCACGGTGTCGACCGGGAAGTCGTGTCCTTCAGAGAAGGCTATGTCGTCGGCCACGGCGGCGATGTCGCGCGTCAGATAGCCGTTGTCGTCGAGATTGCCGATTATGTAACGCGCGATGACACGCTCGTCATCCGTCACATTATGCTCGTCGAGCTGCCTGGTCAGTGTGTCAAGGAGGGAATCCTCGCCCGCCCCCACCACAGGCTCGAAATAATCGTCGGGGGAGGCCTGGGAGCTGCGGAACATCTGCTTCCGCAGGTAGTCGGGGATGTCATCCTCCGACCCATAGTCTGCCAGCTGCATGTCGCGGGCCGACTCCGTGAACCGGTCGCCATCCTCGGTCACCGCCGTCTCCATGTCAGCCCCCGGCGATTCAGCGGATGTGGCCTCCAGGGCCGGCATCTCGTCGACGGCGTTGCGCACCTCCTCCTCGAATTCCGGACCCGACATTTCAAGCATCCTCACATAACGAACCTGCAACGGCGTGAGACGCTGCTGCAGTTTCTGTTCCTGTGAAAGCTGGAATCCCTTTTCCATAGGTGATGATGCAAAAACGATTGGTCAGGTTTCAGGCATGGCGGGGCACCCAACAGGCCGGTGTCAGGAACGGCCGGGACGGCGGCGGGTAGAGGGCCGCTTGGCGCTCTCTTTCTCCTTACCCTTGCGGGTGGCTTTCTTGGCCCTTGCGGCACGGGCGGCGGCGACAGCCTTCTCGCCGCGTGAGCTTTTGGCCTTCTTTTCCTTTGCCTGCTGCGACTTGTCCTCTTTCTTCTTGCGCCCCGGCTTCTCGAGTTTGTGGGGAATCGCGCGTGCGGCCTTCTTGGCGGCGGTGTTGCTCAGGGCCTGTTTGAAAGTGACGGTCTTGCCCAGGTCATCCTCGCCGGGGACACGCAGCCTCATGTCTACCAGCAGGAAGTCGAGCTGCTTCTTGTCAAGGTTGGCGTTGGCCACCCTGACCCTCACCTGGTCGCCGAGACGGTAGACGGTGCCGCGGCGGCGGCCGCGTATGCAATAGTTCTTCTCGTCATAATCATAATAGTCGTCGGCGAGGTCGCGCATCGGGACAAGCCCCTCGCAATGGTTCTCGTCAAGCTCGACATATATGCCCCACTCGGTCACACCGGAAATCATGCCGTCAAACTCCTCGCCGATATGGTCTTGCATATATTCCACCTGCTTGTACTTGATGGAGGCGCGCTCGGCGTTGGCCGCAAGCTGTTCCATGTCGGAGGAGTGCTTGCAATCCTCCTCAAGCTTGACCACGTCCACGCTTCGCCCACCCTTGAGATAACGCTCAAGCAGACGGTGGACCATCATGTCGGGATAACGGCGGATGGGAGAGGTGAAATGGGTGTAATAATCGAAACCGAGACCGTAATGGCCCACATTCTCGGTGGTGTAGACAGCCTTCGCCATAGTGCGGATGGCCAGCACCGAGAGGAAATTCTCCTCACCCTTGCCCTTGATGTCCTTGAGCATCTTGTTGAGGGAACGGTTGATTTCCGACGAGCTGCCGGAGGTCTTTATCTTGTAGCCGAAGGCAGCGGCAATCGTCGCGAGGTCGGAAAGGCGTGTCTGGTCGGGGACATCGTGTATGCGGTAGACAAACGGCTTGGCCTTGCGGCGCCCTGCGGGTTTGCCTATGGTGGTGGCCACAGTCTTGTTGGCCAGGAGCATGAACTCCTCGATGAGCTTGTTGGCGTCTTTCGACTCCTTGAAATACACACCCACGGGATGGCCTGTCTCGTCGATGTCGAAGCGCACCTCCTCCCGGTCGAAATCGACCGAACCGTTCTCAAACCTCCTGGCACGCAGTTTCTTGGCCAGACGATCGAGAGTCAGAATCTCCTCGGTGAAATCCCCCTGGCCGGTCTCTATGCGCTCCTGGGCCTCCTCGTAGGTGAATCGGCGGTCGCTCTCGATGACCGTGCGGCAGATGCGGGCGTTGATTATCTCGGCCTCGTCGTCAAGCTCGAAGACACATGAGAATGCCAGTTTCTCCTCGTTGGGGCGCAGCGAGCAGATGCCGTTGCAGAGATGCTCGGGCAGCATCGGTATCGTGCGGTCGACGAGATACACCGATGTGGCTCGGTCTTTGGCCTCGCGGTCGATGACGGAGTTGGGGGTGACGTAATGGGTGACATCGGCGATATGCACCCCGACCTCCCAGTTGCCCGAGGGGAGACAGCGTATCGACAGCGCGTCGTCAAAGTCCTTAGCGTCCTTGGGGTCGATGGTGAAGGTGGTGACCTTGCGGAAATCCTCGCGCAGGGCAACCTCCTCGGGGGTTATCTCGCCGCTTATCTTGTCGGCGGCCTTCTCGACATTGGCCGGATACCTGTAAGGAAGCCCGAACTCGGCCAGGATGGCATGCATCTCGGCCTGGTTGTCGCCCGTCTTGCCCAGGATGTCTATCACCTCGCCGCGCGGGTTCTTGGCCTCCTCGGGCCAGTCGGTGATTTTCACGATGGCCTTGTCGCCGGTCACACCCCCCTTGAGCTTGCCCTTGGGGATGAATATGTCGCAGGCGAGAAACTTCGAGTCGGTCTTGAGGAACGCCATGGTCTTGTCGACCTGCAGTGTGCCGATGAAAGTCTGCTCCTTCTTCTCGACAATCTCAATCACCTCGGCCTCAGGCTCCTGTCCGCGCCGGCGGGCGGCTATATGTATCCTTACCCGGTCGCCGTTGAGGGCGTGGAGAGAGTTGCGTTCGGCGATGAATATCGCCTCGGAGTCCTCGTCGGTAATGACGGAGTTCTTTCCGTTGGAGCGGCGCACGAAGGTGCCGGTGGCCACGCTCGACCTCTCGGGGGCCTTGTATTTGCCTTTCTCCACCTCCAGAATCTCCCCGTCGAAAGCCATCTCGGCCAGGAGCATCGCCACCGACCGTTGGGCGACAGGGGTCTTGGCGCCGACGGCTGCCGACACCTGCTTGTAGTTGAACGTGTTGTTGCCCTGCTTCCATATGCAGTCCTCAACCTTGTTGCGGAGCTGTTGGCGGGCGGAGGCGCTTGATCCTTTTCGGGCCATATCAGTGAGTGTTCAGATTGTTAGTTGTTAAATACAACGCTTAACATCGCGTGAATGTTAAGCGTCATTAAAAGGGCGGGGTCTCAGGCGTCGATATTGGCGTAGCTTGCGTTGGCTTCGATGAACTCGCGTCTCGGCCCCACATCCTCGCCCATGAGCATCGAGAAGATGCGGTCGGCCTCGGCGGCGTCGGTTATCTGCACCTGCTTGAGCAAACGGTGTTCGGGAGACATGGTGGTGTCGCGCAGCTCCTTGTCGCTCATCTCGCCAAGACCTTTGTAACGCTGCACCTTGACTTGCGGCCCGTGCTGGTCGACGAAAGCCTGGCGCTGCTGGTCGGTCCAGCAATACTCCTCGATTTTGCCTTTGGAGCATTTGTAAAGCGGCGGGGTGGCGAGATAGAGGTAGCCCTGCTCGATGATGGGGCGCATGCGGCGGAAGAAGAGGGTCATCAGCAATGTCGCGATATGCGAGCCGTCGACATCGGCATCGGTCATTATTATAACCTTGTGGTAGGCGAGCTTCGAGAGGTTGGCCTCCTTGGGGTCATTCTCGGTGCCGATGGTGACACGCAGGGCGCGGAAGATGTTGGTGATCTGCTCTGAGTCAAACACCTTGTGTTCCATCGCCTTCTCCACGTTCAGCACCTTGCCTCGCAGGGGGAGGATTGCCTGGTAACGGCGGTCGCGTCCGCTCTTGGCGGTACCGCCCGCGGAGTCTCCCTCGACCAGGAAAATCTCACATTCCTCGGCTGTGCGGCTCGAGCAGTCGGCGAGCTTGCCGGGGAGGCCGCCGCCGCAGAGGGGCGACTTGCGCTGAATCTTGGTGCGGGCGTCGTAGGCGGCCTTGCGGGCCTGGGCGGCGAGAATCACCTTGCTGACAATCGCCTTGGCCTCGGAGGGATGCTCCTCAAGGTAGTTGCGCAGGGCCTCGGAGACAGCTGCCGAGACGGCTCCGGCCACCTCCGAGTTGCCGAGCTTGGTCTTGGTCTGCCCTTCAAACTGGGGCTCCATGACCTTGACGGAAACCACGGCGGTAAGACCCTCGCGGAAGTCGTCGCTCGAAATCTCGACCTTGCTCTTCTCGAGGAGCTTGTTGTCCTCGGCATATTTCTTGAGGGTGGTGGTAAGTCCGCGGCGGAAGCCTGTCAGGTGTGTACCACCCTCGATGGTGTTGATGTTGTTGACAAACGAGTAGACATTCTCGTTGAAGGTGGTGTTGTAGGTGAGCGCCACCTCGACAGGCACACCCTGACGCTCAGTGTTGAGATGGATCACGTCGGGAATCAGCGGCTCCTTAGAGGAGTCGATGTATTTCACGAACTCGCTCAGCCCGTTGGCCGAGTAAAACACCTCGCGGCGGGGATTCCCCTCGCTGTCGAGCTGACGGCGGTCAGTGATGGTGAGGGTAATTCCGGCGTTGAGGAAGGCAAGGTCGCGCAGACGCTTTGCCAGGGTGTCGTAGTCGTAGACGGTGACGGTGAATATCGTCGGGTCGGGGAGGAAGGTGACGGAGGTACCGTGTTCGTCGGTCTCCCCTATCACTGTAAGCTCGCTGGTGGGCTTGCCGACCGAATACTCCTGCATGTAGACTTTGCCGTTGCGGCGCACCTCGGCGCGGAGGTAGGTCGACAGGGCGTTGACACAGCTGACACCCACACCGTGGAGACCGCCCGACACCTTGTATGAGCCTTTGTCGAACTTGCCGCCGGCGTGAAGCACGGTGAGAACCACCTCAAGGGCGCTCTTGTGTTCCTTCTCGTGCATGTCAACGGGGATACCGCGACCGTTGTCGACCACGGTTATCGAGTTGTCCTCGTTGATGGTCACCTCGATATGGGTGCAGAAGCCCGCCAGGGCCTCGTCGATTGAGTTGTCGACGACCTCATAGACAAGATGGTGAAGTCCCTTCTCGCTGATGTCGCCTATATACATGGCCGGACGCTTGCGGACAGCCTCCAGGCCTTCAAGCACCTGGATATTGCTCGCGCTGTATTCCTGGGCGCTCTTGCCCTCGGCTGATTCCGCGGCACTATCCAAGTCAAAAAGATTCTCTGACATAAAATCGTATAAGCTATTGAAAATCAATACAAGAACCATAGCGTCACGACGCGGCGCGCCCTATGGTTCCACGATACAAAATTACTAAAATTTATTCAATCAAACAAACTTTATCAAAACCAAATGGCCATATGCGCCGACCGCGCACGACACATCCTGGGAATCAACCGATTACGCCACGCGATATAACGCCATCCCGCTCAAAAACGCACCGCCCGCCGGGCGACTCACCCCAAGGGGCGTCGCCTGACGGGCGGCATTTAACGCATTCCCCTTGAAGGGGAACAGGGATTTATTTCTTCACAATCTTGATGGCAGGATGACAGTCGGGAACGACCACATACACCCCTGCGGGAAGAGCATCGAGCGAGACACGGGCATTGCCGTCGACAGCGCCTGCCGAAATCGCCTTGCGGCCTGCGGTGTCAAACAGCTCCACCTTTGTCAGCCGGGGAGAAGCAAGCAGCAGGGTGTTGGCCCCGTCGAAGCTGAATGAGAAATCATTCTCACCCAGCGACGACGCGTCAAGCGCGCTCTGCCAGTTCTGCTCGAAGTCGATATGCGAGACCTCTCCACGGGGAATCTCCAGCTCCTCCACCTCGGCGGCGCTGACCACGAGGTTGTCGCCCACGAAATCCACCACCGGCGAGGAGGGGAGCCCGTAGCGCACGATTCGGCCGTCGGTCCTGTTGATTTTGACAATGGTCACCAACTCCCCGGCATCCTGGGCCTGCGTCTTGTGGCCGGCCGCAATCGAAAGCAACGCGACACACAGAGTCAATATTATCTTTTTCATTCGTTCACTGATTAGTTATGTCAGAGGGCAATCTTGCGGCTGCAAGCCACCTGCGCCCCCTTGACGTTGACCAAAAATATACCGTTGCCCCAAGATGAAGCGTCGACCGAACCGACTCCACCCTCCACCGGGTAAGAGCCGATCAGATTGCCCGAGGCGGTGTAGACGGTGGCCAAACAGTCTGAGGCTCCAGACAGGGAGAGGATGTGGACGGTCGTACCCTCTGCCCACACGCGGATGTCGTCGGCGGCCACGGCCTCAGGGACAGCATCAACGCCCGACATCGCGACAGCCTCCTTGACGCAAGCAGCCGAGTTGACACGTCCGGCACCATATGTGTTGTTTGGAAGCTCACCCATGAAATCCTCGGTGGAAGCCGTGGAGGCGATGATGTCACGTGCCTGCTCGGGGGTCAGCTCGGGATTGGCCTCAAGCATCAGTGCCACCGTGCCGGCCACGAAAGGAGCCGCCATCGAGGTGCCGATGTTGTAGGCGTAGTAGTAGCGTTCACCACCTTCGACCGTGACCCCGTTTGTCATATATTCAATCTGCTCCGTGGTTGCCCCGAGCCCGGTGTAATAATACTTGTTGATCGACGAGACCACCGGGTTTCCGGCCGCGAGGATATGCGGCACGGTGCGGCCGTCGGCTGTCGGCCCGTAGCTCGAGAAATAAGAGTGGTGGCCCTGCTCATAATTGGGCAGCTCGTCCATCAGCGAGTAGCCTCCCGAGGTCCAGTCAAGCCGGTTGCGGGCGTCGAAAGCCCCGACGGTGATGATGCGTTTGGCTGTACCGCCGATTTCCCCCACGGTTCCTTCAGTCGTGCCGTCGGTCCATCCGTTCTTGTTGTTGGAGGAGAACTCGTTGTGGCCGTAATTCCACATATCGACGGTCTGGCCCTCCTCGCCCTCAACAACCACACCGAGCAGGCGTCCTGCCGAAAGCTCAGACACATTGCACTGCACACTGACGTGGGGCTGGCCGTTGAGCGGATTCACCTCGGCGTCGATCAGCACCGTCGCCGACACTCCGCAGTCGTTGATTCCGAAAGAGTCCCACACATAGTCACCATCCGAGGCGGTGCTTATCTCCCTGGTCTCGGCGACGATATTGCCCTTCAGGGAGCTGACCACACAGATTTTCACCTTTATGTCAGAGCTGTTCTTGCCCCAGATATCAAGGTAATGGAGGTTGTGGGTGGCGTTGGCCGCCTGGGTGAGCATCGACTTGAGCTGGCGGTCGGAGGCCGTGAATGTCTCACTGGCGTGAAGACGTTCAAAACCCTCGTTGCCACACGCGCCCACTATGATGCGGCCCGGGCCTGTGACCTGGTCGATGAACTGGTCAAGGGGGGAGGTGCCGTTGTGGGGGCCGATATGGTCGCCGAGACTCATGTTGATAACGCAAGGCTTGCCCACACGGTCGGCATAATCGAAGATGTATTTTATGCCATCGGCGATGGCCACGCTGTTCTCCTGGTCAAAGCTTACAAAGACAATCTCCGCGTCGGGAGCCACGCCGTAATACTCCGAGAAGAAATCACCTCCGGCGGCAGTTCCCATCGTATGGCATCCGTGAAACTCTGTCAGGGTGTCATACTTGGCCTGGCTGATCTTGTCAGGGTCGGCATATTCGACTCCATACCCGAAACCTTCGGGCGGGGTGCCGAATGAGGAACTCTGGTTCCACACGGCCTTGATACGGTTGTTGCCGTCGGTGTCGCGGAACGCTATGTGGTCATACTCCACACCTATGTCGATAAGGCCGACCACTACCCCCTTGCCGGTGAACGGACGCGCAAGGAATCCGCCGGTGTTGTTGTGTACCTTGTCTACCCCGGCGACATCACGCGAGTAGTCGTTGAGGAGGTTCACTCGATTGCCGAGCGTGATATATCTCACCCCCGGAACCTCTCCTGCCTGCGCGAGGACATCGACCGGAATGGTGGCCGAAAAGAACACACCGTGGTCATGGTTAATCACCACCCCGAGCGCCTCAAGCGCCTCGACAGCACTTTTGTCATTGAGGAATATGCACGCGCCCACGGTGGCGGCCTCATCGGCCACCTCGGCGCTGCGCTCTTTTATGTTGACCTTCATCGGGGCCACTCCATGGGTCTTTCCGGCCAGCAGAAGCCTTGCGCCGGGGGCCAGGGTGCGGGCGGCGGCCGGAATGGCCGCCAGCCCTATGGCCGCCGCTAAAAATCCTGTAATCAGTTTTTTCATGATTTTTCTACGACAGTGTTTTTTTCAAATCAGAGACCTGAGCATTCCCCTTTGTATTCAATCACGACGCGTTCGGGGGTTCCGTCCCTGGAGTCGCCCCAGAGCGACTTGTACCAGTTGGTGACATCGGCGTTGACGGTAATGGTGCCGTCGCCGTTCTCAACCACTTGCATGGTGCCCGAAAGACCCTGGTTGCGGTATTCGCCGTTGGGACTGGCAAGCTGCACCGAGCCATAATAGAAGATGTAGTAGGCGGTGCCGCTGTTGGCCTCGGTGTGCTCGGCGAAGTTGATTGACTGGCCTACATACTCGGGCATCAGCTCGATGTAGCACCTTTCGGTGGAATTTTCAAGCGTGGCGGTGTATTTCACACGTCCGCTGCTTGTCGATGTCTTAGCGAAGTCCGTGATATTGATGGATGAGGCCAGATCGCCATCCATGTTGTAATACTCGACGGTGTTCTTGGCCTGGGGAGCCAGGCCCTCACACTCGCCGGTGTACTCGATGGTGACGCGCTCGGGGGTTCCGGCCCTGGAGTCGCCCCAGAGTGACTTGTACCAGTTGGTGACATCGGCGGTGACAGTCAGAGTGCCATCCTCGTTCTCCACCACCTGCATGGTGCCCGAAAGACCCTGGTTGCGGTATTCGCCGTTGGGGCTGGCCAGCTGCACGTTGCCGTAATAGAAGAAGTAATAGGGGGTGCCGCTGTTGGCCTCGATATGCTCGGCGAAGTTGATTGACTGGCCGACATACTCGGGCATCAGCTCGATGTAGCACTTTTCAGTGGAATTCTCAAACGCGGCGGTGTACTTCACACGTCCGCTGCTTGTCGATGTCTTAGCGAAGCCGGTTATCTTGAGGGTGTTGGCCAACGCCCCGTCCATGTTGTAGTAGTTAAGCTCGTTTTTCGGGCCGGGAGTCGGGAAGAGGACTTCCAGGCCATCGACATCGACTGGAGTGCCGTTGTAAGATGCGCGCAGCGATGTGCCGTCGTCAAAGCGGGCTTCCAGCTCCATAGTCACCACCCCCTTGGTGTTGCGCGACGTGGTTACGGTGCCCTCCGACACCAGTTCGTTCACAGCCGACACCTCGCCGTCGGTCCACTCGTAGATTTTCACGGTGGCGGCGGGAGAGTCGCCCGCCAGGTTGACATCGGCGGCGAAAAGTCCGGCATTGGTGAAATCGACCACAACCATGTGGCTGCACTCCTTGAGGTCGGCAAGCGCGCCGGCGTTGTCGGCCGTGCCAAACAGGAACTGCACATGGGCGTTCTCCCCCTCGGGAGCATACCTGAACACCGGGGCAAGCGTCTCGGCGCGGTAGACCTGCTGGCCGTCAGCACCGGTCAGCAGGAAGCCGGTGGTCTCCTCACGGATGTCAAACGACACTTTGGCCACATCTTCGATGACATACTCCACTTTCGACCCGTCATTTAGCTCGACGGTCATTGTCTCCACCAGTTCGGTGTAGGCATAGGCACAGGTGGCCATGGCGGCGCCCCCAAAGGCCAGCAGCATATTCTTTATTTTCATATTCAATACTGATTTCTTACTTCAAAACTACTTTGACAGCCTTGTTGTCGACGGTAAGCACATAGACCCCCGAGCCGAGGCCTGAGGCATCAAGCACCTGGGTGGCGTCGCCCGACATCACCATACGGCCATTGAGGTCATAAAGCGCCATAGGAGCATCGCCGGCGTTGAGAGCCATGATCTCACGTCCGTTCACGACAACCTGCAGTCCTACGATTCCGTCGGCTACTGTGGCCACGCCGCTCAGTTCTTCTTCGAGGGCTTGACGGTCATACATATACTCGATGGGCTTGTTCTGCCACAGACCCGTGATTTTGTATTCCGCATCGTCTCGCAGGTCGATTTCAAAGGAATAATTGACATAATCCTCCGTGTCGACACGTATTGTGCCGCTCTGCACGGGGGCGAACAGGTCATACACATAGGTCATGCCCTCCTGGAAATGGCGGTAGCTGGAGCCACCGTCCACCATCGACCATCCCTGGCCAATGCTCATAGGCTCGTAAGTGCCGCCAGCGGCAAGCTCGTTGGAGTTCCAGCGGCGCTTTACCACAGTGTAAAGACCCGGCTTCACGACAGCCTCGTCAAGCGGGGTGAAGAACTCGACGCGGAGCAGGTCGGCGGCCACGCCGGGCTCAGAGTCCCTGCCTGCGGGTGAACCGAGGTCGAGGGTGAATGCTCGGCAACCGGCCTTCTCGCCACGGTGCCACAGACGGCCCACCTCGAGGTAATCAAGGTCGAGCTCGACATCATCGGTGAGATTTGACACAGTGGGGGGTACCGATGCCGACGACATGTCATAGATTATGGTGCCGCCGAGGTTGGCGGTGACATGGAAACCGAGGTCGGTGTATGCGTCGAGCGTACCGGAAATCTGCTTGGTGGCGGGGTCAAACTCAAGCGTCAGTGTGCCGGACTTAAGGTAGCCGTAAACATATTCGCCGCCATTCTCGCGGATGCGGATATATGAGCCGAAAGGCACCGACACATATTCCCCGATGTTGTATTCAATCTCGCGGCAGGGATACCATGTCTGTCGGTCAAAGGTCAGAGCGTCTTCATACACACCTGACTCGATGGTGTATTTGTCCTTGGCCATACGCTTGTGGGCAATCATCATTGACAGGTTGATACCATCTCCGGTGAGCGCGCCAGTGGTCTGGTCGAAGGTCGACGAGTAGAAGTTGAGGTAGGTGACTCCGTTGTCAGAGTAATCGGTGATGCCGTAATAATAGGCGATGCCTCCGGCTTTGATTTCAGCGTCGATGACATCCTTTCTGAGCATAGGAAAAGAGGCCGGTTTCTCATTCACATCCGAGATCGGGAGACGGCCCACATATTTGAGCTCGCGGGTCTGGCCCGACACCGGGTCGGTGACGGTTGTCTGCAGGGTGTAGATTCCATCGCCGTCACGGCTCACCTCCACCGGGGAGGAGACTGTGGTCGAGGCCGGACGGCCCGCCGTGTAGTATGACAGCTGCGAGGCGTCGGGAGACATGGTGAAGGGGGTCATGTCGTATGACACCCCGTAGGTGCCAGTCTGGAGAGCCAGGGGGGCAGACGCCACGTTGTAGAGGTCGAGCGTCAGCACATACCCCTCCTGGAGAGAGACAGCGCCGGTCTTGTAGTTGTAGGTCGCGTCCTCCTTGTCGGATAGCATCAGGTAATAGTTGGGGGTGGCATAGGATTTGTCGTCATATAGTCCCACGACTTCATAAGACATATCCAACGCGTCAGCCGCGGACGCGCCCAATGCGGGCCCCGCGAGCAACATAGCGAGTAACAATTTTCTCATACGGAAATGTTGATAGAGTGATAATACAATGATTCGGTAAAATTTGAGGTTGTTCATCCTAGGCTAAGCCGCTAACTGAGCCAACCGATGATTTATTTTCTGAATTATTTTTAGATGCGGAGATTTTCCGTAGGT
>CAJTEX010000005.1 GCA_910575615.1 Bacteroidales bacterium | reverse complement strand
CCCCGCCGCGCCGATGGTACTGCGAAAGTGGGAGAGTAGGTAACCGCCCCCTGTCCGCCTCCACCCGGAGGCACCCCGTCAAGCCCCGACAGCCACCGCTGCCGGGGCTTGCTGTTTCCCGCCCCCTCCTCCTCCCGCCACATCCATCACATCCCCCACCACATCCCCCTCACACGTGCCCGGCCCATCCCCTTCCCCGGAAAAGGTCTCACGCAGATACCGCAGACACGCGGATTCCCGCGGATGATTGGGATGCGCCAGGATTTGTCGGGATTGGTGGTGATTGGCGGGGATTGGCTCACAGATTTCACAGATTACACAGAAGCCATCCGGATGCATCGCTGCCCCTGTCCGTGAAATCTGTGGAATCCGTGGAATCCGTGTAATCTGCGAGCCTCCCCGGGAGCGGAGCGACCCATATTATCTGCGAGCAATCCGCGTATCTGCGGTATCTGCGTGCGACAATCGGCACAGCAGGGGTTGTGAGGCATTGGAGAGCCAACGAGTGAGGGAAAACTCAAGCAGATACCGCAGATACGCGGATTTCCGCGGATGATTGGGATGAAATGAGATTTCGCCCAGCCCGTTTGACCACCGCAGGCGTGGTTTCTATACCGAGAAGTCAGCCGCGACATTGTTTTGTCCCTTGGTCAGGGCCAGCTTCTTTTTCGCAAGTTGCTTGCCAGCCGAACTGATGGTGACGTAGGCGCCGTAAGCATCTGCGTCGCTCAAAATCTAAATGTTTGTTGTAAGCAGCGCGCGCTTTTCATTTACATCCTTCTGGATGTAATGCACATCGGTCAAGCGTTGGCCGATCTATTCTAATTGCACGATTTTTAGATAGTTTCTTGTTTGAGAAGATGGCTTTTGCCAGAAGGATACTGCCGTATGCTCCGGCAAGTCCCCAAATGATGCAGAATACCCGCTCTAGTATTAATATCGTGTTGGTGTGTGAGTCTATCCCAAGGTGTGAGACAAAACGCCTGTAACTGATGACAAGTGTCGTAAATATTATCCAGTAGCCGCCCACTGTTAACCAGGGATGATTCTTCGGAGGGTTACATTTTCCTATTAAGGAAAATGTAATCGGGGAAGCTCCTATCGAAAAGAATATGAAATAATGAAACAATAGTCTTGTCGCTAATATTTCAGGCATTCTACCAGAGAGGAAAAACATAAATGCTCCGATTAATATTATTATGGATTGACTGGCGGATGCATTTATTGCAATGGATTTAAGTATACGATCAATGCTATGATTATGTTATGAATATCACAAATAATGTGACAAGGAACCATAAATGTGAATTGTCCATTAGTAATATGTGTCCGCATACGATGTCACGTATAAGGTCTGTGCTTTCGTCGAAGTAACCGCAGAGATATTTTACAGGGACGGAAAGAAATAATGTGGTGAATATAAATGGGATTATCAGACGTCTGAACTTATTACGTGTCAGTTCCGCAATGGTTCGTTTTTTTCGAGAGAGTGAGTATACTATTCCGCTTAGCATAAACAGTAAAGGTAAGCGGAATGTGGATAGGATTTCATAGAAGATTTTATTGGCATAATGGAAATATGGGGATGTGCCGATTGTAGAAAACAGTATATGGGTTTGCTGGGAGGGAATTCCTCCGAAATCGGTGCTGATAGACAGATAATGCGTATGTGCGATGATAATCAAGATGATTGATATTGCTCTTGCGTAATCAATCCAATCTATTCTTTTGGAGGAGGAAGAATCTGTCATTCTTGTGAGGGAAAATAGTCGTAATAAGACAAAGAGACTGCCTCTCCAATAAGTAGGAGGCGGTCTCTTTGTTATGAATGTGAGTGAGGGGATTAGTCCTCGTTGAGGTTGACGCGCTTGAAGGAAGCAACGAGGAGGCCGTTCTGAGCCTGCTCGAGGTATTTGCCGATGGTCAGGGAGCCATCTTTGATGAACTCCTGCTCCATGAGGCAGCTTTCCTTGTAGAACTTGTTGACACGGCCTTCGGCGATGTTCTTGATCATCTGCTCGGGAAGGTTGGCTGCCTTTGCCTCAGCGGTCTCTTTGGCGATGATGCGGGCTTTGGCGGCTTCCTCTTCGGTGAGCCATCCCTTGGCGATGTTTGAGTTGATGTGGTCTTCGGAGTCAACGAGGTTGGGGTTGATGCCGTTTTTCTTGAGAGCGGCTTCAACAGCCTTCTTCACCTGCTCCTCCTTGGTCTTCTCCACAGCCACGTTGTACTCAGCCTCGACGGTTGCCTGGGGCACGCTCTGGCGGTCAACAGCCACGGGGTTCATAGAGGCTACCTGCATGGCCACGTCGCGGCCTACCTGGAAGTCAACGCCCTCGAGGTTGAAGCCCACGATGGTGGCGAGCTTGTTGCCGAGGTGGTTGTAAGAGGTGGTGGAGGGAGCTTCGATGAATTCGTAAGCACCGAGTTCGGTCTTCTCGCCGGTCTTGCCGCCTTCCTCTACGACGAGGTCGGCAACGGTGCGGCCGTCAACGGTGACAGCCTTGAGCTCGTCGAGGCTCTTGCACTTGTTTGCAACAGCGAGGTCGAGGAGCTTCTGGGTGAGTTCCACGAATCCGGCGTTCTTTGCCACGAAGTCGGTCTCGCACTGGAGGGCGACGATTGCGGCGAAGTTGCCTTCGCTCTTGGCGAGGACGCAGCCTTCAGCAGCCACGCGGTCTTCGCGCTTGGCGGCTACTGCCTGGCCTTTCTTGCGGAGGATCTCAACAGCGGCTTCGATGTCGCCGTCGGTCTCGGCGAGAGCTTTCTTGCAGTCCATCAGGCCGGCCGATGTGAGGTGGCGCAGCTTGGTGATTTCTGCCATTGTTACTGCCATATCTTGGAGTGTTTTTAGCTTGTTAATGAATAGTTTTTCAATGTAGAACTCAACGGAGGCGCAATGCCCCCGTTGAGTCTTACTGATGGGGGATTTTCTGCTTGTTATTCGGCAGCCTCTTCGGCGGGAGCCTCTGCGGTCTCAGCCTCAGCCACGGGAGCCTCGCCCTCGCCTTCGTTGCGACGAACGGCGCGGCGGCGCTCGCGACGGGGAGCCTCGCCCTCGCCGGCGGCCTGGGTGTCAACCTTCTCAGCCTTGCGCTCTTCGAGACCTTCGGCCATGGCGGCGCATACGGTGTCGAGGATCAGCTCGATTGACTTGGAAGCGTCGTCGTTGGCGGGAATCACGAAGTCAACGTCGTTGGGGTTTGAATTGGTGTCGACCATGGCGAACACGGGGATACCGAGACGGTTTGCCTCAGCCACGGCGATGCGCTCCTTGAGCACGTCAACAACGAAGAGGGCCGAGGGAAGACGGTTGAGGTCGGCGATGGAGCCGAGGGTCTTCTCCAGCTTGGCGCGCTGACGGGAAATCTGGAGCTTCTCGCGCTTTGAGAGGTTGTCGAATGTGCCATCCTTGGTCATCTTGTCGATGTTGGCCATTTTCTTGACGGCCTTGCGGATGGTGGGGAAGTTGGTGAGCATACCGCCGGGCCAGCGCTCGATCACATAGGGCATACCGATGCTCTGGGCTTTGTCAGCGGTTACTTGTTTGGCCTGTTTCTTGGTGGCAACGAAGAGTACCTTCTTGCCCTGTTTTGCTATCGATTTGAGAGCCGCGGCAGCCTCGTCGAGCTTGGCAGCGGTCTTGTAGAGGTCAAGAATGTGGATACCATTGCGCTCCATGAAGATGTAGGGAGCCATCGCGGGGTTCCATTTGCGTTTGAGGTGGCCGAAGTGGCAACCTGCTTCAAGGAGCTGGTCAAAAGTGGGTGTAGCCATTTTTTGTAAAGTAGTGTTTACGTTCTTTTGGATTACAACCCCGGGGTAGGGAACGTCGGGTCCATCCGCGGGATTTAGATGCTAAACTTGGAGGGGGAGGAGGAGAGAAAGATGAAGATGATATTAACGCTTGGAGAACTGGAAGCGCTTGCGGGCCTTGGGCTGACCGGGCTTCTTACGTTCAACGACGCGCGGGTCGCGGGTCATGAAGCCTTCGGCGCGGAGGGCGGGCTTGTCCTCGGGGTTGATTTTCACGAGAGCGCGGGCGATGGCGAGACGGAGGGCCTCGGCCTGTCCTTTGTAACCGCCGCCGTCGATGTTGACGGCGATGTCATACTTCTCGACGCAGTCGAGTGTCTTCAGGGGCTGAAGCACGATGTACTGGAGGATGGAGGAGGGGAAGTACTTGTCGAGGGGACGACGGTCGTGGTTGCAATTGATGGTGATTGCGCCGTTGCCTTCCTTGACAATAACGCGGGCGATGGCGGCTTTACGGCGGCCTACTGCATTAACTGATTCCATAGAGGTTTCGGGTTCTGTTTAGGTTGGCAAATGTTACTTGATAGTGTTGATGTCAATCACCTTGGGGTTCTGGGCCTCGTGGGGATGGTTGGGACCGTTGTAGACGTGGAGGTTCTTGAGAAGCTGACGTCCGAGACGGTTTTTGGGGAGCATACCCTTGACAACGCGGAGGTAGAGGGGGTGCATGCCCGGCTTGAGGTGCTTGTTGAAGGATTTCTTCATCAGCACTTCAGGGGTCTCCATGCGCTGTCCGCCGGGGTAACCGGTGTAGTGGTAGTAAATCTTCTCTGTCATCTTGTTGCCGGTCAGAACGACTTTGTCGGCGTTGATGATGATCACAT
Source organism: Bacteroidales bacterium (assembly GCA_910575615.1). Lineage (GTDB taxonomy): Bacteria > Bacteroidota > Bacteroidia > Bacteroidales > Muribaculaceae > UBA7173. Next base: position 156,399 of record CAJTEX010000005.1, on the reverse strand, counting down.
TGTCGCCGCAAGCCACGTTGGGGGAGTAGCTGGGCTTGTTTTTGCCGCGGAGGATCTTGGCCACCTTAGAGCAGAGTCGTCCGAGGACCTGGTCGGTAGCGTCGACGATGATCCATTCCTTCTGGATGCTCTCGGCATTGGGGGTAAGGGTCTTGTAACTTAAAGTATCCACTTCTTAAAGATTGATTAATAAATAATTAACGTGACCTTTCGCCGCAGTCTTCCCGGCCAAAGGAGGGCTGCAACTATGGCCAAAACGAGATTTGGATAGCAATCGGACTGCAAAGTTACGAATTATCAACGGAATATGCAAATTTTTGTCGGGCGCGGACAACAGCGGACAGTGTAATTGTACGGAAAACGGCTCGATTGTCCGTTTTCGGACAGGAAGTATAATAGATAAAATTCTGTAAATTAGTGGATTATATATTTTGGCACGGTCTTTGAGCATAATAGAGGCGACTGAAATACAAATAATTTGAAATACACTAAAGATTCATAAATGGACAGAGAGATTCCAAAACAGATGCTGAAGCAGCGCCGGCGCAGGCGATTCCTCCTTGGGGGAGTGATTGCCGCGCTGGCGGCCGGGAGCGTGATATTCATTGGCTCCCTCAGCGAGGAGAGTGTCAGGCTCGCCGACATACGACTCTCATCCGCAGACAGGGGAGACATTGACGCGGCTGTCAATGGCAACGGCACTATAGTGGCCGCCTTCGAGGAGGTGATTGTGTCGCCTGTCAACTCGCGCATCCTTGAGGTTTATCATCACAGCGGAGACATCGTCGAGGCCGGGACCCCCTTGCTGAAACTTGACCTTGGGGAAGCTTCCACACGCGAGGCCGCCGAGCGCGATGAACTCGCCATGATGCGGCTCGACCATCAACGGCTGCAGGCTTCGCACCGCACACGCCTTTCCGACCTCAGGATGCAAATAAAGGTGGCCGACATGAAACTGCGCCGCCAGGAGGTGGAGCTTTCCAACGAGCGTTATCTCGACAGCATAGGCAGTGGCACCACCGACCGCGTGCGTGAGGCGGAATTTGCCCTGCGCACCCAGCGTCTTGAACTTGAGCAGCTGCGTGCCCAGCTCGTCAACGAGGAGCGCATGCTGCGTGCCGAGGATGAGGCGAAGCTCCTGGAAATATCAATCAAGGAAAACAACCTCGCTCAGACGAGCCGTATACTGGCCGACGCGGAAATTCGTTCGCCGCGACGGGCCACAGTGACCTCCATCTCAGACCGCCTCGGTACCACCGTCAGCCAGGGCCAGCAGGTGGCGGTCATAGCCGACCTTGGGCATTACCGGATTGACGCGACAATCACCGAGAGCAGTGCCCAGGAGGTGAGGGCCGGCAGCCGGGCGCATGTCACATTCGGCCGCAACCATACCGAAGGGTTTGTAAGCTCAGTTGCCCCCACAGCCGTCAACGGCATGGTGGATGTAAAAGTGACCCTCGACAACGACAGCCTCAAAGAACTTCGCCCGGGAGTGAAGACCGACATAAAGATTTCCAACGGGATGAAAGAGGATGTGGTCAGGATTCCCAACCTGTCGTTTTACACCGGGCCCAACAACTACACATTATATGTAAGGCCCCGGGGAGCGTCTCATCTCGAACGCCGCACCGTCAGGCTTGGCAGTGCCGGATATGATTACATAGAGGTGGTCAGCGGCATACAGCCAGGCGACGAGGTGGTGGCCTCCTCGACCGCAGGTTTCGGCAACGCCAAGCGTGTCAACCTGCGCAAATGATAACCCAACGACAACCCAATCAATACAAACCAATCATACAAGATGTCAGTAACGACCTATTTCAGACAAGCGTGGCGGATGATGCTCGCCAATAAGCTGTTTTCCGCGATATACATAAGCGGGACGGCCCTGGCCATCGCCACGACCACACTTTTCGCGGTTATATATTACGTAAAGATAGCGCCGATATATCCCGAGACAAACCGGATGGAGACATATTATTTCCGCAGCGTGGAGAATTCCATCCCCGAGGAGGGGCGCATGATGCAGAGCCGCCTGGGTTACGACCTGGTCAGAGACCACCTCTACAAGCTGCATAACGCCTCACATGTCTCAGCCACTTTCGACGAGTGGGAGCAGCGCGAGTATGCCCAGCATCCCGAGACGCTTCAGGATATAAAGGTCTGCACCCGCAAGACCGACCCGGCCTTCTTTGACATTTACCCTTACCGCTTCATCGAGGGTAAAGCTTTCACCGAGGAGGACCTGCAGACCGGACGGCTTGTTGCCGTGGTCAACGACATCACGGCGCGCCGGCTGTTCGGCTCTGAGACCGGAGTCGTGGGCAAGACAATAAAAATCAACCACAAGGATTTTCTTGTGACCGGTGTGGTAGAGTCAGGCAGCTCGCTGATGTCTCACTCATATGCCGATGTCATAGTCCCGTACACAACTGATTACAGGTACTCCCTCGACCGCGACGTCTTTGTCGGCAATATGGTCGTGACGATGACCGCTACCGACGGCGACGCGTTGCGTGAGGAAATCGACGAGATTGCCCGGAAATTCAACAGTTCCCAGACCCGTTGTGTGGTCGATTTCTTCGACTTCCCGAAGTCTCATCTTTCCTGGGCAATAAGCCCCGAAAGGGATGATGACGGGGTAAGCTGGAAAGCCGTGGCGCGCCAGAACCTGCTGGTGTTGCTTGTCTTGCTGCTCGTCCCCGCGCTCAACCTCAGCGGACTGATATCGAGCCGTATGGACATGCGTTCGTCGGAGCTTGGAGTCAGACGCTCGTTCGGAGCCACCAGGCCGAAGCTCCTCGGACAGGTGCTGTGGGAGAACCTGATGCTTACCGTTGTCGGCGGCATTGTGGGCCTTTTGATAGTGTGGCTCAGCCTATGGGCGACATCCGGCTCCTTGCTGACGCTGCTCAATGAAGATGTCGACGCGACGGCTACATCCTCTGCGCTGACCTCCGGCATACTCTTCGCCCCGGCGGTGTTTGCCATGGCATTCATGCTCTGTGTCATCCTCAACCTCCTTTCGGCCCTTGTCCCGGCCTGGGTGTCAATCCGCAAGCAGATAACAGACTGTCTAAAATAATCAACCACAACCATTCCACAAGCAATGTCAAAAATAAAAAATCTCTGGAACAACAGACGTTCCATTGTCTGGATATTCGTCGAACTGGTCATAATCTCTGTCCTGACCTGGATAATCGCCGATCCGGTGGCTGTTGCCATCTCAGACGCCTCGCTGCCTACAGGATACGACAACGACAGGCTGGTAATAGCCGAGATTGCCCATCTCGACCCTGACGCGCCCGGATTCGACCCCGCGCGCGACTCGCTCGACGTCAACTCAGCCGATGTCGAGACCGTGTTGATGAAGCTCCGCAACTATCCCGGGGTGGAGTCGGTGACCATTGACAAGGGGTTCGGCCTGCCGGGCAACACGGCAAACACATTGGACTCCCCCAGATGTGGCAATGAGGCGGTGGATACGGTGGTCGGGATGGTCAGCGTGTTCTATTACCATCGTGGCACCGACTATTTCCAGACCCTCGGGATAAAGTCTTCAGAAGGCTCCCCGTCGGTCGAGGAACTTTCTGAAACCGACGCCTCAGCGCCTGACAAGGTGATCATCACCCGTGAGTTGGGCGAACTTTACTGGCCCGGCGAGAACGCTGTCGGTAAGAAATTCGTGCGTTCGTCGAGAGATGGCGAGGAGCGGTTCACGACAGTGGCAGGTGTTGTGGAGGGTATACGCCACCAGCTCCCTTACCGTTCATACTGCGCGATTTTCTATTGCGGCGACCACATTTTCGACGATGAACCCCAACGCACATTCAAGGCTGTCATCCGATTGGCTGATTCAGACCGGATTGAGGAGAAGTGTGAAGAGCTGTATGCCTGGGGGAGCAAAGAACTGGTTACCGGCAATTTCTACCTCCGCACGATAGAGACCTACGACGATTTCCTGGAAGACACCAGCAAGTCGCTTGGGATACCCAACCAGCTGATGCTCCGCTACATACTTGCCGGATTCTTCCTCGTCAACCTTGTACTCGGTGTGGTCGGGACATTCTGGCTCCAGACACGCAAGCGCATCGCCGAGATGGGGATACGCCGGGCGTTCGGTGCGGGTCGCGGCTCAATCGTCGGCATGATGCTCGGTGAAAACATCATCCTGGCGTCGATAGCCTGTGTGACCGGATTTCTGCTCTATTGGCAATACGCTATGCGCAATGGCCTTGAGGAGGGATATGTCAACAATGGGGCCTTCAACGTGGTAGACAACTGGATCATACATTTCGGCCAGCATTTCATCATCGTCTCCGCCATAGTCTACCTGTTGATAATACTCTGTGTGATTGTCGGGACATTGATTCCGGCGATGAGTGTCAGCCGCGTCGACATAGTCGACACCTTACGCAGCAAGGAGTGACAACCTGAACTTTTGACAACAACAATAAACGCAAAACAAAAACAACTCAGCATATGGAAACCGTCATCAAACTCTCAGACATCAGCAAAGTCTACACAACCAAGACCATCGAGACCCAGGCGCTCGAAGGAATCAACCTCGAAGTCAACAAGGGTGAATTCCTCTCGATAATGGGGCCATCGGGATGCGGCAAGTCAACCCTGCTCAACATCATCGGACTGCTCGACCGGGCTACCTCTGGTGATATACGTCTTTTTGGAAAAGAACTCTCAGGCCTGCGCGACCGCGAGATGGCCAGGTTCCGCAACGAGAACCTCGGCTTCGTCTTCCAGAGTTTCCACCTGATTCCGACACTCAACGTGATAGACAACGTGATGGTGCCGCTCACTTACCGCAAGGGTGCCGGCGACCGCCGCAAACTTGCCCGCGAGGCACTCGAGAAGGTCGGCCTTTCACACCGCACCACCCATTTTCCAGCTCAGCTTTCCGGCGGACAGGCACAGCGTGTGGCCATCGCCCGCGCCATCGTCGGCAACCCATCCATCATCCTTGCCGACGAACCTACCGGCAACCTCGACTCTAAGATGAGCGAGGAGGTGATGCAGCTTCTCCATGGCCTGAACAATGAAGGGAAAACCATAATCATGGTGACACACAACGAAGCCCAGGCCCGAGACACAGACCGTGTCATCCATCTCTTCGACGGGCATCTGGTATTGTGATTCCCATCCCTTCTCCCATCCGTCCAACAAAAAACTCCCTCGTCAGATATTATGAGACTATCCATCTATATCAAGCAGGCGTGGCGCATGATGTTGGCCAACAGGCTGTTTTCCGCGATATATATCTGTGGGACAGCCTTGGCCATCGCCACCACCACTTTGTTCGCGCTCATCTATTATGTCAAGGTCGCGCCGATATATCCCGAATTCAACCGCATGAAGACATATGGAGCAGCGCGTGGCTCGCTGGTGAGAATGCTGTTGGCGGAGAATCTGTTGCTGGCGACCACCGGTTGTCTCATCGGTTTTCTGCTCTACTGGCAATATGCGATTCACAACGGGTTGGCCTTTGGCGACAAGGTGAATCTTGAGCAGAATGTGGTTGACAACTGGATAGGGTGTTTTGGAGAGCATTATATGGTAGTGTCATTGATTGTCTACGGGCTGATAGCGGTGTGTGTCATTGTCGGGACGCTGATTCCGGCGGTGGCGGTGAGCGGTGTCCAGATTGTAGAGGCTATAAGAAGCAGGGAATAAGAGGTTATGACAAGAAAAAACAGATACGTGTTGTCGCGGATTGCCGTGCTGTTCATGGCCGTGTGGTCTGCTGTGGCGGGAGTACATTGCGAAAGGCCAGTCACCCTCGCCGAAACGATAGCTCTGGCCCGCGAGAGGAGCGTCGACGCCGAGGTGGCCGCCAACTCCCTGAGGTCGGCCTATTGGGAATACCGCACTTACCGGGCCAAGCTGCTGCCTGAGGTCACATTCTCGGGCACGATACCATCTTACAACAAACGGTACAATCCATGGCAGAATTCCGATGGTTCTTATACATTCCTGCGCGATGACAACCTGCAGCTCCAGGGCAGCCTTAATGTGGAGCAGAGGGTGTGGCTGACCGGCGGCACTTTGTCGCTGACCTCGTCGCTCGATTTCATCAGGCAGTTGTCGGGAGAGACAGGCAACCTCTACATGTCGGTGCCGGTGGCCTTGAAATTCAACCAGCCGCTGTTCGGGGTTAACGACGTGAAGTGGGATCGCAGGATAGAGCCTGTCAGATACCGTGAGGCGAAGGCCACATATGTAATGGCCACCGAGGAGGTCGCGATGACTGCGATAAGATATTTCTTCACATTGCTCACGGCGCGTGAGACACTTGCCAATGCCGCCCAGAATGTGGCCAACGCCGAGAAGATGTATGAGGCGGCAAAAGTGCAGCGCGAGATGGGGCGCATCAGCGGCAATGACCTCTTGCAGATAGAGCTTAACCTCATAAACTCGCGGTCGGAATACATGGAGGGTGAGAGCGCGGTCAAAAGCGCGATGTTCCAGCTCAGGTCGTTTCTTGACCTGCCTGAGACGGATGAGCTTGTGCCGGTGACGCCTGAATACGGAGAGGCCGGGAAAGTCGATTACGACAACGCCCTTGAGCTTGCCCTGGCCAACAACCCGCTTGCGCTTAACATACGTCGCCGCCAGCTTGAGGCGGATTACGAGGTGGCGAAAGCCAAGGGTGAGATGCGCCAGATCAACCTGTTCGCCCAGGTAGGTTTCACCGGCACCGACAGCAATCTCGGAGCGACATACCGCAACCTGCGCGACAATCAGATTGTTGAGGTGGGGGTGTCGATACCTCTTGTCGACTGGGGAAAACGCAAAGGCAAAGTGGAGACCGCCCGCAGCCAGCGGATGTTGACTGAAAGCACGTTGAGGAAGGAGAGGGCCGATTTCTGCCAGAATCTTTTCGTGCTGGTGGAACGGTTCAACAATCAGCAGTCGCAACTCGGGATGGCCAGGCGCGCCGATGAGATTGCCACCCGGCGTTATGACAGCTCGGTGGAGACCTTCATGATCGGACGTCTGTCGGCCCTCGACCTCAACAATTCCCAGGAAAAAAAAGACGCAGCCCGGCTGAAGTATCTCAACGAATTGTATATGTATTGGTATTTCTACTATCAGCTGCGCAGCCTTACCCTATGGGATTTCAAGGAAGGAATGCCGATAGAGGCGGATTTTGAAAATGTGATTTCAGTAAAATCGTGAAAATGTTGGCCGGTCGGCGGGAAACTGTTACTTTTGTGTTATGATTCTGATAGTTGACGATGATGCCGCAATCCGCTCCTCCCTCGCGTTGCTGACTCGCAGGGCCGGATATGCCACCAGGTTTGCCGCCTCCCCGGCCGAGGCGATGGAGCAGGTGAGGGCCAAAGCCCCCTCGCTGGTACTGCTTGACATGAATTTTTCCCGGTTCACCTCCGGGGAGGAGGGCCTGACGCTTCTCAGGCAGATAAAGGTGTTTCATCCGTCAGTGCCGGTGATACTTATGACCGCCTGGGGCTCTATCGAACTCGCCGTGGAGGGGATGAGGGCCGGGGCGTTTGATTTCATCACCAAACCGTGGGACAACCGCCGGTTGCTTGAGCGCATAGGTGTGGCCATTGACATGCAGCGCCCTGCCGATTCTGGCAGTGGCCTTGTGCGCGACTTCATCATTGGTCAGGATTCGAGGCTGGAGGCTGTGTTGCAGACAGTGGCAAAAGTGGCCCCCACCAACGCCCCGGTGCTGATTACCGGCGAGAGCGGTACCGGCAAGGAGCTTATCGCCGAAGCCCTGCACCGCAACAGCCGGCGTTACGGACATCCGTTTGTCAAAGTCAACCTCGGCGGCATGTCATCCTCCCTTTTCGAGAGCGAGATGTTCGGCCATAAGCGTGGGGCGTTCACTGACGCTATAGCCGACCGTGTCGGACGATTCGAGGCCGCTGACGGTGGCACGATTTTCCTGGATGAGATAGGCGAGCTTGATTCCGGTTCGCAGGTAAAGCTGCTGCGTGTCCTGCAGGAGCAGAAATTCGAGCCGCTGGGTTCGAGCGAGACAAAATCGGTGGATGTCAGGATAGTCTGCGCCACCAACGCCGACCTGCCGCGGATGGTGGCAGCCAAGGAGTTCCGCGAGGATTTGTTTTATCGCATAAGCCTGGTCAACATCGAGTTGCCGCCGTTGCGTCAGCGTGCCGGGGATATTCCCGCGCTTGCCCGCCATTTCTTGGTGAAAGGAGCGGAGACACACGGGATGGAGGTGCCGCGCCTGTCATCTGACGCTGAGGCGTGGCTTATGGGACGGCCATGGCCGGGCAACATACGCGAACTGAAAAACCAGGTGGAACGCACGATGCTCATCTCCGGCAAGGATTTCCTGACAGCAGACGATTTTGCCAACTGCGCCGCGATGGGAATGCCGACTCCGGGGAGCGAGGCTTCGACATCAATGTCGGGTGGCACACTCGAGGAGATAGAGCGGGCCAGGATTGTTGAGGCCGTCAACCGCCATGACGGCAATATCTCCAAGGCGGCCGCCGAGCTTGGCCTGACTCGCCAGAGCCTGTACCGCAAAATGGAAAAATTCGGTCTGCGATGAGGCTCAGGTATCTTTTTGTCATACTCGCGGTAATGCAGTTGCTCCCATGGGGACTGCTGTTTTATTTCACGAGTTCCCGTCTCGGGGAGACATGGTTCTACCTGTTTGAAATCCTCGCGATTGCCGGTTGCGTGCTTCTGTGGTTGTTTTACAGGAAAGTGCTGAGGCCCATAGACACCCTTTCGGGAGGCCTCGACATGTTGCGCGCTCAAGACTGGAACAGCTCGCTGCGCGAGGTAGGCCAGCCTGACGTCGACAAAATCGCGAATATCTTCAACGAGATGTTGCTAAGACTCAAGCAACAGAGGATTCGGTATGAAGAGCGCACTCATTTCCTCAACCTGCTTATTGAATCAGCTCCTATAGGTGTGGTGATACTTGATTTTGACGGACATGAAGTGGTCAGGAATCCCGCTGCCGTCGAGCTTGGACTGTCACCCTCAGACCTGCGTGACCTGCGGATAGGGGAGTCCCACGATTACCGCACTTCCTCCGGCATGGTCATACGTTGCTCATGCCGTAGTTTCATCGACCGAGGTGTGGAACACAGGTTTTATCTGGCCGAGGATATCTCAGGGTCGGTTGCGGCGGCTGAGCGTGGCGCCTACGAAAAGGTGATAAGGGTTATGGCCCATGAGGTGAACAACACGATGGCCGGATTCTCGTCGGCGCTGTCGACTGCGCTTCCTGAGATTGATGACAAGGAGATCCAGGAGGTGCTGAGGGCCTGCTGGCAGCGCAGCGGCGAGCTGTCTGCTTTCACCGCGAGGTTTGCCGAAGTGGTGAAGCTCCCGGCTCCGAAGCTGCGCCGGATAGATCTGGCCGCGCTTGTGGCCTCAGAACGTCGCTTCCTGGAGTCACTTGGGGTGCCGAAAGGGGTGGCGATGAAGTTTGAGGGGATTGACAAGGGCCCCTGCGAGGTGATGGGAGACCCCGAACTGCTTGTGCAGGTGTTGGTTAATGTTGTCAAGAACTCAGCCGAGAGCATATTGCTTGCTGGCAGTCCGGGTAAAATCACCATCGCTGTGGATGACAACCTGCTGACTGTCACAGACAACGGTGCGGGCATCCCGCCGGAAAAGGCATCGAGGATATTCACCCCGTTTTTCACCGACAAACCCCACGGCCAGGGGATAGGTCTGATGCTCATCCGCGAGGTGCTGACAGCCCATGGCGCCCGGTTTTCATTGTCCACATCTGCCGATGATGGCCTGACTCGTTTCGTCGTCAGATTTGCCAAGGCCTGAATGCCGCCTGATTGGAAAAAAATTAGTAGTTTTGCGGAATGAAAGATTGCCAGGACAACAAAGACAGGTGTGATTCACGGCCGGTGGCAGTTATTGCCGGCGGCGGTCCTGCGGGGCTCACTGCGGCATACGAGCTTGCGGTAGACGGTGGCCTGTCGCCGGTGGTTTTCGAGGAGTCCGACAAAATCGGTGGCATATCACGTACCGAAATCTACAAGGGCAACCGTATCGACATCGGAGGCCATCGCTTTTTCAGCAAGAGCGACAGGGTGATGGCCTGGTGGAACCGGGTCATGCCGCTTGAGGCCGACCCTGAAAAGACCGACAGGGCCATGATGCGCCGTAGGCGTGTCAGCCGCATCTATTATCTCAGGCGTTTCTTTGACTATCCGGTCAGAATGAGCCTGCAGACTATCCGCAATCTTGGCCTGTCTAAGACTTTCCGGGCCGGGCTAAGCTACCTGAAATCCACTTTGGTCAAACGACCCGAGGTATCGCTGGAGGATTTTTACATCAACCGGTTCGGCAAAAGGTTGTACTCGATGTTTTTCGAGGATTACACCGAAAAGGTCTGGGGAAAACATCCTTCGGCCCTGGGTGCCGAATGGGGCGCGCAGAGGGTCAAGGGGCTGTCTTTGTCGGGGGTGATAAAGGATATGATTTCCAGCAAACTCAACCGCAAGGATGGACGCAAGGTGGAGACCTCGCTGATAGAGGAATTCATCTATCCCAAATTTGGGCCAGGGCAGCTGTGGGAGTGCGTTGCGGAAGAAATCAAAGGGAAAGGGGGAGCAGTAAGGATGGAGAGCCGCGTCAGCAAAGTCCATGTGGAGGGCAACCGGGTCGTGGCTGTGACTGTGGAGTCTCCCGATGGCCGCCGAGACAGGGTCGAGTGTGATGTGTTTTTGTCATCAATGCCGCTTAAGGATCTTGTCGCCTCCATTGATGGGATTGATGTCCCGGATGAGGTGAGACGTGCGGCGGCTTCTCTGCCATATCGCGACTTCATCACCGTGGGGCTGCTTGTCGACAAGCTGAAACTGCGCAATGAGACCGCCATCCCGTCATACAAAGACCGGATTCCCGACACCTGGATATATGTGCAGGAGAGGGATGTCAGGCTGGGCCGCGTCCAGGTCTTCAACAACTGGTCGCCATATATGGTGGCTGATTACGAAGGGAAGATGTGGATTGGCCTGGAATATTTCTGTGCCGAAGGGGATGAGATGTGGGAGATGCCCGACAAGGATTTCATCAGGATGGCTGTCTCCGAACTTGAAAAAATAGGCATCATTGACCGGGAGGATGTGGAGGATGCTGTCCGCATACGTGTCAGGAAAGCGTATCCGGCATATTACGGCTCTTACTCGGAGTTGCCGGCAATCAGGGCGTTCCTTGACAGAATCGAGAACCTCTATTGCATTGGCCGCAACGGTCAGCACCGTTACAACAATATGGACCATTCGATGCTCACCGCTATGGCGGCGGTTGATGCCATCCTGTCGGGTAATCCGGCGGTCGACAAGTCACCCGTCTGGAATGTCAACACCGAGGATGACTACCACGAGGCGCGAAATTGAAAGCCGTGGGCAGGTCGGGGCCTCAGCGCGAGAACAGGGCGCGCAGGATGTCGGGGCGGTGCAGGCGGTTGAGCGACGCGGTGATTGATGCGCGGTAGGTGCGGTCATACCAGAAAAAATACTGGCGCTGGGCGAGTTTCTCCTCTTGTGTCACCGGAATGAACACCTTCTCAAGCGTGTAGGGATGATAGCCGGTGTAGTAGATTTCAGTGGCCACAGTCATTGGGGTGGGGGTGAAATCCTGCACCTGCTCCAAGTGGAAGTCGAGCCGCTTGGTCTTGACCGCCAGCTGGGCCATGTCGATTTCATGGCATCCCGGATGGGAAGAAATGAAGTAGGGGATAAGCTGCTGACGCAGGTCGTGGCGTTTGTTGACGGTGTCAAACAGGCGTTTGAACTCCTCGAACTTGCTGAATGACGGCTTGCGCATGATGTCAAGCACCCCATCCTCGGTGTGTTCGGGAGCTACTTTCAGACGGCCGCTGACATGGTCGGTTATCAGCTCCTCGTTGTAGCGGCGTGAGGCCGCGTCGACATCGCTTCGTCCGGTCTTGTGCATCGACAGGTCATATCTCACACCGCTGCCGACAAATGATTTCTTGACTCCAGGCAGCGCGTCGACGGAGTGGTATATGTCGAGCAACGGACGGTGGTCGTTGTCGAGGTTGGGACATGGCTTAGGATGGAGGCAGCTTGGCCTGAGGCATTTGGCGCATATGTTTTTGTCGCGCCCACCCATCGAATACATGTTTGCCGAGGGGCCTCCGAGGTCTGAGATATAACCCTTGAAGCCCGGCATCTGGGTCACCTGTCTGGCCTCGCGCAGGATTGACTCTTTCGAGCGGGAGGCGATGAACTTCCCCTGATGGGCCGAGATGGTGCAGAACGCGCATCCTCCGAAGCATCCGCGGTGGAGATTGACCGAGAACCGTATCATATCGAATGCCGGAATCCTCTTGCCGAGATAGCGTGGATGGGGCAGACGGGTGTAGTTGAGGTCAAACGAACGGTCAATCTGCTGTGTTGTCATCGGCGGGTACATGGGATTGACCCTGACCACGCGCCTGTTGTCAATCTGTTGCCACAAGGTCGCCCCAGTGAAACGGTTGCTTTGCTGCTCGATGTGCTTGAAATTGGCCGCCTGGGCCTTCTTGTCGCGCAGGCAGTCGGGCCATGAGTTGAGGACTATGTGTTCCTGTCGCAGGCTCTCCTCCGCAGTAGCCTCCTCAATGATTTCCCGCATCCTCTCAGGGGACTCGAAGATGACGGTCTGCGGTATGTCGCGTATTTCGGAAATTTTCTCTCCGGCGTCAAGCCTCCGGGCAAGCTCAAGTATGGGCAGCTCCCCCATGCCGTAGATTATCATGTCGGCCGGGGCTTCGACAAGAATCGACGGCCGGAGGCGGTCTTCCCAGTAATCATAATGTGACAGGCGGCGGAGCGAGGCCTCTATGCCTCCGGCAATCACAGGCACATCGGGATATAGGTCGCGCAAAATCCTTGAGTAGACGATAGTCGGATAGTCGGGGCGCATACCGTGGCGGCCGTCAGGGGTGTACGCGTCATCGCTGCGGCGACGGCGCGCGGCGGTGTAGTGGTTGACCATAGAGTCCATCGCTCCGGCCGAAACTCCGAAAAAGAGCCTCGGCTTGCCGAACTTCTTGAAGTCGCGGAGATCATCCTGCCAGTTGGGTTGCGGCACGATGGCCACTTTGTATCCCCCTGCCTCGACAAGCAGGCGGCCAAGCACCGCCGCGCCGAATGAGGGGTGGTCGACATAAGCGTCTCCGGAGAAAAGGACGATGTCCACCTCCTCCCAGCCGTGGGCTTTCATCTCCTTGACGGAGGTGGGAAGCCAGTCGGTGACAGGGCGGCGGGGATATTCGATTATGGAGCCGCCGCAGTGACGAGGCTGCTCTTTTTTGGGCTGTTCGCTGCGGGGTTGTTCCTTCCGAGGCGTGGTGTGGTTGGCCGGGACGTTGTTGCCACGGGGATTGTTGCTGTGTCCGGGAGCTGAGTGTCTGCCCGAAAAACCTTTTTCGGATGTATGTCGGATTTTTTTAGGCATATTTCACAGAGTGTTGGTTGCCGGCAGGGGCTTGTCACGCCATCGAGGCGGCCAGTTTCTCCATTTTCAGGATTTCATCGCGCAGGCGGGCGGCTTCCATGAACTCCATGTTTTTGGCGGCCTGCATCATATCGGTACGCATGCGGGTGATGTAGCGCTGGATTTCTCCTTTGCTCATATATGGGATGACCGGGTCGGCGGCGATGTCTGTAGTCGAGGTGTATTCCTCCGCGTACGGGATGACTTTCGCTGCCTGAGCCGCGGCCGAACGACGGCGATCTCCGGCCCGCTGCGGGTTGGCCGCCGGGGCAAGATCCTCCGTGTCGAGGCCCACCAGTGCCGACCTGGCCTTGACGATGGCCTGCGGGATGATGCCGTGAGCCTCGTTGTAGGCCATCTGCTTCTCGCGTCGGCGGCGTGTCTCCTCGATGGTGAGTTTCATCGAGTCGGTTATCTTGTCGGCATACATAATGACCATGCCGTTGAGGTTTCGGGCGGCTCGTCCGACGGTCTGGGTCAGCGAGCGGTGGGAGCGGAGGAAGCCCTCCTTGTCTGCGTCGATGATGGCGACCAACGACACCTCCGGCAGGTCGAGACCCTCTCTGAGGAGGTTCACGCCGATGAGCACATCATAGACTCCGGCCCGCAGGTCGTCGAGAATTTTTATGCGGTCGAGGGTGTCTACATCCGAGTGGATGTAGGCTGTCTTTATTTTAAGTTTCAGGAAATAGTCGTTCAGCTCCTCGGCCATGCGTTTGGTGAGGGTCGTGACCAGGACGCGCTCGCCACGTTCGCGGCGCAGCTCGATCTGTTCGAGCAGATGGTCGATCTGGTGCAGCGTGGGTTCCACCTCTATCAGCGGGTCAAGCAGACCGGTCGGGCGGATAACCTGCTCGACCACCACACCCTCGCTCTTCTCCAGCTCGTAGTCGGCCGGGGTGGCGCTGACATATATGATTTGTCCGGTCAGACGCTCGAATTCCTCAAACCGCAACGGGCGGTTGTCGAGGGCCGACTGCAGGCGGAAGCCGTAGTCGACAAGATTCTGCTTGCGAGAAAGGTCGCCGCCATACATCGCCCTTATCTGCGGCACCGTCACATGGCTCTCGTCAATTATCGTCAGGTAGTCTTTCGGGAAATAGTCAAGGAGGCAGAATGGCCGCATGCCGGGTTCGCGGCCGTCGAAGTAGCGGCTGTAATTCTCGATGCCGGGGCAATGGCCCACCTCGCGTATCATCTCTATGTCATAGGTGGTGCGCTCGTAAAGACGTTTTGCCTCAAGCGGTTTAGCTTCCTTGTCGAAAAACTCCACCTGCTCGCCCAGGTCAAGCTCCATCTGCGCCAACGCCGAAGCCTGCCTCTCCTTGGAGGTGACGAAAAGGTTGGCCGGGTAAATCTGGAAACGGTCATGACGGCCCAAGGGGGTGTTGTCGAGGGGATGGAGGGTGGCGATGGACTCGATTTCATCCCCAAAGAAAATCACGCGCAGGATTATCTCCTCATAGGCCAGGCGGATATCCACCGTGTCTCCCTTGACGCGGAAATTACCTCGGTTAAGCTCTATTTCGTTGCGGCTGTAAAGCGACTCGGCGAGCCTGCGCAGGAACGCGTTGCGGGATATGCGCTGTCCTTCCTTTATTTCGATGACGTTGGCGTCGAAGTCTTCGGGGTTCCCCATGCCGAAAAGGCATGAGACCGAGCTGATCACTACGACATCGCGGCGCCCAGACAGGAGTGCCGACACTGTGGCCAGACGCAGTTTCTCGATTTCATCGTTGATTGACAGGTCTTTCTCGATGTATTTGTCGACCGAGGGGATGTATGCCTCCGGCTGGTAATAATCGTAATACGAGACGAAATACTGCACGGAGTTCTCGGGGAAAAACTGCTTGAACTCGCTGTAAAGCTGGGCGGCCAGGGTCTTGTTATGGCTGAGTATGAGGGTCGGACGCTTCACCTGCTGTATGACATTTGCCATAGTGAATGTCTTTCCCGAGCCGGTCACGCCAAGCAACACCTGGGCGGGGAGGCCGTCGTTGACCCCCCTGACAAGTTCGGCGATGGCTTCCGGCTGGTCGCCTGTCGGTTTGTATTGGGATGTGAGTTTGAAGTCCATCGGTGGTATAACAATCCTGCGCCTGTTAATGTTACAGGCGTGGCGACCGGTCTCAGCGGAGACGGTCGGCGGCTTTGAGGAGTTTCTCGTCGTGGCTGATTCCTCTGTATGCCAGCAACGCGAAAACTACGGCTCCGGCGAGAAGCAAGATGCTGCCCATCCATTCGGCCTTCGCGCCTTCGCCCTGGAAACCGTAGACCATCAGGCAGGCACATGCTGCAAGCACGGCTATGAGTATGACTGCCACGATTGTCATCATCTTCTGCCGACGGGTGTCCTTGAACGAGAATATGTTGATAATCAGCAGCGCTGTGACGAGCAGGCCGACAATGAGCATCACCCAGTTGTCTGAGGGATACATGAAGGTGACAGAGTCGGGATTCATGATCTCAGGGCCTTCCATGCTGACATAGGCCATCGGGAGGAAACAGAACAGGGCAACCAGGATTGCCGCCACAAGCAACCACACGGATTGCCAACGTTGAATTACCATACAGTTTTAGTTTGGATTAGGCTGCAAATTTACGTTTTTTTTCCGACATCATTGCTGTTGACTGCCGGAAAAGCTTATGACAGGGAGTATAGGAGGGCATCGGTGATGAGCGGAATCAACGATGGGGCGACTCCGAGGTGTGACAGCGCGGGGGCGTCGGCTTTCATGTCGGCGATGAAACTTTCAATCGATGCGCGTGGCACGTCGCCCGACGCGTTGGCCCCGCTGACTGCTGCTTTGGCGGTGTCTATGACGGGGTTGCCTGAACTGCCTGCCGGACGTGGGCGCGACAGTATGCTAAGCCGGTAGAAATTCTGCGCTTCTGCGAAGCGGCCTGTGGCCAGTGAGAGATGGCCCATGTTGAGGAAATCCTCAGGTTTGGGGTCGAAGTCGGTCAGTACGCGTTCGTAGTATTTCCGGCTCTGGTCAAACTGCTTGTCCATCAGCAGGCTCCATGCGAGAGGCCGCAGCGCTTTGCCCGACTCCTCGTCAAGGTAGAAGGCTTTGTAGAAGGAGTTGACCGCCTCGGTGTGATGTCCCAGGGCCAGATGGGCGCGGCCCATAGCCATGGAGTTGGATGGCTGGTCGGGGCGCAGTTCTTCAAGGCGCTCACATGCCGCCAAGGCCGACGAGTGGTTGCCGAGCATCGCGTGGCATTTTGCCAGACGCCCCAGGGTCCATGCGCTGCGGTTGTCGAGCATGTCGGCTTTCTCGAAGCACGAGAGTGCCGCCGAAGTGCGGCCGAGCTTCATCAGGCAGTGGCCCATCTTCTGGTACACGGCCGCGGACGGGGCGGCGATTGAGTCGATGATCTCAAACACATCCAGGGCCTCCTGCCAGTATTGGTGGGAGAAATAGAATTCAGCGAACAGGGTGAGCAGTTCGGGTTCCTTGACATCCTCCACCAGAGCCGGGACAGCCACGAGGTTCACCCCCTCGCCAAACGGGTTGTAGAATTCACCCTTGCGGCGGAAAAGCCTGAAGAAACGGTAGAAATTCTGAACCTGTCGCCGAATGAGGTCGCGGCGGCTGTCTGCCGGCAAGTCGAGCGATGCGGCCCTCAGTTCGTTGAACTGGTCGGCCTGAGCGTTGAGCTGTCCCATCACGATGTCGCGCTGGGCTGCGGGCACATGGGCCAGCGACATCAGCAGGGAGTATTTGTCGCTGTCGCAAAGGAAATGAAGCGGCTCAAACATTCCGGCTATCTTGCTGAGGCCGCCGTTGCCGGGGATGTCGGCAAACTCGCTGCGGTCGCAATGGAACGGCACAAACCAGTTGGCAATCTCGTTGAAGAACGGAAACTGCTTCAGATGGGAGAAAGTGCCCATCATTATGTCGCCACCCTCCTCCTGGATTTCGCCCATCTCCTTCAGGCGGTCGGCGAGCCCTGACTTGTCAAGCATCTCCTGCCATTCGGGGTTCTCCTCCATATCTTCGGGGGTAACCGTTTCGGAAGGGGAGAGCTTGCGCTCGAACTCAGGCCGCAGTTTCATCATCTCCGGTACTATCTCGTCACGAATCTTGGCCGATATGCGGTCTGTGTCGCGGGTGCGGGTAAGCTCCATATATGCGGCCCTCAGGTCTGGCAGCCATATCGGCAGCTCCCTGACGGAGGCGAAACGGTCGCGCAGGCGGCGGGGCATCAGGCGGTCGCGCCACCTGTGCATGACTGTCAGCAACCCAATCAGGGCAACTGCCGACACCTGCTGGCTTCCGCCGGTGTAGAGGTTGCAGAGCAGTTCAAGGCGGCGCGCGTCGTAAAATTCAAGTCCGCCAAGCGCCAGGGCCCAGGTGAACAACACCACGGCGTGGTCGGGCAGCACCTTGGACCCGAGTGTGGAGCCTATAGCCTCTGCATCACCTCTTGAGAGGGGAAATGTGATCCATAATAAGTTGAATATCTTGCGTTCAAGCAGTTCCCTCTCGGATGTCGCCGCGTGGAACCCGGTGGAATGTGTGCCCGAAGCCACCAGGTCGAGCAGCGATTTTTCGGAGCAGTCTTTCAGGTATTTGTCGAGCAGGGAGGGTATGTTCTCTGCCGGATTGGCACGCAGGTAACGCAGATTGTTGTAATACAAGGTAGGCTCCTCCTTGGCGGTGTTGTTGCGTTCGAGCCTGTCTGTGATTGTCAGGATGGTCTCGCCGATTTCGGCTGTCATCTCATCCCTGGCGGGGTCTTCCGCGCCTGACACGGCGTAAGAGAGCAATCTGCGGTATGATTGCTCGGCCTCGTCGAGGGTGTCTGAAATCTCCCATGCCATGTTGCCTTCTGACAGGGTTCTGGCGAGGCTGAACGCTTCGCGCAGACGCGATTGCGACACACATTTTTTCACGTTGTCTTTAATATCGGCAAAGAGGTCTTTTTTCATTCAGGGGGTAAAGTTTTTGCAAATATAACAAACAATAGTGCAAACATCTTGCCAAAATAATGGAAAAACGTTGCGGGATGGCAAAACGGTATCTGAAAAAAGGCAAAAAATAATTCAAATTTTTCTTGCTATATTCAATTTTTAAGTGCTATATTTGCGGTGGTGTTAGTCGATAACGGCCAATCACCTTAAAGTCTGCTTTAAAAAGATGCTATATAGCATAAAATGTTATATTGACGGAATAAACTGAAAGTTCAACCAATTCATACATACGTTATGGATATAAACAATATCATGAACGCCCTGGAGGCAAAGCATCCGGGTGAGAAAGAGTACCTGCAGGCTGTCCGCGAGGTTCTTATGTCAGTAGTTGACGTTTACAACCAGCATCCTGAGTTTGAACGCAACAAAATCATCGAGCGTATGGTCGAGCCTGACAAGATTGTCACATTCCGTGTTACCTGGCTTGACGACAATGGTGACGTGCAGAACAACATCGGTTACCGCGTGCAGTTCAACAACGCCATCGGCCCGTACAAGGGTGGTATCCGCTTCCACGCGTCTGTCAACCTTTCGATTCTGAAATTCCTCGGTTTCGAGCAGACTTTCAAGAACGCTCTGACCACACTCCCGATGGGTGGTGCGAAAGGCGGTTCTGATTTCTCTCCCCGTGGCAAGAGCGACCGTGAAATCATGCGCTTCTGCCAGGCGTTTATCCTCGGCCTTTGGAAGAACCTCGGTCCCGACCGTGACGTTCCCGCCGGTGACATCGGCGTTGGTGGCCGCGAGGTAGGCTATATGTATGGAATGTACAAAAAGCTCGTCAACGAGCACACCGGCACATTCACCGGCAAGGGCTTCGACTTCGGCGGTTCGCGCCTGCGTCCCGAAGCCACCGGTTTCGGTGCCCTCTACTTCGTGCAGAACATGCTGGCTCTTAAGAATGAAGACCTCAAGGGCAAGACTGTCGCAATCTCCGGCTTCGGCAACGTCGCATGGGGTGCGGCCATCAAGGCCACCGAGCTTGGCGGCAAGGTTGTCACCATCTCCGGTCCCGACGGTTATGTGTATGATCCCGACGGTATCAGCGGTGAAAAGATCGAATACATGCTCGAGCTCCGCGCTTCTGGCAACGACATCGTCGCTCCTTACGCCGAGAAATATCCCAGCGCCACATTCTTCCCCGGCAAGAAGCCTTGGGAGCAGAAGGTCGATATCGCCCTTCCCTGCGCTACCCAGAACGAGGTCAACGGCGAGGACGCCAAGCAGATGGTTGCCAACGGCGTGAAGCTGGTGGCAGAGGTCTCCAACATGGGTTGCACCCCCGAAGCTATCGACTGCTTCATCGAGAACCGCGTGAACTATGCTCCCGGCAAGGCTGTCAACGCAGGCGGTGTCGCCTGCTCAGGCCTTGAGATGACCCAGGACGCAGAGCATCTCCAGTGGACTGCCGAAGAGGTTGACGCCAAGCTCCATCAGATCATGGCCGCCATCCACGAGCAGTGCCTCATGTATGGAATGCAGGAGGACGGCTACCTCAACTACATGAAGGGTGCCAACATCGCCGGTTTTATGAAGGTCGCAAACGCAATGATGGAACAGGGCGTTATCTGATAACCGCCGTCTGATTCACCGACATAACACCCGCGCCACGGCTTTTTCATTTAAGATAAAATAAAGCGTATACCTGCCCTTACCCGCTTCAGCCCGAAGCGGGTAATCTGTTGTGTCTGTATTTCAGCTGTTTATTTCTTCGTTGAAATCTTATTTGTTTTCATTTTTGGCTTAAAAATCGCATTAGTCGGGTAAAGCTCATCGAGATATGCCTGATCAGTTCGGCCATGCCTTTATTCTTATCCGATTGTTTTTTGCGAAGTCCTTTCCATATTGAGAACACCGAGTAAACGATTCTCTGTATGGTGTCGAGGTTTCGGGCGGCTCTTGCCGACTTGCGTTTTATATTGTCCTGCTGAAGATTGTGGTCCAGCCCCCAGTGCATGCATTCTATCGACCAGTGGTTGCGCACGATGGAGCCGGGCTGCGGAGTATCCGTGGGCATACTGCTGACGTACAAGCGTTTTTCTGAAGTGTGCACCCCCGTAGACTTTTTGACTGTGGATGACTCATATTCTATGATTGTCATGTTTCCGCCCCATTTCTTCTTGTCTGCGATAATGTCCAGTCCGTCATATACGCGGTAGGTTCTCGTCTCTATCCTGCCGTGGGCCAGTTCGGGACCTTCGGTGTAAGAATATGCCGGTGTGTGTTCCTCTAGCCTGTCCTCAATGCCGTATCGCAATGACGGCTGGTTGGCTTTGAGTTCTACCAGAAAGTCTCCGCCTTTCTTTCTTATTTTCTCGACAATCTCCTTCTGCATAGACATGGCGTCGGCTGTGACAATCTTTCCTGAGATATCTATTTTATCAAGAAGTATCGGTACGGCCTTTATCTCGTTGCTCTTTTCCTTACAAGCTTCGGTGGCTATTGTTATGCCGGTGTTGAACGAATAGGCCGAGACGACATCAGGGCTACGCCCGTTTTCCTGAACGGTGCCGCGCTCGGCCTTGCCGTCCACACAGACTATCTCCCTGTCACGACATGCCTTAAACAGTTCGTTATGGAAGTTTTCGGCAAATGCCTGCATACTGTCCGCCATGGCCAGGTCATCGATGCCGTTCTCCACCCGGCAAAGGGTGGCCCCCGAAGGAATCCCATTCTTCAGCATCCCCATTTTACGGAGTTTATTAAGATTGTATTTGCCGAACGCTATTATATCGGAACGTCCGACATACCCGCACGTCCGTCCGAGTATCATCAGAATGATGATGTCGTTGAGTCGATGCCGGATGTTTCCTTTGTCGCATCTACGGAAATCAGGGACTGAGGCGGCAAAATTCATCAGCCGTTCCAGAATACTGCCCTGTGGAACGAATTTATTTATTACTTTTGCGGTGTGATTGAGCTTATGCGCGTCAATCGAAAGGCTTTGGTCAAGTGGCTCCATTTTTAACGTAACTGTTTGATATTCACCCATAAAGTTACTAAAAATCTACCACTTGACCAAATTTTTAACACACTTATTTTCTTGAAAATCAGAGGTTGAGCTCTCTCCATCCGAACTGCCCTCGCTATAAAATAACACATTTCTCGATAATGAGACGGAATCTTAAATGAAAGAGCCGTGAGAGCCGTGGAAGTTTTTCGGGGTAATGTTGGGAAAACCGGGATAAATTTCGTAAATTTGCGTGTTAAACCATAGCTAACGATATTTTCTAAAGTATACAAGACCGACAATGAAGTTCACTGTATCCAGCCGGGCCTTGTACTCGACTCTCTCGGGAGTCAGCAAGACCATTAATTCCAAAAACACCCTGACGGTTCTCGACAATTTCCTCCTGGAAGTTGACGCCGAGAAGGAGTTGCTGACCGTGACGGCCTCCGACACCGAGAACACTCTGGTCGCCCGTCTGGCTATTGGCCAGGCCGACGAGAGCGGCAGGTTCCTGGCCAATGCCAAGCGTCTCTGTGACATCGGCAAGGAGCTTCCGGCTGTCGATGTCGAGATTTCAGTCGACCTCGACTCCCTGGCGATGCAGATTGACTTCCCGGGCGGCAAATTCGACCTGGTGGCCCTCGACGCCAACCAGTACCCGGTCAGCAGCGACCCTCTCTCGGAGATTTCAGCCGCCGACGGCGATGTCCCCGCCGAGTTGCTTCTCCCCTCGTCGATGCTGATGTCGGGAATCGAGAACACCATTTTCGCCGTGGCTACCGACCAGATACGCCCCCAGCTGATGGGTATCCTCTGGGATGTCAAGCCCGACGGCATCATATTCGTGGCCACCGACACCCGCAAGCTTGTCAAATATGAAAACAAGTCAGCAGCCCCCGGCATAGAGCGCCGTCTTATACTGCCCCTCAAGCCCGCAGTGCTGCTCAAGCAACTTCTGGCAAAGGAGGAGGATGTGAAGGTGGTGCTGACCGACAAGTCCGCCACGTTCACCACCGAGAAACTTACCCTGTCGTGCCGCCTCATAAAGGGCAACTTCCCCCCGTATGAGAGGGTCATCCCGGCCGACAACCCCTATGTGGCCACATTCGACCGCGAGTCGATTCTCACCGCTGTGCGCCGTGTCAGCGTATGCGCCGACCCCGCCCACGGGCTTATGAAGCTCCGCTTCACCCACGGCCTGCTTGAAATAAAGGTGGACGACACGAGCCACTCCACTTTCGCCGTCGAGAAGGTTCCTTGCGACTACACCGGGCGTGACATCGTCATCGGATTTTCCGCCGGATATCTCATCGAGATATTCAACACCCTCCCGACCGAGAACATCCTTATGAAGCTCGCCGATCCCTCGCGTCCCGGAGTCTTCGTGCCCGAAGAGAACGCCGAGAACACCGACCTGGTCATCATCCTCATGCCGATGACCGTCCAGGATTTCTGACAATCCCGATTAAATAAAACCAAAACCAATACCGCGCGCCTGACTCCGCAAAACGTCTCGGGCGCGTGTGGTCTAAGATAATGAAACTGAAACTCGAAAGACCGGTGATGTTCTTCGACCTGGAAACAACCGGTACCGACATCCTGCGCGACAGGATTGTCGAGATCTCAATGATAAAAGTGATGCCCGACGGGTCAGACGTGCAGCGTACCGTAAGGGTAAACCCGGGGTGTCCTATCCCGGCCGAGGCGACCGCTATCCACCATATAACCGACGAAGATGTCGCCGACAAGCCTTCTTTCAGGGAAATAGCGCAGATGCTCGCCGACAGTTTCGCGGGCTGCGATCTGGCTGGCTTCAACTCCAACCGTTTCGACATACCGCTGCTGGCAGAGGAGTTTGCCCGCGCCGGCATTGACTTCGACTTCGCGTCGGCCCGGTTCATAGATGTGCAGACCATTTTCCACAAGAAGGAGCAGCGCACCCTCTCGGCGGCCTACCGTTTTTATTGCAGCAAGGAGCTTGAAGACGCCCACTCGGCCAACGCCGACACCCGCGCCACATATGAGGTGCTGATGGCCCAGCTCGACCATTACTCCGACCTCCCCAACGATGTCGCGTTGCTGTCTGACTATTCGGCGCAGAACAAGAATGTCGACCTGATGGGCCGTCTGATTTATGACGACCAGCGCCGGGAGGTGATAAATTTCGGCAAATACAAGGGGCAGCTCGCGGCTGATGTGCTGCGCCGCGATCCCGGCTATTTCAGCTGGATACAGCAGGGTGATTTCCCCTCCAACACAAAACGCGCTTTCATGGCCATAAAGCTCCGCGCCCAGAAGCACTGATTCACGCCAGACATGAAAAAACATCTTGAAGGAAAACATATCGTTCTCGGCATAACAGGTGGTATCGCCGCCTACAAGTCAGCCATGCTTCTGCGCCTGCTTGTCAAGGCCGGAGCCGAAGTGCAGGTGGTTATGACCCCCTCGGCAAAGGAGTTCATCACTCCAGTGACGCTGTCGGTCCTGAGCGGCAAACCGGTGGTGAGCGAATTCTTCACCGCCAACAGCGGCGAATGGCACAGCCATGTCGACCTCGGTCTGTGGGCTGACGCCATGGTGATTGCCCCTGCCACCGCCTGCACCATCGGAAAGATGGCCAACGGTGTGGCCGACAACATGCTTGTCACCACCTACCTCTCGTCAAAGGCAAAGGTCTTTGTGGCCCCTGCGATGGATCTCGATATGATGGCCCATCCATCCACCACCGAGAACCTGCGCCGTCTGCGCGGTTACGGCAATATCATAATCGAACCTGCCGAGGGGGAGCTTGCCTCCCACCTTGTGGGCAAGGGACGTATGGAGGAGCCTGAGAAAATCGTCGATGTGCTTGCCTCATATTTCAGGGACAAGGAGCTTACATCCCCACTGGCCGGGAAAAAGGTGCTGGTTACCGCCGGACCCACACGCGAGAAGATAGACCCGGTGAGATACATATCAAATTACTCCACCGGCAAGATGGCCTATGCCGTCGCCGACGAGCTTGCCTCGCGCGGAGCCGAAGTCACAGTGGTCTCCGGGCCAGTGACGGTCAAGGCCGCCGAGCCTTCTGTCAAGGTGGTTGAGGTGGAGTCGGGCCGTGAGATGGCCGATGCCTGTCTCGGGCTGTTCCCCGCGTCTGACATCGCCGTGATGTGTGCGGCCGTCGCTGACTACACAGTGGCGAACCCCTCCGCTACAAAAATGAAACGCGAGGGCAACCTCCCCCCCGAAATAAAGCTGGTGAAGAATCCCGACATAGCCTGTCTGCTCGGCGGTATGAAGAAACCGGGCCAGTTGTTGGTCGGCTTCGCCCTTGAGACCGACAATGAGGTATGCAATGCCCTTGACAAGATGCAGCGCAAGAATCTTGACATGATTGTGCTGAACTCGCTCCGCGACAATGGCGCCGGGTTTGCCACCGATACTAACAAGGTGACGGTCTTCACCCGTGGCGAAGAATCGCCGGCTGAGTTCCCGCTCAAGTCAAAACGGGAAGTGGCCGCCGACCTGGCCGACATGATGGAGACCCGCGTCTGACACCTCCCTTTGGTGTCATCAAATCCTGTCCGCAGGGGCGTTTCTCCCCTCCGGGCCATACTCTTTCCAGAACAATCCCCAGATGAGACATCATTTTTCAAAACATAATCCGTCTGACCGACACGCCTCGCGTGGCATCCTGCCGTTGGCCGTGTGGCTGATTGTGGTATTGTCGGCTGTCTGTCCGATGGCCCGTGCCCAGGAGCTGAACTGCCAGGTGGAGTTCAACACCGACCAGGTGCAGACCACCAACAAGAGTGTCTTTGAGACATTGAAAGAGGCGGTCACGGAATATATGAATGAAAATCATTTCACCAACCTGCAGTTTGCCACCAACGAGCGCATCGACTGCCGGATGTATTTCACCATAAAAGAGTACACCGACAACAAGATGGCGGGCGACCTGCAGGTGCAGGTCTCGCGGCCGGTCTACAACACAAGTTACACCACGACGTTGCTGAATTTCAAGGACAACAAAATCGAATTCGAGTATCAGGAGGGGGAACCGCTGACATTCAGCCTCAACACTATGGAGAGCCAGCTGACGGCAATCCTGAATTTCTACGCCTACCTGTTCATTGCCTTGGACAGCGACTCTTTCGCCCCCAACGGCGGCCAGCCGATGTTTGACCAGCTGGCGCAGATAGTGCAGATGGCCCAGTCGTCAGGCGAAAGCGGCTGGAAAGCGTTTGAGGACAAGCGCAACAGATCGGCGGTGCTGTCGGCGTTCACCGACCCGTCGACATCGGTGCTGCGCCGCATGCTCTACGATTACCACCGTCTAGGGCTTGACGAGATGGCCCTCTCTCCCGACAAGGGGAGAGCCAAAATCACCGACTCGCTCGATGGGCTGACAACGGTGATGGATGTCGACGGGATGTCAGTGGGCCTTTCGATGTTCAAGGATGCCAAACTTGACGAGCTTGTCAACATCTACACCAAAGCCTCCCAGACCGAGCGCGACAAGGTGGTAGAGATACTCACCCCGATTTATCCCACCGAGATGAAGCGGATAAACATGATAAAGGCCGGGACAAACAAGGAACAGTAAACAACCCTGTGACGCCACGATGATAGAGAATCTCCACATATCAAACTACGCTCTGATCGACCGGGTCGACATTGCGTTTCATCCGGGTTTCAACATCATAACCGGAGAGACCGGGGCCGGAAAGTCGATAATGCTCGGGGCGCTTTCGCTGCTGCTTGGCGGGCGTGCCGATACCAAGGCTGTCCGCGACCCGAAGGTCAAGTCGGTCATCGAGGCCACTTTCTCGGTGAAAGGGTACGGCTCCCTTGAGACTGTCTGCACAGACAACGACATCGACTGGGATGCCGACCATATAATATTGAGGCGCGAGATAGCTCCCGGAGGTCGTTCGCGTGCTTTTGTCAATGACACACCGGTGACGGTGGCGGTCCTCCAGGAAATTGCTCTGCAGCTTGTCGACATCCACTCCCAGCACCAGAATCTGCTGTTGGTCTCCCCCCCTTACCAGCTGAGGGTCATCGACTCTCTCGCAGGCAACGGCGAGCGGCTGAAGAAGTTCGCCGAGGTGTATGGCCGTTATCGCCAGGCTGTTAAACATTACCAGCTGACACGCCGCAATATCGAGCAGGCCCGTGATGAGGAGGAATACCTGCGTTACCAGTACCAGCAACTGGCCGATGCCCGCCTGGAGGCAGGCGAGCAGGACACCCTTGAACGCGAACGCGAGGTGCTGATAAACATGGCCGACATCAAGGACTCGCTCAGGCGGCTGCTTGATGCTCTTGGCGACAGCGACGAGAATGTGGATTCCCTGCTCAAGACTGCCTCGGATGAGGCCGACTCTCTGACAGACCTGCTTGAGGGCACTGAGGGTATCACCGAAAGGCTGCAGGTGCTGAGGGTGGAATGCCAGGACATATACCAGACTTTCTCTGATGCAGACCGGCAGCTGTCGGCCGACCCCAGGGAGATAGAGGCTGTCGAGGAACGTCTCAATGAGATTTACGATCTCGAACGCCGCCACAAGGTCGACTCCGTGGAGGCCCTGATCGATATTCGCGACGGTATGGAGGAGAAACTTCGCGGGATAGACCTCGGAGACCAGTCGCTCCACTCTCTCGCCCTGGCCGCCAAAAGGGCCAAGAAGGAGGCGCTCGATCTCGCGCGGGAGATTTCAGCCGTCAGGAAAGAGACCTCTGTGGAGTTCGCGAGGATTCTGCGTGAAAGGGCGTTGCCGCTTGGCATGAAGAACCTCCAGGTGGAGGTGGCGGTGAAGGAGACCGAACTGACAGCCACCGGAATAGATTTCATCGAGTTCCTGTTTGCCTTCAACAAAAACCAGCAGCCGATGCCGGTTGGCAACACAGCCTCAGGGGGAGAGATTTCCCGTCTGATGCTCTCGATAAAGTCGATTGTGGCTGACAAGATGCAGCTGCCGTCAATCATCTTCGATGAGGTCGACACAGGGGTGTCGGGCGATGTCGCCAACCGGATGGGTGAGATGATGCATGAGATTTCCCGCAACATACAGGTTATGGCCATCACCCATCTGCCACAGGTGGCCGCCCAGGGCAACGCCCATTACAAGGTCTTCAAGGAGGACACTGACACATCCACTGTCACCCGTGTCAGGGAGCTGACCGATGACGAACGCGTCGATGAATTGGCCGTGATGCTTTCAGGCTCGGCTGTCAACGATGCCGCCCGTGCCAATGCCCGCTCGTTGCTCGGGCTGTGACAGCGGTTGCGAAATCATCATAATGAGAAAAAACTAACAGCGATGCTTGAAAAAAACGAATATATTTTCGGCCTGAGGGCCGTCATTGAGGCCATCGAGGCCGGTAAGGACATCGACAAGGTGCTTGTCAGGAAAGACCTGTCGGGAGAGCTGGCCAAGGAGTTCTTTGAGGTGGCGAGACGCTACGGAATCGTGTTGCAGAGGGTTCCGGCCGAACGCATCGACCGCGTGACGCGCAAGAACCATCAGGGGGTGCTGGCCATCCTTTCGGCTGTTACCTACCATTCACTTGACAACATTGTCCCGCAGCTTTACGAGGAGGGGAAAATGCCGTTTGTCGTGCTGCTCGACGGGGTGACCGATGTGCGCAACTTCGGGGCGATTGCCCGTACCTGCGAGTGTGCGGGAGTTGACGCCATCGTGATTCCCGAAAGGGGAGGGGTCGGTGTCAACGGCGATGCTATGAAGACTTCGGCCGGCGCGCTCAACTATCTCCCTGTCTGCCGCGAGAAGTCGATATTATCGGCTGTGCGCTTCCTCAAAGACAATGGCTACCAGATTGTGGCCGCCACCGAGAAGGGGGCACGCGATTATACGGCCGGTGATTACACCGGGCCTGTTGGGCTCGTGATGGGGGCTGAGGATATCGGCATATCTCCTGAAATCCTGCGTATATCCGACACTCTCGCCGCCATCCCGCAGAGGGGCAACATCGGGTCGCTGAATGTCTCTGTGGCCGCCGGTGTTATGATTTACGAGGTTGTCCGCCAGCGTATGGCCCATTGACGGGTGCCTGCCCCCTGCTGTCATTATCGTTTCGCTATTGATGTATTATCACTGACACAAGTCGGTTTGTTATTTGCTATGTGTAGAAAATTTGTTATTGGCGCATTGGCCGCTTTTACGTCATTATGCGCCTTTTCCGCCCCTGCCGAAGGGGCGGCGGATGTAGAGAAGATAGACCGGATTCCGAAAGTCCATGGAGTCTTTCTCGGTCGTTACGAAGGGGAGTGGCCCGATTACCGTCAGCGGTTCCAGGTGCGCCACGCTCGTGTGTCGCTGGAAGGTAAAATCCTGGAAGACCTTGATTACTATTTCCGTATGGATTTGTGTGACCGCGGGTCGATGAAGTTTCTTGATGCGTGGGCGAGATGGAAATTCGCCAGTGAGTTCGCTGTGCAGGCAGGCCGGTTCAGGGTGCCATTCGGCGTGGACGCGTTCCGTGGGCCCGGCGGCTACATATTCGCCAACCGCTCGTTCATGGCCAAGGATATGGCAAACGTGCGCCAGATCGGTGTGCAGCTTGGCTATTATCCCGAGTCTTTCCCCCTGACCCTGGAGGCCGGGGTGTTCAACTCCTCGGCAGCTGCCGACCAGGAGGTGTGGCAGAAAGACCTTGACTATGCCGCCAAAGCCTCGTACAGAATCGGCAATGTCACGCTCTCGGCCAGCTTCCTGTCGATGAAGCCGTCTGGAGTAAGGATGAACATAGTAGATGGGTCGGTGTCATGGAGGGTGTCACGCCTGTTGCTCGAAGGTGAGTACCAGCATCTTGACTATTGCGGCGACTCTTACAAGGATGTGAATGCCTGGTTGGCCTTTGCCTCGTATGGAATACCGGTCAAATGGAAGCCGTTCAACCTGTGGAGCTTCCACGGGAGATTTGACGCTATGACCGACCACTCGACCGGCGCCCCCGGCCCTGACGGTTATCTTGTCACGGATGACGCGGCCCGCCGGCGTGTGACTGTCGGCACCTCGTTGGCTTGCAATATCAACAAGGTGAGGGCCGAAATAATCCTTGACTACGAGAAATATTTCTTTGACTCGGGAGTCATCGCCCCTGTTGGGCAAAACAACAAGATTGTGGCTGAGCTGGTGCTGCAATTCTGACAAAGCGGTGTGTCAGGGGCTATGTCCTACGGGATGTAGACCACCTGCATGCGGCAGTTGCGGCAGTCAAAATCGAGGCGGAACCGTTTCCCCTCGGATGTGAGATACAACGGAGAGGGGAGTTTGTTCCCCTCTTTGTTTTTAAGGCACGCCCCCATCTCGCGCCGCAGGCAGTATCGGGTCTCCATTACCCGGGTCTCTCCTGCTGGTTTGCCGGTGGTCTCCATTGCTTTGGGGATGGAAGAGGCGGCCTGGCATGACAGCGACGCGTAAAAATCAGCCGCGACATGGTTGGCTATGTTGTCATGGCGTGACAGCTGCTTGCCTTGCGGAAGCATCACGTCGACTGATGGTTTGCCGGGCAATTCGCGCCTGTGTGTCGTCTGACGGGCGATGTCGAGCATCTGAGCGCCGTTGCGTCTCAGCCGTCCAAGGGTCGAGGCCGGTATGAATGACTGGCCGCAGAGGTCTGTGACTGATGCCGCATGGAAAATCGTGTCGCCCAGCTTCTCAAGCTCTTTCCGGCGGCGTTCCTCCTGTGGCGACCGTGCTTCCTGCCGCTCAGCTTCCTCGGCGACGGTCACTTCGAGCCCGGTCTCATCGCGCAGAGAGAGCGTCACCTGGTTGCCGGTCCATTTCAGCTCCATCTCCACGGCGAGTTTCCGTGTGGCGGTCTTGCTTGCGAGTATGTCGGCGCGCTCCTTGTCGGCGTTGCGGTAGAGGATGGCTCCGGGAGGCACGGTTATATCCCCGGCGGGGTAGAGGCGGTCGCCGTCAACGCGGTTGAGGCGGAATCCCCTGAACTCCCCGTCGCGGGTGTAGAATCCAAGCCCGTCGCCGTTGTTAAGCGGCTTGTAAAGTGTGGCGTTGATGGCTTTTCCTCCTTGTGCGCGCCCGGTCACCTTGCCTACCTTTGTGCCGATCCATTTTGGCGAGTCGAATGTGGCGAGCGAGCCGGCTGCTGGAGAGGGGGATGTGAGGAAATAATTTGTGAACCCACGGTTGAAACTGAGTGCAGGGTCAGGAGTGAAGGTCAGTTCGGTGCGTCCGTATGATGCCCGACGGTAACGGTCGGGGTGCGCAGCTATGATGCTGTCGAGTTTCCGGCGGTATGCGCCGACCACATTCTTGACATACGCCTCATCTTTCAGCCTTCCCTCGATTTTGAGCGAGGTTGCCCCGGCATCGAGCAGTGCCTCAAGATTGTCGAGGCGGTTCATGTCGCGTAGTGACAGTAGGTGTTTACCTTTGACAAGGGTGTTTCCCGCGTTGTCCTCAAGGTTGAACTTGAAACGGCACACCTGGCAGCATTCTCCTCTGTTGGCGCTGCGCCCGGTGATGGCGAGGCTCGCCTGGCAGTCGCCGCTGTAGCTGACACACAAAGCTCCGTGGACAAACACCTCGAGGTCGGTGTCGACCGCTTCACGGATGCGGCGGATTTCATCCAAAGTGAGTTCGCGGGCAAGGACAAGACGGGTGAACCCGCATTGCGCGAGGAAGCGGGCTTTCTCCGGGTCGCGGGTGTCGCATTGGGTGGAGGCGTGGAGCGCAATGGGGGGCAATCCCTCCATCCTTGTCAGCGCGAGATCCTGCACGATTACAGCATCGACATCGGCCCTCCACAAGTCCCATATGAGCCTGCGGGCCTCTTCGAGCTCATGGTCATAGATGATGGTGTTGACGGTCACATAAACCCGTGCCCCGAAACGGTGGGCATGGCGGGCCACTGCGGCGATTTCTTCCACCGGATTGCCGGCCTGGGCCCTCGCCCCGAATGAGGCGGCTCCCATGTAGACCGCGTCTGCGCCATGGTCGATTGCGGCGATGGCTGTGGCCGCGTCGCGGGCCGGGGCGAGCAACTCTATTTCTGTTGGTTTAACTACTGTCTTGGTGTCTGTCATTGCGGGTTCAAAATTACAAAAAAGCGGCAAGTCTGGCAATAAAAACGGCTTTTAAAGAAATTTGTGAAGAAATCGTGACCGCCGTAACCGACTTTATTGCTAATTTTGCAATGCGATTGCCATGCACGGGCGCTCTTTACCCGCGACGGAGCTTAAACTTTGATAACAACAGACTAACATACGTTTCATTTATGAGTCTTTTTGCAAGATTGACAGCGAGGGCGAAAGACAACCTTCGCAAAATCGTGCTCCCTGAGGGAGACGAGACCAGGAATCTGACTGCCGCTGACCAGATTCTCGCCGACAATGTGGCGGAAATAATCCTTCTGGGTGAGCCCGAGGCCATTATGGCCAAGGCCGCCGAGCTTGGACTGAAAAACATCTCCAAGGCCACAATCGTGAATCCCGCCGACGAAGCTGTCATTGACAAATACGCTCCGCTGCTTTTCGAACTCAGGAAGAAGAAGGGGATGACAATGGAGGAGGCCCGCAAGAAGACCACCGACATTCTTTACCTTGGAGCCCTGCTGGTCAAGGCGGGCGATGCCGACGGCATGGTGTCCGGCGCGGTGCATTCCACCGGCGACGTGCTGCGCGCGGCTTTCCAGGTAATCAAGACCGCCCCCAGCATAGACACAGTCTCGGGTGCTTTCCTGATGCTTCTGCCTAAAGACTCTCCCTATGGCGAAAACGGCATACTGGTCTTTGCCGATTGCGCCGTCGTGCCTGATCCCGATGCGCGCCAGCTGGCCCAGATTGCCGTCAGCGCAGCCCAGACAGCCGAGCGTGTGGCCGGAATCGAGCCGCGAGTGGCCATTCTCTCCTTCTCCACCAAGGGAAGCGCCCGCCACGAGCGTGTCGACAAAGTGATCGAGGCGACCCGCATAGCCCATGAGATGGCTCCCGACCTGAAGCTTGACGGCGAGCTCCAGGCCGACGCGGCCATGGTGCCCTCGGTAGGTGAGTTGAAAGCCCCCGAAAGCGCGATTGCCGGAAAGGCCGACGTGCTGGTGTTCCCCTCCCTCGAGGTGGGCAACATAGCTTACAAGCTCGTGCAGCGTCTTGCCGGCGTGGAAGCCGTGGGCCCGCTTCTGCAGGGTCTCGCCGCTCCCGTGAGCGACCTCTCCCGCGGATGCTCCGCCGAAGACATATACAAGACAATCATCATGACCGCCAATCAATCCATAAAATAAAACGACTCCAAT
Organism: Bacteroidales bacterium; assembly: GCA_910575615.1. Taxonomy (GTDB): domain Bacteria; phylum Bacteroidota; class Bacteroidia; order Bacteroidales; family Muribaculaceae; genus UBA7173. The sequence continues at coordinate 123,703 of CAJTEX010000005.1, read as the reverse complement.
GAAGATACTCGTGCTCAACTGCGGAAGCAGTTCTGTGAAATACAAACTCATCGACACCGCCGACGAGGCAGTCCTCGCCGAGGGTGGTGTGGAGAAAATCGGTCTGCCCGACGGATTCCTCAAATACCGTCTGGCCGATGGCTCCAAGGCCATCCGCGAGCTTGGGATGGTAGACCACAAGGGGGCTGTCAAGGCTGTCCTTGACATACTGACCGACCCCGAGCTGGGTTGCATCAAAAGCTATTCGGAAATCGATGCTGTCGGCCACAGGGTGGTACACGGCGCCGAGAAATTCTCCAAGAGCGTGCTGCTTACCGACGAGGTGATACAGCAGGTCAAGGATTGCTATGACCTCGCTCCGCTGCATAATCCCGCCAATGTCACCGGTATCGAGGCTGTGGAGGAAATCCTTCCCGGTATCAAGCAGGTAGGCGTGTTCGACACCGCCTTCCACCAGACTATGCCCGCCAAGTCATTCATGTACGCCCTCCCTTACAAATATTACAAAGAGGACGGGGTGAGGCGTTATGGCTTCCACGGCACCAGCCACCGCTATGTCTCCCAGCGCGTCTGCGAGATTCTCGGGGTGGACATCAACGATAAGAAAATCATCACATGCCATGTCGGTAACGGTGGGTCGGTGACAGCCGTGTTAAACGGCAAGAGCGTTGACACCTCCATGGGACTGACCCCGACCGAGGGCCTGATGATGGGCACACGCGTGGGCGACGTCGATCCCGGCGCGCTGGTCTACATCATGAAGAAACACAACCTCTCGGCCGACGACCTGCAGAAGCTGATCAACAAGGAGAGCGGCGTGATGGGCATAACCGAGCTTTCGTCAGACATGCGCGAAATCGAGTCTGCCGACAAGAACGGCGATGAGCGTGCCCACCTCGCGCTGGAGATGTATGAGCAGCGTATCATCAAATATATTGGCGCGTATGCCGCCGAGATGGGCGGTGTAGACATCATCGTTTTCACCGGCGGTGTGGGCGAGAACCAGACCGGCGTGCGCAGCAATGTATGCCGTCCTCTCGCCTTCATGGGTGTCGAGATTGACGAGGAACTCAACGCGCGCACAAGAGGCACCGAGACTGTGATCTCCACTCCCGGCTCGAAAGTGAAGGTGGTGGTCGTGCCAACCGACGAGGAGCTGATGATCGCCCGCGACACAGAGGCAATCGTGAACGCTTCCAAATAACCGTCGATTATGCTCGATTTCATCACCTGGAATGTCGACCCGGTGCTGTTTCATCTCGGTCCGCTGACTGTGAGATGGTACGGGATGATGTTTGTCATCGGCTTCATCCTCGGCTACAAGATTGTCGAGAAGATGTTCCGCAGGGAGGGCGCTCCTGAAAGCTGGCTCGGCATATTGCTGATATATGTCATCGTCGCCACAATCGTCGGCGCGCGCCTGGGCCACGTGTTCTTTTACGCGTGGGATTACTACTCCCAGCATCCCATCGAAATACTCTACACCTGGGAGGGAGGGCTTGCCAGCCATGGCGGCACCATCGGCCTGCTCATCGCTGTCATCCTGTTCTCGATATTCACCACGAAGCGCACGCCCTTTTGGACGTATGACCGCCTGGTCATCGCCATCGCCCTGGTAGGCGCGCTCATAAGGCTCGGCAATCTGATGAACCATGAAATCTATGGTCATCCGACCGATTTGCCATGGGGATTCAGGTTTGTCACCAACCTCGGGCCTTGGATGGCAGGCATGCAGCCGCCGGTATATTCCCTCCCCTCGCATCCGACACAGATATATGAGGCGCTGTGTTACCTCGGGCTGTTCGGCCTGCTGATGTGGATGTACTGGAAGAAGAACGCCGGCGAACGTCCCGGATTGATTTTCGGAGTGTTCTTCATCGTGCTTTTCGGCTCACGTTTCCTGATAGAGTTCATAAAGAATCCGCAGGAGGAGTTTGAGGTGGGGATGACGCTCAACATGGGCCAATGGCTGTCAGTCCCGTTCATACTTATGGGCATCGGCTTTGTCATATATTCCATGATGGCCCCGAAGCTGAAAATCAGTTATCCCGGCAAATTCGCCGAAGAGCTGGAGAACGCTAAAAACGGCGTGTCGAAAAAGAAGAACTAACCACGCGCCACAAACGGATACTTGCAATATCCGTCGATATAGTCGATATACAAGAAAAATGGTGTTCCATTCAGGAATGCCATTTTTTTTAGTAACTTTGTGTGGGATGAGTGACACACCCCGATTGACGGCAATCACATAGCAATCAAACCGAAGATGAAGCGTATAGAAAAATATTGCTGTCCGGTAAAAAAAGACAAAATCATATATTCTCTACAAATATAATAAGTTACACCTGTTTTACGAAAAAGGGCTTGTCATTTGAGGCGATGTGAAATTGGTAGCATTAAGCATCAAAAAGCCCTTAAAAGACATCTATACGAGTCTGTTTCATGCTGTATGAGATAAAAATAGTCCATTTCCTATCATGTCAAAGTTTTACCGGACAGCAATAATAGAAAAATCAACAGAAAGGAAATTGTATTGGTTGTTCATACCGATGGCAGTGGTTTGCGTGTGGCTGATGGTCTACCTGTTTTCAGGAGTCAACCTTCTGCTTGATTGGTTCGGCATTGATGTCGATGTGCTGACATGGTGCAAACCCGCCCTAATTGTCTCTCTGCTCATAGTCTCCTCGGGCTACTCCATTGCAGCCATACGGCAAAAATGCTGGGGAGAATTCGCCATCGGTCTGGTAATGCTCCTTGTGGTTCTCCTCAATATGGGGAATGTCTTTGTCGACCTTATGACCCCATAATCATATCCTAAGCGATACCACCTCCGGCCATCTTTGGGACACAGTAATGGAAAAAAGAGGCTGCGCCTATTTTGACACAGCCCCATCTGTCTTAAGAAATCAATGAGTTAATTTAATTGAGGTTTGTTGGATGATATGACTTATCTCGTTGAGAGAATCGGATAGTTTCTGCAACTCTGCCTCCGTGAAAGCGGAGGGTTTCCCGTTTACGACCGAACGGTTGAGCCTTTGGTAGAGCCATGTCCGGTCTTTGCTGAAATAACGTTTTGCGATGTACGAAAGGTTCAATATCTCGGTTGTTTCCTCAAGGATGTTTTTCACGTCCAGGTCGGGGCGTTTGCGCCGGGATATGGCATGCCGCAGGTATGCGCCGGCCTCCCAGGGCAACCGCATCAAAATTATGTGTGATAAGTAACGGTTGCTTTGAGTCAACGATGATATATGTTGGCAAAATTCTTTGAATCCAGCATATCCGAAGTCATAATTCTTAGTAATTTTATTATTACTGTCCGCTAAACTTTTTTTGAGCGATTGAAAAATTAGGGCTAACACCTATTGCAGGAGTCAGCCCTAAATGGTTATTTTGGTGTCGCCAAACAATCCATGAATAACCATGAGTAAAAGTAGTAATTTCTTCGGACAGCCGATATATGGACAGCTGATAAAATCACTCAATCGTGAAAAAATTGTTGAATTCAGCCGAAAACACGGCGGAGAGAAGTATGTAAAGAGCTTTGACGGCTATACGCATCTGCTTACGATGCTCTATGCCGTGATCCAGCGCTTCGACTCATTGCGTGAGATAGAGACATCTATGACAGCGGAGGTTCGCAAACTGCACCATGTCGGAATTGATACTGTAGCAAAGCGCAGCACCATGTCGGATGCAAATGCCCGACGGTCAGAGAAGTTCTTTGAGGATGTCTATCGCGACCTGTATGCAGCCAACAAAGACATTCTTTCATCGGACAGCAGACGCACCGGCACGGAAGAGTGGATAAAGCAGCTTAGGATTATCGATTCCACTACAATCACATTGTTCTCCAACGCTATTTTCAAGGGTGTTGGCCGACACCCCAAGACGGGAAAGAAGAAAGGCGGCATAAAGGTACACTCTGTCATACACGCCAACGAGGGGGTTCCCTGCGATGTGCAGTTCACTTCGGCGGCCACCAATGACTCTTTCATGCTTGCTCCGAGCCATTACAGCCACAACGAGATAGTCGCTCTTGACCGCGCCTATATCAATTATGCCAAATTCGAGGAACTGACGGACCGTGGCGTTGTATATGTCACCAAAATGAAGAAAAACCTCAGTTATGAGGTACTTGTAGACTGTATGCATCAGAACCCGCAGGGACTGATGGAATACCGTGAACAGGTCGTGGTGTTCCGTAAAGACGGCATAAACCACATCGCCAGAATAATTACATACGTTGACATCAAGAAGAACGGGAAGCCAAAACTCATATCGCTTCTGACCAACGACTTCGACATGCCGCCAGAGACAATCGTGGCGATATACCGCCGCCGATGGCAGATAGAGTCTCTTTTCAAGCAGATCAAAAAGAACTTCCCCTTGAGATACTTCTATGGAGAGAGCGCCAACGCCATCAAAATCCAGATATGGGTTACACTCATCGCAAATCTGCTGCTGTCAGTACTTCAAAGCAAACTCGAAAGACGTTGGAGCTTCTCCGGGCTGGCTACAATCGTCAGAATTGTGCTGATGTATTACCTGAATCTCGAAAAGTTCCTCAATCAGCCCGATGCAGACCTGAAAATCATGCTCGCCGAAGCATCGGAATCCCCTCCCGAAGTTCCTGAAAACTGCTGAGGGGGCTTGTCAAATACAAAAAGTAAGCCCAACTTCTGCCGTTCAGGAAGTTGGACTCACTCTTATATGGTTTAGCGGACAGTAATACATTTTTTTGAGCATTTTTACGGAAAGCCGCCCGGCGCGTGATGTGTCGGGCGGCTTTGTGTGGAAGCTTTCGCTTCCGGAGGAAATTTTTCCCGGAGGCGGACGGCCCGTCCGGCAGGAGGTCCGTCGCATATTCCGCCTCGTCCGGAGAGGGGTCCGGCGGTCTTAAGCGGCAGGGCGGTGGGGGGTGCAGAGACGCAAAAAGGGGGCGAAATCGCCCCCTTTACCCCCTCAATCCGCTCAGTGGCAGCGGATTGAATTTTTCAACTCAGGGAGATTGAAAAATTTTTATTGGTGTCCGGCGAATGTGTTTAATTGGCTGTTTTGATGGGTTTTATGTGCTAAGTATTCTGCTTAAGTGAATCTGTCAGCTGTCAGTGGGGTAACACAAAGCCAAGTGGAACCTGAGCGTTTTTCCCCGGATACCACTAAAATTTATTCCATAGATGCAGTCTGGCATAACACAACCCGGAGGGAATCTGCGTAATATGTGTGAGTTTTTATGAGCATAAGGGCCTCTTGCTAATTTGTAAAAAGGGTCTCACGCAGATTGCGCAGATACGCAGATTTCTCGTGGATTAAAGGTCGCTTCGCTCCCGGATAGGTTCGCGGATTCCACAGATTTCATAGATTCCACAGATTCCACAGTTTTGGTCGCTTCGCTCCCGAGGGGATTCCAGGGATGAAAATTTATTATTGGTGTCCGGCGAATGTGCTTAATTGGCTGTTTTGAGGGGCTTTATGTATTAAGCCTTATGCTTAAGTGAATATGTCAGCTGTCAGAGGGGTAACACAAAGCCAAGTGGAGCCTGAGAGTCTTTTGCCGGACACCAATGAAAAATTTTCTTGGGGATTGCCGTTAAAATGTCTTTAACGGCGGGCGGGAAATAGGAAGCAAGCCGCTTCCAACCAGCGCCTTGCCGGGAGTCCACGCCGGATTCCAAGGGCATTTGGAATCCGGCGGTTTTCTTTTGGAAAGCGGTCGGCGCGTCAGCATCGGACGCGCCGGGTGGTCGTTGACGGATGCCTCGGGGTGTCTTTTCCGGCATCCGGGAGTTGTCGGACATTTGTGGCGTTACTTCCACTTTTGTTTTTTATGGCAGGATACAATACAACGGCCACGGTCGTCTTGTCTGTCAATGGCAAGCAGGCCCGGCAGATGATGTCGACGCTCGAGAAGGATGCCAAGAGGCTCGAGACAGGAATCGCCGCGGCGGCCCGCGCGGGCGACAAGGCCACGATGAAGAAGTTGCAGCGCGAGCTGAACTCAACCAACCGGATGATGGAGCAGCTGCGAAACCAGGCGGCCGGGGTCGACACGGTGTTGCGGCGGCTCGACCAGGCCACACCCAAGGAGTTGCGCCGGACTCTTAAGCAGCTCGAGCAGCAGCTCAACGGGATCCAGCGCGGCAGCGCGGCCTGGGACGCGCACACGGCCAAGATACGCGCTGTGCGCGAGGAGCTGGGCCGGGTGAACGCGGCGATGCGGACTCAACAGTCGTTGGGTGAACGCCTGAACGGCTGGGTGGAACGTTTCCAAATGGCGGTGATGGCGGCAGCCGCCGCTGTTACCGGGCTGATCATGGCAGGCCGCAAGTCTGTCGATGCTTATGCCGAGATGGAACAGGAGGAGGCCAATGTCTGGAAATACACCGGGATGGCGGCCCGGGAGGTCGGGGCGCTCAACGAGGAGTTCAAGAAGATGGACACGCGCTCGTCCCGCGAGCAGCTCAACCAATACGCCCAGGAGGCAGGCCGCCTGGGAAAGCAGACACAGGAGGATGTCCTGGGATATGTGAAGGCGGCTGACAAGGTCAACGTGGCCCTCGATGACCTCGGAAAGGGAGCGACCCTGACGCTGTCGAAGCTGACGGGGATTTTCGGCGACGAGAAGCGTCTCGGCACCGAGAAGGCCCTGCTCTCGGTCGGCTCGGTCATCAACGAGCTGTCGCAGAACTGCTCGGCCTCGGCCCCGTACCTGGCCGAGTTCGCCTCGCGTGTGGGAGGTGTCGGCAAGCAGGCGAATATGACCGTGCAGCAGATCATGGGCTTCGCGGCGGTTCTCGACAGCAACAACCAGAAGGTTGAAGCGTCTTCGACGGCATTGTCACAGGTGATCGTGCGCATATACCAGGAACCGGCGAAGTACGCCAAGGTGGCCGGCCTGGATGTGAAGCGGTTCTCCAAGCTGGTGAATGAGGACATGAACGCGGCCCTGCTCGAGTTCCTCACGGCGCTCAAGTCGGCGGGGAGGATGGACACCCTCTCCCCGATGTTCAAGGACATGGGGGAGACGGGCGCGCGGGCCATAGCGGCCTTGTCGACACTGGCGGGCCATGTCGAGGAGGTCAAGGCGCAGCAGGCCGAGGCCAACAAGGCTTTCGCCGAGGCCACGTCGATCGGCAATGAGTTCGACGTGCAGAACAATACCGTGATGGCCGGCCTCGAGAAGGCGCGCAAGCGTGTCAACGAGTATGCCGTGGAGCTTGGCGAGAAGCTCTGCCCGGTGATGAAGCTTTTCTATTCGTCATCGACGGTGGCCTTGAAGGTGCTTTCCGTCATGGTCGATTATTTCCTCAAGAACAGGACGGGCATCACGATGGCCGCGGCGGCGGTGGCTGCCTACTCCGCCGCGGTGCTGGCTGTTTCCGTGAGGGTCAAGGCCTACAACGCGCTGCTGCTGGTGGGCGCGAAGGCCCAGTCGGCGTGGTCGGTCGTGACTCGTCTGGGGGCTGTGGCCGCAGCCGCTTTCCGCAATTCGGTGGATTACCTGCGCAACGGCCTTGAGGTCACCTACACCATGCAGGAGCGGTGGAGCAAGGCCATGGCCGCGATGAACTGGAAGCTCTGGGCCGCCGGTGTGCTTGGGGTCGCTGCCGCCGTGGCTTACCTCTGCAAGGTGATGACAGACACTTTCTCGGTGAGCAAGCTGCTGTCGGATGTGAACAAGGAGGCAAACAAGACTGTCGCCGAGCAGAAAGGGAAGATTGATGACCTCAGGCGGGCGATGAACGACCAGAACCTGTCATACGCCGAGCGCATAAAGGCCATCAAGGAACTGGAGCGCATCATCCCCGGCTACCACGCATGGCTGACCCGCGAGGGTGAGATCATCAACGAGAACACCAAGGCGATCGACGACTATGTCGAGTCGCTCCGGAAGGCGGCCCGCGCGGAAGCGGCCAAGGCCAAGCTGGTCGAGCTGGAGAAGGAGAGGCTCGACATCGAGACAGATATGGAAGCTGACAAGGACTTCAACTACGAGCGCGGGGCCTGGGCGATTCTCGGGGGCACCGGCAACCCGGTGATGGCGGCGGCCCAATACACCGCGCAGTCGGGTGTGGCCCGTGGCGTGAATGAGGCCAAGCTGCTCGGGATCCGGCGGAAGACGGAGGCCCTCGAGGGCCTTATCGCCGGGGAACGGGAGAAGGAGCTGGAGGATGACAAGGCCCGGCGCGAGAAGGAGAACGCGATGATGCTGAAAATCAACCGGGAGCTGTACGCGGGCAACGAGGAATACCGCAAGGAGGTCGACAAGTGGAAGGAGAAGCTTAAACGTGACCGCGAGACGATGTCGGAGGCAAAGGCCAACAAGGCTTACAATGACGGCATCTTCGGCCTTAACCAGCGTTACTTCGGCACGACGGTTGAGCCGGAGCCTGAGGCCGATTCCGGAAAAGGGTATGTGTCGACTGTGCAGGCCGCCAAGGAGGCGAAGAAGTCGGAGCTTGAGGCCAAGCGCGAGCTCGCCAAGGCCAAGGCCTCCTTCAAGGCTGCCATGGAGAAGGCAAAGGGTGACTGGGAGACCGGGGCGGCCGACAACGAGGTGGAGTACGCCCAGGGATTGAAGACTTACCAGGATTTCCTCGATGAGAAGGAGAGGCTTGACCGGGAATACATAGATGCCCGAATCCGGATTTACGAGGGGCTTTACGAAGACGAGACCCCGCAAGCCCGGAAGCTGCTGCTGAATTATGACGAGACTTACCGCAAACTGCTCCTGGAAAGGGCGCAGGCAGAGCGCGCGGCCATGGAGAAACAGTCGGCGCGGTCTGTCAAGTCGCTGGAGAAGGAGTACAAGATGCGGCAGCGCGACCTGAAACGGCGCGTGACTGACTCTCGCGCCCTTGAGCAGGGGCTGTCCCAGCTCAAGGTCTCCTACCTCAGGAAATACCGCGACACCTACAAGGAGTATTCCAAGGAGTGGGTGAAGTACAACGAGCAGCTCGAGGAGGAGCTGCACGAGGATATGGCCAAGCGTCAGAAGGAGCTTGCGGAATACCTTGAGCGGTACCGTGCGGGGAACGGTTCCGACGACTGGGAGGGGCAGGCGCAACGGCGGCTCACTTATGAGCTTGGCCTGATAAATGAGCTGAATGACCAGCGAAAGCTCTCTGACGAGGAGTACTTCGAGGCGTTTGACAAGACTTACAACAAGTTTCTCGACGGCATCGAGGCCGAGCGTGGCAAGCGCGCGTCCAAGAATGCTTTGAAGAATCTGGAGGTGGAGACCGGGATAAATCAGGATGGCACGGTGGAGACCAAAGGTATTGACCTGCGTTCATCCAGCAGCAAGGCATACGGCAAGCTCCACGGTGCTTATGAGGAGGCCAATGTGCAGATCAAGAAGCTGCGCCAGGATTTCGAGGCCGGGTCTCTCTCGTTGGAGCAGTTCCAGGAGGGGTTGTCGCCAGCACGCAAGAATCTCCGGGAAGCGTTGAATGAGTTCCTTGAGCCTCTGATCGGAAAGGATTTCTCCTCGATCGTGAACATGGGCGTGGCCGTCTGTGACGTGTTCCGCAACATGGCTGAGACCGGAGAACTTTCCTGGGATGACATCTCAGAGGCGGCGGAGTCCTCGGTGGCGGCGATGACGGCCGGCCTCCAGACTTACAGCCAGTTCGCGGCGGCGCAGTCAAAAATCGACATCGCCAACGCCGAGAAGAAGTATGACGCGATGCTCAAGGCGGCCGAGGGCAACTCCTACATGACCCGCAAGCTTGAGAAGGAGAAGGAGGCGGAACTTGAGAGGTTGAAGGCGAAGGCTGTCAATGAGGAGTTCAAGTTGAAGGTCGTGGAGGCTGTGGCGCAGACCGCGTCCAATGCGATTGCCGCTTATGGGGTGGGTTTCAAGTTCCCTTTCCCGGCCAACACGGTGATGCCGGCGGTGCTTGCCGGGCTGGCCACGGCGAGCGGCTTGGTGCAGGTGGCGTTGATCAAGAAGCAGCAGCAGGCCACCGCTGCCTCCGGATATTCGGAGGGCGGTTTCACCCCGGCCGGCCCTAAAGACCGGGAGGTGGGCGTGGTTCACGCCGGGGAGTGGGTGGCCTTGCAGAAGCTCGTCAACAATCCCCGCGTACGCCCGCTCCTGGAGGCTCTTGACCGCGCCCAGCGCGCCAACACCATCGGCTCCATCACCCAGGCCGATGTCTCCAGGTCGGTGGCGGCCCCGATGGTGCTGGCCGCCCAGCGCCAGGAGCCGGTGGTGGTCAACGTCCCTGCCCCGGCCCCGGCTCCGGAGCGCGGCGATTCGCGCGCCGCGGAGGTGCTGGGCCGCCTGGCCAGGAGGCTCGACGAGCCTTTCGTGACGGTCAACACCGTCACGGGCGACAAGGGCATGAAGAAGGCCCAGGATGATTACGACCGGCTTATGAGGAACAAGAGGCCAAAACTTCGTAAATGATTCGAGATGGATGTTTTCGTCAATGGCAAGCCGGTGGCCTTGAAGTCCGGCACATCTTTTGATTTCGTGGCCGAGAACCGCCTGTTCTCCGGAAGCGACGGTTACTCGCTGGCTATAACGTTCCCCCTGCGGGGGTGTCCGGAGAACCTCGCGGTCTTCGGCAACATCCACCGGCCAGACGTGGCCGCCGGCAAGGTGGTGTTTGACTGCGAGGTGCGAGACGCGGCATTCCACCGCTTCGGGTCGCTGGCCATAACCTCAATCTCCGAGACCGAGGTCGAGGCGCAGTTTCTCGAGGGGAGGTCTGAGCAGAACTTCTCGCAGACGTTCGACAACACCTATGTCGACGAGCTCGACCTGGGGCGCGCCAACAGCCTCGGCCAGGTTGTCGACGGAGGCCACGACCCGGAGGATGACAGCTTCTCGTTCGGCTCCGGCGACTCGCTGCGCCCCGGGGGTGGTTCCGGGGCCGGCTCGGTGCTCTCCCCGGTGCAGGCATGGACCAGGGGAGTGGCCGATCTGACCTGCGTGGCGCTCCCCTGGGTCAACGACACCAACGGCGCGCCGCAGAACTTCGCCGAGTGGGACGGCCGGGATTACCACTGGTCCGACGGCGTGGTCTCCCTCTCGTGGCAGCCTTACCTGATATTCATCGCCAGGAGGATCTGCGGCGCGGTGGGCTACGCCTGCGACTTCCGCCCCTGGGAGGAGGATGAGTCAAAGGCATACCTGCTGGTGTGCAACGTCCTCCCGGCGGTGCTGGGGCAGTTTGAGTTCTCGAAGTATTGCTGTCCGGTAAAAAAAGACAAAATCATATATTCTCTACAAATATAATAAGTTACACCTGTTTTACGAAAAAGGGCTTGTCATTTGAGGCGATGTGAAATTGGTAGCATTAAGCATCAAAAAGCCCTTAAAAGACATCTATACGAGTCTGTTTCATGCTGTATGAGATAAAAATAGTCCATTTCCTATCATGTCAAAGTTTTACCGGACAGCAATATTCTCGAAGGCGTTGCCCCACTGGACGGTGGCGGAGTTCTTCGAGCGTCTGGAGCTGCTGCTTGAGGGGGAGTTCGACATCGACCACCGCGCGAGGTCGGTCACGTTCCGTTTCTCGCGCGACGTGCTGGCCACCATCGAGGATGTGTGCCTCGAGGATGTGGTCGACCAGCACACGGTGGCCGTGCAGGTCGAGTCGCCAGATTGCGACTATCTCTACGCCAGGAACCTCAGGTATGCCGACGGCGGCTACAAGCTGTGGAACTACTACTCGTGCGACTGGCTGATGGAGCGCGTGGCCCACGTCCCGTCGGTTAATTTCGTGTGGCCTGCCGGGAAAATCGCGGCGACGGCCTACGACACACTCCAGCAGCTGCTCGATGACAACTGGAGGCTCAGGGAATGGACTGGCGGGGCCGACCGGCAGTCAAACCGCCAGCGCCTTATGTACGCCGCCGACGTTGACATGTATTTCATATGCCGTCCGGTGTCAAAGGAGCTTGTCGATGACAAGGGCAGGTATTACAACCGTTACGCCTGTGTGCTGCAGCCGGTCAACATCTTCGGCGCGCGGATAATGGACGAGTCAGACGACGCGGAGGCTGAGGAGATTGATTTCATCCCGGCGCGTGTCGACTTCACGGAGCCGAAATACGGGCGGTGCCTGTTCGTCGACGTGGGTGACGGCTCTGTCGACTCCGGCGCGGACGTGGAGCTGCCGCCAAGCTCGTCATCCGATATGAAGTCGTATTTCGAGAACCTGTTCCAGCTCACTCAGTACCAGTATGTCCTCGAGAGGGGGGAGGTGGCGGCGGCCCAGTATTTCGACCGGATCCACATCGCCTACTGGGACGGGGCACTCCAGATGGACGGCCTGCTGCCGTTCCCGTTCGTGGAGAATGTGGTGGTCGCCTCCGACTGGCGATCTTATTACCTGCCCCGGTTCTCCCTCCGGCTCAACGACCGTAACGCGTTCAGCAAGGAGAAGGTCACGCGGATTGACCCGACCCAGAAGTTCACTTTCAGTTTCCTCGCCGGGTCGGCGGCCAACGCCTCCGGGCCAGTCAGGGGGATTCCGAATCCCCGCGCGATGTTCTTCATCAGGGGGAAGAAATATGTCTGCGCACAGATAACAGCTACGTTCACGGAGGACGGGATGTCGCAGCTGCTTAAGGGGGATTTCTACCGCGTGGCCGAGTAGTCGCCAACATTGCGATCTATTCCAGTGTTGGCGAGATTGGAAAAGATTGCAAACATTCAGCTTCCGGATGTTGCGCCGTGTCACTTTTCTCGCGACATTTGCGTTATGGAAACACGACGACACAAACCTTTCGCTATCACCGCCCGGGCATCCGGCCATCCGACATGTTGCCGCGCCTCGGCCTTGACCCGGTGACTTCCATCTGTGAGGCTTCCGACAATTTGCGGCCGGGAACGGCCTCGGCTGACTGGATGGATGCGCTCCTCCCTCACGATGAGAAATCCTGAAAAATTGTCTTGTCCTCATATTTTTCCTGTCGGAAAATTTGGCAATTAATAGTAAAATTACTATCTTTGCAGTGTCCAATTAAAAGAGAACATTGATATGAAAGTTTTAAAGACTGGAGCGGTGCTGAAAGCGCTGCTTGCCGATGGGTGGCGAATCTTAGCCATCCAAGGAAGCCACAGACAGCTCAAACACCCCCTGAAGACGGGAAAAGTGACCCTGAACGGGAAACCATCCTCCGACATCTACGGGAAAGAGCTTGCCAGTGTGGAGAGACAGTCAGGCCTGAAGTTCTGACGATAGAGTGGGGGAGTGGTTCCCGCTCCCCCCTCTTTAATCTTTCATCCTCCTGTTCTTTTTTGGTTTGGACACAATAGCGCGGGTTTCGCGCCCGCGCTATTTCAACCGATTATTTGTTATATATCATATATGCGACAATTGACCATCAACACGTCAAAGACACCTAAAGGATATTGCGCGTCGTGCGACCTCATACCCGGGTGGGTGGTCGCTTACGAAGGCGATTTCCCAGGTTTCGAGGATTATGTCCTTGAAAGCATCCGCTTTTATGTCGACTGCGCCAAGGCTGACGGGGAGTTTTTTCCGGAAATCCTCGCGGCCGATGACCTTGTGCTGTCTTACAAATTTGATGTCCAGAGCCTGCTCGCGCATTATCAGAACATCTTCTCTTTCGCCGCCCTCCAGTATATCACCGGGGTCAACCAACGCCAGTTGTGGCACTACGCCGCCGGACGTTCCAAGCCCCGTCCGAGACAGGCGGAAAAAATCGTCGGGGCGTTGAACCGCCTCGGAAAGGAATTGGTCTCGCTCTCTGTTTAATTGGACACTAAACACAGGTCTAAAGACCCCGAAAGCCCTAACCGCTCATTGCGGGAGGGCTTTCTTCATATCCGCATATTTTTGCCACGGCTCTTTCATTTAACTTTGATGCTACAATGCGCCACTGTTAATCAAGTAGTTATATGTGGCAGTTACGCAATGGCTGTGTTAATCTCATTTTGGATAAAAGGGTTAATGGCTTTTAACTAACTATCAGTCATGCACTTTGAAAATTCCAAGCATTTTTAAATGAAAGAGCCGTGTATTTTTGCTCTGATTTTTGTGGAAATCCTTTGTCGGTTCCGGAATTGTTGCTACCTTTGCAATGCGAAACACTATGAGCGTATGCGCTCCCGGCTGCCTCGGTTAAAGGCTCGACATTTTATCGGGCATTTTTTATGCCCCCACATACCAGCTACGGCTGCCATATCCATACATACAGGCTCTTCGGGAGCTTACGTTTGTAGTGTTTCGCGACGGGATATGACAGCCGTTTCTCTGTCTGAACGCGAAACACTGCAAACGAATGGAATCCAAAACAACCAACACCATCGCCCTGAGCCAGGGCGCGTCGGCCCGCATTCAGCCGGGCGCGATCTCCACAACCATCATCCCGGCCCTCCGCGCCATCAGCGTGACCGCCTCTGTCATCCTCGCGCCGGTGGCCTACCTGCAATGCGCCGCCGGGACTCCGTCGCTGTCCGTGATACTGGGCGCGTCGGCCAGCCTGATGGCGGCCGCATTCCTCCGCCCCTCGTCAACCGCAAGCCGGAAAGGGGGGGACAGATGAGCCGCCATGAGGAAGCCCTGCCGAGGACAGAGGTCACCATCACCCGGGAGGTGATGGGCGCGCACGTCGTGGAGCTGAAGATTGACGGCTACAGCTCGGGGTTCTTCGTCGTGGACGAGCCACAAGACCTGTGTCTGCTCCGTGACAAGCTCGACGAGTACATCAACGCCAACGGGATTAGGCCCGAAGGCGGCCAATGACAAGATACACGCATTTTTTCTTAGCATTTTAAGGGCCACCCGGCGCGAGACGCGTGGGGTGGCCCGGTCGTTTCATTGCCGCTCACAGTGAGCCTCGGTAGCCTGTCAACTCGGGGTTGACTTTGTCGGCGTGGCTGGCATACAGCTCTGTTATCGACAACGAGCTGTGGCGCGCCTGGTCGCGGACGGCTATGGTGGCGATCTTGTTGTGGCACATCTCCGATATGCCGGTGTCCTTGAGGGAGTAAAACTTCCACTTCCGGTCGAGTCTCAACCGGCTGCGGAGCTTCTCCCAGTGATCCCGGAATATCTTCGGGGCGATCTGCTCCTTGCCCGGACGCAGCTTGGTGGAGAATATGAAGTGGTCGAGCGGGGCGCTGAATATCCCCAGGTCGAGCGCGTGGTGGATGACGTGCCTGGGGAGGGTCACCGGCTCGGTCTTCCTGTTCTTGGCATTCTCGGCCGAGATGACGATCACGCCGGTCTGGAGGTTGAAGTCACGGACGCGCAGGCGGGTCATCTCCACCGGGCGGATGAAGCAATAATACAGCAGGTGGCATGCCAGCAGGAAATGGGGGTCGTTGTCGCGGCAGTCATCGGCTATCTTCTGCACGATTTCAGGAGGAATCTCTGTGCGTCCTTTCGTCCAAAGACGCTTGCTGATGGTTTTGATGCTGTCGGTGGGGCGCTGCTGCAGGTAGCCTTTCTCGACGAAGTACCCGCTTAGCACCCTGAGAAAGTTAAGGTAGTTGTTGCGTGTCTGGGGTGTGTTGTTCCTCTCGATGAAAATCCAGTCGAGGAAGTCGCAGCAGAACGCCCGGTTGAACTGGTACATGTAATGGCACGGCTTGACATCCTTGACATACAGCCGGAGCATCTTGATGTTTGACTTGTAGCCGGCATAGGTCTCGCGGCGGTAAAGCCCGTCGGCATGCATCTTCTCCACGTAGATCTCGTAGCACGTGAGTCCATCCTCCAGCGTGTGGAGGTTCTCGATGTCCTGTTGGATCCACGGATTCCATCCGTGTGTCAACATTTCGTTGAGCCGGATGATGACTCCTTGTGCATACGCGCGGCGGTTCTTGGCTCCTTTGACACGGTTGACCTTTATCAATTTGCGACGCATCGTCCCCCTTTCGGGGTCGAACGCGTGGAACTCGATGTAGGCCCCGGCCTTGTTCTGCTTGAACACCGGAGGGGTGTGCTGCCTCGCCGGAGCGGCGTGGGCGTAGGCGGTTCTCGTACTGTTTCCGGCTCTTTCTCCGGACGTGTCGGTCTTTTTTGGACGCATTTTTTTATGGCGTTTCATCAGGAACACCAAGGGGTTGACATCCGTTTCTGTCGCCGTCACAGCCGACGCGGCCTCTGTCACGTTTCTGTTCCGGCTAAAAACAGGAATCGCCTGCAATCCTTTGGGCCGCAGGCGTTTGCTGTGATTTTGTCGGGGTGACTGGATTCGAACCAGCGACCACCTGGTCCCAAACCAGGTGCGCTACCGGACTGCGCTACGCCCCGAGATGCTTTCCGTGTTTTGATGGAAAGCGGTGCAAAGTTACCGCTTTTTTTTCTAATTGCAAAATAAATTTTTTGTTTTGTGGAGTGCAACGTTTTGGGGTGTATGTGCGTCTAATAGGAAAACAAACATTCTAAAGATTATGAAGAAAAGTGTCGCTCTGTTGATTGCTGCTGTCACACTCGTCGGGTGTGTCGGCCTCTTCGGCCTTTATACCGCGTTGGATGTTAAGGCCAAGGCGAAGGTCAAAAAGGAAACCACAATGACTGATTCCTCCGGCATGGTCACCCGTGAGTACAACCTCGGAAAGTTTGATGAAATCGAGGTGGAGGGCAACATCAAGGTGGAGTTTGTGCAGGGAGCCCATAAAACGATGACCGTGACAGCCCCTCAGTTTGAGATGGAGCATCTCAAAGTCGAGGTTAGCGGCTCCAAACTTGAAATTGAATATGACAAGGCTTATTATGAGCAGACCCAAGGCAAGAGCAAAAAGCGCGGCAACCCTGCTGTGGTTAAGCTTTCAGCCCCGTCAGTGCGCTCGATTGAGATGTCGCTTTCTGCCAGGTTGATGGCTGGCAGTCTCAGGCAGGAGGGCAAGGTGGACATCGATGTCGACACCTCCGGCAAGGTTGAGATACAGACGATTGATTGCGCTGAGCTGTCGTTGAGCGCCGATACTTCAGGCTCTATCGAGATTGGGTCGGCCACCGCCACCAAGATAAAGGCGGATTCCGACACATCCGGCCTTATCCGGCTGAACAAGGGGCAGGCATCGAGCGCGGTTCTCAAAGCCGACACCTCGGGCCGTGTGCGGGCAGGTGTCTTGTCGGCGTTTGACCTGACCGCAGATGCCGACACCTCGGGCAGCATCGAGGTGGATGATGTCCGTGGCGGCAATGTGGTCGGGAGAGCCGATACCTCCGGTCGATTGGCGCTGAAAGGGGAGGCAGCCTCCGTTGACTTCTATGCCGACACATCTGGTTCCATCAAAGCCGGCGAACTGAAAGCCGAAACCGCCACTGTCGGGTCTGACACAGGCGGCAAGGTGGTCTATTGCGCCCGTAACACCTCTCATAAAGGAGCCTCCACGGTAAACACTTACAAGACCCGCTGACGATATAAAGGGTATTAGTCGCGCGGCCCGTCACGGATGTTAGCCCATTGACAATGGGTGTCATCCGTGACGGGCCGCGCGACTTGTGTCTGTTTGCATCTTCAGGGATGCGTTTTCGGGGTCAGCGCAGGGAGTTAAGCGAGTCGAGCAGTTCCTGCAGCTTGTCCCTCACATCATGCAGACGGTTGAGGGCCATGGCGCGTCGCGACACCCCGGTGTGGTTGTTACGCAGTTCCTCTTGCGCTGCCTCAAGCCTTAACCCTTTCTCTTTCACGAGGAAAGCCACCATCCGCAGTTTCTCCACGTCGGATGGTGTGTAGAACCGGGTCCCGGCACGGTTGCGCCGGGGCGAGATGATGGTGAACCGGCTCTCCCAGAATCGCAAAGTGGAGCAGGGGAGGCCTATCATCTCGGCCACTTCGGAAATCTTGTAATATTTTTTGTCGAATTTTTCCAATGTCTCGGGCTGGAATGCAGAGGAGGGAATATTTGCCAGGACTGGCCTTTTCTGCCTGCAAAAATAATGATTTTATTCCTGTCCGCAATGTCTGTCGACCTGATTTTGTCGCTGATTAGCCAGGCCGCGGAAACATTTTCAGCCAACCGGGTGTTCTGATTAGTACTTTTTGACCCTAACCCCCATTGTGATTGTATGGATAAGAAAAGACTGACCGCTGAAAACGGGCGCCCGATCGCTGACAACCAGAATGTTCAGACCACAGGGATGCGTGGCCCCGCTACTTTGCAGAATCCGTGGTATTTTGAAAAAATAGCCCACTTCGACCGTGAGGTGATTCCCGAGAGGCGAATGCATGCCAAAGGCTCTGGTGCTTTCGGCACCTTCACCGTGACCGACGACCTGTCGGAATTCACCCGTGCCTCGATTTTCTCGGAAGCGGGCAAGCAGACCCCGTGCCTTGTGAGGTTTTCCACCGTAGCCGGTGAACGCGGGGCCGCCGATGCCGAGCGAGACATACGAGGTTTCGCCATTAAGTTTTACACCGATCAGGGCAACTGGGACTTGGTGGGAAACAACACCCCGGTGTTTTTCCTGCGTGACCCCTTGAAGTTCCCCGACCTCAACCATGCCATCAAGCGCGACCCCCGCACCGGAATGCGCAGCCCGACAAGCAATTGGGACTTCTGGACGCTTCTGCCCGAGGCGCTCCACCAGGTCACCATCACCATGTCGCCCCGCGGCATACCCGCGTCGTTCAGGCATATGCACGGCTTTGGAAGCCACACCTACAGCTTCATCGACAAAAACAACCGACGCACATGGGTGAAGTTCCATTTCCGCACCCTGCAGGGTATAAAGAACCTAACAGACCAGGAGGCTGAGGCGATTATCGCCAAAGATCGCGAGTCTCATCAACGCGACCTTTTCGAGGCCATCGAGCGCGGCGATTTCCCCCGATGGAAACTACAGGTGCAACTGATGACCGAGGATGAGGCAAGGAAGTACCACATCAATCCCTTCGACCTGACCAAAGTGTGGTATCACAAGGATTTCCCCCTACGCGATGTCGGCATCCTCGAGCTGAACCGCAACCCCGAAAACTTCTTCGCAGAAATCGAGCAGGCGGCTTTCAATCCGGCCAACATTGTAGAGGGCATAGGATTCTCTCCTGACAAGATGCTCCAGGGGCGGCTCTTCTCTTATGGCGACGCACAGCGTTACAGACTCGGGGTGAACAATAATCTCATTCCGGTCAACCGTCCGAGATGCCCCTTCCATTCCTACCACCGCGACGGACAGATGCGCACCGACGACAATTACGGGGCCACCGTGGGCTATGAACCCAACAGTTTCGGCGAATGGCATGACAATCCATCCCTGAAAGAGCCCCCGATGAAAATCGAAGGAGAGGTGTATGATTATGACGAACGGGAGTATGACGACGATTACTACACCCAGCCCGGCAAGCTCTGGCGGCTTATGAGCCAGGAAGACCAGAAGGCGACATGCGACAACACCGCCGCCCAGATGGAGGGTGTGCCGCTGTTCATAAAGCAACGCCATGTCCGCGCCTGCCACAATGCCGATGCCGGTTACGGCAAGATGCTTGCCGAGGCTCTCGGCATTGACCTCGCGGAGGCCCTCGAGGCCGAAGACCCGGCCCATCCCGAGTGGGACAAGCGCCGGTCGCGCAAATGACCGCGAGGCTCAGTAAGATATGTCAACACCGCGCTTATGGCCTTTCATCAGGTCATGAGCGCGGATTTTGTTTTTTACAGCCTCATATGCCTTGGCGGGTTTTCAGTTGAATCGGTCTTTAAAAGGCGTTGCGGCTTGTTAAAGTAAACCTGTTTACGTTCAGCGGTGTTCATATGGGAAATAATGATTAACTTTGCGATGAAAATGCAGCAACATGGCGTCAGATTTATAACCTGATATCGTTTCGGACGTAAGCGTGTGGGGCATTTTAGCGAATGAGACAAGAGGCTCCCCGCTAACATATATCCGAGCTGTAGAGATATATGTTAGTAAGTCTTGCTACTGGCTCGAAGTAGCAGAGTGTTCAGCCTCGGCACTCCATTCGCTTTTTTTATCTTCGTCAGGGAACAGAGTGTCAAATTCGAGGTCGTATTCCTCAAACTCGACATCTTCAATGTCGATAGTTTCCTTTCGGTATTTCTCAATCATAGCAGAGATTTTCTCGGCTATGTTGGGAATAGGCTCGATGCCGAGGACACGAGGATCATCGGTAGCCATGAAAGGCTGAACGAGAATTTGGTCGAGCGGTATAGCCTGTTCATCTTCAAGATCAACGCGGTTGAGCTTGCCGTAGGCAGTTGCCGCCCGCTCCATAGTCTTGCTGTCCTTGCGCTTCTCGGCCATCTTGTATGTGGCGATAAGCATTTCGTTGGTGCGCCAACGGTGGAAGTCGCGAGAGGCAGAGCCGAGCATCGGCAGCAGCGACTTCACCACGGCAAGGTCTGAATACGCAGTTGTGCGGTGTATTCCGTGGCGTTGGCAGACCTCGGCGACAAACTCGCGGTCGGTGCCGTCGGGGTTGGCGATGAACCAGTTATACATTTCGCGCACACGAAGCACCTTATCCACAAGAGCTTGTGGATAGTGTTCGCGTAGTTCGACCTCTTTTGTAAAGAGTTCGGCGCGGCATACTTCGATAGCGTTGGGATATGACATAGAAAACGGCTTATGTACCGCGAAGATACATAAGCCGTTCTATGCTGTAAAAGACAAGCGTTTAACTTAAAGAATTAGCATAATCTAAAATATTGCTGTCCGGTAAAACTTTGACATGATAGGAAATGGACTATTTTTATCTCATACAGCATGAAACAGACTCGTATAGATGTCTTTTAAGGGCTTTTTGATGCTTAATGCTACCAATTTCACATCGCCTCAAATGACAAGCCCTTTTTCGTAAAACAGGTGTAACTTATTATATTTGTAGAGAATATATGATTTTGTCTTTTTTTACCGGACAGCAATAAATCTAAAATAAAAGAATAACCGTCTTTTTCTTCATCCTCAAACAATTTGACTTTGACCATTCCAGAGCATTGACCCTCTTGACGAGCCATATAAACGAGATTGATTACCTCTGATACTTTATTATTATGCAACAGTGCTACAAGATATGATAAAGAGATATCACCACGAGCGTTGGTAGAGGGAGGCATATACAGGTCCGCAGACGGATTTTTAGATATAAAATTACGTATATCCGATTCAATTTCATTAAATACGGATTCCCAAATATCCCCAATAATTGACTCGGAATAAGTTTTACTGTTGCCGGGGAAAGTATCATAAGACGCAATGGACTCTCCAGGCAAGGCAAATGCACCATTGCCACGCAAACTTATCGGTTTCTTGGCTTCCGGTATTTGGAAAATATCACACCACAAATCATCTGCGTAAAATGGCTTAACATGTAAATCTATACTGGCATTTACAAGGTGTAATAGATAAAAGAAATAGCCATTAACTATTTTATAGCTAACGTATCCGCTTTTCTTCCAGCCATATTCACTCCCGACAGATTTGCGAGAGGTATTTACACATTTATCAAATTCTTTGCTTGTCATATCACAAAGTTAGCAAAAATTCTGCTATTCATCATCTTCCATATCCAATAAATTGCGATGCGCGTTCTCGATAGCGAGCGGCGAGCCTACCTGTGCAAGCATCATTTCTTGGGAATGTAGCTTGACCTTTGAGGTGGCTTTGCCGCGTCGGTAGGCTTTCGACACCTCGCTACTTCGGTCGGCGATGTCTTCGCGAAGCACATCAGCTGGAATATCGAGTATTACGGCCATGTCCGAAATCTTCAAGTAGATTGAGGCAAATTTCTCAATCTGCTGCAATTCGTTCTCTGAATAGGTCATGGAGGGGTACGGAATGATTGGTTATTAAATCGTTGACCTGCTCGTGGAGCCGGCCGAAGATTGCTTTGTCGGTGGAGATAAACGCAGATTCGTAGCGGTTGCCACGGGTCAAGTTCTGTGAGGTAATGACCGAAACAGTATCTCCGGCTTCGGATTTTACCAACAAAACCTTACTGTGATTGTCAGCAAGATAGGTGCGCTCGATAACTTGGGTAATGAACGCCCAAAGTTTGAGGGTCTTGTTGGTAGCCTTGTGGTCGAGTACAAGATTGATGCGACTGACTTTTTTATACTTGGTGATAAAAAATAGTCGCCGAAGAAATTCCTCCGAGATTGAAAACGAAGTTTGCCAAATCTCGGCAATACCGACCTGTTCGAGAATCCATTCGAGAATGTCGGCGACTTGCACCGCATTGCTCAAATAAGCCTGAAAAGGATTATCGGCAAGCGGTCGGAGAATTTCGGAGATTGAAGCGGAGCGTTTCATTTCTTTCTACGAAAGCGTTTCACGATGACTTCTTGGATTTGCTTCCGGCAGCGGAGCGTTTCTTGGCAGAGCCAAGCGGCAAAGCCGATGAGGCTTTTGCCAATCGCGAGGGGACGGCATCGGGACCGGGTGCTACATAGTGGTCGTAAGCCTCCCAGTTAGAGTGCAATTTCTTGTCGAGCGAAAGCGAGCGGAGGCGCAGATGAAGCTCGCGCATACGTTGGAGAATCGAAAGGTTCTCAACATATTTCGCCTTGATTTCATCAGGGAGCAGGTCGTGGTCGGAGCGTTTACCTTTCTGCGGCTGTTCATCAGCGGCAGCGGCGAGAGGAATATGTTCGGCAACAATGGCTTCGACCTGTGCCGACATTTCTTCGACCTGTGCGTGTGTCAGGTCTTGAACGCGGAAGTTATAATATTTTTGAAGTTGATACTCGATAACGTCGTGGCGACGGTCGAGGGTGGCAACAATATTCTTGTAAAGAATTTGATTGCCTGACAACTTCAAAAGATATAGAGCGCCGACTGCATAGTCGCGCTCGTCTTCATGCGTTTCAAGCCACTGGCGTATCTGTTCGGTGAATTTGTGGTCCATGATTGTTAATGAATGGTTTCCACAAATTTACCGCCTCTTATATGATGGCTAAAAGACGGAAAATGCGTAACTTTGCTTTATGTTATCTGAATTACCTAAATATTTTGATTTCTCAGAATATGTCCATGTTTTTGAGAAATACGCAAAAAATGAAACAGTAAATGGTATATGCTTTATCTTTCATCTCGCGGATGATAAACTTATATTATACAAGTTGCGTTATATAGCTGAGAGTAATAGATTATACGGTTCTGACATAGCCGTTGAGAAACACGAACAAATTGAAATATCAAATAATTCCAGTAGCCTTAAATTCTCTGATATATTAAAAGCAGTTGTTATACCCCAGGAACGATGGGAAGCTATACATTCGGAATTTGAAGAGTTTCAAAAAGAAATAGATTCAATGGCTACTAATATGAAAGGCTATGAAGGCAAATCAGAAGATAGGCGATATTTTAATAGCAGGTATAATGCTCTTCTAATAACAGTTAAACCGAATGGCATAGATTATGATATTTCGCACGGCACATCCAAAGCCAAAACATTTTTAGCGTACTACAAACAGGAGAAAGAAGAATATTTTCTTACACCTCGCGTGACCTATGGAAATTGGTTGTATTGTACTGGAGTGATGTATAAAGGAGCAGATTGGTTTGAAATCTCCCCAGAAAATTATTCTATATTAAGCGCAGAAATTGCAAGAAAGAAAAGAAGAATTATCGGGAAGATTCATAGTTTATTCTATAGAAATACGATATTTGGCTAAGCCTTGTTGTTTATTCCCGTGAAAAAACGAGGTTTTTGCCGAGGGGCATAAGGAGTTCTCGCATCGAGCACATCGTGGCCCCGGTTGTAACAAAATCGTCTAACACGATTATGTTACGCTCAGTGGGCGGTTGTTTGCCAAAGGTGAACACTGCTCCTACACGATGTTTCGAGTGGCACTCGGCAACATCTTCGTAGAAAGGTATGCCGAGCAATTCAGCGAGCCGGGCGGAAATGAGCGAGGCGAAGTTGCGCTCTTTGTGGCGACGCTTGGGGGAGGTAACGATGCACCAGTCGCCATTAGCGAGCGAGCTGCCGAGTATCTGACCGACGAGTTTTGCGACGTTGGCAGCGAAAAACTCGACCATATCGGGGTCGCTCTTGATGTCGGCCAGCGTCCGGCCATAGAGCGACTTTTTCCAGAGCGAGATGATACCGAAAGCGGGATTACGGTAGTGTCTTGCCCTATGGAGGCTTTGTCGGAGGCAATGGAGCTTCTTGCCGCACACGAGGTTGATTTATCAAAGACAATCCATCACAGCAACAGAGGCGTACAATATACATGTGCCGACTATGTCACGGAGCTGCACAAGAACAAAGTGATGATAAGCATGACCGAAAGCGGCAACCCCAAGGACAACGCCGAGGCCGAGCGCATAAACAACACACTTAAAAATGAGTTGTTCAAGAATATGGTTTTCACTGAAATAGGCCAAGTCAAGGAAGCCCTGCGGAAAGCAGTCATGTTCTATAACCACGAGCGCCCCCATCTAAGCCTCGAAATGCGGACTCCGGCCGAAGCTGCCGCCGAAACCGGTCGTCTCAAAAGGCAATGGATCAGTTACCGCGAGCGGGCCATTGACGCTATGATGGCCAACGCTGAGGAAGGAGTTGACAAGGCAAAAGCGACGGGCTAAAAATTTTTTTGTAACTTTGTCCCTATCCCTGGGCTACGTTGCCTTCGGGCTACGCCCTCAGTCAACTCCGCACAGGGATAGCCCCCCCACCAGTCAATCCTACACAGACAAAGAGGAAACATCAAACAATAAACATCCAAAAACGAGTCAACCTCTTTCAGGAACGGACAGCTTTAACCAAATTTTTACATTGTCGCTGCATCTAATTTGGCGAAAAATTCGTAATTTTGCGCTCGTAATTCCCCCATTGTACCGAATTTTCAACGAAAACAAAAACCACAATATAGAGATGAATTCCAACGTTAAGACTGCCAACGAGATACGCGAATCTTTCAAGCAGTTCTTCCAGAGCAAAGGCCATCAGATTGTCCCCTCGGCCCCGATGGTGATCAAGGATGACCCCACGCTTATGTTCACCAACGCCGGCATGAACCAGTTCAAGGACATCATACTCGGCAACAAGGCCCCGAAGTGGACCCGCGTCACCGACAGCCAGAAGTGTCTGCGTGTCAGCGGAAAACACAACGACCTTGAGGAGGTGGGCCTCGACACATATCACCACACCATGTTCGAGATGCTCGGCAACTGGTCGTTTGGCGACTACTTCAAGAAGGAAGCAATCGACTGGGCGTGGGAATTCCTTGTGGATGTCCTCGGTCTTGACCCCGAACGTCTCTATGCCACAGTGTTTGAAGGCTCGGAGGCTGAAGGCCTCGGCCGCGATGACGAGGCTGCCTCTTTCTGGGAGAAGCATCTGCCCGTCTCACACATCATCAACGGCAACAAGCATGACAACTTCTGGGAGATGGGAGAGACAGGTCCCTGCGGTCCCTGCTCGGAAATACATATCGACCTCCGCAGCGAGGAGGAACGCGCCAAAGTCAGCGGCGCGGAGATGGTAAACAAAGACCATCCACAGGTGATTGAAATTTGGAACCTCGTGTTCATGCAGTTCAACCGCAAGGCCGACCATTCGCTTGAGCCGCTCCCCGCCAAGGTAATCGACACCGGCATGGGCTTCGAGCGCCTTTGCATGGCCATCCAGGGGAAGACCTCAAACTACGACACCGATGTCTTCACCCCGATGATTTCAAAAATCGCCCAGCTCTCCGGAAAGAAATATGGCGAAGACCCCAAGGTTGACATCGCGATGCGCGTGATTGCCGACCATATCCGCACAATCGCGTTCTCCATCGCCGACAGCCAGCTCCCCTCCAACGCCAAGGCCGGATATGTCATCCGGCGCATCCTGCGCCGGGCCGTCCGTTACGCCTACACGTTCCTCGACCAGAAGGAGGCATTCCTGTATCGCCTGGTCGACACCCTCATCGAGCTGATGGGCGGGGCCTATCCTGAAATCGCCCAGCAGCGCGACCTCATAATAAAGGTGACCAAGGAGGAGGAGGATTCTTTCCTCCGCACCCTCGACAACGGCATCGCGATGCTTGAGAAGGCAATCGCCACAGCCCGTAAGGATGGCAAGACCGAAATCTCCGGCAAGGAGGCTTTCGTCCTGTATGACACCTACGGATTCCCCCTCGACCTTACCCAGTTGATTCTCAAAGAGAATGGCATGACTCTCGACCAGGCCGGATTCGACGCCGAGATGGAGCAGCAGAAACAGCGCGCCCGCAACGCCGCCGCCGTCGAGACATCCGACTGGGTGGTGCTGCGCGAAGGCGAGCAGGAGTTTGTTGGATACGACGAGACTTCGGCCCCGGCCCACATCCTTCGTTACCGCAAGGTGAAGCAGAAAAACAAAGAGTTCTACCAGATAATACTCAGCCAGACACCTTTCTACGCCGAGATGGGTGGTCAGGTCGGCGACCGTGGCACTCTCTCCGACGGCGACGAGACCATCGAGATTTTCGACACCAAGCGTGAGAACGGCATCGGTGTGCATCTTGCCTACAAGCTCCCCTCCAACCTCGAGGCGGTTTTCGAGGCCCGCATCGACTTTGACGCCCGCATGGCCACATCCGCCAACCACTCCGCCACCCACCTGCTCCATCAGGCCCTGCGCGAAGTGCTCGGCACACATGTCGAGCAGAAAGGCTCGTTTGTGTCACCCGAACTTCTCCGTTTCGACTTCTCCCACTTCCAGAAAGTTACCCCCGAGGAACTGGAGAAGGTAGAGCGTCTGGCCAACAGCTATGTCCGCAAGGCGATGGCCCGCGACGAACACCGCAATGTGCCTATCGAGAAGGCCCGCGAGATGGGGGCGATGGCTCTCTTCGGCGAGAAATATGGTGATGAGGTGCGTGTGATACGTTATGGCGATTCCGTAGAGCTTTGCGGAGGCACACATGTCGACAACACCGGCAATATCGGTATGATCAAAATCATATCCGAGAGCAGCATCGCGGCCGGCATACGCCGTATAGAAGCCATCACCGGCGAGAAGGTGGAGAATGCTGTCAGCGAGATACAGCATACCCTGCGCGAGATTGGCCAGATGCTCCATAACGCCCCCGACGTGGTCGCCGCCCTGCGCAAGTCGATTGAAGAGAACGCAGAGCTGCGTCAGCAGGCCGAGGAGTTTATGAAAGAGCGCATTGCCCTGATGGCCAAGCAGGTGATGGAGCAGGCCGAAGACCGAAACGGGGTCAAGGTGGCCCTTATGACCGGCATCCGCATCCCTGATGTGGTGAAGAACGTCGCGTTCCAGGTCAGGGCAGCCAATCCCGAGAAGACCGCGTTTGTCGGTGCGACGGTGGATGTCTCAGGCAAGCCCCTGCTGACTGTGATGCTCACCAACGACCTTGTGGAGGCCGGAATGAACGCCTCAGCCATGGTGCGCGAGGCAGCCAAGGCCATCAAGGGTGGTGGCGGTGGCCAGCCCGGCTTCGCCCAGGCTGGCGGAAAGGATGCCGACGGCATAGCCGTGGCCTGCCAGAGCCTTCTTTCCCACTTTTGACAGATCGATTTCCTCTGATACTTTACATACCGAAACCCAATTTTTCTAAAACATACACAACGATGAAGAATATTGCCTTGATTACCGGCGTGACCGGCCAAGACGGTTCTTTCTTGTCTGAGTTCCTTCTCGACAAGGGTTATGACGTACACGGAGTGATCCGCCGTTCGTCAGTAGACTACCGTGAACGAATCGCGCACCTTGAGGGGCACGAACGTTTCCACCTCCATTATGCCGACCTGGGCGACTCCATGAGCGTCGTGCAGGTTGTCAAGAAGGTGCAGCCCACTGAAATTTACAACCTGGCCGCCCAGAGCCATGTCCAGGTGTCTTTCGACTCTCCTGAGTTCACCGCCGACGTGGATGCCATCGGTGTGCTGCGCATACTTGAGGCAGTCAGGATGTGTGGTCTGGAGAAGACCTGCCGCATCTACCAGGCCTCGACCTCAGAGCTTTACGGAAAAGTGGAGGAGGTGCCGCAGAACGAAAACACCCCCTTCCACCCCTACAGCCCCTACGCCGTGGCAAAGCTCTACGGCTTCTGGATCATAAAGGAATACCGCGAGGCTTATGACATGTTCTGCTGCTCCGGCATCCTGTTCAACCACGAGTCAGAGCGTCGTGGCGAGACCTTCGTGACCCGCAAAATCACCCTGGCGGCCGCCCGTATCGCCCAGGGAAAGCAGGAAAAACTCTATCTCGGCAACCTTTCGTCGCTCCGCGACTGGGGTTACGCCAAAGACTATGTCGAGTGCATGTGGCTGATTCTCCAGAACGAGAAGCCCGAAGACTTCGTGATTGCCACCGGCGAGCAGCACTCAGTGCGCGATTTCGCCACGCTGGCTTTCCGCAATGTAGGCATCAACCTCAAGTGGGAAGGAGAGGGCCTGGATGAGAAGGGTATCGACATCGCCACCGGCAAGGTGCTGGTCGAGGTGTCGCCCGACTTCTACCGTCCGACCGATGTGGTCAACCTCTGGGGCGATCCCACAAAGGCCAAGGGACTCCTGGGATGGAATCCCGCCAAGACATCCTTCGAGCAGCTTGTCAAGATCATGACCGATGCCGACATGGCCAAGGTCGCCGCTGAAGAGGCTGGCGAGAAGGTGCGCATGAACCTCGCCGAATATCTTGAGAAAGGAATCGTGAAATGATGCAGAAAGATTCTAAGATCTATGTCGCAGGCCACCGCGGTATGGTCGGCTCAGCCATCATCCGCGAACTCCAGCGGCAGGGTTACACAAATATCATCACCCGCACCCACAAGGATCTTGACCTCTGCCGTCAGGACCAAGTGGAGCGTTTTTTCGCCGAGGAAAAGCCGGAATATGTCTTCCTGGCCGCCGCGAAAGTGGGGGGCATCATCGCCAACTCATCGGCGCTCGCCGATTTCATGTATGACAACATGATACTGGAGATGAATGTCATCCATTCAGCCTGGAAGAACGGCTGCAAGAAGCTCGAATTCCTCGGCTCATCCTGTATCTATCCCCGTCTGGCCCCCCAGCCGATGAAGGAAAGCTGCCTGCTGACCTCCGAGCTGGAGCAGACCAATGAGGCTTATGCCCTGGCGAAGATCTCGGGCCTGAAATACTGCGAGTATCTAAACCGCCAGTATGGCACCGACTATATCTCGGTGATGCCCACCAACCTCTATGGGCCCAACGACAATTACCATCCCGAGCATTCACATGTGGTGCCCGCACTTATCCGCCGTTTCCACGAGGCTAAGGAGCAGGGACTCCAGGAGGTGACATGCTGGGGTGACGGCAGTCCGCTGCGTGAATTCCTCTATGTCGACGACCTGGCCAACCTCTGTGTGTTCCTGATGAACAACTACTCGGGCAACGAGACGGTCAACGCCGGCACCGGCAAGGAATTGACAATCAAGGATCTGACCGAACTTGTCGCCAAGGTTGTCGGTTACCAGGGCAAGATTCTCTGGGACACCAGCCGCCCCAACGGCACTCCCCGCAAGCTCCTCGATGTCTCGAAGAGCCGTGCCCTCGGATGGTCTTACTCCACCGAGCTTGAGGAGGGCCTGCGCCTTTCTTACGAGGATTTCCTCAATAATCCTATGAGGGCAGAGCGGTAACCCGTCAGCTTCCCCGCACCCCATATTATGGGTTATCCCCGAATTGCAGGGACGCGCCGAGGCGCGTTCGCTACCGGACATCTTCCGGCCGACGCGGACGCCTCCGGCGCGTCCCTGCGGTTTCCTAATTAATGCCAACCAATCCAACCTCTCACTCATCCCCAGTTAAATCTATATGGTAAAACGACTTGTAAATCTCGCAAGCAGGCTGTTTTTTCTCCCGGTGCTGGCCGTCAGCGCGGTTCTGCTGACAGGTTGTGACAGCGAAAGCCCTGAGCTTGTGCCGTCTGACCCTGTGATTCCCCAACCTTCGTCTGAGGTGAAAAGGGCGGTGTTTGTCTATCTGCTTTCAGACAACTCCCTTGGCAAAGGGGGATATGACCGCGACAATCTTTCTGACATGATAGAAGCGGCCAAGGCCGGCCGTCTCGGCGGCAACCGCCTGCTGGTCTATCATGACGACTTCGACGCGGAGTCTCCGGCCCTGAAGGAGGTGACACCGCTCGGCCTCAGAATCCTGAAGAGCTACGACAACTCCGTCTCGTCGGTCAGCTCGGAGAGGATGGAACAGGCCATTGCCGACTTCAAATCGTATGCCCCGGCCGAACGTTACGGACTGGTGGTGTGGAGCCATGCCACAGGGTGGCTGCAGACCGGAGTAGCCGAGCCACAGGGTGGCGCCACCCCGATGTGGGTCGGAGAGGACAAAGGCAAATACATGAATGTCACAACCCTCGCCCGCGTCCTTGACGGCAAGGGATTCGACTATGTCTATTTCGACTGTTGCCATATGGCATCGGTAGAGGCGCTGTATGAGTTGCGCGGCGTGGCCCGGAAATTCGTTGGCAGTTGCGCGGAGCTGCCTGCCGCCGGAATGCCTTATTACGATACGCTTCCATCGCTTATGGCCTATGACGCAGACCTTGAGGGCGCAGCCGAGGCCACTTTCGCCATGTATGACGCGATGGAGGGTGTTAACCGCACATCAACCATGAGTGTGATAGATGCCTCGGGGCTCGACCGGCTCGCCGAAGCCACCAAGGCGATTTACTCGCTCCGGCCCCAGCTGCCGACGGGCTACACGGGGCAGCCCTACGAACGTCCTAAATATGGGGGCGTGCCATGTTACATGTTTGATTTCGACCATTACGTCACGGCCCTGTATTCCTCTTCGCCGGCAAGCAGCGAGATGCGCAAGGCTTACGCCGAGTGGTTGCTCGCGCTGGATGGCTGTGTGACTTATCAGGCCAGCACGCCGTGGATATTCAACACCATACGGATAGATTACCATTGCGGACTGTCGACTTACATCCTGCGCGACGAGTCTGACGCCGACATCAACGGCTACCGCCAGCTCGCCTGGTACACCGACGTGGCGTCGGCCCTGTTTGATGTCGCCGACGAACAATGACGCCACCTCCCCGGTTGTTTGATTACCGCGAAATCCATCAATGATTAATCCTATCGATTCCATATGATCAGACTACAGGCCGATTTCATCCCCGGGCTGGCCCCGGAGGCCCCGGCCGACTCAACGCTTGTCAACGCCGCCAATGAGATTGCCGAGCTGAAGACGCTGTCGTTTGACGACCTTGTCGAGAGGCTCGCCCAGTCGGCGGTCAACTTCGCCATCAACCTGGCGATAGCCATCGCCGTCTTCTATGCCGGGCGTTTCATTATCCGCAAGATATACAGGCTCATATCCACCATATTCGTCAGGCGCAAGATCGACAAGTCGCTGGCGACATTCGTCTTGTCGCTTGTCAACATAGTGTTGTATTTCATTCTCATAGTGACGGTAATCGGCATTCTGGGGATAGAGACCACATCGTTCCTCGCGATATTCGCCTCGGCCGGTGTCGCTGTCGGTATGGCCCTTAGCGGCACTCTCCAGAATTTCGCCGGAGGGGTCTTGATTCTGCTGCTTAAACCATACAAAATCGGAGACTACATAGAGGTGCAGGGATATGCCGGCACTGTCCGTGAGATTCAGATTTTCCACACCATAATCACGACCTACGACAACAAGTCGATTTCAATACCCAACGGGGGGCTCTCAACCGGAAGCGTCAACAACTGGTCGCGTGAGGCATACCGGCGCGTCACCTGGACCGTCTCCATAAGCTACGGCGACAATGTCGATGACGCGCGCAAGGCCATCCTTGACATGTTCGCGGCAGACGAGCGTATCGAGGAGACAGCGGCGGCATCCGGCGACGGCATGGAGGTGGTGGGGGAGACCGCAGACTCCTTGAAGTCGGGGCGGCACACAGATGTCGGTGACACCGTCGCAGTGCAGTCTCAGGATGATGATGTGGATTATGAGGTGGTTTCAGGCGAGCTTCCCGCAGAGCCTGAACACAGGAGCTGGCTTGACCGCATACTCCATCGCCACCGCGCGGCCAAGGCGGCCCTGCAGACGCGCGAACGCCGCCAGGAAGAGGCGCTGAAGCTGTTGATTCCCAAGCCCGACCATTCCCCGAAGGTGGTGGTCGACAACCTCGGCGAGTCGAGTGTCGACCTGCAGGTTAGGGCATGGACCAAGACCGGCGAATACTGGAATGTCTATTATTATTACAACGAGAAATTCTACAACGAGCTTCCGGCCCACGGTATCCACTTCCCCTTCCCGCAGATGGATGTGCATCTCGACAAGTGACTGTGACGGGCCTTGGAGATAAACGAGGCGGGCGCCGCGGTGGTTTTCCACCATGGCGCCCGCCTGTTTTGGGAAGAGGCAGTCGGACTGTAAGCCGGGTTTTGTCGGATCGTGGGTTTCGGCAATCCCGGAGGATTTCCGACCTGACGCGTCCGGTCCGTCATTTATCTGTGCCTGATGTCTCCATCGCGGCTATTCGGAGTTGTCTGAGACATCTCCAGTAGCAGTCTACCCTCCGGCAACGGGCGAGCAACCCTTGAATGCCGGTTTACTTGACCTTGCAACCCATAAGACGTGCGGCGCGTCATCTCGCGGTGACGCCCGGTGGGCTCTTACCCCGCCTTTTCACCCTTACCTGGCGGCCAGAGCCGTCAGGCGGTTGTTTTCTGTCACGTTTCCTCCACGGTCACCCGCGGCTTCCCGTTAGGAAGTATGGCGCTCTGTGTTGCCCGGACTTTCCTCAGGCGGCGTTATGTGTGTAACCCGCCGGCGACGGACCATCCGGCTGCCTCTAAATTTCTGCAAATTTACGAATTTTTGTCGGAAAACAGCGCGTTGTCACGGAATTTTACTATATTTGCAATATGAGAATTACCGCTTCGCAGCGAAAAATGATTGCCTCTCTATCCTCGGCGCGATGCCGCCGTGAAGAGCGGCTTTTTGTGGCCGAGGGAATACGGTGCCTCAGTGAGTTGCTGCCGGCGTTCCGCCCGCGCCATATCGTG
Organism: Bacteroidales bacterium; assembly: GCA_910575615.1. Taxonomy (GTDB): domain Bacteria; phylum Bacteroidota; class Bacteroidia; order Bacteroidales; family Muribaculaceae; genus UBA7173. The sequence continues at coordinate 90,819 of CAJTEX010000005.1, read as the reverse complement.
GCCACGTCGGAATGGCTCGAAAGCCACTCCGGAGCGCTTGACATGCTCCTCGGAGGAAAAACTCCCGACAGTCTGTTGCTGGTGGCCCGCAATGACGAGATGGAAAGGATGTCGTCGATGGCCACCCCCCAGGGTGTGCTGGCGGTCTTCGAGATGCCGGTGCGTCCCGACGGTGTGCCCCAGGTCGGGGAAAACGAGCTTGTGATTGCGCTCGACCGCATCCAGGATCCTGGCAATCTTGGCACCATAATCCGCGTCGCCGACTGGTTTGGCGTGAAGACGATACTCGCCTCACGGGAGACTGTCGACGCGTTCAACCCCAAGGTGCTGCAATCCACGATGGGGGCCCTTGCGCGGGTCAATGTCTGCTATTGCGACCTTGTGGATGCCCTTCGCGGCATCACAGCAAAAGGAGTTCCTGTCTACGGCACATTCCTTGACGGCGGCAACATATATGCTGCCGACCTCAGCCGGGGCGGGGTAGTGGTGATGGGCAACGAAGGCAACGGAATCTCGCCCGAAGTCGCCGATGCCATAACGAATCGGATAAAGATACCCTCCTATCCTGCAGGGTGCGACACGGTGGAGTCATTGAATGTGGCCGCCGCCACAGCCGTGACCGTCGCCGAATTCCGCCGGCAGGAATCATGCAGACAATCCTAATCCCCGGTGAAATATGGCAAAACTCAAAGAAAAGACCCTGTGGTTCTGCTCGGAATGCGGCAATGACTTCCCCAAATGGGAGGGGCGTTGCCCATCGTGTGGCGCGTGGGGCACACTTGTCGAGGAGAAGGTGAAGACCACCTCGAAAGGTAGCCTGAAAGCCCCGTTGGGAGTCACACCGAAATCCTCCCCGAAGAGGGTGTCTGAGATAGAGACCGCCGACGAGCCGCGCATACATATGCCCAGCGAGGAGCTCAACCGGGTGCTTGGCGGAGGACTCGTCCCCGGCTCGATGGTGCTGATTGGCGGCGAGCCGGGAATCGGCAAGTCTACGCTTGTCTTGCAGAACATACTGTCGATCAAGTCGCGGCGCATGCTGTATGTCTCAGGTGAGGAGAGCGCAACGCAGATAAAACTGCGGGCCGATCGCATAGGCCGCATGAGCGACAACTGCTATGTGGTCACCGAGACCTCGCTTGAGTCAATCTTCACCCACATCGACCAGATACAGCCCCAGCTGCTTATTGTCGACTCCATACAGACCATCGCGTCGGATGAGATAGAGTCGTCGGCAGGGAGCGTGAGCCAGGTCAGGGAGTGTGCTTCCAGGCTGCTGCGTTACGCCAAACAGTCGGGTGTGCCGGTGATGCTCATCGGGCATATCAACAAAGAGGGCTCGCTGGCCGGGCCCAAGGTGCTGGAGCATATCGTCGACGCGGTGCTGCAGTTTGAGGGTGACCGCCAATATATGTACCGCATCCTCCGCGCAGTCAAGAACCGTTTCGGCAACACCTCCGAGCTTGGCATATATGAGATGTGCCAGCGCGGTCTGCGAGAGGTGACCAACCCGTCAGAGATGCTGATTTCCCAGCATGACGGAGAGCAACTGTCGGGATGTGCCATCGGCGTGACCCTCGAGGGGATACGCCCTTTCCTGATTGAGGCGCAGGCGCTGGTCAGCACCGCCGCCTACGGTACCCCGCAGCGGTCGGTGACCGGCTTCGATTCCAAGCGGATGAACATGCTGCTGGCCGTCCTTGAGAAGCGGGTCGGCTTCAAGCTCGCCCAAAAAGATGTGTTCCTCAACATCGCCGGAGGCCTGAAAGTCGCCGATCCAGCCCTTGACCTGGCTGTCATCGCCGCCATACTTTCCTCTAATGTCGACATGGCGGTCCCCCAGGGTGTCTGCCTCAGCGGCGAGGTGGGCCTGAGCGGAGAGATTCGCCCTGTCACACGTATGGAGCAGCGGGTCCGCGAGGCCGAGAAACTCGGTATGAAGACCATCCTGATTCCCCGTGGCTCGCTCAAGGGGGTCGACACGTCGCGCCTGGCCATAGAGGTGGTGGAGGTGGCCAAGGTTGAGGAGGCTTTCCGCCGTCTTTTCGCGTGATTTCACCCCCGGTCTGCAATAAGGATGAAAAAAATATCATCCGAATGCAACCATCTGGATGAAAAACGCGTCTAAACAGACAGGTGCCGTCAGGGCGCAAGGCCCAGGCCCCAGTAATTGACAAAGCAAAGAAATATATTCATCATACAGATTTCTTGACAATGAAAAAAATCTTTTCCCGGCTCCTGTTCGTGCTGATCGGAGTCATCGCATTCTCGACGCAGGTACGCGCCCAGATGCCGACAGATCCCCTGCCCCTCGATCCGCAGGTGAGAAAGGGTGTGCTTCCCAACGGCCTTACCTACTACATCCGTCACAACGAGACCCCTAAGGGACAGGCCGACTTCTACATCGCCCAGAAAGTAGGCTCGATTCTCGAGAACGACGAGCAGAGAGGTCTTGCCCACTTCCTGGAGCACATGTGCTTCAACGGCACAGAGAATTTCCCCGGCAACGAGCTGGTGACATGGCTTGAGACCAAGGGTGTGAAGTTCGGCCAGAACCTCAACGCCTACACCTCCATCGACGAGACCGTCTACAACATCTCGAATGTGCCCACCGCGAGCATCGCCGTGCAGGACTCCTGCCTGCTGATTCTCCACGACTGGGCCGACGGCCTGCTGCTCCTTCCCGAGGAAATCGACAAGGAGCGCGGTGTGATCCATGAGGAGTGGCGTTCGCGCAATGTCGGCCAGCAGCGTCTTATGGAGCAGATGGCTCCCGCGATGTATCCCGGCTCCAAGTATGGCTACCGTCTGCCGATCGGCACCATGGAGGTGGTAGACAACTTCGCTCCCCAGGTCCTCCGCGACTATTACGAGGCCTGGTACCGTCCTGACCAGCAGGGTATCGTGGTTGTCGGAGACATCGACGTTGACCGCATCGAAAACAAAATCAAGGAGCTGTTCTCGCCCATCAAGATGCCTGAGAACGCCCCCGAACGCGTCTATGAGCCTGTCCCCGACACTGAAGGCACCATCATAGCCATCGGCACAGACCCCGAGATGCCCAACTCGCGTGCCACCATATACTTCAAGAACGATGTGCTTCCCCGCGAGCTCCGCGGCACCATGGCATACTGGCTCCAGGATTATATCTGCGATATGCTCACCGCCATGCTCAACAACCGTCTTGGGGAAATCTCATCGACTCCCGATTCCCCCTTCGCCGCCGCAGGTTCTTACTATGGCAACTATTTCCTCTCTGACACAAAGGACGCGTTGACCCTCGCGGCCATCGGCAAGGGTGACGACATCCTCCCCGGTCTGGCTTCGGTTTACCGTGAGCTGCTCCGCGCCGAGCGTGGCGGCTTCACAGTGTCTGAATATGACCGTGCCCGCAGCGAATATCTCTCAAGGCTCGAGAAGGCCTACAACAACCGTGAGAAGGCCGAGTCTTCGAGCTATGTCAACACCTATGTGCGCAACTTCATCGACAACACCCCCGCTACCGGTATCGAGATGAAATACCAGACCCTCAACATGCTCCTTCCCCAGCTGCCGGTTGATCTGGTCAACGCCACCATCAAGGAACTTATCTCAGACAACAACCGCGTTGTCACCGTGATGCTTCCCGAGAAAGATGGCATCAAGGTCCCCACCGAGGAGGCCGTGCGCCAGATGATGGCGGCTGTCGACACCGAGGATATTCCCGCTTTTGTCGACGAGGTCAAGGATGAGCCCCTTATCGCCAACCTTCCCGCCCCCGGCAAGGTTGTGGCCACACAGGAGCTTCCCCAGTGGGGCGCTACCGAGTGGACCCTCTCCAACGGCGCCAAAGTTGTAGTTAAGAAGACCGACTTCAAGGCTGACGAAATCCTGCTCGATGCCCAGGCCCTCGGCGGAACATCAGTTTACCCCGACACATACGCCAACACCCTCATCTTCCTCCCCGAGGGTCTCGGCCAGTATGGTCTGGGCACCTACACCTACAAGGACATCCAGAAATACCTCCAGGGCAAACAGTGCCACGTCTACTTCCAGTTTGACGACTACTGCCGCGACATCTCAGGCTCCACTACTCCCAAAGACCTGAAGACCATGATGGAGCTGCTTTACAGCCACTTCACTCAGTTCAACATGTCTGCCGACGAGTTCCAGGCCACAAAGAACATGCTGACCGGTTTCCTCCACAACCAGGAGACCAACCCCCAGTATATCTTCTCGCGTGACCTTCGCAAGGCCCTCTATGACAATCCCCGCAAGGCTGCCCTCACCGTTGAGGCTGTCGAGGCCGCTTCACTTGACCAGGTGAACCAGATCGTCAAGGACATGACCGCCAACGCCGCAGACTACACCTTCTTCTTCGTCGGCAATGTCGACATGGACGAGCTCAAGACCCTCTGCGAGCAGTACATCGCAACCCTCCCCGGCGATGCCGCCGCCGCCTCCAAGGCTCCCGCAATCGATGGCTCGCTCGGCCTCAAGAAGGATGGTGACAAGATGACCTCGTTCACCACCCAGATGCAGACCCCGCAGACATTTGTCGCTGTGCTTGAGTTTGCAGATATGCCTTATACCGCCAAAGACCGTGCGCTGTCAGACATCGCCGGCCAGGTTATGACCGAACGCCTCCTCAAGAAGGTGCGCGAAGACATGGGCGCCGTATACTCCATCTGGGCCTCAGGCGCCATGAGTCGCCAGAGTGTTCCCAACACGGTGATCCAGTCGGTGTTCCCGATGAAGCCAGAGATGAAAGAGCAGGTGCTCGACATCATCGCCCAGGAGTTCAAGAACATGGAGTCTGACGTGACTGCCGAGGAGCTTGCAAAGGCCGTCGAGTTCGAGGTCAAGGAGGCCACCGAGGCCAAGGAGAAGAACAACGCATGGCTCAGCACTATGGCTGCCACCGCCCTCAACGGCGTTGATGTCTTCAACGGCAACGTGGAGCTTCTCCAGTCTCTGACCCCCGCCGATGTGCAGGATTTCATGAAGCGTATTAACGCCAACGGCACTTACCGCATCGTAATCCTCGACCCCGAGGCTGCCGCTGCTGAATAATCCCGACCTTACCACCTTTTGATACCACAGCGGTCACATCGCCCGGCGATGTGACCGCTGTCTGTTTAGCCAGGCGTAGTTCGCGCAAGACTATTCCATGACAAATTATCAGTGTACGGCAAAAAATGTTTAATAGACTGTTTTGAAAGGTTTTAGGGTAAGATTTCTATGTGTGGTTAGCCCTCGAATCCGTAGGATTCATTAACTATTAGCCGGGGGGTGGCGGCCGACAGGCCGGTACCCCCCGGTAAATACACTAGGCGTGAGATTCTGAAAGAATCTTTTATAAGTGTTGCCTTTAAACGAGGTTATCTATCTAAAAGATTTATTACTGTCCACTAAAACGTTTTGGGCTGATGAAAAATTAGGGCTGTCATCAGATGGCTGGAGTTTGAAAAAACGGATAAAATTGATTAAATTTGCGGAGTGTTTCAAAATACCGTGGAAGCTGTCAATACGCCATGAAAGATTTTTATTGACAGGCTGTCATTGAATCAGGCAGGATGCCTGAAGTTTTTAATCTATCTTACTTACACCCTTTTCATCATGAAATCAATCAAAAGGAATTTCCTTGCGCTGATGCTTGCGATGGGCTCGGTGGGAATGAGTATGGCCGCCGACTACGGGCTGCCGTCAGCCATCCAGGACGGCAACATCCTCCATTGTTTCAACTGGACGATGGCCGAAGTGAAGGCTTCCCTCCCGGAAATCGCAGCCGCAGGTTTTGGCTCCGTGCAGCTGTCTCCGCTCCAGCGTCCCGACATCAAGACCGGGTCGGCATGGCACGATCTCTACCGTCCGTATGACCTGGCGTTCAAGTCGAGCGGGATGGGCAGCGAGCAGGATCTCAAGAGCCTCTGTGACGAGGCCGGGTCATATGGCATAAAAATCATAGTCGACGTTGTGGCCAACCATGTCGACAAGACTGCCGGATACCACGACACATGGTGGGACTCAAATGGCCGTGTGCGCTGGAACGGTGGCATCAATTACGGCGACCGTTACTCGATCACCCACGGCCAGCTCGGCGACTACGGAGACATCAATTCGGAGGATGCCGAAGTCTGCGCCCGAGGGAAGGCTTACGTCCAGAAACTCCATGACCTTGGGGTCAAAGGCATACGCTGGGACGCGGCAAAGCATATTGGGCTCCCCTCTGAAGGCTGCGGATTCTGGACCTCGGTGACCTCGGTGGCAGGGATGTACCATTATGGTGAGATTCTTGACGCTCCAGGCCCCAACGCCTCGATTATCAAGGAGTACACCAACTATATGTCGGTGACCGACAACAAGTACAGCAACGGGGCCGCCCGCGAGAACGGCGGCATACCTTATGGCTATGGCGGCGCGCATGTAGTGGATTATGGTTGCTCCGACACCAAGATGGTCTACTGGGGCGAGAGCCATGACACATACGCCAATGACGAGTGGTCGCAGAATGTAGACCAGAGCGTCATAGACCGCGCATATGCCTCTTTCGCCTGCCGCAACGGCGCGACCGCCCTCTATCTCGCCCGTCCCAATGTCAAGGGATTCGGCAACATCATGGTTGGCAAGGGCAGCACGGCCTTCAAGAGCAAAGCGATAACCGAGGTCAACAAATTCCGCAACGCCATGGTCGGGAAAGCCGACTGGTGTGAAGCCGGGGGCAACACATTCTGCGTTACCCGCAAGGGTGGCGGTGCTGTGATTGTCTCAAAAGGCAGCGGCAACGTGTCGGTTGTCAACGGCGGGGGATACTGCCCGGCGGGCACCTACACCGACCGAGTGAGCGGCGCGAAATTCACTGTCACCGCCTCGACAATCACCGGAAACATCGGGTCGACCGGAATCGCCGTGATATATGATGGGGATGTGAATCCCAATCCCGACCCCACACCTGGCCCCGACCCCACGCCGGGAGAGTTCACCATATATTACGACAACACCAACACCTCCTGGAGCAATGTGAGCATCCACTACTGGAGCTCCCCCGCAACTGCATGGCCCGGTACATCTATGACCAAGGTCGAGGGTAACATCTGGAAATACACTTTCCCCTCCGATCCGTCTGCCCTTGACGGCTTCCTCTTCTGCGACGGCAGTGGCTCAGGCGACAACAACCAGACCGCAGACCATGCGGGTGCGCCCGTCAACGGCCACCTTTACAAGGGTGCTGGCGGCTCCAAAGGGGCTGTCTCCGACGAGGGTCTATATCAGACCGGCCCCCAGAAGCCTGTGGTGAACGCCTCTCCCGCCAGCGGCAGCCGCTTCTCGGAGTCTGTCAAGGTCACCTTGTCTGTGGCTCCCGCCACCACGATATACTACACTGTTGACGGTTCCACCCCCAACGCTTCCTCAAGCCGTTATTCCGCTCCGCTGACTTTCACCGAGACCACGACTCTCAAGACATATGTCAAGAATGAGGCCGGAGAGAATGTGCAGACATTCACCTACACCAAGAACAGCGGCCCTGTTCCCCAGCCGGGCAACAGCCTCAACACCGACTACTACAAGGTCAATCCCGACGGGAAGGTCGGCACCAACAAGACCATCAACATGACCTTCACCAAGGTCAACAACGACAACCGCATGTGTGTGGCCGACAACGCGCTCTCTAACTGGACCGAGAACGAGCTTATCGCCCAGGGCGTGGCCCGCGATGTGGCCAGTGCCTTCCGTGGCAAACATGAGTATCCGGTGGTTGACTCCTATGCCATCTACGCGGCTTACGACAGCCAGAACCTTTACCTGGGTGTGCAGTATGTCTACACCGTATGGGACATCTATGGAGACGGCAAGCTCACCAACGGGGCGGCGAAGCCTTACAACATGGATGGCCGCCTGATGATTGCCTTCGACCTTGACCCCTACAAGGAGATGAGCGGTGTGTTGACCAGCGGCAACACCATCTGGGATGCTGACGGCCAGTACAACACCTTTGACAACGGCACAGACTGCATCTGGATCGGCAGCACGAAGTCGACCGTCGGTGTGCCCGGACTCTTCTTCCCGATGAATGACGGAAAGACCAGCTATGACGCGCCATATTGCGTGGGGCTGGATGCTCCTTTCTATGGCTGCCAGGATGGTCTTCTCCCCTCGATTACCCATATATGGGGCCAGAAGGATTTCGAGTATGAGCCTGAGATGCTGCTTGGCAACGACAATTTTGTCGACCTCATCAATGAGATTCCCAAGGATCAGCACACATTCTATGAGTGGAAGTTCCCCCTGTCTAAGCTCGGCATCACCGAGGATTACATCAAGAACACCGGTATCGGTGTGATGGTGGTTGACACTTATGGCCAGGGAGCTATCGGCTCCACCCCCTATGACCCCACCTGCTTTGACAACGCCAAGACCCCCTATTCCAAGGATGAGTCTTCAAGCGCCGAGAAGGAGGACACCGACTGCTTCACTTATGCCCATGCCCGTGTTGGCAAGCTTGCCCAGACATCCGGGGTGGAGACCGTGACTGTGGCTGTCGAGGCATCGGAGGATGTGGTTCCTGAATATTACAACCTGCAGGGTGTGCGCGTGATGGAGCCTTCCAACGGCATCTACATCGTCCGTCGCGGCAATGTGGTGAGGAAAGAGGTTGTCCGTTGACAACAGCCCCCTTACCATAGCACTCAATCGAGACTATTGACTGACCGGGGATTAGCGGCATATGGCTGCTAATCCCCGGTTTCTGTGTCTGGTTGTTATGTTGATTGTGATGGCTGCTGTCGGGCGGCTTATAGATGGTTTATGAGAAGTCGTAAGACGAGCAGGGTGGCTTTGTCGATGATTTCAGAGCGTGGGCCGGCAAGATGATACAGTTCTGAGAATGTTCCGTGAGGAGTCGTGACGGCGGTCCAGACTGTGCCCACCGGTTTGTCATCGCTGCCTCCTCCAGGGCCGGCTATGCCCGAGGTGGCCACGGCGCAATCGGTGTGGAACGCCTTGCATGCGCCCTCGGCCATCGCCCTGACAACCTCCTCTGAGACGGCCCCCTTGGCTGCAATCACCTCCGGATTCACTCCGAGGATGTCGGCCTTTGCCGTGTTGGAGTAGGTTACGGCGCCTCCGTTGTAGACATCCGAGCAGCCTGCGACGAGGGTCATATGGTGGGCGATGTTGCCGCCGGTGCAGCTTTCGGCGGTCGATAGCGTGAGCCCTTTCTCGCGGAGCATGTCAATCAGGTCGGGAGCGATTTCCTCGAGGTCTCTCAGAATATATGGATCCATATGTGGTCTGTTACATTGTCACCCTTGCGTAGGGGGCCGCGTCGTATCGGCAGAAGTCCCGGTCAAGGTATTTGAATTGTCCGGCGATGGCAATCATCGCGGCGTTGTCGGTGGTGAACGCGCGCTGTGGAATGAACGCCTCTATGCCGCGGGCCTCGCAATAGTCAGCCACGGCCTTGCGCACTCCGGAGTTGGCCGACACGCCGCCGCCGATGGCTATGGTCTTCACCATCGTCTGCCGGGCGGCCTTGTCGAGCTTGTCGATGAGTATGTCGATGATGGTCTTCTGCAGGGATGCGGCCAGGTCGGCCTTGTTCTCCTCTATGAAACGCGGGTTGGTCTTTATATTGTCGCGCAGGGTGTAGAGGAATGATGTCTTCAGGCCGCTGAAACTGTAATCAAGTCCGGGGATATGCGGTTTGGCAAATTTGAACCGGTCGGGGTTCCCCTCCGCCGCGAGCCGGTCGATGTGGGGGCCGCCGGGATAGGGGAGACCCATCACTTTGGCGCATTTGTCGAATGCCTCTCCGGCCGCGTCGTCGATTGTCTGGCCGATGATTTCCATTTTGTTGTAGTCCTTGACAAGGACTATCTGGGAATTACCTCCAGATACGAGCAGCGTCAGGAACGGGAATTGCGGCACCTTGTCGTCGGGCTGCTGCTTGACGAAATGGCTCAGCACATGGCCGTGGAGGTGGTTCACCTCTATTATGGGGATTCTGAGTCCCAGCGACATGCCTTTGGCGAATGATGTGCCTACGAGCAGCGAGCCGAGCAGGCCCGGGCCTCTGGTGAACGCGATGGCGTCGAGGTCGTGGCGGCTTATGCCGGCCCTTTTGATGGCTGCGTCTACCACCGGGACGATGTTTTGCTGATGGGCGCGGGACGCGAGTTCTGGCACCACACCTCCGTATTCCTCGTGGACGCTTTGTGAGGCAATCACGTTTGAGAGGAGGAGGCCGTCGCGTATGACAGCTGCCGATGTGTCGTCACATGACGACTCGATTCCGAGGATTGTAACGGTCTGTTTGTTCATGGTTGCAAAGTTACAAAAAAAGAGGGAATAATCTTCCTTATTCAAGGTGGTTTTGAACCAAGTGCTAAATATCAGGGAGCAAAGAGGTTTGGTCAGATTTATAAAAAGAAGTTAAAAAGGCGCTGTGTGCTGTCTTTGTGTCGTGAAAAACAACTGCTTATTGTCATTAAGGATGAAATTTAATTAAAAAATGTGGCAAAATGTTTGGAAAATTGGGCGAATTATCTTACCTTTGTCACTGTTGATACATTCCTACCACGCTTGGATGGAATTAAAGTAGGAAATCAAGTAAATTCTCTATGGTCGTTGGGCTTTTGCTATCGACCTTGACAGGTAACCAAATATTCTCTTCATCTGATTTAATATTCCCGCCGGAGTGGTCGTGATGACCGCTCCGGTTTTTTGTTGTGACAGCGGTAAATTCAGGTGGTAATTTTTTGTGTTATAAAACATATTTTTCCTCTTTGTGTTTTTGAGCATGCTTTGAACGTTTTAAAGCAAATTGCACATTGATTGGCCAAATGTGCAATGGATTCTGTTTGGAAAGTTGAAAGATAAGGGTAAATTGAAGTTAAATGTGTGAAAAATCAATTACATATTCCAAAAATGATAACCAAATATTGAAAATATGTGTGCAAAATAATTCAATTTTAACCCAAAAAAATCTTTGAAGTTTGTCGGAATATCCAAAATTTTTACGAAATTTGCAGAAATTCAATTCCGTTGTGGATGAAGAGGCGACAAATGTTGGGTATATTTAACTCGTTTGAGCGTCTTTTTGAAGGAGAAACCCACATCCCGGAATTATGTTAAAGAACATATTTTTAGTCTTTCTCAATTGCCACCATTATGAGCCAGATCAAAAATTTCAAGGAACTGACATCCCATCTGTCTTCAATGAAAGAATGTCCTACAGTCGCAGTCGCGTGCCCGTATGACGAGGAGACCTGCGAGGCGGTGTCGAGGGCTCTTGCCGACGGCCTCATAAAAGCAGTGCTGGTAGGCGAGAAAGACAAGACCGCCGCTTCGGGGTTGGAAAAGCGCTTCCCCGGACTGGTGACCTCTGTTGATGCGTCAGACAGTCGCGACGCCGCCGCGAAGGCCGTGGCCCTGGTCAAGGCAGGCGAAGCTTCGATATTGATGAAGGGGCTGGTCAACACCGACGATCTGCTACGTGCGGTGCTGAACAAGGAGGACGGCATTCTCCCCGCAGGCACACTGCTGACACATATCACCGTCAGCGAGATTCCCGAGATGGACCATCTGCTGTTTTTCTCAGATGTCGCCGTGATTCCTTACCCGACCCTCGAGCAGCGCGAGCGTATGATAGAGCTTGATCTCACCATTGTGAGGAAGTTTGGTGTCAGCCGCCCAAAGGTGGCGCTGATTCATTTCACCGAGAAAGTGAACCCCAAATTCCCGAACTCGGTCGACTACCAGACAATCGTCGAGAGAGCGTCGCAGGGCGCATACGGCGAGATGGTTGCCGCCGGCCCGATGGATGTCAAGACCGCTGTCGACCTGCATTCCGCCCAGGTCAAGGGCATCGAGTCGGAAGTGTGTGGCAACGCCGACCTGCTGATTTTCCCGAACATCGAGTCGGGCAACACATTCTACAAGACGTTGTCTTATTTTACCAAAGCTAAGATGGCTGGCATCTTGCTCGGCCCGTCAGCTCCGGTCGTGCTGCCTTCGCGCAGCGACTCCGCCGACAGCAAATACAACTCCCTCGCCCTGGCAGCCATTGCGTCAGACCATTGACAGAGTCAGTCATTCCCTACATAATTAACGCGTAATAACAACTGCAATTGATGAAGATATTAGCCATTAACCCCGGTTCCACTTCCACGAAAATCGCCGTTTTCGAGGATGCCACGCCGATTATGACGCATACCATTCGTCATTCCGTGGAGGAACTTTCCCGGTTCCGTCGTGTTATCGACCAGCTCGACTATCGTCGTGAACTGGTGATCAAGGCTCTCGCCGACAACGCCATCCCCTTTGAGTTCGACGCTGTGATCGGACGCGGTGGTCTCACCCATCCGATTCCCGGTGGTGTATATGAGGTGAATGACGAGATGGTGCAGGCGATGTATGAGTCTCCGCGCGACCATGCCTGCAACCTCGGAAGCCTCATCGCCCATGACATCGCAATGGAGATCGACAGCTGCAAGGCGTTCATCGCCGACCCCGGAATCGTGGACGAGATGGATGAGATCGCGCGTGTCACCGGTTCGCCCATCATGCCCCGCATCACCACCTGGCATGCGCTCAATCAGCGCGCCATCGGCCGCCGGTTTGCCCGGGATTACTCTGCCGAGCATCCCGAGGCCCCCAAGAAATACGATGAGATGAATCTCATCATCTGCCATCTCGGAGGCGGCATCTCGGTAGGTGCCCACAAACATGGCAAATGTGTCGATGTCAACAACGCCTTTGATGGCGAAGGCCCCTTCTCGCCCGAGCGCGCGGGTTCGCTCCCCTCAGGTTTGCTCATCGACCTGTGCTACTCAGGCCGCTACACCAAGGAGGAACTGAAAAAGCGTATCAGCGGCAAGGCCGGACTGGCTGCCCATCTCGGCACAGTCTCCGTCCCTGAGGTAGAGCAGCGCATCGCCGACGGTGACGAGCATGCTCGTCTCGTGCTTGACGCCATGGTGTATTCAATCGCCAAGTCAATCGCCGCCCTCTCGCCTGTCTTCTATGGCGACATCGACGCAATACTCATCACCGGCGGAATCGCTCATTCAGACTACGTCATGAGCCGCCTGAAAAAACGCGTCGGATTCCTTGCCCCGGTATATGTGTATCCCGGCGAGGATGAGCTGGAGGCTCTGGCGCTCAACGCCCTCGGCGCGCTCAATGGTGACCTGGCCATCCAGACCTTTCATCTCGGCACCGGTATGCGCACCGTGTGTTCTCCAAAGGAGGCTCCCGTATGCGCCGGGTGAGAAAAGCAACTGAATGACGGCTGCTGTGCCGTCCCCACTGATCATAGTCTTTAATCCACACGGTTCCCGGTCCTGGCGAGATTTGTCGGGGCCGGGAATTCCATTTAATCACCGGCTGTGGTCTCCGGCGCGTCTCGTCTCAGACGCGTCTGAGCTTCCCGGTGGATGTGACAGGGAGGTTTTCGACGCGTATGATGCTTTTTGGCTGTTCAAACGGCGACAGGCGTTCCCGGCATATTTCCATAATGCTTTCGTCGGAGACGCGGGGGGATGTGGGGGCATCCTCGATGACCAGTGTGACAGCCTCTCCCCATTTCGGGTCGGCCACGCCTTTGAGGTAGAAACGGCACGGCAGCTTGCCGCGTAGTTTTCTCTCGGTCTCTTCCGGAAATATCTTGATGCCTCCTGTGTTTATGACATTGTCAAAACGCTCGCGCCAGATGAATCCCGAGTCATTCACAAGTCTGGCGATATCGTTGGTCTGCAGCACGGTGAAACTGTATCCCGGTGCGGTTATCCTCAGGCAGTCCCTGTTGTCGAGAGAGAAAGAGACTCCAGGCATAGCCGTGAAATGCTCCTCTCCGAGGCCGCGCAACGCGACATGGCTGCAGGTCTCAGTCATGCCGTAGGTGGCGAAAATGCCCATCCCGGGTTGACGGGCTGCGAGCAGGGCCTCCTCGGCGTCGTGTGGCAGGGCAGCCCCGCCGATTATCACATTCCTGATGGCTGAAGGATAGCTTTTGAGCGATTCCAGCAACGACAGGCATTGGGATGGCACTATCGGCAGCAGGTCGACACCCCCGGCGAGATACCCGGTAGTATCCTGTGATTGCAGGAATCTGTTTGAAGGGCGGCAGAAAGCGACCTCGCAGTCGGCGGCGATGGCTCTCGCTATCATCATCTTTCCCGCGATGTAATTTGCCGACAACGGACAAAGCAACCGTGAGCCGGAGTTGATTCCAAACCGCCTGTTGGTGGCGCGTGCCGAAACCAGTATGTCGGATTTCGGCAGCCTGATTTCCTTGGGCGCGCCGGTCGAGCCGGAAGTGTGGGCTGCGATATGAGCCTCATCCGACCCCCATTGGCGCAGGAAACCCTCCACCTCCGCGCGGCATCCTGGGTCTTCGGTCAGGTAAACGATTCTGAACATGTCACTGGTGATTGTCTTCCGCCGGGCTGGCCAGCCATAGGCGTTCGCCCCTCATCTCAAGGCGCGACGGAGTGTTGTTGGTGTAGAGGTTGCCTGTCCCGAGCCCCTGTGGCATCGAAGGCTGCATGGAGGCGGTCCACCTGCCAAGAGCCTCCAGGCCGATGTTAGACTCAAGGGCTGATGTCGCCCACCAGCCTATGCCGCGCTCCACGGCAAGCGAAATCCATTTCTCCGCTTCCCTGAATCCTCCGCATAGCGATGGTTTCAGGATGATGTAGCGAGGGGAGACGGCTTCAAGCATATGGATTTTCTCCTCGGTTGAGGTGAACCCGATCAACTCCTCGTCAAGGGCGATGTCGATGGGGGAGAGGGCGCATATGCGCCTCATGTCATCCCATTGCCCGGATTTAATGGGCTGTTCGAGGGAGTGTATGCTGAATTCCGACAATCGACCCAGCCGCTCAAGGGCGTTGGCTGGAGTGAATCCTCCGTTTGCGTCGAGCCGCAACTCTATGTCAGACTGGGAGAACTCCCGGCGGATGCCGGCAAGCAGTTCCATCTCATCCTCGAAGTCTATCCCTCCGATTTTCAACTTCACGCAATGAAACCCGCTGTCGAGTTTCTCGCGTATGCGGCGGCGCATCGTCGCCTTGTCTCCCATCCACACCAGCCCGTTTGTGGTGATGCCCTCCTTGCCGCCGAGCCATCCGGCCTCCTTACCGGAGGTGGGGTAGAGGCCGCCGCGCAGCAGTGCCGACTCGAATCCGAATCGGATTGAGGAAATCTCCGGGAGCGACTGCATCGCCTCCTCGAGTGTGGCGCATTCGGATGCCATGCGGCAGGCGGTGTCGAGCCGCTCCTCAAAGTCGGGGGTGTCCTCGCTGCTTAGCCCCTTGAACATGGCGGCCTCCCCGACGGAGCAACCGCCGGGGAACTGGTGTGACTCGATTCTCACAAACCATGTCGGTTTCTCGGTCATCGAGTCGCGCGAGGTTATTGCCCTCTCGCGGAAACGGAGGGTGTGTCTTTGCCAGGAAACTTTCATCAGCGGGGTCAGCCGGGGAATTTGGGGAACTGCCCGAAGTCGGGGTCGCGTTTTTCAAGGAAAGCGTTTTTCCCCTCCTGCGCCTCAGGCATAAGGTAGTAAAGTAACGTGGCGTCTCCGGCAAACTCCATGAGGCCGGCCTGCCCGTCAAGTTCGGCGTTAAGCGCGCGTTTGATCATTCGGATTGCCATCGGGGAGCGTTGCAGGATGGTGTCACACCATTCAAGGGTCTCCTCCTCCAGGCGTTCGAGGGGCACGACGGCATTGACCATACCCATGTCAAGGGCCTCCTGGGCGGTGTACTGGCGGCAGAGATACCAAATCTCGCGTGCTTTCTTCTGGCCCACGCACCTGGCGAGGTAGGATGAGCCGAATCCGGCGTCGAAGCTGCCGACTTTCGGGCCGGTCTGGCCAAACCGGGCGTTTTCAGACGCGATTGACAGGTCGCAGACCACATTCAGCACATTGCCGCCGCCTATGGCGTATCCGTTGACCATGGCGATTACAGGCTTCGGAATGGAGCGGATGGCCTTGTGAAGCTCAAGCACATTGAGGCGCGGAGTGCCGTCTGAGTCGACATATCCGCCCAGCCCCTTGTAATGCTGGTCCCCTCCCGAGCAGAATGCCTTGTCGCCCGCCCCGGTCAGGATGATCACGCCGATTTCAGGTGTCGAGCGGCAATAGTTCATCGCGTCAAGCATCTCGAAGTTGGTCTGCGGGCGGAAAGCGTTGTAGACCTCCGGGCGGTTGATGGTTATCTTGGCGATTCCTCCTGATTGCTCGAAGAGGATGTCTTCATACTTCTTTATGGTTTTCCAGTCGTGTTTCATTTTGGGAAATATGCAGTTGTTTTTTTGATTTATCCTTTGGTTGTGGCGGTCTGGATTTCAAGCAGCGCGGGTCGGTCTGCGGTGGATATGAATCCGGTCAGCGACCGGGCCAGCTCATCGGCGGATGACGCCTTGAAATAGGCCAGCCCGTAGGCCTCGGCCAGGGATGCGAGCGGCAGGCGCAGGTCGCAAGCGAAATACCGCTCAAGCTCTGGCAACGCCCGGGTGGAGGCGATTTTCCGGAAAATGCCGCCTCCGCCGTTGTTTATCACCACGATTTTGAGTCGCGGGGAGAGGAGGTCGGAAGAGAGCGCGGCGATGTCATATTGCATAGAGGTGTCGCCGGTCAGCAACACGGTGGTGCCCTTGTATGCCAGTGACGCTCCGAGGGCGGTCGAGACCGACCCGTCTATGCCGCTGACCCCACGGTTGCAGTCGCGGCGGTGAAACCGGCACGCGTCGCCGATTACCGCGTAGCGTGGTGTCAGCCCGTTGCTGAGCTGCAGGTTCCATTCGCGCGGGAGCGAGGACAGCAGGGTCAGGATGGCCGAGCGGTCAGACCATTTGGCGCTGTCGCCTGTCAGTTGCCGGGCGGCCTGCGACTCCTCGCAGCGGAATGCCGCCTCATGCCATAACGACTTGAATTCTCCCATCCCCGGCTCGCGGCCACGGGCGAGATATTCCATCGCGTTGGCGAAGCGTGGGAAAAACTCATCCTCGCTTATCTCGATTCGGCGTGTCAGCGAGAAATATGAGTCGATGAGCGAATCATTCTCCCCCACATGCCAGTGTTCGGCAATCTCTGCGCGCCGCAGGTATTCCTTAAGTTTCTTCGACAGGAGACCGCCCCCGAAGGTTATCAGCAGGGATGGCCGCGACGATGGTTTCCTCAGCAGTTCGGAGTCGAGCATCAGGTCGGGACGAGACAGGATTCCGAGCACATTCAGGTTGGCGAGAGCGTCGGCGACCACCACGACCCCGGGCAACGGGGCGATTTTGGAGAACGCGCGGTTAAGGGCCGATGACGGAGGGCAGAATCCTCCGACGACGAGGACTTCGCGGTTTGTTGCCTCGGAGGCCAGCCTGCGCGCATCCTCCACGGCGAGCCTGCGCGGCGGAAGCATCAGGTCGATTTTCCTGAAACCTGGCCGCGGCAGTTCCACGGTCTCTGATGTCAACGGCTCATCGAACGACACATTGATATGCACCGGGCCTGGCCGCCTGGTCAGGGCTGTCTGCAACGCCTCGTTCAGGACGCGGTTGGCCATCCACCTGTCCCTGTCGCCCGAGATTTCCCCCCTGAGGGTGTATGACGCTTTGACGATGTTGCCCAGCGCGCCAGGCTGCGCCATCGTCTGGCTGTCATCCTGCCCGATCCATTCCGCCGGGCGGTCGGCGGATATGACGATAAGCGCCACTTTGCGGTAATATGCCTCGGCGATGGCCGGGGCATAGTTGAGCAACGCCGTGCCGGAGGTGCATACAAGTGCCGCCGGGCGCCGCGACACAAGGGCGTGGCCCAGGGCGATGAACGCCGCCGACCGTTCGTCGACCACCGGGCGCACGGTCAGCTCCTGGTGGCGGGCGAAAGCGATGATGAGGGGAGCGTTGCGCGACCCCGGCGATGAGAAAATGTCGGTGACCCCATAGGCCGCCAGCGCGCTGGCGAGGCTATGGGCGGTTTCTTTTACACAGTTGACCATTTCAATACAAAATTAGAAAAAATGGAGGAAAAATTTCGTAACTTTGCGGAGAAAAATTCGACGACATGACAAAGCCAGCTATCCATACCGCCGGGGAGGCGACCCCGGATTTCCCCCGTACCGAGCGCCAGTTCGACCAGGTGATAGGGGAGTGCCGAGAGGTGTTCGCTTCAAAACTCCGCGACTATGGCGCGTCATGGCGGCTGATGCGTCCGACAGCCGTCACCGACCAGATTCTCATCAAGGCCGACCGCATCCGCTCGCTTGAGACGAAAGGGGAGAGCCGGGTGGACGAGCCGGTCGACGACGCGTTCCGCGCGATAGTCAACTATGGGATAATAGGCCTGATACAGCTCCAGCTCGGTTATGCCGACCGCAAGGATGTTTCCCCCGAGGAGGCGTTGGCCCTCTACGACAGCCATATGTCGGCCACCCGTGATGTGATGCTGGCAAAGAACCACGATTACAATGAGGCGTGGCGCAAGATGCGCGTCAGCTCATACACTGACCTCATACTGATGAAGCTTATGCGCACCAAGGAAATCGAGGACAACATGGGCCATACCGAGGTGTCGGAGGGCATTGACGCGAATTACCAGGATATGATCAATTATGCTGTTTTCGGCCTTATAAAGCTCGCCGAAGCGGCACGTACCAATGACTGATATGCCTGGACGGAACAAAGACGCGGGACAAGGATGGATCGCGCGGGTGGCCGGCAGCCGCTGGATGCCTGCTGCGGTCTGGACGCTGAGGGTCTTGACAGGTTCGCTGTTCATAATGTCAGGCCTTGTCAAGGGGATTGACCTCTGGGGATTCATCTTCAAGATAGAGGACTACCTCGCCGTATGGGGCCTCTCCCAGCCAAGGTCGCTGGTTCTGATGGCCGCGTTGCTTATCTCAGGATATGAGTTTGTCTTCGGCTGCATGCTGGCCGCAGGCTGCTATAAGCGTGTGTCGGTGTGGGCCTTGACCGCTATGATGGGGTTTATGCTACCCCTGACAGCCTATATCGCCATCGCCAATCCTGTCAGCGACTGCGGGTGTTTTGGCGATTTCTGGGTGATTTCCAATACCTGGACTTTCATAAAGAACATACTGCTGACCGCCGCCCTGCTGTTTCTGCTGATATTCAACCACCGGCTGAAGGCTGGTATGTTCCAGCCCGCGATACAGTGGATTGCAGGCGCATGGGTCTCGCTGTATTTCATACTGGTGGCCCTTTATGGCTACAACGTGCAGCCGATGGCCGACTTCCGCCCTTATCCGGTAGGATCCCCGCTCGTGGAGGATGGTGATGAAGATGAGTCGCCGGTAGCCTATGACGACGAGGCCGACGGCGAGGAGGAGTGGGCCGGCGAGATGACATTCATATATGAGCGTGACGGCCAGCGGCGCGAGTTCACCATCGACGACCTGCCTGATTCCACCTGGACTTTTGTCGAGCGTGTTGAGAGCGGCGCGCCTGCCGCCGGGAATGCCGGCGCTGACTTCGTGGTGTATGATGTCGACGGGGAGGATGTCACCTCCGAGGCGGTCTCCGGAGTAGGCTCCGAGCTGCTGGTGGTGATTCCCGAACCGCAGCGCATAGACATATCATACACCTACTTCCTGAACGAACTGAAACAGTGGGCCGACACGTCGGATGTCAGGATGGCCTGCGTGATAGCCGCCGACAAGAGGGGCATCGACTATTGGAAAGATGTCTCGATGGCGGCCTATGACGTGTATTCCGCCGAAGACACAAAACTCAAGGAGCTTGTGCGCGGCACCATGTCGATTGTCGAGTTGGAGGATGGCTGCGTGGCCGCGAAATACACCCTTAGCTCGATTGACGGGAAGATTCTCGATGAAGGCCCTTCTGGCAAGAATCTGCTGGCCCGTATGGCGCCCAGGCCGGGGGCCTGGTTCAAGGCTCTGACCGGATTCTTCGGGGTGGCGTTGCTGTTACTTTATCTCTTCCAGAGCCTCGTTTTGGCTGTTTCTGCAAGAATTAGGGGATTTTATCAAAAAAAAGCCGTAAATTTGCAGTCGAAATCAAAGGACACCGCCTGAGACCCTGGCGAAGGCCGTCGGCCTCCCGCGGATTCCTGTCAACCTCAACCATAACAAACTCCAAAATAATTATGAGAAAAAACATCGTAGCAGGTAACTGGAAGATGAACACCACCCTCGCCGAAGGCGTAGGGCTGGCCAAGGATGTGAACGAAGCCCTCAAGGGCATCGATGCGAAGTGTGACGTGGTGATCTGCGTTCCTTTCACCCATCTGGCTTCCGTTGCCGGCGTTATCGATTCCAAGCTCGGTCTCGGTGCAGAGAACTGCGCAGACCATGTCAAAGGCGCTTACACCGGCGAGGTTTCCGCTCCCATGGTGGCTTCCACCGGTGCCAAATATGTCATCCTCGGCCACTCGGAGCGCCGTCAGTACTACGGCGAGACCTCTGAAATCCTCAAGACAAAGGTCAACCTCGCCCTGGCTGAGAACCTGACCCCCATCTTCTGCATCGGCGAGGTGCTCGAGGAGCGCGAGAACGGCACATTCCTTGATGTTGTCACCAAGCAGATCGAGGAAGCCCTCTTCGACCTCTCCGCCGAGGAATTCGGCAAGCTCATCCTCGCTTACGAGCCCGTCTGGGCCATCGGCACCGGCAAGACTGCCACCGCCGAGCAGGCTGAGGAAATGCACGCCCACATTCGTGGCGTCATCGCCGGCAAGTATGGCCAGGAGGTGGCCGACAACTGTTCCATCCTTTACGGCGGCAGCTGCAAGCCCTCCAACGCCAAGGAAATCTTCGAGAAGCCCAATGTCGACGGTGGTCTCATCGGCGGCGCCGCTCTCGACTGCGCTTCCTTCATGGGCATCGTCACCGCTTTCTGATAAAGACTTCAATCAACGGTATGAGGGAGAGGACGCGCCGCGCGTCCTTTCCCGTCATGCCTTTTTTACCCATAGAGCCTTCAACCACCGTCAAATGAATCCTCTTTCACGAATTATATCCCTTCTGCTTGTTCTCTCCGTGGCCGTCGGGACTGCGATGGCCGACATTGTAGAAAATCTCAACCGTCCCGGCTCGACCGTGACCGTGGAGCAGCCTCAGGCTCTTGCCGAACGTCTGCGGATGCCTGATGGTGTATCCTCTGAAGACGCGCCCGACGAGGGAGGTGTCGAGGAGGAGAAGGAGTCTCCGGCCGTCCACCGGTCGAAAGGCAAAACCGTGGGTTTCAGGGTGCAGGTCTATGCCGACAACAACCAGCGTGTGGCCAAAGGGGAAGCTCGTCAGCGTGAGAGAGCCGTCGGACGCCGTTTCCCGTCGATGATGACATATGTCGCATATGTGTCGCCCTATTGGCGTCTGCGTGTGGGTGACTTCCGCACACAGGCCGAGGCCGAGAAAGCCGCCGCCGACATCCGTCGCGCGTTCCCGTCTTACGCAAAGGAGGTCAGAGTGGTCAGAGACCGCATCAATGCCCGCTGAGCCGTGCCACCTGTCGGTGTTGGCTTTGCCTTAATCAAGGATAAACGATTGACATGAATTCATATCAGGAAGACGATTTTCCCGAAGGTGCCACCCCCGTCGAGAGGGATGCGATTTCGGAGATTGCCTCTCATTACGAGGCCATTTTGAAACTTGTCGGCGACGATCCCTCACGTGAAGGATTGCGCAAAACCCCGATGAGGGCCGCCCGCGCTTTATGGTATGCCACATCGGGCAACCGTTCGGGCCAGCCTGCCGACCTGATGCGCAAGGCCCTGTTCTCTCATGAAGGTTCGCAGATGGTGGTTGTCCGCGACATAGAGTTTTATTCGCTGTGCGAGCATCACATATTGCCCTTTTTTGGCACTGTCTCTGTCGGTTACATTCCCGATGGCCAGATAGTAGGGCTCAGCAAGCTCGCCCGCGTGGTCAACGCCGTGGCCCGCAGGCTTCAGGTGCAGGAACGTCTCACGGCCGAAATCTGCAAGGCCGTCGAGGAGGCCCTCCATCCACTTGGAGTGATTGCCACATGCCGTGCCTCTCACCTTTGCATGCAGATGCGCGGGGTGGAGAAGCAGCAGGCATCGACCGTCACCACCCATTACACCGGGCTTTTCGAGAGCGACCCGTCATTGCGTGAGGAATTCCACCGCATGACCGCCGGAGCCTGACATATAGACATACTATCGAACAACATACCGACAACGTATGAATGAATTGCTTATAACATGCGCGATGAGCGACTGGTTTTCAGCCCAGTTTCTCCTCGATTTCTTTTATAACAACGCCAGCTACCTCTTCGTGTTCCTGTTCATGGTGATCGAGAGTTCATTCCTCCCGTTCCCCTCAGAGGTGGTGGTGCCTCCGGCCGCATATATCGCCGTTACCCGTGGCGACTTGAATGTCATCCTGGTGGTGCTTGTGGCTACCGCCGGAGCTGTGGTCGGAGCCTTGATAAACTATTTCCTTGCCGTGTGGCTCGGACGTCCGATTGTCTATGCATTCGCCAACAGCCGTCTCGGCCACGCCTGCCTCATCGATGAAGCCAAAGTGGAGAAAGCCGAGAAATATTTCGATGCCCACGGCGCGCTGTCGACATTCATAGGCCGCCTGATTCCCGCTGTGCGCCAGCTAATATCCATCCCCGCCGGATTGGCAAGGATGAACATAGGCGTGTTTGTCATCTTCACCGCCCTTGGTGCCGGGGTGTGGAACTGCGTGCTTGCCGCCCTCGGTTACTGGCTCGGCAAGACCGTCCCCTACTCACAGCTCTTTGAGTCAGTCGAGAAATACAACCATTATTTCACCATCGGCGGTTTCTGCCTGCTGCTTGTCTGCATCCTCTTCATCGTATGGCAGGCTATGAAAGGCAAGTCGAAGAAGACCACCGACGGTGGCAAATGATGAATCCCCAACCAGCGTAACCTCATAAATAACACCATGCTTGTTTCCCCCTCGCTTTTGTCGGCTGATTTCGCCAACCTGGCGAAAGACGTAGAGATGATAAACCGCAGTGAAGCAGACATGCTCCATCTCGATGTGATGGACGGCGTGTTTGTCCCCAACATTTCTTTCGGCTTCCCTGTGATGGAGGCTGTCAGGAAAATCTGCGACAAACCCCTCGATGTCCACCTGATGATTGTCGAGCCGGAGAAATGGGTCAACCGTCTGCGCGACCTCGGTGCGGAGATAATGAATGTCCATCAGGAAGCCTGTGTGCATCTCGACCGCACCATCCACGCCATCAAGGAGGCTGGGATGAAGGCCGCCGTCACTCTCAATCCCTCCACACCGGTGTGTATGCTCGAGGATGTCATCGCCGAACTTGACATGGTGCTGCTGATGTCGGTAAATCCCGGTTTCGGAGGCCAGAAGTTCATCGCGAACGCCGTGGCCAAGACCCGCCGCCTGCGCGAGATGATTGACCGCACAGGTTCCGGCGCGCTTATCGAAATCGACGGCGGAGTCAACGCCTCCACAGGCAAGCTCCTCGCCGAGGCTGGTGCCGACATCCTCGTCGCCGGCAGCTATGTCTTCAACGCCGCCGATCCCCTCGCCGCCATCCGCTCCCTCAAGCAGCTCTGAACCGCCCCGTCACGACAAACACCCAACTCATTCCGCCGTGATTGAGACCGACCGACTGATATTGCGCCATTGGCGCGAGGATGATGCCCCCGCGCTCTATAAATACGCCTCAGACGGCCGTGTGAGCGAGCTTGCCTTGTGGCCGCGCCACACCTCCGTCGAATTCAGCCTGGAGGTGTTGCGCAACTTCTTCATCCCCAACCGCGACACATTCGCTATGGTGCTGAAAGAAACCGGTGGGCCTATAGGTTGTATCGGCCTTGTGCCTCCCGGTGACGAACACTATGAAATCAACCCATCCGAACGGGAAATCGGCTATTGGATAGGGCATCCCTACTGGGGACACGGCCTGACCATTGAAGCGTTGCAAGCACTCACCACCTACTGCTTCCACAAGCTGCATATACCCTCCCTTCTGATAACCACCGACCTCCGCAACATCGCCTCGCAGCGCGTCGCCCTGAAATGTGGCTTCCGCCCCCTCGCCGATTACACCTTTGACGGCATCCCCGGCAAAGCCTTCCGTCTCCTCCCCTGAGCATCCCCGGGTCTCACGCAGATTCAGCAGATACGCAGATTTCCCGCAGATAAAGCAGATATAAGGATTAGAGAAGATTGGAGATTGGTCTCACAGATTACACAGAAGCCATCCGGAAGACAAGAATCCGGATGGCTTCTGTGTAATCTGTGTAATCTGTGAGACCTTTTTTAATCTGGCCTATCCTTTTATCTGCTTTATCTGCGGGAAATCTGCGTATCTGCTGAATCTGCGTGAGACCCGTTGCCATCCATAGGGGAACAAGGGGGTAACTCCGTTGGAATCCGGGTGGAAAATTTGGAACGGGGGGAGAGGGATAAATTAGATTATTGCTGTCCGGTAAAACTTTGACATGATAGGAAATGGACTATTTTTATCTCATACAGCATGAAACAGACTCGTATAGATGTCTTTTAAGGGCTTTTTGATGCTTAATGCTACCAATTTCACATCGCCTCAAATGACAAGCCCTTTTTCGTAAAACAGATGTAACTTATTATATTTGTAGAGAATATATGATTTTGTCTTTTTTTACCGGACAGCAATAAAATTAGATTGGAAGGAATGGTGTGGATTTGGGAAATTGTTGTAATTTTGTGGAAACAATTCGAGTTTCCATTGGAATGAATGAAGAGCCTTTAAGCCAGCTGTATCTTAAAGATACGGCGTTTCATAACCTGATGCAGCGGCGCGTGTTCAACGTGTTGCTGGTGGCCTCCCCCTATGACGCTTTCATGATGGAGGAGGACGGACGTGTGGAGGAGCAGCTCTACAACGAGTATGTGGCCCTCAACCTCTCCTCACCTCCGCGCATTACCCGCGTGTCTCATATCAGCGAGGCCCTGGCGATGATGGCCCAGAAGAATTTCGACCTGGTGATAGCCATGCCGGGCATGGACATCAGCGAGACCTTCATAGGGGCCAAGGAGATAAAGCTGGTGTTTCCGGATGTGCCCATCGTGGTGCTGACCCCCTTCTCCAAAGAGGTGTCGCGCCGTCTGGCCTCGGAGGATTTCAGCGGCATCGACTATGTGTTTTCGTGGCTCGGCAACGTCGACCTGCTACTCGCCATCATAAAGCTGCTCGAAGACAAGATGAACGCCGAGAATGACGTTCTGGAGGTCGGGGTGCAGATGATTCTGATGGTGGAGGACTCCGTGAGGTTCTACTCCTCGATATTGCCTCATCTCTACAAGTTCCTGCTCAAACAGAGCCATGAGTTCTCCACCGAGGCTCTCAACGAGCATGAGAAGATGTTGCGCATGCGCGGCCGTCCGAAAGTGATGCTCGCCCGCGATTACGAAGAGGCTGTCGCGCTCTATGACAAGTATTCCGACAAGATGCTGGGCATCATCACGGATGTCTCCTTCAAGCGTGGAGGGGAGAAGGACTCGCAGGCCGGCCTTAGGTTTGCCGGGTTTGTCAGGGACAACGACCCATACCTACCGATAATCGTGGAGTCCACTGAGACCTCCAACGCCCCCCTGGCCAAGGAGTTCAACGGGATATTCCTCGACAAGAACTCCAAGAAACTCCCGGTCGACCTCGGCAAAGAGATAATGCGCAATTTCGGCTTCGGGGATTTCGTGATGCGCGATCCCGACACTGGCGAGGAGATAATGCGCATACATTCGCTCAACGAGATGCAGAAGCGGATGTTCCAGATTCCCGACAAGACCCTGCTCTGGCACGCCTGCCGCAACGACATATCGCGTTGGCTCTACTCCCGCGCGATGTTCCCCATCGCCGATATCATCCGGCGCCACCGCTTCCGCAACATCGAGGAGGCCCAGGAGGTGAAACAGCTATTTTTTGACCTCATCGTCAAGTACAGGAAGATGAAAAACAGGGGGGTGGTGGCCGAGTTCCGCAAGGAGCGTTTCGACTATTACTCCAACTTCGCCCGTATCGGGCAGGGGTCGCTCGGCGGCAAAGGGCGCGGCCTGGCCTTCATCGACTCGATAATCAAGAAACACCCGGAGTTTGACAATTTCCAGGGTGTCTCGATATCCATCCCCCGCACGGTAGTGATATGCACCGACATATTCGACGAGTTCATGGCCGACAACGACCTCTACCCCGTGGCGTTGTCAGACGTGTCAGACGAGGAGATACTCTCGCGGTTTCTCGCGGCGCGTCTTCCCGACCGTGTGCGCGAAGACCTCCTGGCCCTGACAGAGGTTGTAGACAAGCCGCTGGCCATCCGCAGCTCGTCGCTCCTCGAGGACTCCCACTACCAGCCGTTCGCCGGAATCTACTCCACATACATGATTCCGCGCATCGCCGACGGCGAGCAGATGCGAAAGGTGCTGACCGATGCCATAAAGGGGGTCTACGCCTCGGTGTTCTATGCCGAGTCCAAGGCCTATATGTCGGCTACCTCCAATGTCATCGACCAGGAGAAGATGGCGGTCATCATCCAGGAGGTAGTCGGCACCGACCATGACGGATGCTACTTCCCCTCATTCTCCGGGGTTGGCCGCTCGCTCAACTATTACCCGATAAACGACGAGCTGACCGAAGACGGCGTGGCGCAGGTGGCCATCGGCCTGGGCAAATACATCGTTGACGGAGGGATGGCCCTGCGGTTCTCTCCCAAACATCCCGGCAAGGTGTTGCAGACATCCACCCTCGACCTTGCGTTGCGCGACACCCAGAGACAGCTTTACGCCCTTGACCTCAACAGTGTCCCTGAGGATTTCAAGGTGGATGACGGCTTCAACATCACGAAAAAGAATGTACAGGATTTCGCCCGCATTGGTGACACCCTGAAATACCTCGTATCCACATTCGACATCAACGACCAGATGCTGCGCGACACCCATCTCGGCATAGGCCGCAAGGTGGTCACATTCTCCAACATCCTGCGCGACAATGTTTTTCCTCTCGCTCAAGCGGTTGACACGATGCTGTCAACCGGCCAGGAGGCCATGCAGCGCCCTGTGGAGATTGAGTTTGCCGGGAACATCGGCAAGGACGGCAACCTCAAAGGACGCATCTACTGGCTCCAGATACGCCCGATTATCGACCGCAAGGAGGATGTCGACGAATCGGTGCTGGCCCTCGGAAATTCCGACCTGATACTGCGGAGCCAGACCGCCCTCGGCCACGGGACAAACGACTCGGTGAGCGTCGTGGTGTATGTCAGGCCCGAGCATTTCTCCTCGTTCCGCAATCCTGAAATCGCCCAGGAGATTTCGCGGCTCAACAAGGGATTCATGGACTGTGGGGAAGGGTATGTGCTGATAGGCCCCGGACGCTGGGGTTCGTCAGACAACGCGCTTGGGATTCCGGTAAAGTGGGCCGACATCTCGGCAGCGCGTCTTATCGTAGAGTCCTCCCTGGCCAATTACAGGGTCGAGCCGTCGCAGGGCACTCATTTCTTCCAGAACCTGACCTCGTTCGGTGTCGGATATTTCACCGTCAATCCCTTCGCGGGGGAGGACTACTACGACATCGACTATCTCAACTCGATGCCTGCCGAATATGAGTCTGAGACCTTGCGCATCGTCAGGATGCCGTCGTCCCTTGTCATAGGCATAAATGGCCGGAAAGGGACAGGAGTGGTGGCCAAGCCGGGGACGGTGAAATGAAATTCTCCATCCATTGATGGTTAAGGGATGAAAAATATGGGAGTTGCCCCCCGCAATGTAGATTTATTTTTGTAACTTTGTGTGTTGGTAGATGATGAGACGCGCGCCTGGGGCGCCGGGCTGTCGTCTGCCGGCTTACACTTGCAAATATAGACTGAATGGGCTTCTTCGATATTATGAAAAGGGCGATGGGGTTTTCCCCCGCCGACGATGACGAACTGGAGGTGGAGGGGATAGACGCCACCGTCACTCCTCTGCGCCAGCGGGCTCTCCCTGCCCCCGCCGGGAATGAAGATGACCCCCAGGAGGCGGATGGCGGGGACAGTCAATCCGACACTGACAACAGTGGTGATGGCTCCCTGCGGGCTTCCGTGGAGGGCCGCCCCGACGCGTCTGTGATTTTCGCGGGTGTCGTCGGAATATTCAACGAGGCCCTGCCCGCGTTCTTGCGCGAGAGCGTCGACCCTGAGAAGCAGCGTCAGTTGCTTTTTGACTCCCTTGACAAGTCTGTGAAGGATTATTTCGAGCATATGGAGAGGAATGTGGAGCGCAGGCTCCACTCCCGTTACCAGGCCGAGAG
The DNA here is from genome assembly GCA_910575615.1 of Bacteroidales bacterium. Classification (GTDB taxonomy): domain Bacteria; phylum Bacteroidota; class Bacteroidia; order Bacteroidales; family Muribaculaceae; genus UBA7173. The sequence goes on along the minus strand of CAJTEX010000005.1, from coordinate 62,568 downwards.
CCACCACCTCCAGGAACAGATAGAGGAGCTGCGCCGGAAAGCCCGCAAGGAGGAGGAGGGCAACTCAAACGCGAAAAACCTCCAGCTCAGCGCCGAGCGCCAGAAACGCGCCCTTTCCGAGAGGGTTCACGAACTTGAGAAACAACTCGCCTCTATCGAGGCCGAGAATGAGCAATACATCCTTGAAAACAAGTCGATGGCCAACAAGTTGCGTATGGCCGCGCTGGTTGACGGGGATGTGGAGGCCGGTGAGCGCATCGCCGAGGCTGACCGCAAGGTGGCCGAGGCCGAGGGGCAGCTTGCCGCAGCCCAGGAGGCCCTGAAGCTATCGGAGGAAAGAATAGCGGAACTCACGGCCGCCGCCGTCACCCAGGCGACCGCCGAAGACAACGCCCGTGTGGCCGAACTCGAAAAGGAGGTCGCCCTGTTGCGCGACAGCCTCGAGCAGGCCAGGGCTAAGGATGAGTTGAGCCGTGTGATGGTCAATGACCTCAACGCGCGCGCTGCGGAAGCCCGCAGGATTGCCGCCGAGAAGGAGGAGCAGGCCGCCTCGATGCAGGCTGACCTCTCCGGCCTGAATGAACAGCTCGCATTGATGACCGCCCGCCTGGCCAAGGCGCAGGAAGACCTGCAGGTTGTCAAGGAGGTGCAGGAGCAGGTTGTGAAACTGGAGGAGAGCCAGCGGGTCAACGATGCCGCCCTGCGCCGCCAGAAAGACGAACTGATGGAGAAGGATGAGCTGATAAGAATCAAGGACGCCGACATACTGACCAAGAATGCCACTCTCCGCATCAAGGATGAGACAATCCGCCGTCTTGAGGACCAGACCGACTCGCTCAGGAAATCAGTGGAGACCGCCCAGTTTGAGAAGGCACAGGCCGAGAGCGCGCTGCGTTCGGAGATAGAGCGGCTGAAAGCCCTTAAAGGCATCACATCCCCGGTCGACACGGCGGTGGTTGCCACACCTGAAGTGACTGTCGAGATACCGGTTGTCGCCGACTCTGTCGCCGACACCCCTGAGATAGACCTTACACTTGACCTTCCGGAACTTGTCACTCCCGAGGTGGAGACGGCCGCCGCGCCGAAACCACGCAGGGGCAGACCGCCCAAGCCCCGTAGGGAGAGAGAGGTGCAGCCTCCCGCAAAGAAGGCAGAGAAGGCTCCGGCCCGAGAGGATGCCGACGACAATGACTTCTCTCTCCTCGACAGCACCGACTGGCTGATAGCCACTCCGGCCCCCGAACCACCTAAGCCAAAACGCCAGCGCAAGCAAAAGGCCGACAGCGCCGATGATGCTTTCGGCTACAAGGAGCCTGTACGTCAGGAGCCTCCTGACAATCCGGCGCAGATGTTGCTCTGGTAATTGAAATTAAAATTGTTGATGATGAACAACTTAACGAAGACATTCACCTGTCTGGCCGTTTCCCTTGCAATAGGGGGCGGCCCCGTTTACGCGCAGGCCAGGATAGATGTGGAGAGCATCGCCCGATATGTTTATCCGGGCAACACTCCCGACTCCCCGAAAAGTTTCACATATCTGCCCGATGGTGAAAGCTATCTACTTTTGGGCAACGACGGCAAGACCATCGAACGTTATGAGACGGCCACCGGCAAGCTGCTGGAGACTGTGCTTGATGTGAGCCACACGCGTGAAAGCTCCGTGAAGTCGGTAGAGAGCTTCATCCTGAGCCCGGATGGCTCCAAGATACTGTTGTACACATCCAAGACTCCGGTTTACCGCCATTCCTTCAAGGCCGACTGGCATGTGTTTGAAATCAAACGCAACATACTGCGGCCGCTTTCCAAGCAGTTCGCGCTGCAGCAGGCCCCGCTCTTCTCTCCTGATGGCCGCATGGTGGCGTTCGTGGCGGGCAACAATATCCACATCAAGAAAATCGACTATGACTCGGAGGTGGCCGTGACTAAAGACGGCGAGGCCGACAAGGTGATAAACGGTATCCCCGACTGGACCTATGAGGAGGAGTTTGCCACGGATTGCTCGATGGCCTGGGCCCCAGACAATTCCACCCTCTGCTACCTGCGCTACGACGAGGAGAAGGTGCCGAAATTCTCTTTTCCCCTCTATGAGGGATATTGCACCCCCTCGGCTCAATATGCCCTTTATCCCGGGACATTCTCATACAAATATCCTGTGGCCGGACAGCCCAACTCGGTGGTCACCCTCCACAGTTATGATGTCGAGACCCGCAAGACCAAAGACATACAGCTCGGCAGCACGGCGGTGGAATACATCCCCCGCATAGCCTATGGAGGCAAGTCTGCTGAAAGGCTGATGGCTGTGACCCTCAACCGCGCCCAGAACCGTATGGAGGTGTTCGCCGTCAATCCCAAATCGACCGTCTCAAAGTCAGTGCTGGTCGAAGAGTCCAAGGCGTGGCTCAATCCGATGGCCTACGAGCAGATCCACTGGGGTGACGACAGTTTTGTCATCTCCTCAGAGCGCTCGGGCTGGAATCATCTTTACGAATATTCATACGCCGGGCAGCAGCTCCGTCAGCTTACCTCGGGAGAATTCGACGTGACTGACTATTACGGGACTGATGCCCAAGGGAACGCCTACTTCCAGTCGACCGCGCAGCAGATTGATGGCCAGGGCGACCGTGGGGCCTTGAGCCGTGTGGTGCAGAAGATTGACAAGTCAGGCAAAAAGACCCAGCCGGTGACCCCGTCGAACGGATGGGCTTCGGCCACATTCTCGCCTGCGATGAATTACTATGTTGTCAATTACAGCAACGAGCAGACGCCTCCCCGCCACACGATGCGCAACACCAGGGAGAAAGACCTCAGGGTGCTTGCCGACAACGCCGAGTATGCCGCCCGTTATGCCTCGCTCCCCCGCAAGGAATTCTTCACCATGACCTCTGAGGGATACACCCTCAACGGCTACATCATCAAGCCCTCGGGTTTCGACCAGTCGAAAAAATATCCGGTCATAATGTGGCAGTACAGTGGCCCTGGCTCGCAGGAGGTCACTGACCGCTGGCGCATGGACTGGGATTATTACGCCGCTGCCGAACGTGGCTTCGTGGTGATTTGTGTCGACGGCCGTGGCACAGGTGGCCGTGGCGCGTCTTTCCGCGACATCGTTTACCGCAACCTCGGCCATTACGAGACCATCGACCAGCTTGCAGCGGCCCAGTATGCGGCGTCGCTCCCCTTTGTCGACGGCTCGCGCATCGGAATCGCGGGGTGGAGCTATGGCGGGTATGAGACACTGATGGCCATATCCGATACGGCCTCACGGTTCAAGGCCGCTGTGGCCATCGCCCCGGTGACGTCATGGCGCTATTACGACACTGTCTATGCCGAGCGGTATATGCTGACCCCCGGCGAGAACGAGGAGGGTTACCGCGCGAGCGCACCCATCGAGCGTGTCGGAAATGTGGAGTGTTCGCTGCTGATGATGCATGGCACCGCCGACGACAATGTTCACCTCTCCAACACCATCGAGTATGTCAGCCGACTGCAGGAAACAGGGCGTGTCTGTGACATGCTGCTCTTCCCCAATATGAACCATTCGATCAACGGTTGCGACGCGAGGGCCCTCGTTTATGGCCGAATGGTCGAATATTTCGCCAGAAACCTCTGATTTGATATAGGCCGCCCCATTCAGTGGGGCGGCCCTGACGTTACATCGTGGTTACAGGTTAAACGTTTCGGAAACCTCGTGTGTTAGAATTGCCGGGTACAAGCCATCTCCTCCCCTGAAACATTCCCTAACAGAAGACATCGATCATACATATGTTCCATTCACATCAGCGCAAAGAAGGATTGAGTGCCGCCATATTCGGCCTGTGGCGCAACTGGACGATTGCAATCGGCTTTCTTGCCGTCTTGTCTTTTGTGTCCCCGCTTATCAGCCAGGCATGGCTCGCGCCGGTCTGCATAGCCTTGTTCCTGGGGCTGCAATGGGTCAGGGCGGTGATGGGCAACCAGGATGTTCCGGTATGCTCGCGCCTGTACAAGGAGGTGTCTGTCATAATTCTGGTGATAACCTGTGTTGTGCTTGTCAGATATTTCCTCACTGGCGGAGAGGGCGCGTTTGAGCTGACCGGACAGCCGGTCAACAGTAACGGGCCGCTGTTTGGCATACTTATAAGCGCGCCAGTGACGGCATTGGTTACGGCTTTCTTCCTGCTGCAGAAACGTGAGCCTCTGGTCTGCCAGCTGTGTCACCTGCGGTATGGAAATGTGGTGAAAAACGGGTTCATCGGCACCCTCTACCAGCGCGAGTGGCGTTACCAGACACGCCTGCTGATGGGGCTTGCCTTGCTGCTCGGGGTGGTTGACTGGACCTATTATCTCAGCCATTACATAAATGTCAACCTCAACCGCGCCGACTATTTCTTTTTCCTTTGGCTTCCGCTGGCCCTCTATGTGATATCGCTGGTTTATCTCGGATGGCGTTACTATTCCCTGTGGGTTTTCTATTGCCATAATGACGAGGGTCATCTGGTGGTCAACCCAAGTTCGACCACTGTGAGGTTCCTTGTGCTGTTTGACGACCGCATTCTGCTTGACATACGCCGTACCGACAAGTTTTTCAACAACGGGGCGGTGATAAAGAGGTTTGACACACCGGCGGTAACCACGCTGCCTTATCAGGAACGTTATGATGCAGGCCGCGCTGCCCAGCTTTTCCAGCAGATTTCAGGCATACCGGGCGCGGAGGTGAGGCCGATGTATGACAGCCCTGACAATGTGACATACCGTAACATCTTCCATTTCTTCGCGTTTGTCGACAGCAAAGAGCTTGTGGCCGGGTCAAAACTTGAAGGGGAGTGGTTCTCGCTCGGCGAGTTGCGCCAGCTTATGGAGCAGCACCTGACCGGGAATGACCTGAACTCAGAGATGGCCCGCATATACCGTGTCGCCATGGCCTGGAAGACATATGACCGTGAGGGGCGGAGGCTCTACAAAATCAAGCATTATCGCCCGACTTTCCGTCTCAAGGACATCCGTGGCTGGGATGTGGATTACAATGATGGCCACTGGCTTGAGGTCGGACGTCTGAATGAAGACAGTCACCTTTTCAGGATTCGCCGTTTCATGAAACGCCTTGAGAAGAAAATCCGGCGCAGCACCCCTGTGACGAATATTTTTGCCTGACAATCTGTTGACGCGTCGGGCTTGAAATGTAATTTTGACAGTTGATTATGGAAAAGACTGGTTCCGGAAGCTCCGTGCGCCCCGTCCTGGCGGTTGTGGGCCCGACAGCGTCGGGCAAGACCGGATATGCCGTGGCTGTGGCGCGTATGGGCGACGGCGAGATAATAAGCGGTGACTCCCGTCAGGTCTACCGGGGTATGGATATCGGCACCGGCAAGGACCTCGGGGAATACGGCGATGTGAGATGCCATCTGCTTGACGTGGCCGATGCCGGTGAGAAATACAATCTTTTCCAGTATCTAAGGGATGCGGAGCAGGCAGTCGAGGATGTGTCGCGCAGAGGCAAGCTGCCTGTGTTGTGTGGCGGGAGCGGCCTCTATGTGGAGTCTTTCCTTAAAGGGCTCAGGCTTCCTCCGGTGCCTGAGAATCAGGCGTTGCGGGCATCCCTCGCGGGGAAATCCCTTGATGAGCTTGCCGGAATACTCGCCGGAATGAAGCGGCTCCACAATACCACCGACATCGACAGTTGCCAGCGGGCAATCAGGGCCATCGAGATAGAGGAATATTATCTCGCCCATCCCGATGAGGCCCGTGAGGCCCGAGAGGCTGTCCCGCGCCGTTCGACGATAATCGGTGTGGATGTCGACCGCGAGGTGAGGCGCGAGCGTATCAGCCGCCGCCTTGACTCCAGGCTCGATGAGGGCATGGTCGATGAGGTGAGACGGCTTATCGACGGGGGTGTGGCTCCTGAAGACCTGATATATTATGGGTTGGAATATAAATTCGTGACCGAGTATATCATTGGCAAGACCTCGTTTGACCAGATGAGGAAGCTGCTTGAAATCGCTATCCACCAGTTTGCCAAGCGCCAGATGACATGGTTCAGAGGTGCGGAGCGAAGAGGGTTGCGCATACATTGGCTTTCAGGCAAGCTTTCGCGGAAAGAGTTCGCGGAGCAGGCCCTGGAGCTGTATCATCGTGAACATGGGGTATGAGAATCCGTTTGCCGAAAATCCCTTTATTGCTGATTGTGTCGCTATGGCTGCCTGTCGTGGCCCACGCTGTCGTGGGGCGGCTGGTGGAGGGTGACCTCAGGCTTGACAAAGGAGATACATGGGAATGGCCCGGGAGCGAGGCTCCAGTGGCCGGCATGGAACTTAGGGGAAAGTTGCTTGACGGTGAACGCGACAGAGTCGGTGGATGGGATATGGCGTTGCGCGGTTTGCAGGGTGACACTATCGCTGTCATCACGGTGGAGTGGGATGCCAGGACATCGGTGGGAGATTATGTTGATGGCCCGATTGCCGTGGTCTCTGTCGCAGCCGGTCGCGGGATGCAGCCGGCAATGGACATGGGGAGAGTGATGAGTGTCCAGGGCAATGTGGTGTCTGTCTCCATCCTGTCTGATTACGACGGACGTATGGAAATATGGAGCGGCGGCAATAAGCTTGACCTGCTGGCCACGCTGCCGCAGAAGACAGGTCTGACCGGGCTGTCGGTATGCGCCTTGGGCGCCATTGAGATTGTGTCGGTCAATGTCAACGGGCCTGCAAAACCGGTGGCCGACATCACTGTATGGGATGAGGAGTCGCTTGCGTGTCATTTCGACTCATCGGCCGATTTCCGCGAGGGATTCTATGATTATCTCGACTCCGACATTGATATGGAGCGGTGTCGTCTTGGCGGACGTTACCGCCTCGGGGTGGTTGGAGACGGACGTGGTGGATATGACCTGATATATGTCGCGGGGGCTGAGGAGAACAGCCGCAACTGGGTCGAAGGGATGGCCAAGGGTAAGCTGTCTGGCACGATATTCCAGAACCACTATGATCTTTTGTGGCGTGACTCAGGTTTCGCGGAGGATATGGATGAGGCGTGGGCAGAGCTTGACGGCACTGTGATGTCGTTGCATTTCCCCAGGGAGAAGGCCACGGTGAGGTTCAGCCGTTCGCGCCACTCCCGGTGACCACGGGCTGGATATCTCCTGTTGAGACATTGTAGGAGATGATATAGCCGTGGAATATGACCATATATATGCCGGTGTCGCGTGTCACCGAGTAAACCTCCCCGAGATTGTCGGTTGTCTCGATGTAATCATACAGTTTTGAAGGGAATTGGTCGAAAACCAGTTGTCGGGGAATCGGGCTTCCGTTGCCGTCGATGGTGGTCCATATGAGCGATGAGTTGAACACGAGCGACGCGGAGTTGTCAAGGTTGACAGTGTATGTGCCTCCCGATTCGCTGAAATCCGCCACACCTTGCCCAGGGAAATACTGGCTGATGAATTGCTGTATCTCGCGTGGCAGGTCGTTGAAATCATTGTCGCCGCATGAGGTCGTCAGCGCGCCTGCACCTATGATGAGGGCCACGGCGGTGATGAGAATCCTGAGTCGTGAGATGAAAGAAGAGGGTATAACAAAGGCCATAGTCGAAACGTTTTTTGTAATTCAACGTCAGATTATGGCCTTTTGTTCTGTGATTGGGAGCTGGTCAGAAATACCAGGGATGGTCGCGCAGGGAAAGTCGCCTGGCGGTCGCCGGGTCGATGCGTCTCACGGCAATCAGTCCGGGATTCTCATAGTCAGGAGCATCGGGGTCAAGCGAACTAACCCTGACACGGGCCGAGGAGTGGATATAAGCCGCTCCTCCGAGCGATATGGCCACATGGGTGATCCGGCCGGTGGCGGTATTGCCGAAGAACAGCAGGTCTCCGGCCTGGAAATCAGAGGGGGAGGTCTTGTCGACCGGCAATCCGATTTTCACTTGTTGCGATGCGTCGCGCGGGAGCATCACCCCCTGGCGGTAGGCGCATATCTGCGTGAGCCCCGAGCAGTCCATGCCTTTCGACGACGTGCCTCCCCATACATATGGCGCCCCCATCATGCGGGCGGCATATCCGGGCATCTCTCCCGGGTTCCACTGTTGTGTGGCCCAGGTTTCAATGGCGACGATGAGGTCGCTGGAGATATAGCCTGTGCGCCCGTCGGGAAGCCTTATGGCCGTCATATTGCCATAGGCGGTGTCGGTGTCGACCTCGAGTATGGAACCGTTGACAAGGTCGGTCAGGCGTGCTGAGCCTGGCGCGTCTGATGGTTCAGACATGGCGTAGACCGTCCGGTCTGTGGCCACCACAACCCTGCGTGAGGCGCGCCATAAATGCATCTCGCTGTCATCCAGTCCCTGGAGGGTGTTGTTGCGGACATATCCCGAATATCCCTCCGGTGTCTCTATCTTCCACCATTCCCCCTGGCGGCGGGTGACTCTCAGGGGGGTGCCCATCACCACCTGTGACACCTGCTCTGCTCCGTGGCGGGGCTCGGCGCGCAGTATGGCCACGGAGACTTTGGGCAACGCCCATCGCTGGGCGTTGGTCGTCATCGCAGTGGCAAGCACAGCCATCGAAATCAGCAGCAATCTCAGAGGTGAAACCATAGGGCGGGGATGGAAGGATGTCGCCGGGATGAGGCGGGAATTATTTGCAGATTGACGCGATTACCTCCTTGATGTCGTTGGCGAGTTTGTCGGCCTCCTCCATCGTGTGAGCCTCGGCGTAAATGCGGATGATAGGCTCGGTGTTGGATTTGCGCAGGTGTACCCACGACTGGGGGAAATCTATTTTCACTCCGTCGATGTCGGTGATTTTCTCAGACTTGTAACGCTCTTTCATCGCGTCGAGAATCGCGTCTACATCAATTTCGGGGGTGAGCTGAATCTTGTTCTTGGCGATGGCATAAGCCGGATAACCGGCTTTCAGTTCGGTCACTTTCTTGCCGCTTTTGGCCATGAGTGTGAGGAACAGCGCCACCCCTACGAGGGCGTCGCGTCCGTAATGGGCCTCAGGATATATTACCCCGCCATTGCCTTCTCCGCCAATCACCGCGCCAGTCTCTTTCATTTTGGTGACGACATTCACCTCACCGACGGCGGCGGGTGAATAGCTGCATCCGGCAGCCTCCGTGACGTCACGCAGGGCGCGTGATGAGCTGAGGTTGGAGACGGTTGCTCCCGGAGTATGGCGCAGCACATAGTCGGCCACGGCGACGAGGGTGTATTCCTCGACAAACATCTCGCCGTTCTCCATCACGATGGCCAGGCGGTCGACATCGGGGTCTACCACAAAGCCTACATCGGCGCGGCCCTCCTTCATGAGGTCGGCGATCTGGGTGAGGTTTTCGGGAATCGGTTCGGGGGTGTGGGCGAATTTGCCGGTGGCCTCGCAGTTGAGTTCAATGATGTTCTCCACTCCGAGCGCGCGCAGCAACTGGGGTATGATGATGCCGCCGACAGAGTTGACAGCGTCGACCGCCACGGTGAATCCGGCTTTGCGGATGGCCTCGGTGTCGACCAGTTTCAGGTCAAGTACCTGCTGGATATGACGGCGGTTCCAGGTTGTATTGGTGAGTTCGTGGCCGAGAGCCATGACATCGACAAACTCAAATTCCTCGGCTTCGGCGATTCGCAGAACCTCTTTTCCTTCCGCGTCGTTGAGAAACTCTCCGTTTTCATTGAGAAGCTTGAGGGCGTTCCATTGCGCCGGGTTGTGTGAGGCGGTGAGTATTATGCCTCCGCAGGCCTGTTCGCCAACGACAGCCACCTCGGTGGTGGGGGTGCTGGCCAGCCCTATGTTCACGACATCGAAGCCCATGGCGCAGAGGGTGGCCACCACGAGCGAGTCGACCATCTCACCTGACAGTCGGGCATCGCGTCCAACCACGATGGTGTTGGTCTTGCGGGTAGTGGTCTTGCGGATCAGGGTCGCGTAAGCTGCGGTGAATTTCACCACGTCAACGGGGCTGAGCCCCTCGCCGGTCTTTCCGCCGATTGTGCCGCGGATACCGGAAATCGATTTGATGAGTGACATTAATGTGTGGAAGAATTAGAAAAACAGTTGGATAATCAGGAGGTGAGGGTGGAGGAGAGCCGTCATTCGCTCACAGCAGGGAGGTAGCGGATGTCGTAGAGGAATGGGATGACCTGTGATATCTCGCTTGTGAGGCCAAACTGTGATTTGATGACAAGTCTCACATGGGAGTTGAATCCCAGGAAGTTGAGTGGCATCTGTATCCCGGAACCCCACTGTGAGGAGGTTGTGAGGGTGTAGTTGTTGAAGCGGAACGAGGCCGATCCCATGCTTACATCCTCAGAGTTGCCATATCCTGAACCGAGCGAGCCGGTCAGGGCATATTCGTTGAGGTTGTAGCGGGTGAATCTGAAGAAGACCATGGCGTCGTTTTTCACCTTTTCTTTGTCGCCAGGCTCGATTACCTGCATAAACACATTGCCGTCAGGGTCGATGCGGTAGAAAGGCGCATCCGGGCCGTACTCGAAGATTGAGTCAGCCGGAATGTCGAGTATCACATTCTGGTCGGCCAGGAACGCGTTGACAGCCTTTGTCTCCTCGTTGAGAAGCTCGGCGTAGCTTTTGGAGTCTTTGCATGAGCTGAATGCCAGCAGGAATGCCGCGCTTATGGCGAATGTCAGGAATTTTCTGAGGTTCATTATCTTGTAGTCGTGATGTTGAGATGGTGTAATGGTTGGTGTCGAACGCGGATGCTGGAGGATTATTCGGGCAGATAACGGTCAAACAGCGGCATGGCCTCAAGGAGTCTTTCCACTGCCTGCTCAAGGGTGCCGTGGAATTCCCCTCCGGCCGCGTTGAGGTGGCCTCCGCCGTTGAAGAATTCGGCACACATTTTATTGACGGGGAAATCCCCTTTGCTTCGGGCCGACACCTTGATGTAGTCGGTCTCCTCGCGCAGGAAGATGGAGTAGACGACATCCGGGCAGGTGAGGGTGCGGTTGACCAGGTCTTCGGTGTCCCCCTTCTGGTAGTGGTAATCGTTAAGCTCGTCGCGTGTGAGGGTGATTAGTGTCGCCTTGTGGCCGGGGAAATGCTCGAGTTTCTCGCAGATGGCATACCCATTTAGCTTCAGGCGGTTTAGCGAGTTGTTGAAATATACTTTCTTGTATATCCAGTCTTTGTCTATCCCTTTGTCGAGCAGACGGGCTATGATGCGGTAGAGGTCGGGGTCGTTGGAGTTGTAAGAGAAATTGCCGGTGTCGGTCATCATACCAGTGTAGATGGCCATGGCTGCGTCCTGGTCAAGGAATCGCAGCATTCCCAGCGCCGACACCACTTTGTAGACCAGCGCGGAGGTGGAGGATATCTCAGGATGCGAGATCACGAGGTCAGGAAAGTTGTCGGGATACAGGTGGTGGTCAATCATCACCTTCGGCGCGGGGGATGAGAGCATCCCGGGGGCTACCAGGTCGATTCGCTTGGCGTCGTTGTAGTCGAGGCAGAAAATAAGGTCGGTCTCGGCCAGAATCTTGTTGGCGAATGCCTCGAAACGGGAGTAGACCACCACATGCTCTGCTCCTGGAAGGAACATGAGGTATTTCGGCGGGCTGTCTGGAGTGATGACCTTCACCTCCTTCCCGGCATTGCGCAACACCCGGCACAACCCGAGGGAGGAACCCATGGCATCGCCGTCGGGCGACAAATGGCAGGTGATGACAACCCTTCGCGCCCTGTTGACCAGCTGGCGCAGGTAGTCTATCTTTTCTCGTTCAATAAGATTCTCCATCATAGTCTGCAAAGTTACAACATATCCGGCTAATCTCCCCACCCCTGTCCGATAAAATTCATTAAAAACTGCGGCCAGAGAGTATCGACAGCAGTCGTGAGGCTTTGGATTCGGTCTCGGCCCATTCCGAAGCCGGGTCTGAGCCTTGGAGCAGTCCTCCTCCGGCGAGGATTTCAAAATAACCTCCCGGGAGGGGCGATATGCGGGCGCTGCGCAGGTTGACGAAACTCCTGAATCCTCCAGGCGCGATGCTGCCGCTGTCATCGCAGGCCGGTGAGGGATGGTGGTGACGGATGCCGACGAAACCTCCATAGCATCCGCGTGTATGGCGCTCGAAGTCGCGGATGTCTTCCAGGGCAGCCTCGAGAGGGGTGCCGCAGAGGGCCGGGGTGGGATTTATCAGGTCGAGCAGGCAGTGGAATTCCAATCCCTTGGGAAGTGTGGCCTGTATGTTGCGCCTGAGATGCTGGATTACCCCGTAGCTGACCGTGTATGGCCGGCTTATCTTCGGCTCCATACCGAGCATACGGAACCGGTCGCGGATATAATCGGCCACAAAACGGTTCTCCCTGAGGTTCTTGGCATCCCAAGGGGTGTCCCCGGCAGAGGCTTGTCGTGTCCCGGCAAAGGCCATTGTCGAGACACGGCGTGTGGCCGCGTCGAAATCGAGCAATGTCTCGGGGGAAGCTCCTAACCAGCATCCTGTCTGTGGCGTGTAATACAGGAAGCCGAATGACGAAGGGAAGGCATCGAACAGCATGCGGGCGGCGGCCGGTATGTCGAGCGACGGATTCTCCCCGGAGATGACACGGGAATACACGGTCTTTCCCTCGCGCAGGCGGCATCTCTCGGTTATTGCGGCCACCGCGTCGTGATATTCCTCCCGGGTAATCACATTGTCTGCCTGCAACGCCTCGGGGGTTGAGAACAGCCCGGGATATGACTCCGCGTCAGCCTCTTCGAGGAGGGCTGCCTGCGATGCGGAGAGGTGTTGCCCGATGCTCGTCCTCTCAGACCACGGGGCGAGCCATCGGCCTATCTCAAATGTTTTCCCGGCCTCGGAAGAGGAGGGGATGGTTGTGTTGTCCGCGGAGGATTCAATGCCGCAGAAAAAGTCGGGGGGCTGGTTGCCCGGAAGATGGCATACGGCGAATGGAATGCCGAATCTCAGGCATTTGCGCGCCGCAAGGAATACGGTTTCAGCTTGGGCGCGGCCGCTGGCAGATAGTATGGAGTCTGACACCATATAGAGGGACCTGAGACTTTTGAGTGTGCTCAGGGCAGAGGTTCGCCAATCAGTTCAAACGGCAGGGTCTCGGTGATTCTTACCTTGACGATATCGCCTGTATTGAGGTCACGCGTCTTTTTGACCAGTACCTCGGGGTCTACCTCGGGGGAGTCGAATTCGGTGCGCCCGACATAATAATCCTCCTCCTCGGAGTCAATTATGACATCCATCTCCTTACCTTTTTTCTCTTGCTGGATTTCGAGGGAAATCTCCTCCTGGAGAGCCATAAGCCGGCTGAGCCTCTCTTGCTTCACATCCTCCGGAATCAGGTCGGGGAGGTTGTTGGCGGCGAAAGTGCCCTCTTCCTCGCAGTAGGCGAATGCGCCCATGCGCTCGAAACGCTGCTCCCTGACAAAGTCCATCAGCTCTTCAAAATCGGCCTCCTCCTCTCCGGGGAAGCCAACCATCAGAGTGGTGCGGATATGTATGCCCGGCACACGGCGACGGATTTCAGCCAGAAGCCGGCGGGTCTCGTCGGCTGATATGTGGCGGCGCATGTTGGTCAGCACGCGGTCGGATATGTGTTGCAGGGCGATGTCGAGATATTTGCAGACATTATCCCTGCGGGCCATCACGTCGAGTATATCCATCGGGAAATCGGCTGGGTAGGCGTAATGCAGCCTTATGCGCTCCACGCCGTGGATGTCGGCCAGGCGGTCGACGAGCTGCGCCAGGCGGTGTCCGCCATAAAGGTCAAGCCCATAGCTCGACAGGTCCTGGGCTATGATGTTGAATTCTCTGACCCCTTTTGCGGCAAGCGTGCCGACCTCCGCCTCGATTTCCTCCATCGGACGCGAATGGTGGCGGCCGGTGATGAGCGGAATCGCGCAGAAGGCGCAGAAACGGTTGCATCCTTCGGAAATCTTGATGTAGGCGTGATGGGAGGGGGTTGTGACCACGCGGGGCGATTTTTCGCTGGCGGCCGGCGCGTCGTCGCTGACATTGACATCCTCATCATTTGCGGATGATGACAAGTCGCCTACAAGCTCCGTCCAGTCGAATTTGCCGTAATACCGGTCCACCTCGGGTATCTCCGTCCGTAGGTCGTCGCGGTATCGTTCAGAAAGACAGCCCATGACATAAAGCTCGGAGATGTCGCCCCGTTTCTTGGCCTCGCAGAACTCCAGGATGGTGTTGACCGATTCCTCTTTGGCGTCGCCGATGAACCCGCAGGTGTTTATCACCACTATGTCTGTGTCTTCCTCGGTCTGATGGTACGCCTCGAACCCGGCATCGGACAGCATTGAAAGAACCCGCTCGGAATCGACCAGGTTCTTTGAACAGCCCAATGTGACCACATTGACGCTTCTTTTCTTTGTCATTGTCATTTGAGGTTGTCCTCGTTGAAGAGCGATTCTACGAATTCTTTCTTGTGGAACACCTGGAGGTCGTTGATGCCTTCGCCGAGGCCGATGTATTTCACCGGAATCTTGAACTGGTCGGAGATACCTATCACGACACCACCCTTGGCTGTGCCGTCGAGCTTGGTGATGGCGAGCTCGTTGACGCTTGTGGCGGCAACAAACTGGCGGGCCTGCTCGAAGGCGTTCTGCCCCGTCGAGCCGTCAAGCACCAGCAGCACCTCGTGGGGCGCGTCGGGCACGACTTTCTGCATCACGTTGCGGATTTTTGACAGCTCGTCCATCAGTCCTTTCTTGTTGTGGAGACGGCCGGCGGTGTCGATGATCACAACATCCACGTCGTTGGCCTTGGCCGACTGCAGGGTGTCGAACGCCACGGCTGCCGGGTCGGCCCCGAGCCCCTGTTTCACCACAGGCACTCCGGCCCGTTCTCCCCAGATGTCGAGCTGCTCGACGGCGGCGGCGCGGAATGTGTCGGCGGCCCCGAGCATCACCTTGTTGCCGGCGGCCTTGAACTGGGCGGCAAGCTTTCCGATTGTGGTTGTCTTGCCTACGCCGTTTACGCCGACCACCATTATCACATGGGGATGATGGCCTTTGGGCACGGTGAAGTCTTCCTCAGATGACTCGTTGTTGTTCTCGGCGAGAAGTTCGCAGATTTCCTCACACAGGAGCTTGTTGAGCTCCGAGGAGTTGACATATTTGTCGCGGGCCACACGGGCCTCTATGCGTTCGATGATTTTGAGGGTGGTGTCGACCCCCACGTCGGAGGTTATGAACACCTCCTCGAGGTTGTCAAGCACGTCTTCGTCGATTTTCGATTTCCCGGCGATGGCGCGTGTGATTTTCGAGAACAGCCCCTGCTTGGTGCGGTCAAGCCCCTTGTCGAGGGTCTCTTTCTTCTCTTTGGAGAAAAATTTGTTGAAAAATCCCATTATTAGATGTAATGTGCTTGTTCGGATTTGATTTCGTGGGCCGTCGGTGACGGTGTCAGATTTCCCCGACAATCTCGTTGATGTCGGCGACGCCATGCCGGCGACACCAGTCCTCCATCCAGTCGATGGCCTTGACGGTCACCTGCGGGTCGATGAAGTTGGCGGTGCCTATCTGCACGGCCCTGGCTCCGGCGAGCATGAACTCTATCGCGTCGCGGCCCGAGGATATGCCTCCAAGCCCTATCACCGGAATGTTCACGGCCTTGGATGCCTGCCATACCATCCTGACGGCAACGGGGCGCACGGCAGCTCCCGACAGTCCGCCTGTCACGGTCGACAGGCAGGGACGGCGGCGTTCGACATCGACTGCCATTCCCATCAGGGTGTTGATGAGCGACACGGAGTCGGCCCCCGCGCCCTCGACCGCCTTGGCAATGTCGGCGATGGAGGTGACATTGGGCGAAAGCTTCACGATGAGTGTCTTCGGCCACGCCTTGCGGATGGCGGATGTGACAGCCTCGGCCCCGTCTGTGGTGGTGCCGAAAGCCATGCCTCCCTTTTTGACGTTGGGGCAGGATATGTTGACCTCGATGGCCGGGATGCCGTCGAGCTGGGCCAGTTTCTCTGCCACGGCGACGTAGTCCTCGATTTTAGCGCCGGACACGTTGACCAGCACGTTTGTGTCAAGCCCTTTGAGGCGCGGATATATGTCAGAAATGAAGTGGTCTACCCCTTTGTTCTGGAGCCCGACGGCATTGAGCATACCTGACGGGGTCTCTGCCATACGGGGATAGGGGTTGCCCTCGCGAGGCTCGAGTGTGGTTCCCTTGACGATGAACCCTCCGAGTTTTTCGAGGTCGATGAAGTCGGCGAACTCCTCGCCGAAACCGAAAGTGCCCGACGCGGTGAGCATCGGGTTTTTCATCCTCAGTCCGGCGATTTCGACGGCGAGATTGACGTTGTTGGCAGGTGAAGCCTGGCAGTTGGCCATGTATAATGAAATCTTGAGGTTTACAGAATGTTTGCTGCTCGCGGGGAGATGCAGGTCAGATCTCCCAGAGGAGCATGCCCGTGTCGAAGACAGGCCCCTCGACGCATGCGCGCAGGTTGCCTTTGAGAGTCGGCTCCACGCAGCAGAGGCATGCCCCGAGGCCACAGGCCATCAGGTTTTCCAGCGACACCTCGCAGGGGGAGCCGTTGGCGCGGGCCTTGTGGGCGATTCCTGCCATCATCGGCTTCGGCCCGCAGGTGCATACAAGGTCGTAATGACGGCCGAGGACCGAGTTGTCGGCGGCGTAGCCTTTTTCGCCAGCTGTGCCGTCATCGGTTGAGATGGCCACCTCGCCTATGGCGGCGAATTCCTTGGCCAGCAGGATTTCTGACGCTGTCCGCGCCCCGAGGAGGAAACATGGGGTTACACCCTGCTCTTTCATCTTCTTTCCAAGGAGCATCAGCGGGGCCACTCCGATGCCTCCCCCTGCCAGCAGAGCCGTGGAGCCGGGGGCCGGAATCGAGAAACCGTTGCCGAGGGGGCCGACGATGTCAAGCGCGCTCCCCTCGGGGAGGTCGCAGAGATGCTCGGTGCCTTCGCCGGCACGGCGTATCAGCAGGGTCATGACCCGTGAGGCCGCGTCGTAGTCGCATATGGAAATCGGACGTCGCAGGTAGGTCGATGGCGAGTCGGCGACCCTGATCTCGACGAACTGGCCCGGCAGCACCTCCATGTCGCCGACTGTGGCTGGGAGGCTGAGGGTGAGCATCGAGTAGCGTTCGGAAAGGGCGCGGATGGCCGTGAGCGTAGCGTTGAAAATCTGTTTCTTGCCCATCGGGAGACGTTTAGAAAAGGTAGGCGGCTGTGACGCTCCAGAAACGGTTCTTGCCGTCGCCGAGGTTCTTGCCGTAGAGGGCGGAGTCGGAGGAGGCGGCGTTGTTGAGTCCCAGGCCGTAAGAGGCGTGGAGCTGCACCTTGTTGACAAACATCAGACCGAAACCGAAGTTCCAGGCGAAATCGAAGGTGTGTTTGTTCCAGGCGTTGCTCACATTCTGCTTTGACACGAGGAATGAGAAGTCAGGGCCGGTGGTCAGGAAGGGGCTGACGAACTTGCCGATGACAGGCAGCCCTATGTCCCAGCGGAAGTTGATGGGGATTTCGATGTAGTCGCTCTTGATGGAGCCGTCGTAAACCTCCTGCTGGGACATGTCGGTACCTATGACAGTTAATCCGTCCACTTTGGTGACGCGGTGGGTGAACATCACCGACGCGTCGAAGCCGATGTTTATG
The DNA here is from genome assembly GCA_910575615.1 of Bacteroidales bacterium. GTDB lineage: Bacteria > Bacteroidota > Bacteroidia > Bacteroidales > Muribaculaceae > UBA7173. The sequence goes on along the minus strand of CAJTEX010000005.1, from coordinate 44,986 downwards.
ATCGGGGCTGTGAATTTGGTCATAAGTCCGATGGTGTAGCCGCAGCGGTTGTCGGCCTTGAAGATGTCTTCGTTGAATTTGAGGTCGTTGACCGTCACACCGCCCTTGATACCGAATTTGAGGGGGCCTGCGGCCTTGGCGTTGAACGACATTGCCACGATGGCGGCCACGAAAAGGGCAGAGAGAATCTTATTGATTTTCATAGGATAATTTTTTTGCAAATTTAACGATTTTTCGTGGAAAACGCATCATTCACATCTGGAAAATTCTTAATTTTGACCCCGCAATAAAAATAATGGATATGAGCAAAGACAACAACAGACGCAAGGAGGATGGCAAGGACAAGAAACGGGCCAAACGCCGCGGACGCGTGGCCGTGACAGTGATAGCCCTTGCGGTGATGTGCTGGGGTGTCTGGCAGTTCACCTCTATGGCGAGCCGTTACGATGGCGACGAGGCTGTGTGGATAAGGATTCCGCAGGGTGCCACCAAGGAGTCCGTGGCCGATTCCCTCAGGGAAGCACTCGGAGATGAATATGGTCGTAAAGTCGCCGGTTACTGGGGGGGCAACCCTGCCAAGAGCCGGGGTGCGTATCTTGTGGAGCCAGGAGAGAAAGCCATAAACATAGCGAGGATGCTTGACAGCGGACGGCAGACACCCGTCAGGCTCACATTCAACAACATCCGCACCCTCGACCAGCTTGCCGAGCGCCTTGCCTCGCGGATGGACTGGGGCGAGGAAGATTTCAAGGAGGCATTCGCCCGTGAGGCTGAAGCGCAGGGGGTGTCTGAGGCCGTGTTGCTCGGGCGCATGATGCCTGACACATATGAGGTCTACTGGACCACGGATCCGCGCAAGACCATACAGAAGATATTGAAAAACCATGACTCGTTCTGGAACGAAGAGCGCCGCGGAAAAGCCGCCGCGCTCGGCCTTACTCCCGACGAGGTGGAGGTGATTGCCTCCATCGCCGAGGAGGAGACCGCCAAGGCCGACGAGCGGGGAAAGGTGGCGAGGCTTTATGTCAACCGGCTCAAGAGGGGGATGAAGCTGCAGGCTGACCCGACGGTTAAATACGCCGTGGGGGATTTCTCCATAAAAAGAGTAGGAGGACCGATGCTTGACATCGATTCCCCCTACAATACTTACCGCTATGAGGGGTTACCGCCGGGCCCGATACGGATTCCAGACAAGCGCACGTTGCAGGCGGTCATCGACGCGCCGGAGCATGGTTACATATATATGTGTGCCCGCGCTGATTTCTCGGGCTACCACGATTTCACCTCAGACTACTCCACCCATCAGCACAATGCCGCCGCGTTCAGGAAAGCCCTCGACGCAAGGGGCATAAAGCTGTGACAGTAAGGTGGTCAGGTCAGTCGCGGTATTGTGGCAACACCTTGACCGGGAAGCGTGAGAACAATGTCTCCACAGCTTCGGCGATGCTCTTGAGGTTGCGGTACTGGCCGTCGCCATTGTTGATGATCGTTGCCACAGACGCTGAATAGAGAGGCAGCTTGGTGTCGATGTTGACAAAATCCATCGTCAGCACGCCCTCTTTGTATATCCCGGTGATGACCTGGGCGTTGGGGTTGATTCCGGCAGGCCAGTAGGGGCCATAATTGTATCGCGGCCACATGTAATATGGATAATATGGGCCGTAATACGGGAAGTAGCCCGGCTGAACGAGCGGTTCGGTGGCGATTTCCCTCTGGGTGGTCACAGCGATGTTGATCAGCAGGGGAGAGGTTGGCGACTCGGTGTAACCGCGCATCACCATCTCCTGGCGTATCGCGGCCGCGATGTTGTAGTATGTGGCCATCTCCATGCCCGGAGGCAGTTTGCCCATGTCGGGAGTGACGATGCGGAATGTCTTGTATTCCGCGAGGTCGGCGTTGTTGTAGACTTCGCTGTTGACCAATGTGAATGGGGAGCATGCCCCCAGCAACAGGAGCAGCAGGAGGATACCTGTCAATTTCTGAAGTTTCTTCATAATCAATAGTTTTTCAAGTATATAACACAATAAAACGGTCAAAGGTTGCGTTTTCAGTAAGATTGTGCCTCGTCTCAGCCTGGCACGAAATTTCTTACATTCATATCCGAATCATCAATTCCCGACACAGACAAAATAACAACCTTAAAAGCAAGATGAGAAACTTCATGTTTGACCTATGTGTGAGTTCACTTGTGGCAGGGGCCGTGCTGGCACCCCAGTATGCGCGTGGCGCAGGCAATGAGGTGGCCGCGGCGGCTGCCGGAAAAGTGGACGCGAAATATCTCTCATACCCGGTTTACGAGGGTGATGGCCTTGAGTTGTCGATAAACTCAGGCAAGGCCGATTTCAGGCTCTGGTCTCCCGACGCCCAGGCTGTGAAGCTCCGTCTTTACAATAGCGGACGGGGAGGTGAGGCTCTTGAGACGATTGATATGGAGAAGGCCGGTGACGGCACCTGGACTGCCTCTATGGCCCCGGTTCCCTACGGCAAATTCTACACCTTCCAGGTGAAGGTTGACGGCAAATGGCTCGACGAGACCCCCGGCATATGGGCCAAGGCGGTCGGTGTCAACGGCCATCGCGCGGCTGTCATCGACTTCTCCTCGACCGATCCCGCCGGTTGGGCCGACGACAAGGGGCCCGAGGTGAAAGCCATCAATGACGTGGTGGTGTATGAGATGCATCACCGTGATTTCTCGATACACCCCAATTCGGGCATCGCAAACAAAGGGAAGTTCCTCGCCATGACCGAGCCGGGGACTGTCTCGCCTCTCGGAGACAAGACCGGCATCGACCATCTGAAGGAACTCGGGGTGACACATGTCCACATACTTCCCTCCTACGACTACAACTCGGTCGATGAGGCCAATCTTCCGGCAAACCAATACAACTGGGGCTATGACCCTTACAATTACAACGCTCCGGAAGGCTCATACTCGACCAATCCCTCAGATCCCGCCACCCGTGTCAGGGAGATGAAAGAGATGGTGAAAGCACTCCATGACGCAGGTATAGGTGTGGTGATGGATGTGGTCTACAACCATACCGCCGACAATGACAAATCCAACTTCTCGCTGACTGCCCCCGGCTACTTCTACCGCCACAATGAGGATGGCTCATACAGCGACGCGTCGGGTTGCGGCAACGAGACCGCCTCCGAGCGCGCGATGATGGGCGATTTTATCGTCAACTCGGTGAAATACTGGGCAAAGGAGTATCACATCGACGGTTTCCGTTTCGACCTGATGGCCATACATGACACTGAGACGATGAACCGCGTGGCCGCCGCCCTCAAGGAAATCAACCCCTCGATTTTTGTGTACGGCGAGGGTTGGACCGCCGGCAACTCTCCCCTGCCGATGGAGGCCCGCGCCCTCAAGGAGAATGTGGCCAGGATGGAGGGGATAGCTGTGTTCTCGGATGACATCCGCGACGCTGTCAAGGGCCATTATTCCAATGCCGCCGACCGTGGATTCGCCACAGGCAAGCCTGGAAACGAGGAGACCGTGAAAATCGGCATCGTTGCTTCGACAGCCCATCCCCAGGTCGATTACTCAAAGGGCAACAACTCCAAATTCGCCTATGCCTCAAGCCCCTCACAGATTATCAACTATGTGAGCTGCCACGACGACCTGACCCTAACCGACAAGCTGGCCAAGTCGATGCCGGAGGCCTCGGAGGCTGAACGTCAGCGGGCCGCCCGTCTGGCGCAGACGATAGTCTTCACCTCGCAGGGCACTCCATTCATGTTTGCCGGCGAGGAGGTGTTCCGTGACAAGAAGGGTGTACACAACTCCTACAAGTCGCCCGACTCAATCAACGCCATCGACTGGAACCTCAAGCACGTCAACGCCGACCAGTTTGAGTATTACAAGGAGCTCATAGCCCTGCGCAAGGCCCATCCGGCTTTCCGCATGACCACCGCCGGGGATATCGCCCGTCATCTCAAGTTTGACAAGGTGACAGCCCCCAACCTCATCTCCTACTCATTACTCGACAACGCCAACGGCGACGAATGGAAGGAGATAAAGGTGATTTTCAACGGTTCTGACAAGGCTGCCGAGGTCATGCTGCCCAAGGGCAAATGGACAGTCGTAGCCCGCGACGGAAAGATTGACCATTCAGGGCTGCGTGACGCCGACGGCACCCTGCAGATGCTCCCCGGCGGAAATACCGCAGTCGAGCCGTGTTCGGCCCTCATCTTATACCGCTGACCCCTCCCGCCGCAGGTTAGCAAGCCATAAAGGCCATCCGCCACACCATTGCAACGGTTGTGACGGATGGCCTTGACGTTGTGTTTTTTTCTCTGCGAATCCCCCGGCTGTCAAATATTTTACGTATCTTTGCGGTCGGGAAGAGGCCGTGTATGGCCGTTCCTCTACATTTTGGATAAAAAGGAAGCGTTATGCTTGTCTTGTGAGTTGAAAACCTGAGAAACTTTCAAAATCGAATACAAGGACCGGCATAGTGGATTCTCGCGCGTATAGCGCGGGCTGCTATTGTTACATCTGTATTCAAGGTTTTCTCAGGACCGTCAACTTACGGCGTGGCATAGTCGGCTTGCGCTTTTCTTATTCAACAGGTGACGGCCGGTGGCCGCCACCACAATACGCCGCCTGGCCGACGCGGCTGACTGATTTGCCATGAGCGAAAATTTCAACACCTACATGGATATTCCGGGCATCGCTTTCTGGCGGGATTTCTGTCTCGCCGAGGGGGAGCTGCGCCGTTATGAGCGGGGAGAGGAGTTTGTCAGTGTCGGCCAGGTAGGGCGTTACATAGGCTTCGTGATGCGGGGGACATTGAAGTATGTCACATACTCGGAGGATGGCACCGAGCATGTGGTGGGATTTGAGTTCCCGGGGGAGTTTGTCACCGACTTCCCGTTTTCTCTGTACGGAATGCCGGCGAGGGTGTCGATAATCGCCGATTCAGACTGCGAGATAATGTGTGTGGCCACCCGTGTGGTGGCCGAGCGGATGAAGACCGACCCGCGGCTGGCCGAGGTGGTGATGCGGTCGACCGAAGGGGTGTTCTCCACGGTCTATGACCGTTACATGGCGCTATATCGTAAGTCGCCGCGCGAGCGTTACGAGGAGTTGCTCGACCGCCATCCCGACCTCTTCTCGTTGTTTTCGCTCAAAGACATCGCGTCTTACCTCAATATCACCCCGACCCATCTGAGCCGCTTGCGCAAGAACGGGTGACGAATGTTAAAAATCGTTGTCAACAAGCTTTTTCAACAAATGTTGAGATACAAGAGGCGGGGATTCACGAACTTTGCATCGTAATCAAAAGCTTCAACCGACGATGTTTAGAATTTCCATATGTCTTATATTGCTGTCCGGTAAAAAAAGACAAAATCATATATTCTCTACAAATATAATAAGTTACACCTGTTTTACGAAAAAGGGCTTGTCATTTGAGGCGATGTGAAATTGGTAGCATTAAGCATCAAAAAGCCCTTAAAAGACATCTATACGAGTCTGTTTCATGCTGTATGAGATAAAAATAGTCCATTTCCTATCATGTCAAAATTTTACCGGACAGCAATATATGTCTTATGTCAATCATTGCAGCGGCTGCATCATTCTGCGACAGCCATGGTGACGCGTTGTTGTGTGCTGAAAGCTGCGAGCCTGTCGTCAAGGCCGAGACTGTGGTGGCCGTGGGGCTGTCGCAGCCGGCAATGGTGGTGGCTTGGATTGTCAGGGATTCGGTCGCGCGTCTGTGAGTCTGCCGCCCGTCAACGACATCATACACTAATACTACATACAACTGCAGAGCGGGGACGCCGACAAGCGCCCCCCGCTCTGCAGCCTTTTTTCAATCATTGTCAGGGTCAAGTCCGAAGCAGGCTGTGATGGCGCGTCGGATACGGCGTGAAGCAGGAGTGTCGCGCCGCAGTATCGATATGATGCAGCCGACGTAAGAGTCTTTCGAGCCGTTTAGCCCGCAGAGCTGGGATACATTGGAGCCGGGAAGCATTGACTTCTGGTTGTAGACTTTGAGGATTCCGGCATAATTTTCTTCGGCTAAAAGCCGGGAGAACTCGCGGCACAGTTGCTCGTAGACTCCGCGCGGATTCAGTTCGCCGGCCAGTCCCGCCAGGTGCTGCTCAAAGGCGTTTATGTTGTTGAACTTGCCGTCGACGCGACGCTCCATCAGCCTTTTGGTTCGATGGCGTGTGTGGAGCATCGCCTGGGCGCGCAGGTCGTGGCTGAACATGGACATGATTGATTTCTTTACCGACCGGAAGACTTTGTCTTCGTCGCGGCCGTTGAACGCGGCCACGGTCCTGACCACCTCCTCCAGCATCAGTATGTTCTCGATTTCCGCCACTTCCGGCACGAATATGTTTTTGCTTCGCAGGTATGCCACCTCCCCCTCGTCGCGGCGGTCGCGGTCTACTATGCCACGGCTCTCGAGATGATGGAGGGAGCGCTGGTCGTTGAAGGCGCGTGTCGACTCGATTACTTTGTCGCAGCTGCCAAGGGATTTCACCGTGAAGTCTTTGAACACAAGCGGATAAAGCTTGGCGTCGATGGAGTGGGACGCGTCGCCCTCGATGAACAGCACCGGGTTGCGTGAGCCGATGATGGCCATATAGACCTCGTCGGATATGCCCGCGCCACGCGGCAGGATGGTGTAGTCCCAGCCCTCCCCGGCGGTGTCGTAGCCGCGCACCCACAGCAGCAGGTCGCGCTGGCGGGTGGCTGTGAAGTCGAGGTCATGGGTGGTGTAGACAAACCGGCAGTCGGGCCGCATGGCCTCCAGTGAGTCCCATGTCTTTTGCTGGAGCGAGGGGTGTAGGAACATCTCGGGGGAGTCGACAAACACCACGGCGTTGCGCGGAGCGTAGAGCAATGCCCCGAAGTAATACAGCACGGCTTTCTCGCCGTCGGAGAGGCGGACCTGAGAGTATCTGTCATCCTGCCCGTCGCGGGCGAAGAGCAGGCGGCCTCCCTGGCGCAGCACCTGGTTTGAGGGGAAAATCTCCTGCCACCGGGCTATCACCTCGTCGAGCTTGGTCGTAGGGGCTATGGCCGCGTCGCGTCGGCCGGCCGCCACTTTAGTCTGGGCCATCTTGTATTCGACCAGCGAGGCTATCTCCTCGTTTAGCAGCAGGGCTGTGAGCCTGTCGAAAGTCGTCGAGGCGGTGTTGGTCAGGAATGAGGGCGACTGGCGGGCCTTGACATAAATTCCGTCCACGGTGCCTGGCTCCTCTTTAGGCTCGCCGGTGGCGTATATGGCTTTCAGGGCTGAGAGCCTGAATGCCTTTTCGCCCAGTCCCTCGGCCATGTACAGGGAAAAACGGGTCTTGCCGGCGCCGTTCGCGCCGATGATGGTCAGGCTGCGTGATGCCGGAGGCAACGGGCTGCGTTTGCCTGACAAGTCGGGCGGGAGGAGGATTTCCATATCAGGGGGTAGGAAGAATGTGTCAGTCGAGATAGCGTTTTGTCAAGCCGTCATATATGTCGATGCGGCGGTCGCGCAGGAAAGGCCACCAGCGTCTCACATTCTCGCTGCGCCTGAGGTCGACATCGACTATGGCCGTCGCCTCGCTGTCGTCGGGGGCCTGGTAGAGGAATTCCCCCTGGGGGCCTGCCACGAAGCTCGAGCCCCAGAATGTGATTCCGTCGGTCACCCCCGAGGGGTCATCCTCATGGCCGACGCGGTTGACGGCTATCACAGGTATGCCGTTGGCCACGGCGTGGCCGCGCTGCACGGTTATCCATGCCTCGCGCTGGCGTTGTTTCTCATCCTGCGGGTCTGTGTCCTGCCAGCCTATGGCCGTTGGGTAAATCAGCAGTTCCGCCCCCTGGAGGGCCATGAGGCGTGCGGCCTCGGGATACCACTGGTCCCAGCATACCAGTACCCCGAGCTTGCCAAGTGAGGTCTGGATGGGCTTGATGCCGAGGTCGCCGGGAGTGAAATAGAATTTCTCGTAGAATCCAGGGTCGTCGGGGATATGGGTCTTGCGGTAGCGACCCGCCTCGCTGCCGTCTGAGTCGAAGACCACGGCTGTGTTGTGATACAGTCCGGCGGCTCGGCGTTCAAACATAGAGGTGACAATCACCACACCCAGTTCCTTGGCCAGCCGGGCATACATGGCCGTGGCTTCCCCGGCGAGGTCTGCCGCGAGGTCGAATGTGTCAACATTCTCGTCCTGGCAGAAATACAGCGAGTCGTGCAGCTCCTGGTTGACAATCAGATTCGCGCCTTCGCCTGCGGCCTTGATGATTTCACGGGCCAGGCGGTCGCGGTTGTCGGCTATGTCGGCGGTCTTGCCCTGCTGTATGAGGGCCACCTTTATTTTGTCGGGCATATCGGTCGGTGTTTGGGTTTTCATATCGGGAGCCAGGAGGCGGGAATCTGCATTGTCGCGCAATGCAGCGAGCCGTGCTGGCGTATCAGCGCGCGGCAGTCCACCGTGATGATTTCGTGGCCGGGGAAAGCGATTGACAGCATATGGGCCGCCATATCGTCGTTGCGGGGCTGGCCATAGACCGGCATCACCACCGCCCGGGGGGTGATGAGGAAGTTGGCGTATGTCGCCGGCAGGCGGTCGCCATTGTCGTCGTGGATGGGGGAGGGGAGCGGCAGCCCTATCAGGTTGTAGGGATTGCCGTCTGGTGTGCGGAACTCTTTGAGCTGCTCCTCCATGCGTTCGAGCGCGGGGGTATGGCTGTCGGTCGGGGTGTATGACTTCACATATAATATGGTGTCGCCAGGCGCGAGCCTGGCGAGGGTGTCGACATGGCTGTCGGTGTCGTCCCCTTTCAACGCGCCATGGTCGAGCCACAGCACGCGGGTAGCGCCCAGGCCGGCGGCGAGCTCGCGCTCGACCTCCTCCTTGGTGATGAACCCGTTGCGGTTGACCGACAGCATGCACTCCGATGTGGTCAGGATGGTGCCGTCGCCGTCGCTCTCGATGGAGCCCCCCTCAAGCACATACCGCTTGCGCAGGGCCACCGGTGCGCGCAGGGCCTTGTCGGCCACGAGAGACAGGAAGGCGAGGTTGTCTTTGTCAGACGGGAACTTGAGGCCCCAGCCGTTGAACTTGTATGCGACAGCCGAGAGGCTGCCGTCGGTTGTGTCTTCGACGGTGAGAGGGCCGTAGTCGCGAGTCCAGGTGTCGTTGGTGGGGCAACGGGCTACGAGCAGGTGGCCTGTGGCCATGTCGTCGGCCAGCAACGCCTTGACCCGCTCAGGCTCGGGTGTGGCGATGACAACCTTTTGCCCGGCGCGGAGCAGGGCCTGGGTCAGGTCGGTGTAGCATCGGTCGACATCGTCGAGCATGTCAGCCCAGTCGGTGTCGTGGTGTGGCCACGCTATGAGGGTGGCGTCGAATCTTGAGTCCCATTCGGCTGGCATTATCCTGCCAGGGACAGGTGGAGTGGCGGTGGTCATCGGTCGTAGTCGTTGTCAAGGGTGTCCCATATAGACTCCTGATTGTCGAGATACTCCTCACAGAAGTCAAGGAAACCACGCCGCTCAGAACTTCCGACCTCGTGGCACCACTGGCGGTAGAGTTTGTGGAGCTCATCATCCTCGCCCACCATCTTTTTGAGCTCTGCCTCGGCCATGTCGATGCTGCCGGCCTGGCGGATTACTTGATGGAACACTTCTGTGATGTCTTGAAAATCCATTGTCTGTCATGGTTAACCGGGGCCTAAGGAGGGAGTGGGTGCCCCGTGGCATTGTTTTATTTGGCTATATGCGGCAAAGATAATGAAATTTTTGGAAAATAACGTAAAATTTGCCGACTTAAAAACATTTGTTAACTTTGCGAACCAATCTGCCTCTCCTCATTGTTTTAAGTGGAAATACATTGCCTACATGAGACGTGACTCCGTATTGATACTCCTCTCTCTGTTGCTCGCCCCCTTGCTGCTGTCTTGGGTGGCAGACCCGTTGCTGGGGAAATCTGGCTATGAGGTCGAGACAGTGAACCAGCCTGACGACTATTCCGGCAAAGTGGTGTCGACCGTCATCAGGCGGTTGCCCGAGGGGAAGAAGCCACGCAAGGCGGTCTTGTATGTCCACGGTTACAACGACTATTTCTTCCAGGACTCGATGGGGCGCGAGTTCAATGATTCGGGCTATGGGTTTTATGCCGTCGATCTGCGCAAATACGGGCGTTCGCTCCTGCCCGGCCAGCACCGGTATGAGGTGCGCGACATGGCGGAGTATTTCGCCGACATAGACTCGGCCATATCGCGCATGCGCCGCGACAGCGTGACCGACATCGTGCTGATGGGCCACTCCACCGGCGGCCTCATCACATCGTTGTATATGGAATCCGCTCCCGCCCCAGAGATAAAGACCCTGATTCTCAACAGTCCGTTTCTCGACTGGAATTTCACGGGATTCATGCGCAAGGCTGTCATCCCCCTGGCCGCCGCTGCCGGGAAGTGGCTGCCGGATGTGTACATGTCACAAGGAGATGACACGGCCTATGGTGAAAGCCTTCTGAAGTCGCTCCACGGCGAGTGGGAGTTTGACACCACGCTAAAGCTCATCCATCCGGCCCCGATTTCCCTCGGCTGGGTGCGCGCCATCGACCGGGGCCACAAGCAGCTGGTCGAGAACGGCAGGGCGATAAAGGTGCCGGTCTATCTGATGCGCTCGCGCCGCAGCGTATATCCCGACGGGTGGAGTCCGCTGGCCAGCAGCGGAGACGCGGTCTTGAATGTCGACTCCATATCGGCCCGCGGACGCCGTATGGGCTACAATGTGACCGAGGCGATTGTCGACAGCGGTCTGCATGACCTCGTCCTTTCCCGTCCGCGTGTGCGCCGTGCGGTCTACGAGTCGATGTTCAGATGGCTCGGCCGGCAGCCCGAGTTCGTGGAGTGACGGGTCGGGGGACGGTGACAGCCGAAAGGGGCGGTTTGTGGCGAGTTCAGGCCGCGAGGGTCAGACGTGGAGGTGTTTTTCGTGGAGCCGCCGAAATTTTTCTTGCAAATTGTTGATGATTCCAAAAAGTTTAGTAAATTTGTGGCATTGAACTGTTTTTGGAAATTTTAATATCACCCAGGCGGATTTGGGTTATAACCGCCCCGCCTGGGAGGAGATATTTTCGGAATCTGTTACCATGAAGAATCCGTGTTTTCTGAAACCTATGACCGCCGTTTTCCCGGGAAATCCCCGGGAAGCAGCTATGTATGCAAACTATTGTTAACCTCTTTATATATCATGGCAGAAAATAAAGAAAAACTGTTCACCCAGTTCCCTCCCGTCTCCTACGAGACCTGGAAGGCTAAGGTTGATGCCGATCTCAAGGGTGTCCCCTTCGACAAGAAACTGGTGTGGAGAACCGATGAGGGTTTCTCGGTGCAGCCGATGTACCGCCGCGAGGACATCGCCGATTTCAAAACCACCGGCTCCCTCCCGGGCGAGTTCCCTTATGTGAGGGGTACGCGTGACGACAACCACTGGCTCACCCGCCAGGAGATTCTCCCCGCAGACCCCGCCGAGGCCAACCGCGTGGCCCTCGATGTTCTCGGAAAAGGGGTCAACTCCCTGGGCTTCACCATCAAGGAGCCTACAATCGAGACTCTTGACATCCTCCTCAAAGACATCAATGTCGCCGAGGTGGAGCTGAATTTCAACACCTGCCCCCGCAAGGCCCTCGACCTGGCCGCCGCCCTCGTGGAATGGCTTAAGGCCCACAAGCTCGAAAAGGTGTTCAATGGCTCGATCAACTATGACCCGCTCAAACGCGCGTTCCGCCATGGCGCCGATGTCGACGCCAAGGCTGTCGCCGCCGAAGCCGCCGGAATGCTCGGCATCGTGGCCGATGTGCCCGGTCTGCGCTGCCTGGCCGTCAACTCGGTGGTGTTCAACAACGCCGGCTGCTATATCTTCCAGGAACTCGGCTACGCCCTGGCTTGGGGCGCGCAGTGGATGACCCTGCTGACCGAGGCCGGTGTGAAACCCGCTGTCATCGCCGAGCGCGTGAAGTTCAACATGGGTGTCAGCTCCAACTACTTCATGGAGCTTGCCAAGTTCCGCGCCGCCCGCATGCTCTGGGCGCAGATCGCCGAGCAATACAAGCCCATCGAGAAAGAGGACTGCAAGATGGCCCTCCATGCCGTCACCTCGCGTTTCAACCAGACCCTTTATGATGCCCACGTCAACCTGCTGCGCAGCCAGACAGAGGCGATGTCGGCAGCCCTTGCCGGAGTCGACTCCCTGACCGTCACCCCGTTTGACGTCCCCTACAAGACTCCCGATGAATTCTCGGAGCGCATCGCCCGCAACCAGCAGCTTCTGCTCAAGGAAGAGAGCCATCTCGACAAGGTGGCCGACCCCGCAGGCGGTTCATATTATGTGGAGACCCTCACAGTCTCCATCGCCAAGGAGGCATGGAAGCTCTTCCTCGAAGTGGAAGAGAAAGGCGGATTCTTCGCTTGCGTCAACGAAGGCGACGTGCAGAAGGCCGTCAACGCCTCTGCAGCCAAACGACATGACGGCATGGCCCGCCGCAAGGAAATCCTCCTCGGCACCAACCAGTTCCCTAACTTCAACGAGTTCGCCGAGGCCAAGATCGAGGTCGGTTCGTCGGCGGCTTGCGAGGTAGACAAGGTGAAAGGCCAGGAGCAGGCACATGCCTGCGGATGCGGCGGCGACTGCCAGACCAATCCCGAAAAGGCCCTCAACCAGGCCCGCATGGCGAGCGACTTCGAGCTTCTGCGTCTTGCCTCCGAAGCGGCCTCAAACCGTCCGAAGGTGTTCATGCTCACCATCGGCAACCTGGCCATGCGCCTCGCCCGCGCCCAGTTCTCGTCAAACTTCTTCGGCTGCGCCGGTTACGAGATCATTGACAACATCGGGTTCAACAGCGTGCAGGAGGGTGTCGACGCCGCCATCGAGGCCAAGGCCGACATCGTGGTTCTCTGCTCCTCCGACGATGAATACGCCACTTTCGCTCCCGAGGCGTTCAAGGTCCTCGACGGCCGCGCCGAGTTTGTTGTGGCCGGAGCGCCCGCATGCGCCGACGACCTCAAGGCCCTCGGCATCGAGAACTTCATCAACGTCAAGAGCAACGTGCTTCAGACCCTGCAGGAATTCAACAGCCGTCTTCTCAAAAAGTAACATCCAGCTATGAAACCAGATTTCAAAAAGATAGATATAATGGCCGACGCCTTCGGCGCGCCGGCTGCGGTTCCCGCCCGCGACCCCGAGCAGGACTGGCTGACCCCTGAGCTTATCCCCGTCAAGCCCGTCTACACCAAGGAGGACCTCGAGGGAATGGAACACCTTGACTATGTGGCCGGTCTGCCCCCCTTCCTCCGCGGCCCATACAGCGGTATGTACGCCATCCGCCCCTGGACAATCCGCCAGTATGCCGGATTCTCCACCGCCGCCGAGTCAAACGCCTTCTACCGCCGCAACCTCGCGTCGGGCCAGAAGGGCCTCTCCGTGGCCTTCGACCTTGCCACACACCGAGGCTATGACGCTGACCATCCCCGCGTGGTGGGCGATGTCGGCAAGGCCGGTGTCTCGATCTGCTCGATTGAAGACATGAAGGTGCTTTTCGACGGCATACCTCTCAACAAGATGTCGGTGTCGATGACAATGAACGGCGCGGTGCTTCCGGTGCTTGCCTTCTACATCAACGCCGGTCTGGAGCAGGGCGCGAAACTCGAGGAGATGGCCGGAACCATCCAGAACGACATCCTCAAGGAGTTCATGGTGCGCAACACCTACATCTATCCCCCCGAGTTCTCGATGCGAATCATCGCCGACATCTTCGAGTACACCTCGCAGAACATGCCCAAATTCAACTCGATTTCCATCTCCGGATACCATATGCAGGAGGCCGGCGCCACTTGCGACATCGAGCTGGCATACACCCTTGCCGACGGTCTTGAATACCTCCGTGCGGGTGTAAACGCCGGTATGGACATCGACACGTTCGCTCCCCGTCTGAGCTTCTTCTGGGCTATCGGCATGAACTTCTTCATGGAGGTGGCCAAGATGCGTGCCGCCCGTATGCTCTGGGCAAAGATTGTCAGCCAGTTCAACCCCAAGAACCCCAAATCGCTCGCCCTGCGCACCCACTCCCAGACTTCCGGATGGTCGCTCACCGAGCAAGATCCCTTCAACAATGTGGGCCGTACCTGCATCGAGGCCATGGGGGCTGCCCTGGGACATACCCAGTCGCTCCACACCAACGCCCTCGACGAGGCCATCGCCCTCCCCACCGACTTCTCGGCGCGTATCGCCCGTAACACCCAGATTTACATCCAGGAGGAGACCAAGGTCTGCAAGGAAATCGATCCCTGGGCCGGCTCATACTATGTGGAGTCGCTCACCAACGAGATCGCTCACCGCGCCTGGGAGCATATCCAGGAAATCGAGAAACTGGGTGGCATGGCCAAAGCCATCGAGACCGGTCTGCCCAAGCTCCGCATCGAGGAAGCCGCAGCCCGCACCCAGGCCCGCATCGACTCTGGCCGCCAGACCATCGTCGGCATCAACAAATACCGTCTCGACCACGAGGATCCCATCGACATCCTTGAAATCGACAACACAGAGGTGCGCAACGAGCAGGTTGCCCGCCTTGTCGAGCTGCGCAAAGACCGCGACGAAGAGGCTGTCAAGAAAGCCCTGGAGGCCATCACCGAATGTGTCCGCACCGGCGAGGGCAACCTCCTCGACCTGGCTGTGAAGGCCGCCGGTGTCCGTGCGTCGCTCGGTGAGATTTCCGATGCCTGCGAAGAGGTCGTGGGCCGTTACAAAGCTGTCATCAGAACTATTTCAGGCGTGTACTCCAACGAAACCAAGAATGACCCCGACTTCCTCCGTGCCCGCAAGATGGTAGAGGAATTCGCCAAGCGTGAGGGCCGTCAGCCCCGTATCATGATCGCCAAGATGGGCCAGGACGGCCACGACCGTGGAGCGAAAGTGGTCGCCACAGGTTACGCCGACTGCGGTTTCGACGTGGACATGGGACCCCTCTTCCAGACCCCCGCCGAAGCTGCCCGCCAGGCAGTCGAGAACGATGTGCATATCCTCGGCGTGTCATCCCTCGCCGCAGGCCACAAGACCCTCGTGCCCCAGGTTATCGAGGAGCTGAAGAAGCTTGGCCGCGACGACATCATGGTCACCGCCGGCGGTGTCATCCCCGCCCAGGACTACGACTTCCTCTATCGTGCGGGTGTGGCCGCCATCTTCGGCCCCGGCACACGCATCCCCGCGTCGGCCATCCGCATGCTTGAGATACTCGAAGGAGAATAAGAATCCGCGGATACTCAGATTTCTCGCAGATTACAGAGATTAAAAGAATCGTAATGGTTGATAAATCATTGGATTCTGATAAAAGGTCTCGCAGATTACACAGATTACACAGATGCCATCCGGAGGCATGTCAGGGAGCCCACAAAGGTCTCGCCGCCAGTCTCCCCGGATGGCATCTGTGTAATCTGCGTAATCCGTGAGACCTTTCACCCCAATCCCGCTTAATCTCCATAATCTCCATCAATCCAAGCAATCAGTTGAATCCTGAAATCTGCGAGAAATCTGCGTATCTGCGGAATCTGCGTGAGACCTTTCCTCCTCAATCTGTTTACTCTGTGGAATCTTTTCTGTAACTTTGCGTCACTATGGGATACAAGAAACTTGAAGCGAAGAAAGGGGCGGTGGCCATATATGCCTTGCTGCTTGCCGTGGCCCTGGGCCTGATGCTGACAGCGCGTCAATGCTCCACAAAGAGAATCGGAGCGCGTGCAGACGACGTGGCCGGGGGCGACACACTCAATGTGGCCATCGAAATTTCCCCGACCGGGCTGTCGCTCGCCGGCGACACCCTTTCAGGCATATATTACGACCTCTTGCGCGAGACCTGCCGCCGCCACGGCCAGCCGGTGAAGTTCCACCCCTACACCCGGCTTGAGGATGCACTGCGGTGGCTCGAAGAGGGGCGTTGCCGCCTTGTGGTCGGCGACATCCCCGTCACCGCCGAGCTGCGCGACAGGCTTATCTTCGTCAACCCCGTGGGAGTAGACAAGCAGGTGCTGGTGCAGCTCGCCGACACCTCAGGTGTGGCGATACGCAACCAGTTTGATCTCGCCCGACAGACCGTCTATGTAGCCCGCGAGTCACCCTATGTGCAGCGCCTGCGCAACCTTTCCCACGAAATAGGCGACACCATCCATATCGTGGAGAGCGCCGAGTATTCCCCCGAGCAGCTGGTCATCCTGACGGCTTTGGGCGAAATCCCGCGCGCGGTGGTCAACCGCTCCACCGCCGAGTCGCTCAGCGCCCGCTACCCCTCGCTCGACATCTCCGTGGCCATCTCCTTCAACCAGTTCCAGTCATGGGCCCTGTCCCCCCGCGACACCCTGTTGCGCGACACCCTCGACCAATGGCTCGGTGAATAAATGCTGGAAAAATGCCAGGAAACTTGCACAATCTGTAAATTGTTGTAATTTTGCAGATAACTTTAAAGCGATGAGAACAAAGCAGGAATATATGGAGATATTATCTCGTGAAATCATGACGCTGCGAGACGAGTTCGGCGTAAAAAGCTTACGGCTTTTCGGCTCAGTGGCGCGCGGAGAGCAGACAGACAACAGTGATGTTGATGTCTGTGTTGATATGTCGCCAAAGATGTTCCTTGTCATACGCCTGAAACGTTACCTTGAAACCGTTCTTGGAACATCTGTTGATGTCGTCAGGTTTCACAAACATATGAACCCCTTCCTCAAAGGAGAAATTGACCGCGATGGAATCATCATTTTCCAGTAATTCTCTTGTGCTTAATATTCTGCGGCAGATTAAGGATGCTGTGTGCCAGTTGGAAAATTGGAATGACGGCATTGTTAGTCCGGATGATTATGCCGCCTCGCCAGATGGGATGAAGACATTGGCTGCAACCAGCATGTTGCTTGAAGCGATAGGAGAGGGGATAAAGAAAATCGATTCGAGGACAAAAGGTGCTCTTTTAAAATTGAGACCTGAAATTCCTTGGGACGATGTGAAATGAATGCGTGACCACATCGCGCACGGTTATTTCGACATTGATGCGGATATAATTTTTGATGTCGTTAAGAATGATTTGCGTCCTCTCGCTGACGCGGTCGATTATTTGATTGAATATTTGAAAAGAAAACAATAGGCTTAAGCGGTTGTTCAGGGGGGGCGTCAGGAGATCGTCATAGAGTGGAAATAGGGGCGATAGGAGAGGAGCAGGGAGGTGAGGCGCCCGATGTGGAGCCGTTGCTGGTCGGGGGAGGGGGTGGCACACCAGTTGGTCAGCAAGCCCGGAATTATAATCAGGTCTGCGCCGTCGAGGTGGATGCCGAAACAGACATCTTTCCCCTCGTCGAGGTATTGTCCCGATGAAACATCGTGGCAAATCACCGGCTTGGATGTCATGTTGGGTGCAGCGATTTCACGGAATCCCCATGTGGGCCATTCGCCGTTCTTCACATCCTTGAGAATCTTCTTTCCGAGGTTCACGGCCTCATCCCGAGAGCCGGTTTTCAAAGAAATTTTCAGTTTCATAAATCTTTAGTTGAAATAATGATATGGTTAAGGGTAGACATGTGATGACACTGTCTATAGTATAATAGCAAAACCTTGTCAAAAGTTTAAAAAGATTGTATAATTTTTCAGTAGGTGCCGATAGCGCCACGCCGCTAAAATTTAACACCATACGGTGTGGTATTCAGATGTATTTTCGCTATCTTTGTCAGAACTAAACTTTTCAGGTTTCTCAGAGGAGAAAACAATCTTTAACCAATTATACTAAACTTTCAAATCAAAAGGCTTATGAAAAAACTGCTACTTTTTATGGTCGCAGGCGTTATGGCTGTCATGACTGCATCCGCAGCCATATGGTCATCAGCGCCAGAGACTGCTGCCGGCTGGGATGCTGTTTTGAGTCCCAGTAGTGGTAGTGTGACAACAAAAGCACCATCCACATGGACAGATATGAATTCAGGTTTAAAGGCAACCTGGTCGTTGGATTATGTATGGCAGAAAACGACTAAATATTATTCAAGAGGAAAAAATGGAGTGACCCTCGGTTCTAAAAGCGCCGGACTGAAATCAATGACTCTATCCACCGAAAGTTTCGTGGGCACAATCTCAAAAGTCACGTTGAAAGGCGCGAAATCAAATGGAAATGCCATAATCTCAGTTGTTGTTGGTGAAGAGGCTTTCTTAATCAATGGGGCTGCCAATGCAACACTTACCTCTACCTCAACCGATTGTGTATTTACGGGCAATGCCTCCGGAAAAATCCAGGTGATTCTATCTGGTAACGCAGATGGTAAATACATAGGATTCTCCGGACTGGAAGTTGTATATGAAGAATCCGTTGTAACACCTGTTTTAGGCGACATCATCGTCACCTACGGTGAGGATGCGACTCCCGTTGTTGATGGTGATATTCTCGAAGGAGTCATGGAGGGTACTGTCTTCACATTCTCTGCTGAAAACGCGGAATCAATCGTTGTTACAGACTTCGAAAACACAACCATTGCGCAGGGTGTCGCCACAGCCGACTGGGCTGCTACTGTGACCGATGGTGAAGAGCTGACCGTGACTGCAACGCTTGGTGAGGAAGAAAAGACATTCACCTTTATGCTTGAGGTGGTTGAGGCTCCTCAGCCTGTCCTCGGCGACATCATTGTGACTTACGGCGATGGAATCCAGGTTGCCGAAAATGATGAAGTGTCTGTGGAAGTCGGCACCACATTTACTTTCGCTGCAGAGAATGCCACCAACATCACTGTCGAGAGGATTATGGAATCTTTGTTGGTTGTTAATGAGGAGGCAAACACTGCTACCTGGACCCCTGAATTTGCGTTTGCTCAGGATGGTATCATTGTGACAGCCACTGATGGCACGAATGAAAGCACTTGTGAGTTTTACCTCACTGTCACCGAACCCGTTCTTCCTGAAAATGAAGTCTGGACTCTTGTGAAATCAGTTGATGAGCTGGCCATCGGCGGAAAATATATCATCGCCGCGAAAGATGCCAAATTGGCTATGGCCAATACAAATAACACAAACAATCGTAAATCTACCGAAATTACCATTCAGGAAAATTCGATTGTCAATCCTTCAGAAACAGTTTTGCGTCTGACCTTGGAAAAGGATGGCGATACTTGGCTTTGGCGGACTCTGAATTATCTCGGGACAAATGGCAATATTGCAAACCCTCAGGTATATCTTAATTCAGAAGCCAATAATAACAGACTTTTTGCAAATAACCCTCAAGAAGCAAATCTGAATCGTCGGAATTCGTCGATTGAGTTTGATGATAACGCAAATGCGATAATCAAATTTGTAAATTGTAAGAAATCAGAAGTCATTCGTCAGATTTATTACAATGGAAAGTCGGCTGCAAGCGGAGGTCTTTCATTCAATTGTTTTGTGGTTGAAGACGAAGATTATAAGCCGGTGCAGATTTACCGTCTGGTTGAGCCTCAGCCCGAGGCGCCTGCCTTTGACCTGATGGAGGATGACGCTACCAAGGTGTCACTGATGTCGACCAAGGGTGAGCTCCATGTCTGGACTGTGGAATATGACAAGGACGGCAATGCTGTCAAGGAGAATGGCGAGGATGTGGCCGCTTCAGTGTTGGCCAAGGCTCCCGCCGCCGATGACACCGCATGGACCAACAAGGTTGCCGAAGAGGGTGAGAACTATGAAATATATGTGCCTGTGACAGCAGGGAATTATCTCTCCATCCGCGCCAAGTCTGTACTCGGCGACCTGCACTCCGAGGAACTTGTGAAGAATGTCGATGCCTCAGGCAACATCATCTCCTCGGTTGAGGGTGTGGCTGCCGATTATATGAATTCTCCTGTGGAATACTTCAACCTCCAGGGCGTGCGCGTTGCCGCCGACCAGCCCGGTCTCTATATCCGCCGCCAGGGCAGCAAGGTCGAGAAAGTCGCCATCGCCCGTTGATGTCCGCGAATAATCAGTAAGACAAGCGATTTTAAAGAAAAACCATCCGGTCGGGGCCGTCAAGGCCTGCCGGATGGTTTTTCTGTTGTGTGGCCGGAGGCTCATACCCCTCCGGTTGTGTCAGGGGAAGATGAGTCGGTGCTTCCTTGCGAAGCGGCGGTTGGCCCCGATGGGGAGTCTGCGCTGTCGGGCTTGGAGCCCGCCGTCTTGTCGGCCGAGGCGAAGAGCTTCGACAGGTATTTCTCCTGGAAAGTCTGGAAGAGCTCCCAGAAGTTGGGGACAAACAGTGTGCCGATGATTGCGTTGACAGCCATGCCGAAGACCACTGCCGAGCCGAGGCTGATGCGGCTTGCCGCTCCGGCTCCTGTGGCGAACAGCATCGGCATCACTCCGAAGACAAAGGCCAGGGCGGTCATCATGATCGGGCGGAAACGTACCATGCCTCCCTTGTAGGCCGCCTCGAGTATCGACATCCCCTGCTTTCGGTAGTCCATCGCGTACTCGACTATAAGGATGGCGTTCTTGGCCGAAAGACCCAGTAGCAATATGATGCCGATCTGGGTGTAGATGCTTATCGACTGGCTCATGCATAGGCAGCCCAGCACTGTGCCAAGGATGGCCGTTGGCATTGATATGACCACCGCCAGCGGGTCGGTCCAGCTCTCATACTGGGCGGCCAGCACCAGGATGGTGATTATCACCGCGAAGAGCAGCACGGCAGACACGGTGGTGCCGGCGCGGCTCTCCTGGTATGCCTCGCCTGTCCAGGCGTACCCGTAACTGTTGGCGGTGGCTTTCTCCACGATTTCCTCCATCGCCTTGATGCCTTCCGACGAGCTTACCCCGTCGGCAGGGGTGGCCGTCAGCGACGCGGTCTCATACATGTTGTAGCGTCCGATTGATGCCGAGCCCATCACCGGTTTTATCGTGGCGAAGACCGAGAATGGCACCATGTCGCCGCTGGAGTTCCTGACGGCCAGTTTCAGCACATCGTTGACATTGGCGCGGGCGTTGTCGGTAGACCCGATGTTGACCTGGTAGACATTCCCGAACTTGACGAAATCGTTGACATACGATCCTCCGATATAGCTGCTCAGGGCCGAATAGACGGCGTCGAGGTCAAGGCCGAGCATCTCGATTTTGTCGCGCTGCATCTCCAGACTGTATTGCGGCACCTCCCCTTCGTAAAGCGACTGCACCGACCCTATGCGCGGATCCTTGCGGGCCGCCTCCTCTATGTCTTCGAGCGCTTTGGCCATCTGGGAGGCCCCGCGCGAGTTGATGTCGAGCAGCTGCATCGACAATCCCGACGTGGCGCCCAGGCCGGGGATGGCCGGTGGATTGACGGCGAACACTATGCCCTGCTGCAGCGAGGCACACCTCTCGTCGATGCGGTCTATGATGGCCTCCACTGAGTGGGATTTCCCTTTGCGGTCTTTCCAGGGTTTGAGCATGACGAACATCGAGCCGAGGTTGCTCCCCGAGCCTCCGGCCATGAAGGAGAAGCCCGACATCTCGATGACATCCTCCACCTCGGGCATCTCGCGGATGATGTCTGACACCTGGGCCACCATCTTGTCGGTGCGCTCGAGCGAGGCCTCGGTGGGGAGCTGCACAGAGGCCATGAAGTAGCCCATGTCCTCCTCAGGCAGGTAGCTCGACGGCCATTTGGCGAAGCCCCAGAAAGCGGCCACGCAGAGGATGGCGTATATCCCTATGGCAACCCAGGGGCGTTTAAGCAGGCGGCCGATCATGTCGGTGTAGAACCTGACGGTCTTTCCCCAGGCTGTGTTCCACCATCTGAAAAGGATGAAACCCGACGACTTGCTCTGCTTGCGCAGGAAGAGCGCACACATGGCGGGGGTGAAGGTCAGGGCGTTGAAGCCCGAGAAGGCGGTGGAGACGGCGATGGTGAGGGCAAACTGCTTGTACAGCTCTCCGGTGATGCCGGAGATGAATGCCGTCGGTATGAACACCGACAGCAGCACCAGCACTTCGCCCACCACCGGGCCCTGCAGCTCGACCATCGCCTTGCGCGCGGCCTCGCGTGGCGTCATTGACCCCTCCTGCACCAGGCGCGCGCAGTCCTCCACCACCACTATCGCGTCATCGACGACTATGGCGATTGCCAGCACGAGGCCGAAGAGGGTGAGGGTGTTGAGGGAGAAGCCCATCAGCTTCATGACCGCGAATGTGGCGATGAGCGATACCGGGATTGTCAGCATAGGGATGATGACGGCGCGCCAGCTCTGGAGGAAGAAGAGTATGACGACCATCACGATGAGGGTGGTTTCGACGAATGTCACCAGCACCTCGTCGACCGAGGCGGAGATGAAGTTGGTGGTGTTCATCAACACGCGGTAATGGACTCCCGGGGGGAAATAGGGGGCAAGCGCCTCAAGCTCTTTCTCGACCTCGCCGGCAACCTCCAGGGCGTTGGCCTGCGGACGCTGGTAGACACCGATCAGTCCGGCGGGCTTTCCCGACACACGGCTGATGCTGGTGTAGGAGTCGCTGCCCAGTTCAACCTTGGCGACATCGCGCAGGCGCAACAGTGCCCCGTTGGGACAGCTCCGCAGGATTATGTCGCCAAACTGGTCGGCGGTGGTGAGCCTGCCCTGTGATGAGAGGGTGAACTGGAATGCTGACGGGGTGGAGGATGGCGGCGCGCCCACCGAGCCTGCCGACACCTCCATGTTCTGGGCCTCGATTGCCGCGATGACATCGGCCGGGGTTATCCCCCTCGACATCATGGCGTCGGGGTCGAGCCACACGCGCATCGAGTAGTCGCCACCGCCAAACGCGCTCACACCGCCTACTCCCTCGAGGCGGCTGAGGGCGTCGACGATATGCAGCTGGGCATAGTTGGTGAGATACAGCGCGTCGTAGCGCTCGTCGCCCTGGAGCGCCACGAAAAGCAGGATGCTTGTCGATTCAGACATCACGTCCACCCCCTGCTGGGTCACTGCCGACGGCAACTGGGCTTCGGCCTGGTTGACGAGGTTCTGCACCTTGATGGTCGCGTCATCCACGTCGGTGCCGTTCTCGAATGTCACGGTCAGGCTGTAAGAGCCGTCTGAGCTTGAGTTGGAGCTCATGTACATCATCCCCTCAACTCCGTTGACGCTCTCCTCGATGGGGACACCGACGGTCTCGGCCACCGTCTTGGCGTCGGCACCAGGATAGGTGGCGCGCACCATCACTGTGGGCGGGGTGATGTCGGGATACTGGGCTATCGGGAGGGTCTTGACCGTGATGACTCCGGCGAGTATCATTATGATGGCCATCACCGTCGCGAATATCGGACGGTCGATGAAAAATCTTGAGAACATAGGCGTGGCGGATTTATTTTATAGGTTTCACCTTCATTCCGTCGCGCACTTTGAGCAGGGCGGTGGTGACGTAGCGGTCGTCGGGACGCAGCCCCTTGGTGACAATCCTGAGGGTGTCGTCATAGAGGTCGCCGACTTCGATGGGGGTGTAGATTATCTTGTCGGAGTCATTGACGACATAGAGGTATTTGCCGAGCTGGTCGGTGCTGATCGACGCGTCTTTGACAAGCAGGGCGCGTGAATCGATGGCGTAGGGGAGCTTGACGGTGGCGAACATGCCGTCGCGCAGTTCGCCTTTCGGATTGTCGAGGATGAGGCGGAGGGTCACTGTGCCGGTCGACTTGCTGACATCGGGCGACGCGTAGTCGAGTTTCCCCTCATAGGTGACGGTGGAGGTGGTGTCGCCCACGATTACCGGCACATGGTCGAGATCGAGGTTCTTCCCGCCACGTGTGTCGGCCACCTGCATGTATCTCTCGGTGCTGACCGAGAACATCGCGTATATCGTGTTGTTGGCGTATATGGTGGCGAGTGTCACAGGGGCGGCCTCCCCTCCGACATACGCGCCCGAGCTGTACATCGACTCTGTTATCAGCCCCGAGAAGGGAGCGCGGACGGTGCAGTAGCCGAGCTTTGTCTTGGCCGTCTCAAGCTGGGCGCGCGCCTGCTTTATGGAGGCTTCGCTCTGGCGGAGGTTGCTCTCGGCCTGGATGACATCCATCTTCGACACGGCATCGGCCTCAAGGGCCTTTTTCATGGCCTCACACTGCTTGAAGGCATATTCGTTTTCGGCGATGGCGGTCTCAAGGGCGGCCTGGGCCTGGTTGACCGCGTCGCGATAGGTTGTCGACTCGATGGTGAAGAGTGGCTGACCGGCCTTGACGAAGTCCCCTTCGGTGAAGAGAATCTGCAGAATCTGGCCGTCGACACGGGCCACCACGTCGGCCGACTGTGTGGCCGACAGTGTGGCTGGATATGACTGGCGGAGAACCACAGAGTCTGTCATCGGGGTGGCCACCGAGACCTGCGGCACCTCTTCCTCTGTCCCGGCGGGCTTTTTCCCGCAGCCCTGGAAAACTCCTGAGAACGCGATGGCGGCGCATGCAGCCGTAAGTATGATATGTTTCCGTTTCATTGTGATGTCTTTATTGTTGGGGGTTATGATGAAATCGGGCGGATTTTAATCGTCAAGGGATATGCCTCCGCCAAGGGCCTCATACAGCGAGACAAGGGAGGTGAGGGCCGACTCCTGGGCCTGCACGAGCTCGCTTTCGCCTGCCAGGGCGTTGAGCTGGGCGTTGACCACGTCGGTCATGGGCGACAGGGAGTCTTTGTAGCGTTTTATGGCGAGAGTGAGGGCCTCCTGGTTCTGCACACAGAGTTTTTCGACAATCTCGATATGGCGCAGGGAGGCGTCATAGGTCGACAGTGCGTTTTCGGTCTCGCCGACGGCGTTGAGTATCGAGAGGTTGTAGCTGTCTATGGCTGACTGCATCTGCTCGCGGGCCGACACGAGCTGGTATTTGCGCGAGAAGCCGTCAAAGAGGGTCCAGGAGAGTGTAGGGGCTACCGACCATGTGAATGAGTGGCCTGAGAAAAGGTTGCCCGGTTTCCGCGCGGCTGTCGTCACTGAGCCTTCGATGGTCAGTGTGGGGAGGAAATCTTTCTTGGCGATGCCGACCGAGGCCGCCGCCGCCGCCAGCTCCATCTCGGCCTCCACGATGTCGGGACGTCGCCTGAGCAGGTCGGCCGGCACCCCGGCTGAGATTTCGGTCTTCCAGTTGGGGAGCGGTCCGGGCTGGGCGAGCATCCTGGCCGCTTCCGGGGGGAATTCCCCGACAAGTATGCCCAGAGAGTTTATTGAAGCCTGTATCGAGCTTTCCAGCATAGGGATTGAAGCGGCCGTGGAGTAGTAGGTCTGCCATGCCTCGGCCACATCGAGCTTCGAGGCGAGGGTGGCCTCGAAACGTGCGCGGGCGATTTTGACAATCTCCATCTGGCTCTTGCAGTGGGCCTGGGCCACCTGCAGCAGGCGTTGCTGGCTGCGCAGGGTGAAATATGTCGATGCGATCTGGGCGGTCAGCGACACCATCGATCCGGCGTATTCAGCGCGGCTGGCGTTGTATTCGGCCTTTTTCTCCTTTACTCCGGCGGCCACCTTGCCGAAGATGTCGATTTCCCAGCTGGCATTCAGGCCGGCTGTGAAATAAGACTCGGCAGGCATGGCGGTTGTGGCTCCCCGGGTTGTGGCCCCCGACTCCTTGGCGGCGTTCCAGCCTGCCGAGAGGCTGATGGTCGGATACCACGCGGCGCGGGCCTGGTTCATCGCCGCCCTGGCGATTTCCTGCCGCCGGTGGGCGATGCGGAGGTCATAGTTGCGCTGCACCCCAAGGACGATGAGCGAGTCAAGCAGCGGGTCGGAGAAGCGTCCCCACCATCTGTCATCGGCGCCCCCAGGAATCTCCTGGTATTTCTCCGGGACGTAGGTCCAGGCCCGGGGGAGGCTGTCGGCGGTCAGAGGCTCGTCGCCACGCACCGTCTCGACTGACATAAGCAGCATCAATGCCGCGAATGTGGTGAATGTCACCCTCTCGATGATGTTTGTCATTGTGATATGGATATCAGTTGTTGAACAGTTGTAAACGTGGGGCCACCGCTGCCTTGGGGCGTTTGCGGGCAATTGGTGGTCTGAAATTATTGCTGTCCGGTAAAACTTTGACATGATAGGAAATGGACTATTTTTATCTCATACAGCATGAAACAGACTCGTATAGATGTCTTTTAAGGGCTTTTTGATGCTTAATGCTACCAATTTCACATCGCCTCAAATGACAAGCCCTTTTTCGTAAAACAGGTGTAACTTATTATATTTGTAGAGAATATATGATTTTGTCTTTTTTTACCGGACAGCAATAGTCTGAAATATAACACCGGCGGAAGTGTGGACGTTTGGTCACAGTGTGATTTTTTAACATTCCGTAGTCTGAATGGTGGATGTATGATACGGGGAAAAAACGTAACTTTGCATTTGCTATGATGAAGAAATCAGTAATAGACCGCGAGACCGTACAGCGAATCATCGACACCGCCAACATCGTGGAGGTGGTCTCTGACTTCGTGAGCCTCAAGCGCCGGGGGGCCAATTACATCGGCCTCTGCCCGTTTCACAATGAGCGCACCCCCTCTTTCTCGGTTTCCCCGGCCAAGGGGATATGCAAGTGTTTCAGCTGCGGCAAGGGGGGAAGCCCGGTCAACTTCATCATGGAGCATGAGCAAATGACTTACTGGGAGGCGCTGCGCTATCTCGCCCGGAAATACCATATCGAAATCAAGGAGCATGAGCTGACCGACGAGGAGCGCCGCCAACAGGGTGAGCGTCAGACATTGTTGTCGCTCAACGAGTTTGCCATGAAGCATTTTGAGGATCGGATGGTGTCGACCGACGAGGGACGTGACATCGGCCAGAGCTACTTCCGCCATCGCGGGATAAACGAAGCCGCCATCAAGCGTTTCCATCTCGGATTCGCCCTCGACAGGAGGGATGACCTCGCCCAGGCCGCCCTTAAGGCAGGATATTCAAGGGAAGCCCTTGAGAAGACCGGTCTCTGCTTCGCAACCGACCGTGGAGAGCTGCGCGACCGTTTTCGCGGGCGTGTCATCTACCCGGTGTTCACCATCGCCGGAAAGGTGGTGGCTTTCGGTGGCCGCATCCTGACCAATGACAAGAAGCTCGCCAAATATGTCAACTCCCCCGAGAGCATCGTCTATTCCAAGAGCCGCGAGCTTTACGGTCTCTACCAGGCCAAGCAGTCGATAGTCAGGAACAACAAGTGCATACTCGTCGAGGGGTATATGGATGTCATCTCCATGAGCCAGAGCGGCATAGAGAATGTCGTGGCCTCATCGGGCACCTCGCTGACAACCGGGCAGGTGAGGCTGATCCACCGTTTCACCGAGAATGTCACGGTCATCTATGACTCCGACCCGGCGGGCATAAAGGCATCGTTGAGGGGCATCGACCTGCTTTTGGCCGAGGGGCTGAACATCAAGGTCTGCCTCTTGCCGCAGGGTGATGACCCCGACTCTTTCGCCCAGTCACACACCACGGAGGAGGTGGAGGGCTATCTCGCCGCCAACGAGGTTGACTTCATCCGCTTCAAGACCGACATTTTGCTCAAGGACTCGGCCAATGACCCGATAGCCAGGGCCAGGGCTGTGGCCGACATTGTCAGGTCGATAGCTGTCATTCCCGACGAAATTACCCGCAATGTCTATATACGCGAGTGTTCCCAGCGCTTCGCGATGGATGAGGCTCTGCTCACCAGGCAGGTGGCCGTCGCCCGGACAAAGCGCATAGAGCAGCAGGCCGAGGAGGCCCGCCGCCAGGCCGCGCGCGACAGTATCCAGAATCCCCCCGGGGGAGCGGGCACACAGGACGCCGCTCCCGGCGGAGAGGATGGGTTCCCGCCTGAGGAGCCTCCGATTGACAGCCACAGCGATGAGGCCACGGCTGCCACGCAGTCAGCTACGGTCACAGCCGAAGTCCCCGCTGCGGTCAATGCCGTGCCGGCTGCCCCCGTGCAGAACTCCGACGGGCTGACCGAGGCCGACTATTCGGCGTTCATAGGCCGCAGCGGGCGTTCACACCGCGCCATGATACTTGCTCCCCAGGAGCGGTCGCTGCTGAGGCTGGTGCTGAAATATGGCATGCTCGACCTGGGGGAGGACTACGGTACTGATGAGTCGGGCAGCCAGATAAAGGTGATAGATTATGTGGCCGAGGACCTTGAGCAGGATGGACTCACATTCGAGAACCCGGAGCTGTTGAAGGTGTATGAATGCGTGATGGACCTGCGCGCCCGCCATTGGGATAAGGACTACGCCGCGTTTGCCACCCGTGCCGCCATTGACAAAGAGCGTTCGATGAAGGAGGGGATTGAGGCCATCGCCCGCGACGCGTCGAACCTTGAGGAGATACGTCAGCGCGAGATGATGCTGAAAGAGAGGGTGGAGGAGGCATACAGGCTTTCGCTTGTGGAGTTCGCAAAGGACTTTTTCCAGCACCGTCTGCTTTCGCATCCCGATGACACGATACGGCGTGTGGCCACAGACCTGGTGGTCGAACGCCATCAGCTGAGCAAAATCTACTTCAAGAACAACACCAAGGTGGAGACCGAGGAGGATCGCCTTGACGAGCTTGTGCCCCGCACTCTGCTGGAACTGAAATATGACATTGCCCGTTGTTTCTTCTACGACCTGTCGCGGCAGATACAGCAGATTCAGCAGCGGCCCGACTATGACCTTGACTCGATACTCGAGCTGATGGGGCAGCAACGCCGCTGGCAGCAATTCTGTGCCGACCTCGCCACCAAAATAGGTGAACGTGTCTACGAGCCGCTGCGCTGACCTCCGGGCGACGTTATTATCGCGGAAACTGCCTGATAATTAGAACCGATGATAGAAAATTTTCGGAAAATGCGGCGATATTTTGCATTTTCCGAAAAAAGTTAGTAACTTTGCACCGCAAACGGCTGGAAAGCCCCCTTGGGCGAGCAGTCACACATTAATGGAAAAAGCCAGGAAGGATGGCAGAGTGGTCGATTGCGGCGGTCTTGAAAACCGTTGAGGGTCACACCTCCGGGGGTTCGAATCCCTCTCCTTCCGCAAAAAAAGCAAGTCATCAGATGGCTTGCTTTTTTTATTTCCCTTATTCAGCATGGCATCCGCCAATCCGAAATTTTAGGTAAACTGCCATAGATATCTACACGCTCAATCTACTTCCATGCAAGAGGCCGGAAGGATGGTGGGCGGGGGAGGTCTGTGCGGCGTGAATGTCTACTGGATGGAGGACTTGGTGTGGTGGTAGAGTATGAACAGGGCTGAGGCCCCTATGGCTGCGAAGGGGATGCCAACAAGCGCGGGTGAGGCCAGGCCGAGACCCATGCTGATGGCGATGCCTCCCAGTGACGCTGACATGGCGTTGGAGACATTGAAGGCAATCTGGATGCCCGCGCCTCCGAGCATCTCGCCCCCTTTGGCATACCTGACGATGAGATACTGGAGCGGGCCCCCGATGCCGAAGAGACCTCCGGTGGCGAGAAACATCAGCACAACCGACGGGGCCTGCATCTTCGCACAGATGTAAAGCAGGGGCATTATTACCAGCAGGGACGCGGCGATGCATCCGGTGACGAGCGGGGCCGGATAGCGGTCGGAGAGTCGGCCTGCGATGGCGTTGCCTGCCACCATGCCCGATCCGGCGAGCATCATGATCCAGGTCATGTCTGAGGTCGGGAAATGTGTCACCTCTGTCATAATCGGATTTATGTAGCTGAACCAGCAGTAGACGCTTGCCTGGCCGAAGAACACACCGGCGTATATGAGCCATGGCGCGCGGTTGCGCAGGAAACGGAATTGCCCTTTGATGCCGGTGTCGGGGAGTGGCTGCAGATACGGAATCCAGAGTTTGATGGTCAGGTAGGCGAGAAGCCCGAGCAGGGAGACCCCGCCGAAGGTGACACGCCAGCTGAATGTGTCGCTGGCCCAGGTCGCGATAGGCACACCGAAGACGTTGGCCACGGTCATGCCTCCTACCATCACGGCAACGGCCTGTGCCCCGTGGCCTTTGTCGGCGAGGCGTGAGCAGACGATGGCCCCGGCCCCGAAGTATGCGCCATGGGGCAATCCCGACAGGAACCTGGCGCATAGCAGTATGGTGAAGTTGGGGGCAATGGAGGCCGCGAGATTGCCGAGGAAAATTGTGGCCGCGAGCAGTGACATGAGTTTCTTGAGCGGCAGGCGGCGCAGAAGAATCAGCAGCGGGGAGCCTATCGCGACTCCAAGTGAGTAGCCGGCTATCAGGTGGCCGGCTTTAACGATGTCGACATCTATTCCTGTGGCCACGTCGCCGAGGATGCCCATCATGCCGAACTCGGCGATGC
This sequence comes from Bacteroidales bacterium, assembly GCA_910575615.1. Classification (GTDB taxonomy): domain Bacteria; phylum Bacteroidota; class Bacteroidia; order Bacteroidales; family Muribaculaceae; genus UBA7173. The sequence continues at coordinate 14,779 of CAJTEX010000005.1, read as the reverse complement.
CCAGGGCGAATGTTCCGATGGCCAGTGCTATCAGACTTTTTTTCATAGGTGTGAGGAGAAATGTTGCGCGCGCCGGTGTCAGTTGGCGAAGTCAACCGACAGTCCGAGCTGGAAGCGGCGCGGATTCATCGGGTAGTGGGGCATGGAGAAATAGTTGTCGCCTGTCAGCCCTTGGTTGATGTGTGACATCATCAGGTAGAAGCGGGTCTTTGAGAGGCGGCAGTTGATGTAGAGGTTCATGAAGGGGTAGTTGCCGATCCACTGTCCGTCGGTGTTGTAGAACTGCATCGTGGCGGGCTGGTAGCTCACGGGCTTGTATCGGGTGAAGTAATCGCAGTCGAGGCCAAACTGTATCCTGAGCGTGGCCACCCTGAATGTCACATACATGTTGGAATTGACCGCCAGCTGGGGCAGCGGTATGACATCCTGGTTGGATGATGTCTGGTAGATGATGCGGTTTTCCCAATGGAAGCAACCTGCATGGAGATCCTGGCGCAGGGTCGCGGAGAATACCTGGACGCTGCCCCCATATTGGCGTGGGAGCGCCGCGCTGTCAAAATAGAGGGCGTTCTGGATGTTTTCCACCCCGGCCGAGAAGCGGGTCCAAGTCCAGGGTATTGTGATTTCACCTCCGGCGCGGAATGTGCGGGTCTTGGAGAAGTCGTTGTCCCAGATGAAGTGGTTAGAGAGGTAATGCTGCATCAGCCACGGGGCCGATGTGTTGGTGAATTTGCCGTTGGCGGCGATGTTGACCGTGTCGCCAAGAAGAGGGATGCGGGTGGTGATGCCCCCGTCCACCTTGATTTCCCCGGCAGCAGGGCCAACAAGGCCGAGCTCGCCGGTTATGTCGTAATTGAGTATGCGCCCTTGCTGCTTTGTGAGCTGCGCGCCGACCCAGAGCAGGTTCTGTTTCTCACGGGTCCTGACATCAGGATACGGATTCGGGGCGAGCGGGCTTGTCTCCCCCTCGGGCAGCTCAACAGGTTCGGCCACAAGTGTCTCCATCCGGTAATTGCGGATTTCATGTGTGGCGTATGCCGACAGACCTGCCTTTGCGTACTTGTTGAACCCTTCGAGGAGCGATACCCCGACCGTGTTGCGCAGGCTCCAGTAGCTCTGGAGGTCGTTGGTGAGGGTGGGGTTGAAGTAAGTGTTGTCCCAGAACTCGAGGTTCTGCGTGGCGTCATTGTTCTTGAAGCGTCGACGCCCCTCGCGGTATTTCAGGGCCCAGATTATTGAAGTCACCGGAACGAGGTGTTTCACCGTCGTGGTGTCGTCGATTTGCTCCTCCTCGTAGAAGCCGAGTTTGTAACGGCCGTTGAGGTAGAATTCGCCGCCGGTGATGCGGTTCTGCGCGGCTGTGAGACGGGTGGGAATCTGCTTGGCTTCCACCGAGTTCTGACCGCCCTGCACCTCGGCCGGATCGGTGATGTATAGGTCATCGGTGATGCCGCCGTTCTCCAGGGCCGTCAGGGCGAAGTGGTAGCCATAAGCCTGGGCCTCCACCCGCTCGCCGATGTATGAGCCAGACAGCCCCCAGGTGAGGTCTTTGGCCGCCTGGTTGGCATACATGCCTTTGGAGTAAAGATAGTCGAGCATTGCCCCGAACTGCAGCCGTTTGTTGGCGTTGCCTGAGAAGATGAGCGACAGGTCGTCCTGTCCGTTCTCCTTGCCGCCTCCGAAGCTGTAGCCCATTAGGGTCATCGGTATGCGGGTGTTGAAAAAACGGATTTTATCCTCGTCAGGCACCCAGTGGGCAATCGCGTCGCGAAACATGAAGTCGCTGACAGGCTTGCGGTCGAAATAGACCATATTGTATCCTTCGGCGCAGTAATTTCCGGTGGCGGCGTATGCCGGGGAGACGGTCTGGGGGACGAAACGCAGGGAATAGTTGGTGTAAAGTGTGTCTATTTCCGCCGGGTCCCTAAGTCCGAGCGGTGGCATGATTTTCCAGGAATAGGAGGGGGCGAGCTGGGGCTCGCGGGCTCCGGCAGGGAATGCAAAACCCATGGCCGCCACGATGGCGGCCATGAGCAGTATTCTGACTATGCTTGTGGGAGAGGTCAGTCTAAGCAATTGGGTGTCGTTGAGGATTGGAACCGTAAAGGCCGGGGCCTCCACCTGTTCCTATCAGATGAGATATTGCGATGAAATCGACTCGTTGTTGTGGACACGGCGGATGGTGTCGGCAAACATCTTGGCCACGGAGAGGATGGTGGCTTTCTTCGACTCCTTGTTGAAGGGGATGGAGTTGGTGAAGATGATTTCTGTCAGGCCGCATTTCTCCACGCGTTCGGTGGCCGGGTCGCTCATGATGGCGTGTGAGGCGAGTGCGCGTACAGACTTGGCTCCTTCTGCGAGCATAAGGTCGGCGGCTTTGGTGATGGTGCCGGCTGTGTCGACCATGTCGTCAACGAGGATGACATTCTTGTCTTTCACATCACCGATGACGGTCATGTTGGCCACGACGTTGGCCTTGGCGCGCTGCTTGTGGCAAAGCACCAGGGGCACGTTGAGGTATTTGGCGTAGTTGTTGGCGCGTTTTGCTCCGCCCACGTCGGGTGTGGCGATCACCAGGTCGGGGAGGTTGAGCTGCTTGATGTAGGGCAGGAAAACGGTTGACGCGTAGAGGTGGTCTACGGGGACGTTGAAGAAGCCCTGTATCTGGTCGGCGTGGAGATCCATGGTGATCACGCGGTCGACACCTGCGGCCACAAGCAGGTCGCTGACGAGCTTGGCGGCGATTGAGACGCGGGGTTTGTCTTTGCGGTCCTGGCGGGCCCAGCCGAAATAGGGAATAACAGCGATGACCGATTTGGCCGAAGCACGCTTGGCCGCGTCGATCATCAACAGCAGTTCCATAAGGTTGTCGCAATTGGGGAAAGTGGACTGCACGAGGTAGACCTCGCAGCCACGGATTGACTCTTCATAGGAGACTTCAAATTCCCCGTCGGCAAAATGGAGGATGTTCATCTTGCCGAGTTCGATGCCAAGGTCGGCGCAGATTTCCTCAGCCATGTAACGTGACTTGGTGCCTGCGAAAACCTTGATAGGCGGTAACATAGGATTCATAAAATCGAATATGAGCTTGGAAATGGTGGTGCAAAGGTAAAAATTATTCCTTGGAACGGCAAATATTTTTGCGACGGTTGCGTGACGCGGAGAATTTCCAGGCCACGGCTCCCCATGGGGCGATGTGGGTGGTGAAAGGTTCGTCGCGGCTGACAGTCAGGTCATCTTCACGCCCGGAAATCAGCTCTTTGCCCTTTTTCACCCCCTCTTTCACGCCATACATTCCCAGGGCGAGGCCGGGGATGTTGATGGCCAGCTGTGAGGGCTGGTCAGAGAAATTGACGGCGATGAGTATCACATCGTCTCCGCTGCGGCGCATGAAGGCGTAATGGCGGTGGGGATTGAAGCGGGGATTGTTGAAATTGACATACATCAGGTCGAAGAACTCCCCTTCGGAGAGGGCCTTCTCGGAGTTGAGCAGCCCCAGCAGGTGGGCGTAGACTCCTCGGTGGTCTTTTTCCACGGCCGACAGCTGTCCGCCGTCGGCTTTGCCGTTGTTGAACCATCGGCGCAGGGTCGACACCGACCAGTAGTCGAAGATGGTGGTGCGGCCATCCTTGCCTGAGAATCCCTCGGCATCCTCGGCTTTCTCGCCGAGCTCCTGGCCGGAGTAGACCATGAACGGGCCTGAGGAAATCATGGAGCTGACCACGAGGGAGGGAAGCACCTTGGAGGCGTCGCCGGCGTATTCCACAGAGGCGAAGCGCTGCTCGTCATGGTTCTCAAGGAAATTGAGCATCCTGGGGCCTATGCCGTCGACGCGCTGCCAGCAATCGGTGATGGTGGCGGCGGAATGATGGTGACACTGCACAGCCCGGAGGGTGTCGTAGAGGTTGACCTTGTCATACAGGTAATCGAAATGGCCTTGGTCGAGGAACTCCCGGTACTGGCCGATATCGTAAATCTCGGCGATGAACATGATGTCGGGATAATGGGCCTTGACCTGGGGGATGGCCCATTCCCAGAACTCGACCGGAACCATGAACACCATGTCACACCTGAAGCCGTCTATGCCTTTCGACGCCCAGTAGCGGAGAATATGGAGCATCTTGAACCAGGTCGGCGGCACCGGGTCGAAGTGGCGCGAGCCGTCGCCGTAGTCAACCCCGTAGTTGAGCTTGACGGTCTCATACCAGTCGTTGCGCGACGGGAACGCATTGAAGCAGTCGTTGCCCGACGCTTTCGACGGGAACTCGGTGTAGTCGCCGATGTCGAATCCGGGCTGGAACTGCTGGCGGGGGATGTAGTAGAAGTTGTTGCGTGGCGAGAAGAAGTATGTCGGGTCGTCCCCCTGGCCGAAATCCTCGATGCCGGCCGGAGCGGCGTCGGAGTGGTAACGGCGAGCGACATGGTTTGGCACGAAGTCGATAAGCACCTTCATCCCGGCGGCGTGGGTGCGTGACACCAGGGCCTCGAATTCCTGTATCCTGGACGGCACGTCGACCGCGATGTCGGGGTCGATGTCGTAATAGTCGCTGATGGCGTATGGCGACCCGGCCTTCCCTTTGACCACATAGGGATTGTCGGGCGTGATGCCGTATCGGGAGTAGTCGGTGGCGTGGGCGTGCTCTATGACCCCGGTGTACCACACATGAGTTATGCCGAGGCCGCGGATGGCTTTCAACACCTTGGGCGTGATGTCGTTCATCTTGCCGCAACCGTTGCGCAGGATGTCGCCGTCAGGCACGCAGTCTGTGGTCGTGTTTGAAAACAGGCGTGGGAACATCTGGTATATCACCGGGCGTGCCTGGGCCTGCGAGGTCATTTTCTGTGTCTTGGTGTCGACTGTGGTCGCCGCTTTAGCCGTGGCGCGTCGGTTGGTGGTCTTTTCCTTTGCCATTTTTTGGATTGGTTGTGAGAGAGGGGAAATCAGGGTTGGTTTGACTTGAGCCATTCCTTGACCGCCTTGTGGGCGGCCGCGTAGCCGCTAAGGTAGACTTTGCGGATGTCTTTGAGGTTGAACACCTGGTATGCCGCGATGTCGGGGGTCTTTATCACCAGGTCACACATCTCCATGTCGACGGCCTGGTTTGATTTGGCCATAAGGTTGTAGCTGCGCAGGGCCACGTCGTAGATTGATTTCTTGTAACGGTAGTTGGTCAGCGGCGAGCAGTTTATGCCTATCAGCTTGTCGCATTTGTCGCGTATGATCCATGCGGGGAGGTTGCGCAACACTCCGCCGTCGACATAGTTGACTCCGTTGATCCTGACCGGCTGGAAAACTATCGGTATGGAGCAAGAGGCTATGACGCGGTCGCCGAGCGGCCCTTCGTGGAACTCGGCGGCGACACCGTTGTCAAAGTCGGTGACTCCGAGATATGTGGGAATCCTGAGGTCTTCGAGGTTTTCCGCCCCGGTGTGTTTCACCATGAATTTCTTGAGCCCTGTGAGCTTGAACAGTCCGCCGCCGTCGCGTATCGCGAGCTTGCAGAAGTCTGAGAACTTGGATTCTGAGAACAGGGGCAGAATCTCTTCGAGGGGCTTGCCGGAGGCATACAGCACCCCGGCGATGGCGCCTGCCGAGACCCCGGCAATCACATCGGGTTTCAGGCCGGCCTCCTCTATGGCCTTGAGGGCGCCGATATGGGCGAATCCTCGCGCCCCTCCGCCGCTCAGGGCTATGCCGAGCCTGTAGGGCTTCGTGGAAGATGTTTGTTCAGCCATGATGCGTTTCAATTTCCTTGCAAATTTACAAATAAATCCCCGCATTACCACCCATTTCACCAAAATAACTCACATTGTTTGCCGGAATGGGGGGCTGCCATGTCAGCCATGCCTTGATGTGCGGGAGGCATCGAGCCTCAGGAGGATGGCCAGCAATATCGTGAAGCCCCATAGTGAGGAGCCGCCGTAGCTGAAGAAGGGGAGCGGGATGCCGATGACGGGGCAGACACCGATGACCATCCCGATGTTGATGCAGAAATGGAATATCAGGTACGAGGCCACGCAATAGGCGTAGACGCGTCCGAAGGTGGATGGCTGGCGCTCAGCCAGGGATATCACGCGCAGTATCAGCATCAGGAAGAGGAAAACCACCAGGGATGTGCCGAGATACCCCTCCTCCTCGCCGATTGTGCAGAATATGAAGTCGGTGTGCTGCTCGGGGACATATTTGAGCTTTGTCTGGGTCCCTTTGAGGAATCCTTTGCCTGTGGCGCCTCCCGAACCGATGGCGATTTTTGCCTGGTTGACGTTGTAGCCGTCGCCACGTGGGTCGTCGACCACACCGAGGGCCACCTGGATGCGTTTCTGCTGATGGGGCATCATGTGGGAGAACACGAAGTTGACCGAAAACAGGAAGGCGACAGACAGCACGACGGTCAGCACAGTGATGGCGAGTTTCTTTGCCTCTACCCTGAGCATCTCGAACAGGCAGTAACCGACGGCGACACCGATGACGCTGAGGAAATATATGTAGCCGGTGAGATGGAGGTCCCAGCGCGACAGCACGGCCTCGACGATGGCGGTGCCGACAAACCACAGGAAGACGTTGCGGGCTATCTCAAACCGCCTGACATAGAGGGTGAGCATGCCGGTCATCAGGGTCATGACCATGACCATCACGGCGAATTCCCCGGCCGGCATGCCGATGACCGCCGACTCGGTGAACTTGATGGCCACCACGAATATCACCACCGCGACCATGGCGGCGAACAGCACCAGCCAGCTCATCCCCTCGCGGTAGAGAACGAAGAACAGAGAGAGGTAGACCAGAGCCGAGCCGGTCTCTTTCTGGGCCAGAATCAGCAGGATGGGGACAAAGATGATGGCCAGCGCCTTGACATAGTTGGAGCTATTGGCGTTGAGGTTGAAGTTGTATGACGAGAAGAGTTTGGCCATGGCCAGGGCGGTGGCGAATTTGGCGAACTCCGCCGGCTGGAGGCTCATCGGGCCGAAGACCAGCCATGACCGGGAGCCTTTGATGTCGGGGGCAACGAATATCGTCACGAGCAGCAACAGCAGCATCGCGAAATATATCGGATAGGCGTAGGTCTCATACATCCTCGCGTCTATGACCAGGAGGAAGACCCCCAGGAAGAGCGACAGGCCGATCCAGCGGATTTGTTTGCCCGAGAACTCGTCGAAGGCGAATATCGAGGCGTGGTCGAAGTCGTAGCTGGCGGCATATATGCTGACGACCCCGGCCATGACAAGCAGCAGGTACAGCCCGACCGTGAACCAGTCGAGGTGTTTCAGGGTGCCGGCGTTTGGGTTTCTGTAATCTCTCACGTCAGTGTTTCTTTACTCCGCTGTAAATGATGGTGTTGGATTCGAGCATCCGTTCCTCTATATGTTTTCTCGCAGGGGAAATCTTGCCTGTGAGGTATTTCTCGATGACGAGCGAGCCGATGGGCACTCCGTAGGTGGCCCCGAATCCGGCGTTCTCGACATAGACGCAAACGGCGATTTTCGGGTCGCGGTAGGGAGCGAAGCCGATGAACGCCGAGTGGTCGCGCCCGTGGGGGTTCTGGGCAGTTCCGGTCTTTCCGCAGACCTCTATGTCGGGCAGGTTGGCCAGACGGCAAGTTCCCCCGGTGACAGCCATCCTCATGCCCTCGGCGATGTCTTCGAAATATTTAGCGTCTATCGTCGGAAGTCGTTTCTCGAGGTATTCTGGGGCCAGGATTGTGTCCTGGATTTCCTTGACCACATGCGGGGTGATGAACCATCCGCGGTTGGCCACCGTGGCGCAGAGGTTGGCAATCTGCAGCGGGGTTGCGAGAATCTCGCCCTGGCCGATGGAAACAGATATGATGGTGTTCGCGCTCCAGTGACCCTCGCCGTATATCTTGTTGTAGAATTTCTCGTTGGGGATGAAGCCGCGTCCCTCGTGTGGGAGATCCACTCCGAGCTTGTAACCGTAGCCCAGCGAGACGAGATGCTTTTTCCAGACCTCGAAAGCGTTGGCCGAGGATCCGTATTTCGACCTCTTGTTGTCGACCATCGCCTTGAATCCCCAGCAGAAATAGGCGTTGCATGATGTCTGCAAGGCCGGTTTGAGGGTGATGGGGGAGGCGTGGCCGTGGCAGCCCACTTTGAGTCGTCCGCTGATGAACCCCCTGTAACAGGGATAGGGGGTGGAGAGGTTCACGATTCCTTCCTGAAGGAAAATCAGCCCTTGCGACGGCTTGAACGTTGAGCCGGGGGGGTATGCGCCCTGCAGCGCGCGGTCAAAGAGCGGTTTCAGCGGGTCGTTGACAAACGCCTTGTAGTTCTTGCCGCGTTCGCGCCCAATGAGCAGGGTCGGGTCGTAGGTGGGAGAGGAGACCATGGCGAGAATCTCGCCGGTGGCCGGCTCGATGGCCACTACGGCCCCGATTTTGTTGACCATCAGAGATTCGGCATATTGCTGCAGGCCGATGTCGATGCTGAGCTTGAGGTTGCGGCCTGAGACAGGGGCGATGTCGCGCGCGCCGTTGTCATACCGGCCACGGATGCGCCCTCGGGCGTCGCGGATGAGGATTTCCTTCCCTTTTACGCCACGCAGGTGGTTGTCATAGCTCTTCTCGATGCCGAGGTCGCCGCAATAGTCGCCCGGCTCGTAGTAAGGGTCTCGGTCGATGTCGGTCTGCGAGACCTCGCGGATGTTGCCGAGAATGTTTCCGGCGCTGTGGTAGTTGTATTGGCGCAGGATGCGTTTCTGGATGAAGAACCCCGGGTAACGGTACAGTTTTTCCTGCAGCCGCCCGTAGTCCTTGGCTGACAGGTGGGTGATCAGAGTCTGCGGGGTGTATGACGAGTAATTGGGGGAGTTCTTCATCGCCGTGAGGCGCTTGTTGAAGGTCTCGGGCGTGATCTGCAGGGTGTTGCAGAAATCCACCGTGTCGAAGTCATGGACGTCGCGCGGAATCATCATCACGTCGTAGGCCGGCTGGTTGAATACCACCAGGGAGTCGTTGCGGTCATATATCAGACCTCGCGAGGGATAGACCGTCTTTCGAAGAAACGCGTTGTTGTCGGCGTAATCCTTGTATTTCGAGTCGGAAATCTGCAGCCCGAACAGGCGTATGAGGTATATGACGGCTATGACGACGATGAAACCGCCGATGACGTATTTCCTTTTTTCGAGTCGATAGTCTTTGCGCATATGGGAGAGGATGCGGGAGGAGGGGGGATGAGTCCCGGTCAGCGTGTCCTTGCCGTCAAGGAGCCAAACGCGAGCAGGATAATGAAGGTCAGCAATGTGGAGGCGGCGATGCGCAGCAGCATCAGGCCCCAGTTGTAGAATGTGAATGCCTCGATGAGGAAGAACATGGCGCAATACAGCGCCACTGCCGTCAGCAGGTATTTCATGTAGACCGCCGGGCCGAGGGTGCGCAGCGACGGTTCGGGGTTAGACATGTCATCCTCGCGCGGGAAGTACAGGCGCAGAAGCGGCAGGCGCAGCGCCGCCAGCACGGTGCATCCCAGGGCGTTCATACCCTGGGTGTTGGAGAAGATGTCGACCATCAGCCCCAGCAGGAACGACACGGTCATGGCCCAGTTGACAGGCAGGTTGACGGGCAGTTTGATGATGAAGTAGATGAACACCAGCGGCACGGCCACGTTGAAGAGGCAGAGGTGGTTGAACACCACTACCTGCGCCACTACAAGCACCACGAACAGCAGCAGGTATTTAAGGATTTCCTTTGCCATAATGCGCCAATGTTTATTGCTCCGGCTGTGTTGTCCGGTCGGTCTCAATCGACCGGATTTCCTGCAGGTCGGTGTTGGAGATGACTTTCACTGTCGACAGGGCCGTGAAGTCGGTCAGCAGTTTTATGCGTAGGGTGAAGAAGTTGTCGTCGGCTCCGCGGGCCGTGCCCTCGATTGTCCCCACGGGGAGCCCTTCAGGAAACACGGCTGAGTATCCCGATGTGACGATGGTGTCACCCTTGTGGAAAATCGTATGTTTGGGCAGCTCCTCGAGTATCGCCCTCTGGGGGTCGTTGCCGTCCCACACGAGCGAGCCGAAGGTGTCTGACCCCCTGAGCTTGCAGGAGAGGCGGAAGTTGGGGTTGAGCAGAGATATGATTCTCGCGTAATGGTTGGAGACGACGTTGACAACGCCCACCACCCCGTTCTGGTCCATCACCCCCATCTCGGGGCGGATGCCGTCGAGCTTCCCCTTGTTGATGGTTACATAATTGTAGGGGCGGCTGATGGAGTTGTTGATGACCGTGGCGATGATGAAGTCGAATTTGCCTATGGAGTCGAGACCGCGCAGCGAGTCTTGCATCTCGGCCTCGCGGTAGCGGCGCACCTGTTCGCGCAGGGTCAGCACCTCGGCCTGGAGGGTTGCCGTCTGCCGTTGCAGGTCGTCGTTGATGTCGCGCAGGCTGAAATAGCCGGTGATGTTGCTCGAGATGTCATGCAGCCCGGCGGCCACGGCGCCTGCCGAGGTCAGGAACACATAGTGCTGGTAGGGATTGCGGTTGAACAGCAATCCACACGACACCACGACATAGAACGCGAACACGAACCACGAGCTATATCTGATAATGAAATTCAGCAGGTTTCTCAAATTCCGTAGGCCGTTTTGGGGATTGCCCCCGCGGGCTACGGGGGCAATCCGGTATCATCCTGTGGGTTTGTCTTCCGTTACTTGATGAGGAACGAGAAGTTCTGGATATTCTTCAGGGCCACGCCTGTGCCCTTTGCCACGGCCAGGAGGGGGTCCTCGGCAACATGGAACTGGATTCCGATCTTGTCGGTCAGGCGTTTGTCAAGTCCGCGGATGAGCGCGCCGCCTCCGGCCAGCCATATGCCGTTGCGCACGATGTCGGCGTAAAGCTCGGGAGGGGTCTGCTCGAGCGCGCCGAGCACGGCGGTCTCGATTTTGGAGATGGATTTCTCGATGCAGTGGGAAATCTCCTGGTATGACACCGGAATCTCCATGGGCAGGGCGGTCATCTGGTTGGGGCCGTGTACCACATAGTCTTCCGGCGGATTCTCAAGCTCGGTCAGGGCCGACCCTACCTTCATCTTGATCAGCTCGGCTGTGCGCTCGCCCACCTTGACGTTGTGGGCGCGGCGCATGTGGTTCATGATGTCCTCGGTGAGGTCGTCGCCTGCGATCTGGATTGACTTGTTTGACACGATGCCACCGAGCGAAATCACGGCGATTTCGGTCGTTCCGCCACCTATGTCGACAATCATGTTGCCTTCGGGGGCCTCCACGTCGAGTCCGATACCGAGGGCGGCTGCCATAGGCTCGTAAATCATGTAGACGTCGCGTCCGTTGGCGTGTTCGGAAGAGTCACGCACGGCGCGGATTTCAACCTCGGTCGAGCCAGAGGGGATGCCGACCACCATGCGGAGCGAGGGGGAGAACCAGTTGCTCTTGGCGGAGGCTTTCTTCACCAGGCCGCGTATCATAAGCTCGGCGGCGTTGAAGTCGGCGATTACCCCTTTGCGCAGGGGGCGCACTGTGCGGATGCCTTCCGGCTCCTTGCCCTGCATCAGCTGGGCTTCCTTGCCGACGGCGATGAGTTTGTCGGTGCGTCGGTCGAGGGCCACGATTGAGGGTTCGTCGATGACGATTTTATCGTTGTGGATAATTACGGTGTTGGCCGTGCCCAGGTCGATGGCTATTTCTTTTGTGAGAGAAAAGAATCTCATTGATTTGTCGTGGGTATAAGTTTTGTCAATGTTTGAAGTGGCGGAAGCCGGTCATCACCATCGCCACACCGTTCTCGTCGCAATATTTCACCGAGTCGTTGTCGCGGATTGAGCCGCCGGGCTGTATTACGGCGTCGATTCCGGCGTTGTGGGCAATCTCCACGCAGTCGGCGAAGGGGAAGAAGGCATCGGAGGCCATCACCGCGCCGTTGAGGTCGAAACCGAAGTTGCGGGCCTTGTCGATGGCCTGGCGCAGCGCGTCGACGCGTGAGGTCTGGCCCACACCGGCGGCGCAGAGCTGGCGGTTCTTGGCCAGGACGATGGCGTTGCTCTTGCAGTGCTTTACCAGCTTGTTGGCGAAGAGGAGGTCGTCGACCTGCGAGGGGGCCACGGCCTTGGCTGTCACCTGGCGGAGGTCTTCAGGGTTCTCCACCTTGAGGTCGCGTTCCTGGACCAGCGCGCCGTTGAGAATCGAGCGGAACTGGCGGGTGGTCGAGAGGACCTCTTTCTGCAGGAGTATGATGCGGTTCTTTTTCTGCTCGAGGATGCCGAGGGCGTCGGGGGTGAAGCCGGGGGCGATTACAACCTCGAAGAAAATCTTGTTTATCTCCTCGGCTGCCGCGCCGTCAATCTCGCGGTTGGCCACGAGCACTCCGCCGAATGCCGACACGGGGTCGCCGGCCAGAGCATCTTTCCATGCGTCGAGGATGTTGTCTCGCGAGGCCACTCCGCAGGCGTTGTTGTGCTTGAGGATGGCGAATGTCGGCTCAGTGAACTCGGCTATGAGGCTGACAGCGGCATCGATGTCGAGGAGGTTGTTGTAAGAGATTTCCTTGCCGTGGAGCTGGTCGAACATCTTGGCGAAATCGCCGAAGAAGTAGCCTTTCTGGTGGGGGTTCTCGCCGTAGCGCATTGTCTTCTCGCCGTCGATGGCCACGCGCAGGGCGGTGGGATGCTCGGCCAGGGAGTCGAAGTAGTTGAATATCGCCGAGTCATACTCGGAGGAGACGGCGAAGGCCTCCTTGGCGAAGAAAAGGCGGTCGGCCATGGTCGACTGGGCTTTCCCCTCGCGTTCGAGCATCATGCGCAGGGGCTGATACTGGGCCTTGGAGGCCACGATGACCACGTCGTTGAAGTTTTTGGCCGCGCCTCGGATGAGCGAGATGCCGCCTATGTCTATTTTCTCGATGATGTCGGCCTGTGACGCTCCAGACGCTACTGTCTGTGAGAAGGGGTAGAGGTCGACAATCACCAGGTCGATGGAGGGTATCTCATATTGCTTGGTCTGCTCCTGGTCCTGGGCGTTGTCGCGGCGGTTGAGGATGCCTCCGAACACTTTGGGGTGGAGGGTCTTCACGCGGCCACCGAGAATCGAAGGATAGCCCGTCAGGTCTTCAACGGCCTCGCAGTCGTAGCCGAGGCTCTTGATGAACTCGCGGGTGCCTCCCGTCGAGATGAACTTCACGCCCGATTTGTCGAGCAGGCTGAGGATTTCGTCCAGGCCGTCTTTGTGGAAGACCGAGACCAGAGCAGTTTTGATTTCCTTGATTTCTGACATTGTGCTATAAACGCGTTTACAGATTCCTGATAGGTGGAATAATGGCTATGCCGCCGCTGTGACCGTGCCCTCCGGCGCGGAATCCACAAGGGCGCAGCCAAACGGCTGTGAGGCCCCGGCCGACCGGGACCGCCATTTTTAGACTGCAAAGTTAGCGTTTTTTTTCGACATTACAGTTACAATGATTCGGTAAAATTTGAGGTTGTTCAGTCTTGGCTAAGCCGCTAACTGAGCCAACCGATGATTTATTTTCTGAATTATTTTGAGATGCGGAGATTTTCCGCAAGTCGAAATAATTGTTGAGGCGAGATAAGATTCAAACATAAGCCGTTTGAACTGCGCTACCGAAAGATCTGGATAATCCTTCCTTATGACCTCTTTGCAGACATTGAGGGCTGTGAAGGAAAGATTGAACGCAAAGTCAAGCCGCTCCCTGTCGCGGGTCTGCTGTGACTGAAGTCCGGTAAACTGCTTGGCATCGCGTATACCGAACTCAATCTGAAAGCGGGTGCGGTAGAAACCGATAATCTTTTCAGACCTCATGTCGGTGTCGGTAGAGAAGTAAAGAAGAGGCTCTGCGTTTTCAACCGGACAGACCACGATACGGATGTCGCGTTTCAATGCCCTCGAATGTACGACCGCCGTGTGACATCGGGTTTTGTTTCCTTTGGAATCCTCATATATGAATGAAGTGAACACGGACATGTCAAGGTTGGAGAAATCCACTTTCTCTCCATATTTTTTCTTTCTGCCGCGTCTTCGCGGGGCGGAGGAATCCGGTATGGCCAGATACCTCAGATATGAGTTGGCACGTAATCTCCCGACAAATCGAAATCCCATGCCAATCACTTCATTTACAAACTCATATTTGGAGAAAAAGGCATCGGCAACCAGAATATCCGTCAGTGAGAGCAGCTCTGTCGCCTTTGACCTGACAAGTGCCACATACCAGTCAAGCATTGACATTTGTTTCTCGGATTCAAGAGTCCTGAAGTTCGGTGACTGGACAGCACCGAGCATCACGCATGTATGTTTACTCAGACTTATTGCCCCAATCGACATTATCTCAAGACCGCGTTTCACACGTTGTGCCACCCCAGACCAGAAACGGCCTATGCCATACGTCAGTCTGCCTGCTTTTGAAATGAACGACGGATCGATTGCCACTGCCATGTCATCGGCCGGTCCAAAATAATCCTGCGCCATACCTATGTTGACTTTCATCCAGTCTACGGATGTCTTGAAATTGGAGGCAAAGGTCTTGGCTGTACGACCGCCATAGCGCGACAGCCGGGTAAAATTGACTTTGCCCGGAATCAACGCTACAGTGCGTATTGTTAAAATCAGCCAGTTGAGGAACCTTTTGCTCATCTTGGTTGTAGTATTTTCAAATACCGACTTACACCGAAAGGTGAAGTCTTTGAGAATCGCCAATACGTTCATACGCTAAGATTTTTATAATGAACGCTTTGGCGATTCAGTTGTATTTGACAATTCGATATATTAACTTAAGTTTCAACTACTTCGGTAATTTTTACCGAATCATTG
>CAJTEX010000004.1 GCA_910575615.1 Bacteroidales bacterium | reverse complement strand
GCTTATGCGCGTCAATCGAAAGGCTTTGGTCAAGTGGCTCCATTTTTAACGTAACTGTTTGATATTCACCCATAAAGTTACTAAAAACCTACCACTTGACCAAATTTTTAACACACTTATTTTCTTGAAAATCAGAGGTTGAGCTCTCTCCATCCGAACTGCCCTCGCTATAAAATAACACATTTCTCGATAATGAGACGGAATCTTAAATGAAAGAGCCGTGATAAATGGATGAATAAAAGCACTGTTAAAAAGAGTGATATTTGATTTTTTTTGTTAACTTTGTGGCGGTTTTTGCGTTTTGACCAGTTGAAATACCCCTCCCTTGTCGTTTTTGAGGAGCTTCAGGATGCGTCAGGACGCGAAGATATTGTTGTTTGGTTGCCACGTTGTTGGTGGCAATTGATTGATAAACACGAAGATAATAATGATTAACATTACTTTTCCCGATAATTCGGTAAAACAGTACGAAGCCGGGGTGACACCCCTTGAAATCGCCCGTAGCCTTTCGCCGCAGCTCGCCCGAGATGTGCTGGCCGCATCTGTCAATGATCAGGAATGGGATTTGAGCCGCCCGGTCAATGAGGATGCTTCCATCAAACTTTTCAAATGGGATGACCCTGAAGGCAAGCATGCTTTCTGGCATTCCTCCGCCCACCTTCTCGCCGAGGCCCTCCAGGAACTTTATCCCGGAGTGAAATTCGGTATCGGCCCGGCAATCGAGAACGGCTTCTACTACGATATAGACCCCAACGGCCACAGCATCACTGCGGCCGACTTCCCCGCGATAGAGGCCAAAATGCTTGAGCTGGCTCGTCGTGACGAGCAGATTGTGAGGGCTGACATCTCGAAAGCTGATGCCTTAAAGATGTTTGGCGAACGTCAGGAGGAATACAAATGTGAGCTTATCTCTGAACTTGAGGATGGCTCTATCACTACATACACCCAGGGCGCGTTCACAGACCTCTGCCGTGGCCCGCATCTTCCTTCGACAGGAGTGATAAAGGCCTGCAAAGTCATGTCGCTCGCCGGAGCATACTGGCGCGGCGACGAGAAGCGCAACCAGCTGGTGCGTGTTTACGGGATAACATTCCCGAAAAAGAAGATGCTTGATGAGTATCTTGTCCTGCTCGAGGAAGCCAAGAAGCGCGACCACCGCAAGCTCGGCAAAGAGATGGAGCTTTTCGCTTTCTCGACCAACGTGGGCGCCGGTCTTCCCCTCTGGCTTCCCAAGGGTGCCGCCCTGCGTGACCGTCTTGAGCAGTTCCTCCGCAAGATTCAGAAGAGATATGGTTACCAGCAGGTAATCACCCCCCACATAGGCAACAAGCAGCTCTATGTCACCTCGGGCCATTACGCGAAGTATGGCAAGGACTCCTTCCAGCCGATACATACGCCGCAGGAAGGGGAGGAGTATATGCTCAAACCTATGAACTGCCCTCACCACTGCGAGATATTCAAGACATCACCCCGCTCTTACCGCGACCTGCCGTTGCGCCTCGCGGAATTCGGCACGGTGTACCGCTACGAGCAGACCGGTGAGCTGCATGGCCTTACCCGTGTCAGGGGATTCACCCAGGATGACGCCCACATATTCTGCGCGCCTTCACAAATCAAGGATGAGTTCCTGAAAGTGATGGATATAATCCTGTATATCTTCAACGCCTTGAAATTTGACAATTACGAGGCTCAGATATCACTGCGAGACCCCAAGAACAAAGAGAAGTACATCGGTTCGGACGAGAACTGGCACCTTGCAGAGCAGGCCATCATCGAGGCTTGTGAGGAAAAAGGGCTCAACGCCCGCAAGGAGCTTGGCGAGGCCGCTTTCTATGGTCCCAAGCTTGACTTCATGGTCAAGGACGCCATCGGACGCCGCTGGCAGCTCGGCACAATCCAGGTTGACTACAACCTGCCCGAGCGGTTCCAGCTCGAATACACCGGCGCGGACAATCAGAAACACCGTCCAGTGATGATTCACCGCGCGCCTTTCGGTTCACTCGAACGTTTCGTCGCCGTCCTGCTGGAACATACGGCTGGCAAATTCCCCCTCTGGCTCTCACCTGAACAGGCCATCATCCTGCCGATTTCCGAAAAGTTCAATGATTACGCCTACGAGGTTGCCCGTCAGCTCAACGAGCTTGATGTCCGCGTGACTGTCGATGACCGAAACGAGAAAATCGGCCGAAAGATTCGCGACAACGAGTTGAAGCGTATTCCCTATATGCTTGTCGTCGGGGAGAAAGAGGCTGAAAACGGCGAGATCTCCGTGCGCAAGCAGGGTGAAGGCGACAAGGGCACGATGAAGGTCGCCGAATTTGCCAAGGAAATCAACCGCCTTGTGAAAGAACTCCAGTAATCACGCCGGGCAAAGAACAAATCCCGGCAGAGGATGTTCACCTTAAAAAGAATCACCAACCAATACTGAATGGATAAGAAACCCATCAACTCCGGAGGCTCAAGACCCTCCAGCTATGGAAGCCAGGGCCACAGCGGCTCGGCTCCACGACAGGCCGGAAGCGGCCAACACGCCTCGTCCTCCCAGGGAGGATACAGCCAGCGCAGCCAAGGCGGCCCGCGCCCGGCTGGCACTTCGGCTCCGCGTCCGGCCGGAGCCAGCACCGGACGTCCGGGAGGATTTTCCGGTCCCCGTCCCGGCGGCCCGCGCCCCGGAGGTTTCGGTGGTCCCCGCCCCGGAGGCTTCGGCGGCCCGCGTCCAGCAGGAATGCGTCCTCCATTGACAGGCCCGCGTCCTCCCCGCAAAGAGGAGCCCTACAACATCAACGAGCGCATCCACGCCAAGGAGGTGCGCCTCGTGGGCGACAATGTCGAGAATGGTGTCGTGTCTCTCCAGCAGGCCCTCAAGCTTGCCGATGAGATGGAGCTTGACCTGGTCGAGATCTCTCCCACCGCTCAGCCTCCTGTCTGCAAGATTCTTGACTACTCCAAGTTCCTGTATCAGCAGAAGAAGCGCCAGAAAGAGCAGAAAGCCAAGGCGACGAAAGTTGTGGTGAAGGAAATCCGCTTCGGCCCCCAGACCGATGATCACGATTACAACTTCAAGCTCAAACACGCCCAGAGCTTCCTTCAGGAGGGTTCCAAGGTGAAGGCTTATGTCTTCTTCAAAGGGCGTTCGATTCTTTTCAAGGAGCAGGGCGAGGTGCTGTTGCTGCGTTTCGCCAACGACCTTGAAGAGCTTGGCAAGGTAGAGCAGATGCCGGTTCTCGAGGGAAAGAGGATGACAATCATGCTTTCTCCCAAGAAAAAAGTCTGAAAAAACATCCGTCAAGGCAATAAAAAGCCTGATTGCGCGTTGTATATGATGGTGTCAGTGACACCAAACTAATCAAATCATAAATTAACAAAAATGCCAAAGATTAAGACTAATTCCGGTGCCAAAAAGAGGTTCGCCCTTACCGGAACAGGAAAGATCAAGAGAAAACATGCTTACAAGAGTCACATTCTGACGAAGAAGACCAAGAAGCAGAAGAGAAACCTCACCCACTTCGGCACAGTCAACAAGGTAGACGAAGCCAACGTAAAGGCATTACTTGGCCTGAAGTAATCAGTCCCCTTTCCCAGAGGACTTATTCTTCAACCCGAAGAGCCTGAGGTTTAGCCCCAGAAAACAATCATCCCCGACTTCCGCGCTACTCTTGACGCCGGCGGTCAGGGCGAAGGCAACCGGACCGGCCTGAGCAACACCAAGTGGTCCGAAATCTACTAACCGGATGTCATGCCGCAAGAGCAACGCCGTCAAACACAATCAAGGCCGTTGCCGCTGACATTCAAAACTTGTCAAAACAATGCCAAGATCAGTAAACCACGTAGCATCCCGCGCACGTCGTAAGAAAATCCTCAAATTAACCCGCGGTTACTTCGGTTGCCGTCGTAACGTGTGGACCGTTGCCAAGAACACTTGGGAAAAGGGTCTCACCTACGCTTACCGCGACCGCAAGAACAAAAAGCGCAACTTCCGTTCGCTTTGGATTCAGCGAATCAATGCCGCCGCCCGTATGGAGGGTCTTTCTTACTCTCAGCTCATGGGACTCATTCACAAGGCCGGCATCGAAATCAACCGCAAGGTGCTTGCCGACCTGGCTCTCAACAACCCCGCCGCTTTCAAGGCTGTTGTTGACAAAGTGAAGGCTTAAGGCAATATCCGGATTATACCGGGAAAGAATGACGGAGTGTCGCAATGCGGCACTCCGTCTGCTGTTTATGCCAAGTAAACTGCTTACTGAGATTTCCCTCGGCAGCACATCAATATCTGTTTTTGAAACATCCATTGGGGCAGACTGTAACACATTTGTTGCAACCGACACATTTGAAATGAAGCGGCTTCGCATGTCGGTGCCACAAAAATTTGATTTGTTTGTTGGTTTATTTTGTGCCGGTCAGAATGCCGCTGTCATTATCTGTTTTCTGTTCGCGCATGTCGATATGCCGGATTCCTTTACGAAATCAAGTGACAGACTGAATTTGACAGCGAAATATGGACTGCTACGGGCGATGTGGGCCTTTGATGTGCATAGGCTAATGCCGAGAGATTTCGGGCCTCCATCCAATAGTTTTCCAGGAATGCCAAGACTCCGATGTGTAGCGACCATTTGTCGCGCGTGTAGCCTGCCATTAGCTGGTTCATATCCTTTTCCTCGATTATCTCCTCTCCATACATATAATTGGCCGGCCAAGAAAAGACACGCGACTCCGGGAAATATTTTAAAGAAATTTTCCTGTGATGGGGCCAGAATGGTTGTGGGCTGCCTGTCGTCTTCTCTGTGACAGGTGCGGCAGGGTATGTCAGATTACGGCAAGACCGCCCTGTGATGTCTCTTTGTACAATGACGGGATGTCGTGGCCGGTCTGTTTCATAACTTCTACTATGCGGTCGAAATCAACCCGGTGCTGGCCGTCGGAGAACGCGGCATACAGGTTGGCGTCGAGAGCGCGGGCGGCCGCATAGGCGTTGCGTTCGATGCATGGAATCTGCACAAGCCCGCAGACGGGATCGCAAGTGAGGCCGAGGTGATGCTCAAGGCCCATCTCCGCCGAGTATTCTATCTGGGCCGGAGTGCCGCCAAACAGCTGTGAGGCCGCAGCGGCTGCCATTGCGCAGGCCACACCGACTTCACCCTGGCATCCGACCTCCGCCCCTGACACAGAGGCGTTGAATTTCACCACGTTGCCAAACAGCCCTGCAGTGGCGAGAGCGCGCAGAATGCGGTTCTCAGAGAATCCTTTGGATGTGTGCAGATGATAAAGCACAGCCGGGACGATGCCGCATGAACCACATGTCGGAGCCGTCACGATTTCCCCTCCAGAGGCGTTTTCTTCGCTGACAGCCAGAGCATAGGCATATACCAGGCCACGGCTCTTGAGCGACGAGTTGTAACCGGCTGCGTGGACATAGTAGCTGACAGCCTTGCGCCTTACACCGAGGCCGCCGGGAAGCACTCCCTCGGCTTCTATGCCGCGTTCGACGGCGGCTTTCATGACGTGCCATACTTCTCGCAGGTAGTCCCATATTTCAGGCCCTTCGGTCTGGCCTACATATTCCCAGTAGCTCAAGCCGGTCTGTTCACACCATTGCAGTATATCCTTGATTTTAGTCATGGAATAGATCGAGTCTGCCGGCTGGCGGCTTTCACCTTCGCGGACTATGTCGCCGCCTCCGATGGAGTAGTAGGTCCGTGAATGCAGTTGAGTGCCCTCTGAGGATAATGCGTCGAAACGGATGCCGTTGGTGTGGAATGGCAACACGATGTCGGGCTTCCAGATGATTTCGGCCGGAACCACAGGAGTGAGTATCTCAAGTACTGCCTTGTCGGTAAGGTGGCCTTTACCTGTTGCCGCCAGTGAGCCGAAGAGAGTCACGTCGATGCGCGCTGTCTCTGAGGGTATCTCATGGAGGAACATATTGGCGGCTTTGCGCGGGCCTATGGTGTGGGAACTGGATGGGCCGTGGCCTATTTTGTAAAGATGACGTATTGATTCCATTGAGGATAGGGGGCAGGCCCGGAGGCTGTCATTTGTTTTTGTTGTCTTCGGAAATTATGTAGTGTTTCACCTTCTGGAAAAGACGTGTGGCGAACACAAAGTCGTTCAGGGCTTCGTTGGTGGTGGTGAAAATTCGCTCCTTGTCGCCTACCCATTCGCGGTGTCCCTTGTTGATGAAGATGATGTTTTCTCCGATACCCAGCACGGAGTTCATGTCGTGGGTGTTTATGATGGTGGTGATGCCGTATTCGTGGGTGATGTCGTGCAGAAGCTCGTCAATCAGGATGGATGTGCGAGGGTCAAGGCCAGAGTTTGGTTCGTCGCAGAAAAGATACTTGGGATTAAGGGCGATGGCTCTGGCGATGGCGACACGTTTCTGCATGCCTCCGGATATTTCTGACGGAAATTTTTTCTCCGCTCCCTGGAGATTGACGCGTTCGAGGCAGAACCTCGCGCGGTCAAGCATTTCTCCCCTTGTCATTGTGGTGAACATTGTCAGGGGGAACATCACATTGCCCAGCACTGTCTCTGAGTCGAACAGCGCTGAGCCTTGAAACAGCATCCCTATTTCTTTACGAAGATCCTTGACTTGGCGTGTGTCCATCTTCAGGAAGTCGCGTCCGTCATACAGGATTTCTCCTTCCTCGGGAGTGACCAGGCCTACGATTGATTTCATAAGCACGGTTTTGCCCGAGCCGCTCTGTCCGATTATAAGGTTTGTCTTGCCTGTGTAGAAGGTCGCGGAGACATTGTGCAGGATGGTTTTCCCGTCAAATGACTTGGTGAGGTTTTTGACTTCAATCATTGCAGCAGTACTTTGGTCAGTATGACATCGAACAGGAGAATCAAAATCGAGGATGATACCACGGCGTTGGTCGAAGCCTTGCCGACCTGCAACGCTCCGCCTTTTACATAATATCCAAAGAACGAAGCGACGGAGGCGATTATGTAGGCGAACACGAGGCTTTTTATCAGGCCATACCAGACATACCATTCGTTGAAGAACGCTTGTATGCCATATGTGTAGCGGGCGGTGGATATAAGGTCTGTGAAAATGGTGACAAGGTAGCCGCCGAGAATTGATGTGCCGATGCAGAACACGCTCAGCACCGGCATGAATCCGACGAAAGCCACAATTTTAGGCAGCACAAGGTAGTTGACCGAGTTCACTCCCATGATTTCAAGGGCGTCGATTTGCTCCGTAACTCTCATTGTGCCTATCTCCGAGGCGATGTTTGAGCCGACTTTTCCGGCGAGAATCAGGCAAAGGATGGAGTTGGAGAATTCCAGCAACACGATGTCGCGGGTGGCCAGGCCAACGGAGTAGGCTGGCATAAGCGGATTCGATGTGTTGAGTTTCATCTGGATTGTGCATACCGCGCCGATGAACACCGAGATGACTATGACAAGCGGGATGGAATCAACCCCGAGTTTTGTCACCTCCTGAAGGGTGCGCCGGGAGAAAACCTTCCATTTGTCAGGTATGGAGAAAGCCTTGGCAATGAACAGGCAGTATTTGCCAAATTGGCTCAGTGATGTTGTGATGAGCATAATCAGTTGGGAATAAGTCGGTTGTTGTAACTTACAAACACTTCGGAGATTTAGCCCGAATCTGTTTTCCTACCACAAAGGTAAGAATTTTTCCACAAAAATGCCATCCGGCTATTATTATACGGTGAAAATTTCGTAATTTCGCCCTCAAAATAATCCTTTTATCCCACAAGAAGAATGCTTATCATCGGTATCGCCGGAGGAACCGGCTCTGGCAAAACGACTGTCGTAAACAAGATTCTCTCGAGTTTCCCCGCCGGAGAGGTGGCCGTCATGCCACAGGACTCCTACTACAAGGATTCCTCTCATATCCCGCCGGAAGAACGGAGCAAGATAAACTTCGACGAGCCGAATGCCATCGAGTGGAGCCTTCTGGTGGAGCATCTCAGGCAGCTCAAGGCCGGAAAAGCCATTGACATGCCGACATACAGCTACCTCACCTGTACCCGCCAGGAGGAGACTGTCAGGGTTGAGCCACGCGATGTGGTAATCGTGGAGGGCATTCTGGTCCTCACCGACCCTGTCTTGCGCCAGATGATGGATGTGAAGTGTTTTGTTGACGCTGATGCCGATGACCGCCTGATACGAGTGATAGCCCGTGACTGCATCGAGCGTGGGCGTACTCCTCAGATGGTCATTGACCGTTATGAGGATGTCCTCAAACCGATGCATTGCCAGTACATAGAGCCGTGCAAGCGTTTTGCCGATTTGATCATCCCTCAGGGAGGCACGAATTCCGTGGCAATCGGGTTGCTGACTGATTATATCGACGGTCGCCTCAAAAAGGCCGCAGGCAAGTAATGACAGAGTACATGCAGGAAGAAAAGATGGTGCTGCGCACCGAGAATCTTGTCAAGAAATATGGAAGCCGCACAGTGGCCAACCATGTCTCGATTGATGTCACGCAAGGTGAAATCGTCGGTCTGCTCGGGCCCAACGGAGCCGGTAAGACCACGACTTTCTATATGACCACAGGGCTTGTCACGCCCAATGAAGGTCGCATATTCCTCAATGACAAGGACATCACCAAGTATCCAGTTTACCGCAGGGCCCAGAACGGCATCGGGTATCTCGCACAGGAAGCGTCGGTGTTCAGGAAACTCTCTGTCGAGAACAACATAAAGTCAATTCTTGAAATGACTGGCTTGTCTAAGGAGGAGCAACGCGACAAGCTTGAGAGCCTTATTTCTGAGTTCCGTCTTCAGAAAGTGAGGAAAAACCTCGGCGACCAATTGTCGGGTGGTGAGCGCCGCCGCACAGAAATAGCCCGTTGTCTGGCGATAAACCCGAAGTTCATTATGCTCGACGAACCATTCGCCGGGGTGGATCCCATCGCGGTGGAAGATATTCAGGAGGTGGTATACCGTCTGAAAGAGAAGAATATCGGGATTCTCATCACAGACCACAACGCGCAGGAGACGCTCCGTATCACAGACCGGGCGTATCTTTTGTTTGAAGGCAAAATCCTGTTTCAAGGGACATCTGAAGAACTTGCGGAGAATCCGGTCGTTAGAGAGAAATACCTGGGCCGAAGTTTTATCTTCTACCGCAAAAAATTCGACGCGCGCGGTTCGTCGCAGCCAGTTGTCTCCGCTGCTACGGAGCAGGCCAAGGATTAAGATTTCTTCTGCCTGAATGGGCTGACAGGCCCATACAAGTTGCCGTTGTTGACCGCTTTGCGGTAAGAGAGATAGATTTTCAGCACGACAAGGAAAAGCGCTGTCCCAAAGAGCAGACGCCACCAATCACCTCCGGCCATCAAATCAATGACACGCGAGATTACAATGCCTCCTCCGATGAATGTGAAGGCGAGCCATATGTTACGTTTTGTTCGGTTGCTTATCATCGCAAAGGTGTTTTGATGGTTTGACGCGCGGCTGCAGGATTAAGTTGCGTGTGCGTGGCGAAATTTACAACAGGGCGATGGAAAGAACCTCGTCAACGGTTTCGACATAATGGAATGTCATGCCGTCGAGATATGCTTCTTCAATCTGCTCTATGTCCTTGAGATTTTCTCTGCAGATGATGATGTCGGTGATGCCGGCGCGTTTGGCCGCAAGTATTTTCTCCTTGATTCCACCCACAGGCATTACACGTCCGCGCAAAGTTATTTCGCCGGTCATGGCAAGTTTGGGCCTCACCATACGTCCGGTGAAGGTGGAGGCGATTGACACAGCCATGGTTATTCCGGCCGAGGGCCCATCTTTGGGGACAGCTCCCTCAGGGACATGTATGTGGAGGTTGTTTTCCTCAAACTTCACAGCTGGGATGCCAAGCTGGTCAGCGTGAGCCCTCACATATTGCAGCGCTATGGCGGCTGACTCTTTCATTACGTCTCCGAGGTTGCCGGTGAGGGTCAGCTTTTCACCTTTCCCCTTTGAAAGTGATGACTCGATGAACAGTATCTCACCTCCATGGGCGGTCCACGCGAGTCCCGTCACCACTCCAGGTTGGGAGAATGTCTCGTAGCGTTGCGGGGAATAGCGCTCAGGGCCC
Source organism: Bacteroidales bacterium (assembly GCA_910575615.1). Lineage (GTDB taxonomy): Bacteria > Bacteroidota > Bacteroidia > Bacteroidales > Muribaculaceae > UBA7173. The sequence goes on along the minus strand of CAJTEX010000004.1, from coordinate 153,213 downwards.
AGGATGGCTTTCACGTCATCAGCTGACTTGATGTCAAGGGTGACATTGTCTCCAGACATCTTTTTGACCAATAACTTGCGGCCTATTGAAGACAATGTCTTCTCAAGCTGGCGCACACCGCTTTCAGAGGTGTAACCCTCTATGACCGAAGCCAGAGCTTCGTCTGAAAAAATAAGGTCTTCGAGCAGGTCTCCTCCCATTTTGATGACGCGCGGCACGAGGTGGCGGCGTGCAATCTCGATTTTCTCTTCAAGCAGATACCCGGGCACCTCCACGACTTCCATACGGTCGAGCAATGGACGAGGAATGGTATCGAGGGTGTTGGCTGTGGCGATGAAAAGAGCTTTGGAAAGGTCAAAGTCGACATCCACGAAATTGTCATGGAACTTGTGGTTCTGCTCAGGGTCGAGGACTTCGAGCAATGCTGACGACGGGTCGCCTTTGATGTCCCTTGAAAGTTTGTCGATTTCATCAAGCAGCAGAAGCGGGTTGGCGCTTCCTGCACGCTTGATGGCATCGATTATGCGTCCAGGCATCGCGCCTATGTAGGTGCGTCGATGTCCGCGTATTTCCGCCTCGTCTGACACGCCCCCGAGAGAAATCCGTTGATAATTTCGGCCGAGGGCCTCGGCAATCGATTTGCCCAGGGATGTCTTTCCGACACCAGGCGCGCCCACAAGGCAAAGTATAGGAGCTTTCCCCTCAGGGTTGGCCATGGTGACAGCCACCTGTTCCAGGATTCTCTCCTTGACCTTCTCCATGCCGAAATGGTTGGCCTCCAGTTCGTCTTTGGCTTTCGGGAGCGAGGTGTTGAGTTGAGTCTGCTCCATCCACGGGAGCTCGAGGAGGGTGGTGAGATAGTTGTATGTCACCGAATAGTCGGGAGAGGATGGATTGAGACGACGCAGCTGTGAGAGGCCCTTGTTGAATGCCTCTTGGGCCTGCGCGGTCATTTGTTTTGCCGCTGCTTTCTCTGACAGTTGCTCTACATCGTCGGTGTCGCCATAGAGTTCGCGTTGCATGACATCCATCTGTCTGCGGATGAAAGTCTCACGCTGCTCCTGTGTCAGTTCTTCGCGCGCGCGTTCCATAATATCTCTGGCGATGGAAAGCTTCTGTAACTCGTCGTTGAGTATTCTGAGCAGCTTTTCGCCACGGGTCAGGAGGCGGAACGCCGCGAGCAGTTCTATTTTCAATTCGGCAGGAGCCGATAGGTGGGTGGCTATGGTGTTTATGATTTCCGCCGGATCGCTGAGCAGCTCGGGATTTATGGCCTGGATCTGGTCGGAGTCGGTGTGTGACACAAGCTCCTTGTACGCTTTTGATATGAGTTCGGCCAGGGTCTTGAGGCTTTCCGGTTCTCCTGTCTTGCTTTCGTTGACGCGGCTCACATCCAGATTTAGGGTCGAGCCAGGCATGGATGACTCCAGAGAGTCTCCCTTCACCTTGAATTTGCCTGTGGCGCGAAGAAATGCCGAGCGAGTGCCGTCAGGCAGGTCGAAAATCTGCAGCACCTCCACAAAGACTCCATAAGGGGCCACGTCGGTGTGGGTGGTTGGATTTTCGGTGCGTGGATCCGTCTGGCAGCATAGGCCGATGGTTAGCTTCCCCTCTTGGGCATTGCGGGCGACAGCGAGCGATGACTCTCTGACGAGGGCTATGGGTATTGCCACTCCGGGAAAGAGTACAAGGTTGCGTGTGGCGATGACAGGAAGGCATCCCAGGTCTGGGGCTTTGAATCCACCGGCGCGCGTGAGGTCAATCTGACCCATGGTGATGATTTTGGGCTCTTTTTTCATAAACAGGCAGGGAAAGACCCCATAGGGGCGAAAATCGGCTGCAAAGTTACGAAAAATCCCCCTTTTGGCAAAATTCGTGCGAATATGGCGATTTTTTGCGCAAATGTGTTTTGTAACATATAAAAAGTTATTGTCAAGCCGAAGTTTCTTACTAAATTTAGACCGTAAAAAATTCTTACCTCAACATAATACCTGATTGCTATGAAGGTCTATCAAACCAACGAAATCAAAAACATCTCCTTGCTTGGTAGCAAGGGGGCCGGGAAAACCACACTCGCCGAAGCTATGCTTTACGAGTGTGGAGTAATAAAACGCCGTGGCACCATCGATGCCAAAAACACGGTCTCTGACTACTTCCCGGTGGAAAAAGAGTATGGTTACTCGGTTTTCTCCACGATCTTCTACGCTGAGTTTCTCAACAAGAAGCTCAACGTCATCGACTGCCCTGGAGCTGATGACTTCGTGGGCAATGCCATAACTGCCCTCAATGTGACCGACACTGGTGTCATTGTGATTGATGCCCAGTATGGAGTGGAGGTCGGAACGCAGAACATATTCCGCACTACGGCCCAGCTCAAAAAACCCGTGATTTTCGCCCTCAACCAGCTTGACGGCGAGAAGGCCGACTATGACAACTGCATAGAGCAGATGAAGGAAATCTTCGGCGCGCGTGTGGTTCCCATCCAGTATCCCCTGGAGTGTGGCCCGGGCTTCAACGCTATGATTGATGTCCTTCTTATGAAAAAATACTCCTGGGGTCCTGACGGCGGAGTCCCGACCATCGAGGATATCCCGGCCGAAGAGATGGAGAAGGCCCAGGAGATGCACCAGACACTGGTGGAGGCTGCCGCCGAAAATGATGAGACCCTGATGGAGAAGTTCTTCGACCAGGGGCATCTGACAGAAGACGAGATGCGTGAAGGCATCCGCAAGGGGCTTGTCGACCGTTCGATTTATCCGGTGTTCTGTGTCAGCGCCCTCAAAGACATGGGTGTGCGCCGTATGATGGAGTTCCTCGGCAATGTCGTTCCTTTCGTGGAGGATATGCCCGCTCCTGTAGACACAGCCGGAAACGAGGTCAAGCCTGACAGCAACGGCCCGTTGAGCATCTTCATGTTCAAGACCACTGTAGAACCGCATATCGGTGAAGTCCAGTACTTCAAGGTCATGTCAGGAACCCTGACGGCGGGTGTCGACCTCGACAATGTGACCCGTGGCGGCAAGGAACGTATGGCGCAGATATTCTGCGTGTGCGGCCAGATAAAGACCCCTGTCGACAAACTCTGCGCCGGTGACATCGGTGCGACCGTGAAGCTCAAAGATGTGCGCACCGGCAACACCCTTGACGAGAAGGGTTGCGAAATCGCGTTTGACTTCATCAAGTATCCCGCTCCGAAATACCAGCGTGCTATACGCCCCGTCACAGAGAGCGATGCTGAAAAGCTCGCAGGCATCCTGACGCGTATGCACGAGGAGGATCCCACATGGGTTGTCGAGCAGTCAAAAGAGCTCAAGCAGGTAATCCTCAAAGGCCAGGGTGAATTCCACCTGCGCACCCTGAAATGGCGCGTTGAGAACAATGACAAGCTTCCAATCCTCTTTGAGGAACCACGCATACCTTACCGTGAGACCATCACCAAGGCCGCACGCGCAGACTACCGCCACAAGAAACAGTCGGGTGGCGCCGGGCAGTTTGGCGAGGTGCATATCATCATCGAGCCTTACAGCGAAGACTCCCCTGTGCCTGACACCTATCGTTTCGGCAACCAGGAATTCAAGATGAGTGTCCGTGACACCCAGGAGATTCCTCTGCAGTGGGGTGGCAAGCTGGTTGTCCACAACTGCATCGTCGGCGGAGCGATTGACGCACGTTTCATCCCCGCCATCATCAAGGGCCTTATGGACCGAATGGAGCAAGGCCCCCTGACCGGCTCATATGCCAGGGATGTTCGCGTCTGCATCTATGACGGCAAGATGCACCCGGTTGACTCCAATGAAATCTCATTCCGCCTGGCGGCCAGAAACGCTTTCTCGGAAGCTTTCCGCGCAGCCAACCCGAAAGTGTTGGAACCTGTCTATGACGTTGAGGTCATGGTTCCGTCGGATGTCATGGGTGATGTGATGAGTGACCTGCAGGGGCGCCGTGCGATAATCATGGGTATGTCTTCCGAAAACGGATTTGAGAAGATTTCCGCCAAGGTTCCTCTCAAGGAGATGTCGAGCTACTCGACGGCTCTCAGCTCCATCACCGGAGGCCGCTCGTCCTTCACGATGCAATTCTCGAGCTACGAGCTGACTCCCGGAGATGTGCAAGAGAAATTGCTCAAAGAGTATGCCGAGAAGAACAACGAAGACTGACAACAGGCATTGACTTTCATACCAGTCAACTATAAGTGAAATCCGCAGGCAGCATAATTGGTGCTGGCCTGCGGATTATTTGTCGCGATATAAGTATTCAATGGTTATTTGTCACACGCAAGTGCCGTAGCCTGGCCAATTCTGTGAGGTCGTAGTCTGGCCACCTCTGTAAGAAAATTGTGGAGCATACGATCTCCCGTCTCCGTCATAATGCTTTCAGGATGAAACTGGAATCCGAAGAGTGGGAGCTCGCGGTGACGCAGTGCCATGATCAGACCTTCCTCGTCACGTGCCGTTACGAAAAGTGTGTCAGGGAGATTGTCGTCAGACACAACCCAGGAGTGATAGCGTCCTACATAAGCGGGTAACCCGGAGCAGAAGCCTGTCAATGGGTCGGAGGAATCAACATCAATGAGGCGTGTCACATGGCCGTGCTTCGGATTGTCCATCTGTAGCAGAATGCCGCCGAAATGCAGCGCGATTGCCTGACATCCGAGACATATTCCAAGCACCGGTATGCGGAGACGTTCCGAGTGGCGGATAACCTCCATCAGCTGTCCTGCTTCATGTGGAAGTCCGGGGCCGGGAGATAGAATCACGGCATCATAGGCTTTGAGAACTCCGCAGTCGATATCGTCGTTTCTGACGACATCCCAACGGATATCCCAGCCATATTTCAGCATGCACTTCTCAAGCAGTCCGATAATATTGTAGACGAAAGAGTCGTGATTGTCTATGATCAGAAGATTCATAATGGCATTTTAAACAGGGACTGAGGTTTTATTGACTGTAAAATTAATGAAGAATTACCGGACGTGCAATCTTATTAGTAATTTTGCGATATGAAACGTCAATTGTCGATCATACCTTTTACAGAATTAAAGACGCAAATGAATGATCTGGGGCGAAGCCGCACTCCTTTCGTGTGGGGGGTGGACTATGATTGCCGACGGGGATTTGTTGTTGACAATCCACATTCTCCAGACTGCGGAATATTATGGGATGTGCGAGGCCGTGGGAACAGCCATGGCTGTAAGCCGCATTCTGAAGCGCTTCCGCATATGCGTGTGGCAGCGCACCCGGAGAGAATTGCCTACGGTAGGATGTTTGACACAGTGATGGCGGGCCTGCGACGCGGTGATTCTTTTCTTGCCAATCTTACGGCCCGCACAGAGGTTGAGTGCCAGTGTGGCCTGGATACTATATTCCGGTATGCCAAGGCTCCGTACAAGCTGCTGCTTCCCAATGAGTTTATCTGTTTCTCTCCAGAGCCTTTTGTCCGGATTTCAGGGGTTAGGATATCCACATACCCGATGAAGGGAACAGCCGATGCTTCATTGCCGGATGCCGAGTCTTTACTAATGGAGAACTACAAGGAAATGTGCGAGCATTATACAATCGTAGACCTTATGCGTAATGATTTGAACTCTGTATCACGAGATGTGAGAGTAGAGCGTTTCAGATATCTGGAGCGTATCGCGACATCGAGGGGCGAGATTTTTCAGACCAGTTCAGAGGTGACAGGCGTGCTTCCGGAAGGTAAAGAGTATGATTTCGGCGATATCATCCTGCCGATGTTGCCGGCCGGGAGCATCACCGGAGCGCCAAAGGAGGCTACCGTCTCCCTGATTGGCTGTGCGGAAGACTCACCGCGCGGATGGTATACGGGAGTGTTCGGTTATTTCGATGGCGAAGAGATGGAAAGTGCCGTCATGATTCGTTGCATACAGCGAGGAGATGACAGGCGGCTATACTTCCACAGCGGAGGCGGCATTACAGTCAACAGTAATTGTGAAGAGGAATATGAAGAGCTTATAGCCAAAGTATATCTGACGAGATGAACAATACAAGAGCCTGTTTTATAGAAACGATAAGATGGAGCGAGGGGAGATATCATCTCCTTGACTTGCATTCGCTCCGTATGGCGGAGACGCTTGAGGAAATGGGATGGCCGCAGGTGGGGGATATAATGGCGTGGCTGCCCGACGTGCCGGATCGGCTGCGGGATATGACTGTCAAATGTCGGGTGCTGTATGGTTGCGGAGGACTGGAGAGTGTGGAATTCGAGCCGTACACTGTCAGACGCGTCTGTTCCCTGCGTATGGTGGAGGACAACGACCAGGACTATCATCTGAAATTTGCCGACCGTAGTAGTCTGATGGCTTTGCGGAATAGTAGCATGGGGGCCGATGAGGTGATTGTCGTAAAGAACGGTTTTGTAACTGACACATCATATTCCAATCTTATTTTTCGAACTACCGATGGCTTTCTGACACCGGCGCAGCCACTGTTGCGTGGTGTTATGCTCCGGCATCTTCTGGAGCAAGGAAAAGTATCGTCGGTCGCTCTCAGGCCGGAAGATATATTGCCGGGAAACCGTTATGGGATAACCGAGGCATTTCTGATAAATGCTATGCTACCCCCTGGTTCAGCAAATGGAGTGGATGTCACCGACATAAAACCAATTCTATAAGGGGCTGTGTCTAATAATGAACTGCACCCCAAAAGTTTTTTGTCTGACTTTTGGGGTGCAGTTCATTTTGTGATGGTTCCGGGTGTCATTTTTGTTGTAGATATTTGACGATTCTGGCGGGATTGCCTGCTACAACGACATCAGAAGGGACATCTTTGGTGACGACCGAACCGGCCCCGATCACCACATTGTCTCCAATCTTGACTCCAGGCAGTATGGTCGCGCAGCCTCCAATCCATACATTGTCACCAATCGATACAGGTTCGGCCCATTCCACTCCGGTGTTCCTTTGAGCTGCGTCCAATGGATGGCATGCAGTGAAGATGCTCACATTTGGGCCTATGAACGCGTGATCGCCAATCTCGACTTTGGCTTCGTCAAGGATTGTGAGGTTGAAGTTGGCAAAGAAATCCTCACCGATGTGTATGTTGCATCCATAATCGCATCTGAATGGCTGGTTTATGGTGAAATTCTTACCACAGCTGCCAAGCAGCCCGCATATGATTTCTTTTTGCCGGGTAATCTCAGATGGTCTGAGATGGTTGAATTCCCACAATGTGTCCCTTGTGACTGCGAGGAGCCTGAGAAACTCGCTGTCAGTGGCCTCATAAATCTCGCCGTTGAGCATTTTTGCCCATTCTTTTTCAAATTCAGTCATGTCTTCGGTTTGAAGTATAATACCGGTGAATCAGGAATATCCCGGCAATTGTCAATATTACGCTCGCGATTACAAGTATTATGTCGGATGAGGATGAGAGATTGGCTCCGATATTGTACTGGCCGGAGGTTGTGTCGTCGGCATGCTGCGCGTCGAAGTATGACGCGATGACTACAATCGAGTTGTTGATGATGTGGAGAAGTATCGGCAGCCACAGGGATTTGCTCCACCATAAAAGGTAGCCGAAAAATGCCCCAAGCAACATGCGTGGCACCAGACCGAACAACTGGAAATGAAATGCGCTGAATATGAAAGCGACCAACCATATCGTCAGGTGGATGTTAAGGCTTGTCTGTCCGAGAATGCGCTGGAGCGCTCCTCTGAAAAACAGTTCCTCGCTGAAACCTGCAAGAAAACCGACAATCAAGACTGAGACAATCAGTGACGGTATGGATGCCCCGTTCATGAGCATACGAGTCGTGGCCTCGGCTCCATCCTCAAGCTGGCGGAAGAAAACCTCGGCACTGCTCATCGATTCCGGCAGGTGCCAGTTCTTGTTCCATTCGATGATGGCGTTCATTGCAGGTATGGAGCAAATCAATACGCCGCAGGCGAGTAGTGCCACTCCGGGTTTGGGCCATTTGTTGACACACAGCAGTCTGGCTGGAAGCCTTGTGACAATCACCGCGGTAGCCACAGCCGGAACGATGAACACAAGGAAGTCTTGAATCACGACCGTTATTTTTATTGCAGCTTCCGGACGGCTGACAAGGCGGGGTATGAAAGGCAGCAAAACGCCTGAGATCACCAAGCAGAACAGGAACATGCATCCGAGCAGCCCAAGGGCTGTGGCAGGGCGTTGGAGCCTGAATTGGGTCGTGGCGCCATTCTTGGCGTTGAATGGTAGGTTGGTCATTATGTATTTGTGTTTGATTAGAGATTCAAATAAAAATCTTTTACCAACGAGTGGTAATCTTTTGTGAAACCTCCGGATGAATCGTGTAAAGACAAATGGTCTGTTGGCATGCCACCCTCAATGACTGATGCGTGTCTCAACTCGGCAAGTAGCCTCCGCGGATGCTTGGATGGCACGGTGGAGACGAGTGTGAGCCTGCTGACAGCAAGCCTGTTGGCGACTGACAGGAATTTCAAATCGCTCTCCCGGTCTGCTGGAAGTACCAGGCAGAGAGAACCCTGTGGCGACAAAATCTTGGAGGATATGCTGAGCAAAGTCTCAAGCGGCAGCGTTTTTTCATGACGGGCCACAAGGCGCGCTGCCTCGGGGGAATGCTCGCCATTTGTGAAGAATGGGGGATTGCTTACAATCAAGTCGAAGGGTTTGTTGTATGCTCCGGGAAAAACCGATGTGAAATCCCCTTCGGTCACTGTCAGACGTTCCGACCAAGGTGAATTGCGGAAATTCGCAGAGGCTTCTGCCGCGGCGGCTGGGTCGATTTCAATGCCATATATATCCGCGCCTGGAAACCTTTGGGCCATCATAAGGGCTATCAGACCTGTACCGCATCCGACATCCAGGATTCTGGCAGGAGGCAGAAGTCCGATGCCTTCTCTTCGGAAAAGAGCCCATGCGCCAAGCAACACCCCGTCTGTGCCTACTTTCATGGCACTGATATGGTTGGCCACTTCGAATCGCTTGAACCTAAAGATTTTTTCTCTGTCGGGATTTCTCATAAAAGGTGAAAAAGCGGGAAAAGTCACTTACAAAGTTAGTCAAAAAAGGCGGAAATTTGTTTTTTACTATGAGTTTTGTTAATTTTGGAAAAAAATATACACCAAGAATGATAGTAAACACCGCAAGGTTTGTGATAAGCAATTCGACGGCGAAAAGCTGTCCGGATGAAGTGCGCCACGAATTTGCTTTCATTGGCAGGTCCAATGTGGGCAAATCCTCCCTGATAAATATGCTGACCAACCATAAAGGGCTGGCTATGACCTCCTCGACACCTGGCAAGACGTTGCTGATAAACCATTTCCTTGTCAATGACGAGTGGTATCTGGTCGACCTGCCTGGCTATGGGTTCGCGCGCCGAAGCAAAGAGGGACGTGCGGAGATTGCCCGCATCATCAAGGAATACATATTGACGCGCCGACAGATGACGTGTCTCTTCCTGCTCATAGACGGTCGTCACGCGCCGCAGAAGATTGATATGGAATTTATGAGATGGCTGGGAGAGAATGGTGTGCCATTCTGCATAGTATTCACGAAACTTGACAAAATGTCATCCTCCGCCGCGAAGAAGGCGACCGGCGACTATTGTGCCCAGCTTCTGGAAGAGTGGGAGGAGTTGCCGCCTGTTTTCAAAAGCAGTTCGGTCGACAAGCGCGGCCGTTCTGAGATCCTCGACTATATCGACCAGCTCCTCAGGCTACCGGTGGAATAGAGCGTGGGGAAGGAATGATGGCGGAGGCTCAATGAGTGCCCCTGAGCTAAACATCTTGTGTCACTTGGGCGTTTTATAGGAAAAACAATTTCCAACTTATACCCAAGAATTATGGATTTCAACGATATCAAGAATCTGGCTTCCAGCGAGAAGTTGGCCGACTTAAAGGAAAAGGCAGAAGAAGTTGCCCGTACTGTGGCTGAAAAAGCCGAGAAAATCGGCGATAGCGTGAATATCGACAGCGTTAAGTCGATGGCCGGAAAAGTGGGAGAAGGCGCTAAGAAATTTGTCAATGCCATCGATCATTTCCCGGGCGCGTCGGGAGACAAGGCTGATGACGGGAAGGTTGACCCGTGTCTTGTCAAGCAGGACACCAAGATGCTGAACAACAATCCCCGTAACAGCGATTAGCGGTTGGGTTAGAGACAGATTACGCGACAGGCGCGCCACCTGACTTCGGTGGCGCGCCTGTCGCGTAATAGGATGTTATTCGGGGTATTCAGATTGAAATCAATAGTTTGTGGCTTCGATTTCGAAAAAGCTCTGAGGCTCGCCGCATACAGCGCATGCGCCGGGGGCTTTCTTGCCGATGACGATATGACCACAATTGCGGCATACCCAGATGGTGTCTCCTTCACGTGAGAACACGATGCCTTCCTCGATATTGGCAAGAAGACGGCGGTAACGTTCTTCGTGATGGCGCTCTATGGCGGCGACAGCGCGGAAGCGGAATGCAATCTGGGGGAAACCTTCCTCCTCAGCCTCCTTGGCCATTCGGTCATACATGTCGGTCCATTCATAATGCTCGCCTTCGGCAGCATCGCGCAGGTTGGCCATTGTGTCGGCAATCTCGCCTCCATGTAGATATTTGTACCAGAGCTTGGCATGCTCGCGTTCGTTGCGGGCGGTTTCCTCGAAAATGGCCGCGATTTGCTCGTAACCATCCTCCCGGGCCTTTGCTGCGTAATATGAGTATTTGTTGCGGGCTTCTGATTCGCCTGCGAACGCCTGCTGAAGGTTGCGTTCGGTCTTTGTTCCTTTGAGGTCTTTCATAAATTTATGTTTAGTGTATGAGTTGTCTGTCAGTTGCTTGGTTATGATCGTCCCACACAATCGGGACATGATCCCTTGAAGTAGACATCTACGCTGTCCACGCAGAATCCGGGTGACGCTGCGGCTCCAATGCCAGACGGTATCGCCATGTCAAATATCCTTCCGCATTGGCGGCAGATGAAATGGCTGTGGTGGGGCTGCGGCGCGAGGTCGTAATGACGGTTGCCGCAATCAATCTCCAGCCCTCTGACAAGGCCCGCATCGACCAACGCGTGCAGGGAGTTGTAGACCGTAGTCCGTGACAAAGATGGATATATGGCTGCCAATTCTGAAAAGATATCATCAGCCGAGGGATGCTTCTTTGAATTGGCCACAAGGCTAAACACAGCTATGCGCTGCACCGACGGACGTAGTCCGGCCGAATGAATCATCTTTGTCAGCTCGCTATCGGAATATCTTTTGTGGTCAGTCATAAATTAACATTCTTGGAATCGTTACAAAATTAGTAATAATTCCAAGAATGCGCAAATGTCTGGAGTTAATAAAAAGCAATAAACGTCAAGATTGCTTTATCGCCCTCTCCGGGGCTGAATCAGGCGTGTCGATTGCTGGTTACCAGTGGTTGAAATGCACGGCAGCCGGGTTCCATTTGTCCTTTGGCAGATGTTCACCATCAGGATATCCTACGGGGACAACTGCGAGAGGGATGACATTTGAGGGGAGGCAGAGTTGTTGGGAAACGGCGGTCACGCGTTCTTTTGTCGGATATACGCCTGTCCATACAGCTCCTAATCCGAGTGAATGCGCGGCAAGAAGCAAGTTCTCGGTAGCAGCTGAAACATCCTGAATCCAGTATGACGGTTCGCCTTCAAATGCTTTGTCGAGGTCACCGCAAGGGACAATGGCGATTGATGCGTGTTCCAGCATCTTGGCGTGGGGGAGAGCCTTGGCCAATGAGTCGAGAGACTCACGGTTGTCCACCACGATGAACTGCCATGGCTGGCGGTTGACTGCGGTCGGGGCAGCCATGGCGGCGCGCAACAGGGTCTCGATTGTGTCGGCAGAGATTGTTTTTCCAGGCACATATTTGCGCACACTCATGCGGGTTATGATGTTTTCAAGTGCCTGGTTGCCGGATGCGGTGTCTTGTGGGGCTATGGTATCCGTGTTGTTGGGTGTGCAGGATGTCATCATTGCCATTGTGACGGCGAGGAGAACCGGAAGTCTGAAAATCTTTTTCATTGTCTCTGATATGAACAAATTAAGGTAGTGGAATGTTTGCTGAGGTTTGTCGTTTTGGGACACATTGAAACAAATGGAGCCGTCGCCGGATTTTCCGGCGGCAGCTCCATTCTTCTAAGCAAGCTGTGAGTAAGTGTCTTGTGTCAGGATGTCGCTGTTTTATACGCGATGCAATCAGGGGTTATTTTCCCTGGTGCTCGTATTTGAGCGTCATGGTCGGCTGATCGCATACTTCAGCAGGGCCGAAGTACTGGATGGGGCCGGGGTATACATAAGAGGTGTTCACCGCCCAGTCATCACGCTTGGAAGCGTATTTGAGGAAGGGAGCGCCGTCGAGATGTACAAGCGCTTTTTGTATCACGGGTTTCATCTGGCCGTGACGGCGTTCCATGTTCATCATCATTGTGATGGGGATGCCGCCTGCAATCCACTGCACCGAGGGTTTGGTGAGGTTGCGGACAGAAGACATATAGCCTGTCACACCGGCTTTCACGAGGCATGCGGCGTTGAAGCCGAGAGCGTAGCAATAGTCTGCGTCGAAGTTGGAAGGATCGGCGCAACGACCCTCATATCCGAAGAAGTGGTGGAGAGCTGAGAATTTGCCGTTGAATTTTCCTTCGGCGGCCCATTCGGCCAGGCGCTTGCCTACCATCTCTGAGAGAAGTTTCTCGGTTTCGATGAGCGAAACCTGTACGTTGCCGTGGGGGTCGCGGTCGAGGCTGAGCTGGCGGGCAACGCCGTGGGGCAGCGATTCGTATACGGCTGCGTTCTCTGCCGAGAGATTCTTGATGATATATTCACGCTGGGCTGCTCCATCAAGCTGTGCAAATTTCTCGCTGTCTTTTGCCAGGAGGTCGTTGAGCTCGGCGATGAGGCGCTTCATGGCGGGGATGAACTCGATGAGGCCCTCGGGGACGAGTACTGTGCCGAAGTTCATGCCGGCTGCAGCGCGTTTTGCCACGATGTCGGCGATATAATCGACAACCTGCTGAAGGCTCATATCCTTGGCCTCAACCTCTTCCGAGATGATGCAGATGTTGGGCTGGGTCTGGAGGGCGCATTCAAGGGCTATATGGCTCGCGGAGCGTCCCATGAGCTTGATGAAGTGCCAATATTTCTTTGCGGAATTGCAGTCGCGCTGTATGTTTCCGATTACTTCGGAGTAAACCTTGGTGGCGGTGTCGAAACCGAAAGATGTCTCAATCACATTGTTCTTGAGATCACCGTCGATTGTCTTGGGGCAGCCGATCACCTGCACGCCGGCATTGATTGCCTTGTAATACTCGGCAAGGACGGCGGCATTGGTGTTGGAGTCGTCACCACCGATGATTACAAGCGCGGATATGTTGAGTTCCTTGAGGATCTCGAGGCCCTTGTCAAACTGCTCCTTGGTCTCAAGTTTGGTGCGGCCTGATCCGATGATGTCGAAACCACCAGTGTTGCGGAACTCATCGATGATGGCTGAGGTAAGCTCGACATACTGATGATCCACAAAGCCGCCGGGGCCCATGAGGAAACCGTAAAGTTTTGACTCTTTGTTGACTTTCTTGATGCCGTCGAAGAGGCCGCTGATCACGTTGTGTCCGCCGGGAGCCTGTCCGCCAGACAGAATCACACCTACGTTGATGGGCTTGGAGGGAGCCGAGGATGAGGTCTTCTCAAATTTGAGTTCGGGAAGACCGTAAGTGTTGGGGAAGAGGTTTTTGATGTCCTCCTGGTCGGCAACCGACTGGGTGGGATGGCCTTCTACTGCTTTCACGGGGCCTGTGAGCACGATAGGCAGCTTGGGCTGGTAAGCGGCACGTGCTTTCTGCAAAGCGCTTTTCTTCATTATTTTGATGTATCTGTTGGGTTATTATATTCTCATACAAAGTTACGAAATATTACGCAATAAGGGCTGTTAAAAGATGCTAATCGGGCTTGCCGCCGGCCAATGCGGTCACAGAGGGGATGTCCAGCAGGTATTTGGACACCATTTCCCGGATTCGTCCGGGTGTCATTGCCTGCGCCTCGGAGAATTGCGTGACATATGCCTGCCGGGTCAGGCCTAAAGATTCGGCTTGCTCCATATAGCTTGAAATCGAGAACGGCGAATCGAGGATTCCGGCGAGGTTGGAAATTATGATGTTGCGAACGGTCTCTACCTCTTCGATGTTCATTTCCTCCCGAGCCATCTTTGCTATTTCCCGATTGATTTCTTCCACGACGGCTTCGGTGTAACGGTTGTCGCACTCGCAGCTGATTACCACGTTGGAGCCTTCCAGGGACGGCACAAGGCTTGCTTCTATGCCGTAGGTGTAGCCCTTGTCCTCGCGTATGTTTGCCATCAGGCGACTGCCGAAGTACCCTCCGAGAGCCACCACGGCGAAACGCAAAGCCTCATAGTCAGGGTGTGAGCGTTCGATTGTCGGAATCTGTATCCTGATTCCGGTCTGGAGCGATTCGGGCAGGTCTTTGCGGCAAGTCTTGTTGTCGGAGAGGGGAGGCGTGGGGTAGAGTGCCTTGTTGATTCTCCCGGTGGCCGACTCGTCGAAAGGGATAGCGCGGATAGTGTCTGTCAGCAGGCTTTCGACATCAGGGGTCACTTTGCCGGAAAGGAATACCACAGGTTTGTTGGCAAGCATGATGCCGGAATGAAGCCTTGAAAGCTCTTCGCGCCTGACAGACAATATGTCATCAGGGGTGACGACCTTGGCCAATGGATGCTTCGGACCATACAGGGTCTGTCGGGCAATCATGGTCGCCTGGTAAGATGGCTTGCGTGATGCGATTTCCTTTTCGGCCGCCCCTTTTTTCTTCAGGGTGTCCAATGCCTCTTCTGGGAAATCGGGAGCCGAGATTATCTTGCCGACAAGGGGAAACACCCTTGGGGCGGTGTGGTTGAGCGAATGGAGGACAAGGAGGGTAGAGTGCTGCGATGGAAAGACTTTTAACCATGCCCCGTTTGATTCAAGGATGTCAGACACCTCTTTCCCCGACATACCGCAGCAGCCCTCAGGCAGCATGTTAGCCGTGAGTCCATATGCCGCTGGAGAACCCGAGTCAATCAGCCCGGCAGGCCACAGGACTGACAGTCGGGTGACCGCTTCCTCGCTGGAGTCCAGTGTGCGTAGCCTGATGCCGTCTGGCAGCAGTTTCTCGTTGAATTCAGGGAGAGACAGCCGTGGGAAGCCCGAAACGGCGGGAGCGGTCAAGCGGTCAAGCATTTTGTTTGTGGATTTTTCATTTGAGATTTTCGAGCAAAGCCTTGGCGGCTTCAAGGTCGGCAGGGGTGTCGATTCCGATTGTCTGCCTGTCTGTTATGCCTACTTTGATGGTGTATCCGTTTTGCAGCCATCTGAGCTGCTCGAGCGATTCGGCTTTTTCGAGAGGCGACTGAGGCAATTGGGTGATTTCCCTGAGAGTCTTGATTCGGAACGCGTACATCCCGATATGCGTGAAATAATCTGCCATGGACGGCCATTGCAGATGGTCGTGTCCCCGGAGATATGGTATGACCGAGCGGCTGAACATCAATGCGTTGTTGCGGGAGTCCATCACCACTTTCGGCTTGTTGGGGTTCTCAAGCTCTGCGTATGCGCCATTCTTGGGGAATGGGAGTGCCAAAGTGGCAATGTCGGTGGAGTCGTCGGTGAAGCAGTCCATTATTTGCCTGATTTGCCCCGGATCTACAAACGGCTCGTCGCCTTGTATGTTGATGACCACATCTGCATCGCTCGACAGGTTGTCATAAGCCTCAAGGCAGCGGTCTGTTCCGCTGCGATGGTCGGTGGATGTCATGACTGCTTTTGCGCCGAAAGCAGTGACGGCCTCAAAGATTCTGATGTCATCAGTGGCCACTGCAAAGTCTTCAAGCACCGAGGAGACGCGTGTGCATACATGCTCTATCACGGTTTTCCCGTCCAGGTCGGCGAGCGGTTTCCCCTCGAAGCGGGTGGAGGCATAACGCGCGGGGATAATTCCTATGAACTTCATACTCGAGAATCAGATGAATTTTGTTATCCAAGCGACTGCATCGCCAGTTGTATGAACGCGGATGAATCTGGAGCGTCGGCCACATTGCCAGGCAGCTCAAATCCTTCAATGCCAGTGGCGAGGATGGCTGGGAACAGCGATACCGGAATCGGGCCGCCTGCCACCGGGTGTATCTCGGAGCCAGCGCTTCTGAGGCATTCCATAAAGTTGATGTAGAAATCTTCCTGGTTTTGCCCTGCGGGAGCATATGCGACAAGGTAGTCGATGTCAAGGCCGGCAAGCTCTCCAAGAAGTGCGGGGTTGGAGCAGCTGACCCCTATTATCGCATGTGGGCCCAGATTCTCCCTTGCCTCAATCAGGCTTCCGCGAGTCCATTCGGTAAGATGCAGGCCGTGGATTCTCAGTCGGTCGACAAGGTTTATGTCGTTGTCAAGCACCAATATGGTGTCATTTTTTTTGCATGGAGCAATAAGACTCCTTATGGTGTCTTCCGAGGGATTGCCCGTTACGCGAATCCATCGGCATCCGGCATTGAGGGCGAGGGAAACCTGCTCCCCGACAGTATGCCGGCTTGAATCATCTGTGGCGAACTGCAACATTGTCGTTAAGGATTGTTTTGATGTAATGCAGGCGCAAATTTCGAAATAAATCCCGAAACCTGCAAGTAGAATGAAAAAAACTGCGTATATTTGCACCCTAAAATTTACTTGTTCCATTATGGCTGAAAAAATCGAAGCAGAAATGCCCGAAGAAGCAAAAGGGCTTAGTTTTGTAGAACAGATGATTGTCGATGACCTCAAGGAGGGTAAGAATGGCGGAAGGCTGCAGACGCGCTTCCCGCCGGAGCCCAACGGTTATCTGCATATCGGTCATGCGAAAGCCATTTGCATGGACTTCGGAGCCGCCGAGAAGTTTGGCGGCAAATGTTTCTTGCGCTTTGATGACACCAACCCCACCAAGGAGGACACTGAATATGTGGATGCCATCCGTGATGACATTCATTGGCTTGGGTTCGACTGGGGCGAGAATGAGCGTTACGCGTCGGATTATTTCCCCCAGCTCTATGATTTGGCTGTGAGGCTGATCAAGGAGGGGAAGGCATATGTCGACGACCAGACATCCGAAGAGATCGCTGCCCAGAAAGGAACACCCACGACTCCCGGGACTGACAGCCCCTACCGAAACCGACCGGTGGAGGAAAACCTCGACCTGTTTGAGCGGATGAATAAGGGGGAGTTTGAGGAAGGGTCGCGTGTGCTTAGGGCCAAGATAGATATGGCCTCATCAAATATGCACTTCCGCGACCCCATCATGTACCGCATCATCAAGACCCCTCATCATCGTACCGGAACGCAGTGGAAGGTATACCCGATGTATGATTTCGCGCACGGTCAAAGCGATTTCTTTGAGGGGGTGACCCATTCGATATGTACACTGGAGTTTGTGCCCCATCGTCCTCTGTATGACTATTTTGTGGACTTCCTGACCGATGGCTCATACCGTCCCCGCCAGATTGAGTTCAACCGCCTCAATCTCACATACACGGTGATGAGCAAGCGCAAGCTGCTGCAGCTTGTTCAGGAAGGCCTGGTGGCTGGCTGGGATGATCCCCGTATGCCAACAATCTCGGGAATGCGCCGCCGTGGCTTCACATCCAAGGCTGTTAGAAACTTCATAGACCGTATAGGCTATACAAAAATCGAAGAGGCTATGATTTCAGTCTCTTTGCTGGAGCATGCAGTCCGTGAAGACCTGAACGCCATAGCAACCCGCGCCATGGCGGTGATGAACCCGGTGAAGGTTGTTGTCACCAACTACCCCGAGGGGCAGACTGAAATGGTGGAGATGGAGAACAACCCTGAGGATGCCACAGCCGGAACGCATTCAATGCCTTTCTCGCGAGAGATATTCATCGAGGCTGATGACTTCATGGAGAATCCTCCCAAGAAATTCTTCCGTCTTGCTCCAGGGGCAGAAGTCAGACTGAAAGGTGCTTACATCATCAAATGCACTGATGTGGTCAAGGATGCAGATGGAAACATCGTGGAAATCCATTGCACATATGACCCCGAAAGCCGCAGCGGAATGGCCGGTGCGTCACGAAAGGTGAAGGGCACACTCCACTGGGTGTCTGCCGCTCACGCCGTCGATGCCACCGCGCGCATCTATGACCGCCTCTTCAATGTGGAGAATCCATCGGCGGAAGATGGCGATTTCCGCGACCTGCTGAACCCCGATTCGCTCAAAGTGGTCGAAGGCATCAAGGTTGAGCCTTTCATAGCCGAGAATGCCCGTCCCGGAGAAAAATTCCAGTTCCAGCGAATCGGATATTTTACTCCTGATGTTGACTCCACTCCTGAGAAGCTGGTTTTCAACCGCACCATCGCGCTGAAGGACAGCTGGGAGAAGGCTCAGAAAAAGAATGTATAACGACGACGAATCCCGTAAATCCGACGAAGAATACATGCGCTCGCTCTATGACCGCTTCCGCCAGGAGGTGGAGAGCGGGGCGCTTATAGATTATTACGAAATCAACGAGTTGCTCGACATCTATGACTACGCGCAGGATGAGGGCGACGCGATGGTTCAGATGTTTGTGTTCCTTACGGTCGCGCGCCTTTATCCTGAAAACCGGGATTTTGACGAGCGTATGGCGTTTTTCCTGTCGTATGTCTCCCAGGACGCGGCCAATGATATGGCTTCGCGCCAGGGACGCAGGGAGACTGCTTTGTGGGATGTCTTGCGGATGGGCGTGAATTGCTATCCTGCAGGAGATGCCGATCCGTACCTTGATGCCATTGTAAGGAAATATGAATCGCTCGATTGCGAGTCTGTGTTGAAAATCATAGACCTGTTGCGAGAGACCGACCAGAGAGGACTGCTTGTCAAGTATTACCCCGAGATAAGTCGTATGGCCGAGGATCCTCGGGGATTTGCCTTTGAGGCGGCTGAGACCCTGAAAGATGGGGTGGGGTTTCAGGAAGATGCACGCAAGATTGCGGAGGAGCTGACAAAAATGGCTCCTTTTGACATAGAGGCGTGGTTGCTGCTCGCGCGTATAGAGTTCGGCCTTGAGCACTCAGAGGACGCATTGGCTGCGGTGGATTACGCCCTGGCCATTGACCCGGATCACTTCAACGCCAGACTCACCCGCGGAGTGATTATGGTTGTGATGCCGGAGAAACGCCAGGAAGCGATACAGGTGCTTACGGAGATTCTCGAGTCCGAACCCCTCAACAATTTTGCGTTGGAAGGCCTGGCAGAGGCTTACGCAAGGGAAAACCGGATAAAAGAGGCATGTGACCTGTATGCCATGATGCTCCGCAATGATGTAGCCACGGCCGGCGCTGGTGATCCGTTGGCGGTCATCCTCGAACTTGAACCAGACAATCTTGAGGATTACCTCCAGATAGCCATAGACAAAGGCAAGACAGACGGCAAGGACTGGCGTATGATGGCGATGGCGCTAATGGACAAGGAAAAGTTCCGCGCTGCCGCTAAGGCTCTTGACTTTTACCATAGGAAAATAGGTATAACAACCTGGATTGACTTTTACCTGCACACATTATATGACGCGCGTATGTATGAGCGTTATGCCGAGGTGTTTGAGCAGATGTCGGGAGACATCTCCTGTCCGGCGTCGCGGCCTGGGTTCTTCTCTATGACAGATTACATACTTCTGGCATCGGTGTATTTGCGATTAGGCCGGAAAGAAGAAGCCGCTAATCTGAGCGATGCCATAGAGAAGGCCAAAGAGGAATGCCACTCGGTTGACGACCATTTCAGGTGGAGGGGCATAAGATTCACAGCCAGGCTGATTCACACGCTTGCCACCACAGACAACCTTCCGGTCAATCTTGAAGATTTTGATCCGCTCACGATAGATTTCCTGTCCTGAATTTCGCGATGTGACGGATTTTTCATAACTTTGCGTCCGAAACGGAAAAGGGAACCCCGTGAGATTCGGGGACAGTACCCGCTGCTGTAAGTCCTGCGCCGCTTGTGCGGCAGTATGGTTTTCTGCATGATGCCATTGGAGGTTTTGCTCCTCCGAGAAGGCGCGGAAGACCGGGACAAGTCAGAAGACCTCCCGTTTCGGAAACATGACAACCTACGGGATTATGGGTAAACTTTATAAAACGGGCCACAAAGCCCATTTCATATCAGTTTTTTTGGAAACAAGACCCTTTCGTGTCGTGGCCTTGCAGGCTGCGATGCTTCTCCCTATGTGCCTTTTTGCCGATGTGCCGGTTGAAAGCGCTGACACTGTGTTGCATCTTAATGAAGTCATGGTCACGGCCCGTCGTCCGTCGGATGACATAATCCCGGCACAGACATTGTCGGGCGCGGAGCTGCGCAGGCTAAATTCCAACAGCGTGGCAGACGCACTGAGGTATTTTTCCGGTGTACAGGTCAAGGATTACGGTGGAGTAGGCGGTATCAAGACCGTCAATATCCGTTCGATGGGCACCAATCATACTGGAGTCGTGTATGATGGCGTTGAACTTGGCAATGCGCAGAACGGCCAGATAGACCTCGGCCAGTTCTCCCTTGACAACATGGAGGAAATCTCCTTGTACAATGGTCAGAAAAGCCGCATCCTCCAGCCTGCAAAGGACTTTGGATCGGCCGGCACCATATATATGCGCACCCGTGCCCCTCGGTTTGAAGACGACGAGACATATCATGCCCGTGCCACGGTCAGATTCGGTTCTTTTGACCTCATTAATCCCTCGGCACTTGTCGAGCTGAAACTATCCGACAGGGTAAATGCCCAGCTTAGCGCCGAGTGGGTCAACTCGAGTGGCAAATACAAGTTTCGCTACCGGCGAGTCAACCCGGCGGGGGAGCTGGCATATGACACCACCGCAGTGAGGCAGAACGGAGACATCAACGCAACACGTCTCGAATTGAACCTTAACGGTACACTCACTCGCGGCTCATGGCATTTCAAGGCTTACAATTATAATTCAGAGCGAGGAGTGCCGGGTGCGATAGTAAACAATGTATGGCGTCGGGGCGAGAGAATCTGGGACACTAACTCGTTTGTGCAGGGACGCTACACCGGGCATTTTGGCCGGTGGACCATGCTCAACAATGTCAAATACGCGTTTTACCGCACCCATTATGTCAACAACGATGACAAGCAGGTGAAAATCGACAACCTGTACAAGCAGAAGGAGATATATGTGTCGACAGCCCATGAATTTGGCATCGCTGAATGGTGGGAGGCGTCGGCAAGCTATGACTTTATGTGGAACTCGCTGGACGCCGACATGTATGGCTTCGCCAAGCCTGACAGAATCAGCAATTTCCTCTCAGTGGCCACATCGATGGATCTCGGCCGGCTGAGGATGCAGGGGAGCCTGCTCGCGACTTTCATACATGACACTCTGGACGGCCAGCAGGCACCTGAAGACCAAAAGGTGCTGACTCCGGCGTTCTTCGCGACATTCAACCCGTTGCGCAACCGTGACTTCTCAATGCGTTTCTTTTACAAGAAGTCATTCAGGATGCCGACATTCAATGACCTGTATTATGCTGATATGGGCAATTCAAAGTTGACCCCGGAACGTGTCACACAGTATAATTTCGGGGTTGTGTATGACCATTCTTCACGAGGGTTGATCTCTGCTGTGAAGGTGACGGCAGACATATATTACAACAAGGTCAAAGACAAAATCGTAGCGTACCCGAAAGGACAGCAGTTCAGATGGACGATGTTGAATCTCGGGCTTGTCGATATCAAAGGCATTGATGTCAGCGGAATGCTCACAGTCAACCCATTGCCCGAGCTTTATGTCACAGGGCGTCTGCAATATACGTTCCAGCGGGCGATAGATGTGACCAATCCGGCCGACAATTATTACCGTGACCAGATTCCCTATATCCCTCGCCATTCAGGTTCGGCGGTAATCAATGCCCAGTGGCGAGGATGGGGGCTCAACTACTCATGGATATATGTAGGAGAGAGGTACAACCAACAGGAAAACATCAGATATAACTATACTCAGCCCTGGTATACCAGCGATGTCTCTATAAGCAAGGATTTCCGTCTTGGACGGGTCGCATTGCGAGGACTGTTGGAGGTTAACAATCTCCTCAGCCAGGATTACGATGTGATTCTCAATTATCCTATGCCAAAACGCAATTACCGGGTGACTTTAACAGTTGAAATATAATGACCAGAATTCAAAACAAAATATTTATTTATTTTCTGCCGCTCCTGTTGTGCGTCACGGGCTGTCGTGAAGACGAGCTCGTGGTGCCCACGGAGTATGACATCATCCCGGAGATTCCGTCGTCCGACACCGCTATCCGGGGATTCTATCTTGTCAACGAAGGAAACATGGGCTCCAACAAATGCAGCCTTGACTATTTCGACTATTTCACCGGGCTTTACTCCCGCAACATATATGCCGAACGCAACCCCAACGTAATCAAGGAACTTGGAGATGTCGGCAATGACATCGGCATCTACGGGTCAAAGTTGTATGTCGTGGTCAACTGTTCACATAAGGTGGAGGTTCTTGACAGCCGCAGCGGGGTGAGAATCGGGCAGGTGGATATTCCCAACTGCCGTTACATCCGTTTCCACCGAGGCAAGGCATATGTCAGCAGCTATGTCGGCCCTGTGCTGATTGATGTCAATGCTCCAAAGGGGGCTGTTTATGAGGTCGACACGCTTTCGCTGGCTGTCACAGCCAAGGTGACGGTCGGCTACCAGCCTGAGGAGATGGAGATAGTGGATGACTATATGTATGTCGCCAATTCCGGAGGATATCGTGCGCCCCAGTATGACAACACTGTGTCAGTGATACAGATGATAGACCTCAAGCAGGTGCAGCAGATTCCGGTCGACATAAACCTGCACAGGGTCAAGAAGGACAAATACGACAAGCTGTGGATAAACTCTAGGGGGGATTACCGTAGCCGTCCGTCGTGTCTGTATGTGCTGTCGAAGAAAGCGGGCCAGACGCGCCTGTCGGTGGAGAGCAAGATTGACATCCCTTGCTCGAATATGGCGATAAAGGGTGATTCGCTCTATTATTATGCCACAGAGTGGAACGAATACACGTCTGAAAACGCTGTCTCGTATGGGATAATAGATATCCGTAGCCAGGAAGTGGTCTCGGAGAATTTCATAACGGATGGCACAGAGAAAGAAATCACTATCCCATATGGCATAGCGATACATCCTGAGACTGGAGACATATTTGTGACAGACGCGAAAAATTATGTGTCGTCGGGGACGCTGTACTGTTTTGACCGTCATGGAAAGAAGAAATGGAGTGTCCGCACCGGCGACATTCCTGCTCATATGTGTTTCCTTCCAAGATGACCGTTTGATTACCCAGCTTTCAACAAGAAAAATGAAGACCGCCAGAATCATAAAACAACTGTTGCCGTCATTGACAATCGGTGTGCTCGCCGGATGCTCTGACAGTCCTCCTATGCTCAACCTCGGGATTGACGACAGTTATTACATATACAGGATGCAAAAGCTGCCTTTGACTCCGGCACTGACCGGAACGTCATACCGGTGGTCGATGGAGTCAGGAGAGGTCCTGTCTACCGAACGTGATTATATTTTCCTTGCCGAGAAAGAGGGCACATACAACCTGGTGCTGGACATAATCGACGAAGAGACGCCGTTTCACTTTGAGTTCTCTGTTACTGTCTTGCATGAAGAGATTGATTACAGTCCTTACATCTCGAAAGTGTATGAATATCGTCCGGCACCTGGCCAATTTGTCAACACGATGCCGCAGTATGAGGCCGGAGACAGCTATGACGATATGCTGAGAAAAGTGGAAGAGTCTCTGTCGGGGACAAATGACATAATGGTCTCGCTTGGGGGATTTGGCGGATATGTGGTTTTCGGATTTGACCACACTGTCATCAATCATCCAGGGGAAAAGGATTTCATGATTCTTGGAAACAGTTTCTATGAGTTGTCAGGAAGCGACCGCAAGGGAGGGTCTGCTGAACCTGGGATTGTTATGGTGAGCTATGACCGGAATTGCAATGGCATCCCTGATGATGATTGGTATGAAATTGCGGGAAGCGAGCATAATAGTCCGGCCACGATAAGGAACTATTCAATAACATACCATCGGCCGAATCCTGACAGGGAGATAATATCCCAAGGGCCACTTGTCGATATCAATTATATCATGTGGGAGGATTCGGAGGGAACTTGCTCCTCGATGCCAAAAAACAATTTCCATCGTCAGGAATATTACCCGGCATGGGTGGAGGATGACGCATTGACGTTCAGTGGAACACGGCTTGCCGACAATGGAGTGGATGTTAGTGGGACAGGAGCCTATTACGTCCTGTATTGCTATGACTGGGGATATGCCGACAATCACCCCAATGATTATGCCGACCTGAACAGCTTTGATATTTCATGGGCTGTTGACAAAGACGGGATGCCTGTTGTGTTGCCCGGAGTTGATTTCGTGAAAGTCTATACCGGTATCAATCAGTATTGCGGATGGATTGGAGAAACCTCTACCGAAATATGCAGGGCACAGGATCTCCACATACCGGCCGCAGGTCAGGTCGTGTCAGTCCCGCTTAAATAAATATGACAATAATGCATTGAAAATTATATATGGTTATCGGTTTGTCCGGAAAAGCAGATAATCATTCTTTAAATTAAAAAAAACTAACAGCAAAAAACAATGAGAAAATTTGCCCGTTTCGGTTGCCTCTCGGGGGCAACCGCAGCCCTCGCCATGCTTTTTTCCGCGCCTGTCGCTATGGCAGACGAGGAGATTGACTTCTCAAAAGGACTCTTCATCATCAATGAAGACTGGTATGGCCACAACAACTCCACGCTCAATTATCTTCTGCCGGATGCCGAAGGTGGTGATTACTGGCATTACAGGGTTATAGAGGCCTGTAACGACAACAAACAGCTTGGCGCGACTGCCCAGGCCGGAGAAATCTGGAATGGTAAGTTCTATATCATCTGCAAGCAGCCAAAAGACCCGGGAGCATCTATTGCCGGAGGCCGCATCAATGTGGCAGATGCGAGTTCAATGAAGATTGAATACCAGCTGGCCGACATTGACCCTGACGGAGGAAACGTCGACGGCCGCAGTTTCCTCGGGGTGGATGAGCACAAGGGATATGTGTCGTCGAGCAACGGCGTATGGGTGCTTGACCTTGACTCCTCGGAAATCATCGGGAAAGTCTCCGGTACTGAAGAGGAGGGAGGCTCTCTCTATTCCGGGCAGTCTGGCTCTATGGTCAGGGCTGCGGGGAAAGTGTTTGTGGCGCATCAGAAACTTGGTCTGCTTGTTGTCGAGCCGTCGGAAGACAAGGTGGCTGACACCATATCCTTCGACTTGGTCAAGGAAGGAGCCGGAATCGGTTCGGTGGTTGTCGCAAAGGATGGCTCGTTGTGGTGCAGTGTTGCCTCATCGACATCTGGGAACGGCGGCACACTGCCATATCTTCTGCGTGTTGATCCGGAAACCCTCGCCACTGAAATCGTCGATGTGCCGTCATCGGTTTATGCGCCAGCCAATTCATGGTATGCGTGGACTCCAGACGGATTCTGTGCGTCGGCAGTGAACAACTCTCTCTATTGGAATGGAGGCTCGAGCAGCTGGGATTCGGGCTCAGAGATATTCAAATTTGATATAGACAGCCGTTCGTTTGAAAAAATCATTGATCTGAGCGAGGAAGATGACGGTTGGTCGCTTTATGGGTGCTCGATGCGTGTCTCTCCGGTTTCCGGTGAGTTGTATATGTCGTTGTTCCAGGGTTACGGCAGTCAGGCGTACATAGTCAGGCGCTATTCGGCAGATGGCATGAAGCTGAAGGATTATCCGATGATTGAGAACTATTGGTTCCCATCTTTGCCAGTGTTCGCCCAGTCTTCCTCGCAGTCTGGAGTGGAGGCCGTCGGCGTGGAGTCCGGGTTTGATGTGGAGGTGGCTGTTGCCTCCGGCTCCATCAGGGTCATCAATGGCCTTGGAAACACAATTACGGTCTATACTATGTCAGGCGCGATGGTGATGAATGAGGCTGTTGCATCCGACGATTATTTTGTATCAGCTGAATTGCCTGCCGGCATTTATGTTGTGAAAGTAGGTTCGGCAAGCTTCAAGGTTTGTTTGTGACCAATGTTTGATTGAATAGGTTAAAGGCAGGTTTGTCGATTAAATCGCAAGCCTGCCTTTTGTTTATTGTAAAATATTGCTGTCCGGTAAAAAAAGACAAAATCATATATTCTCTACAAATATAATAAGTTACACCTGTTTTACGAAAAAGGGCTTGTCATTTGAGGCGATGTGAAATTGGTAGCATTAAGCATCAAAAAGCCCTTAAAAGACATCTATACGAGTCTGTTTCATGCTGTATGAGATAAAAATAGTCCATTTCCTATCATGTCAAAGTTTTACCGGACAGCAATAATTGTAAAATGTGTTGTCTGATTGTGGATTTTGCCATTCAGGGCTGAGGTCTAGAAATATGGATTGTATCGCATTTCCTCTCCCACGGTTGTAGACGGCCCATGGCCGGGATATACGATGGTCGATGGGGGCAAAGTTGTGATTTTGCCGTTTATGCTTGCTATAAGTTGAGGATAGCTGCCACCCGGAAGGTCAGTGCGGCCAATGCTGCCTTGGAAAAGTACGTCTCCCGATATGAGCGACTTCGCAGCCGGTATATAAAACAGAAGACTGCCAGGAGAATGTCCCGGCGCATGCAGGGCAAAGATTTTGTTGTCGCCCAGGGAGAGAACTTCCCCCTCGTCAATGAACCGGTCGGCTACGAGCGGGCCTAATTCAATCGGGAGGTGAAATCTCTTTGCCTGCTCGGCACGCTGCTTGCCAAGAAAATCATCAGCCTTGTGTAGCAACACCGGGGCGTGGTATTGAGACTTGGCGTATTCCACGCCGAAAGTGTGGTCAACATGGGCATGCGTGAGCAATATGGCCTTGATGCTTAGGTTCTTGTCCATTATCGCGGTGTCGAGGCGTTTTTCTTCTTGCGGGGTAGACATTCCAGGATCAACGATTGCGGCCTCACGCGTGTCAGTGTCCCATATCAGGTATGTGGTCTCTTGGAATGGATTGAATACGAAATGCTCTATGTTGACCATATTCAAGATGTTTTTACGGCTGTTGTCAGAGTGGTTTGTATATGAGCTTTTTTGTCTCGAAGAACGGCTCTTTGAAAAAGTCCGAGAGTGGGACTTCCAATGTGTCGCCCTTTGATGCCTCGACTTCAGATGCCAGGTCTCCGCCCTTTAAACAAATAAGGCCGTTTGGAAGTTTGTTGCGGGATTTTGGGGAAATGTTGCGTTTGGCCAAAGGTGAAAGCGCTTCGAGGCGCATCACCGCGCGGCTTACCACGAAGTCGAATTTACGGTGGCATTCGCCTGCGTCGCCGTGTTGGAATGTGACATTCGCAAGTCCGATGGCGCGTGCGACTTCCTGGGCGACCTTGATTTTTTTACCGATGCGGTCGATGAGGTGGAATTTGCATTGGGGCCATATTATCGCGAGCGGAATGCCGGGAAATCCACCTCCACACCCGAAGTCGAGAATCTCAGTCTCCTCTGCTGGTGTGATGAACCTGGCAATGGCGAGGCTGTGGAGGATATGGTGAGGGTATAGGTTGTCAATGTCTTTTCGGGAAATCACATTGATTTTCTCATTCCATTCGGTGTAGAGCTGGCCTAATTGTTCAAATTGCAGGCGCTGGGTGTTGCTCAAGTCAGGGAAATACCCGAATATGATGTCGGCCTGCGAGGGCAGGGGCGCGGTGGCTTGGTTTGTGGTTCTCATGTTGCAAATTTAGGATAAAAAGATGTGTCGGCAAAACCTTTTGCCTATTTTTGGATATCTCGAAAAAAATTGCCAACTTTGCAAATTGTAAAAGTGTGCGTGCCAAGGGGTGCTTCGCTCCTTGAGCGGTTCTGTAGGGGGGTGTCATCTATGATGCCTGTATGCAGACCGCAGGTCTGGAATGCTCCGGTGTGCCAGACGCGCAAGATATCATACCATAAAATGCAGTTCACAGCAGAGCAAATAGCCGCCTTGGTTGGCGGCACTGTCGAAGGAGACGGCAACGCTACCGTATCGACATTCGCTAAGATTGAAGAAGGCCGTCCAGGCGCGTTGTCTTTTCTTGCCAATCCGAAATATGACCATTATATCTACCAGACAGGTTCGTCGGTAGTCCTGGTCAAGAGAGATTTCTCGGTCGAGCATCCGGTGAAAGCCACTTTGATAAGAGTGGATGACCCGTATGCCACCATCGCGCAATTGCTTGACATTGCGGCGGAAGCCCTTGAGCCAAAATATCAAGGGGTGGAGCAGCCTTGCTATGTGTCCGAGGGGGTTGAGATTCCCGAGGATGCGTATGTCGGGGCGTTCGCGTATATCGGCCGGGGTGTGAAGCTGGGCCGGGGTGTGAAGATTTTCCCCCAGGTATATCTTGGCGACAATGTCGAGATTGGCGACGGTGCCATATTGAAGCCGGGGGTGAAGGTCTATCATAATTGTCGGATAGGGGAGCGGTGTGTCCTCCATTCGGGATGCGTGATTGGCGCTGACGGATTCGGGTTTGCCCCCACGGATGACGGATACAAGAAGATTCCCCAGCTTGGTAACGTCGTCGTGGAGGATGACGTGGAGCTGGGAGCCAACACCACGGTTGACCGGGCCATGATGGGGTCGACCATAATCGGCCGAGGCACCAAGCTCGATAACCTTGTGCAAATCGCACACAACTGCCGGATTGGCGAACATACGGTAATGGCGGCCCAGGTGGGCATCGCCGGTTCGACCAAGGTCGGTGACCGATGCATGTTCGGCGGCCAGGTAGGCATTGCCGGGCATATCACAGTCGGGGACCGTGTGCAGATCGGAGCCCAGTCTGGGGTTGCGTCAAGTATCCCCTCCGATTCCCGAATGATGGGAGCGCCGGCGGTGGACATGAAGAAGTATGCCCGCAATGTCGTTTATCAGAAAAACCTCGGCGAACTGTTTGACCGGGTAAAAAATCTCGAAAATATCACAAAACAAAAATAATGAAACAGCTAACTCTTAACGGCGAATTCTCCGTAAAGGGGAAAGGCCTTCATACCGGATTGGAAATCGAGGCCACATTTCTGCCCGCTCCTGAAAACCATGGCTACAAGATCCAACGAGTGGATCTCGACGGCGAACCTGTAATAGACGCGCTGGCCGAGAATGTGACCGACACTGACCGTGGCACTGTCCTCGCCAGGGGAGATGTCAGGGTCTCGACTGTCGAGCACGCTCTGGCTGCCCTTTATGCCGCCGGGGTTGACAACTGCCTTATCAAGGTCACCGGCCCCGAAATCCCTATTCTTGACGGGAGCGCACGCCAGTTCAGCGAGGCGATAGAGCGTGTTGGCTTGACTGAGCAGAGCGCTGACAAGAACTTCTATGTGGTGAAACGCAAGATTGAGGTGCGTGACCCGCAGACAGGCGCACATCTTACTGTGCTTCCCGACAATGACTTCTCGGTGGATGTGATGATTTCATATGACTCACCCGTGCTTGCCAACCAGTTCGCGCGCCTGGAGAATATGTCGGAGTTCAAGCAGGGGATCAGCGGCAGCCGCACATTCGTTTTCGTCCGTGAAATCGAGCCTCTGCTGAACGCCAACCTCATCAAGGGCGGAGACTTTGACAACGCTATTGTCATCTACGACAAGGAGATGGCCCAGGAGAAGCTTGACCACATATCCGACCTCATGGGGGTTGAGCGCAAGCAGGTGAATGAGCTTGGGTTTATCAACAACCGTCCGTTGGAATTTGAGAATGAGCCAGCCCGCCACAAGCTGTTGGATGTGCTGGGCGACACCGCCCTTATCGGTCGTCCGTTGAAGGGCCGCATCATCGCCTGCCGTCCGGGTCACAAGATCAACACCACTTTCGCCAAGCAGATACGCAAGGAGATTCAGCGTCAGGAACTGCAGGCTCCCTCTTACAATCCTTCACAGGCCCCGCTTATGGATATCAATGATATCCGCGAGCATCTGCCCCATCGTTATCCGATGCTGCTGGTAGACAAAATCATCGACCGTGGCGAGACGTTCATCGTAGGTGTGAAGAATGTCACGGTAAATGAGCCTTTCTTCCAGGGGCATTTTCCTCAGGAGCCTGTGATGCCCGGAGTGCTTCTCATTGAAGCCATGGCTCAGACCGGCGGTCTTCTTGTGCTTGCCACTGTTGAAGAGCCTGAGACCTATTCGACATATTTCATGAAGATTGACAACGTGAAATTCCGTCAGAAAGTCGTGCCTGGAGACACCCTGCTGTTCCATGTGTCGTTCATGACCCCGTTGCGTCGAGGATGCGCGCTGATGAAAGGCGTGGCGTTTGTCGGCGACAAGGTGGTGTGTGAATGCGAGTTCATGGCCCAGATAGTAAAAAACAAGTAACGCCATAAGCATTCAGAATGAAACAGCCATTTGCCTATATCCATCCTGCGGCTAAAATCCATCCAAGTGTCGTCATCGATCCCTTTGTGACCATCGACCAGAATGTCGAAATTGGCGAAGGGTCACACATATGCAGCAATGTGACGATCATGGAAGGGGCCAGGATTGGTAAGCACTGCAACATCTTTCCCGGGGCGGTGATTTCGGGGATTCCTCAAGACTTGAAATTCAAAGGAGAAGACACAGTTGCCGTCATCGGAGACAACACCACGATACGAGAATGTGTCACTGTCAACCGTGGCACTGTCGCCAAAGGCAAGACCGTGGTCGGCAACAACTGCCTAATTATGGCGTATTCGCATGTCGCTCACGATTGCATTGTCGGCAACAATGTGATAATATCCAACTCGTCGCAGCTCGCAGGAGAGGTGCAGGTTGATGATTTCGCCGTTATCGGAGGCGGTACGCTGATTCATCAGTTCAGCCATCTCGGGACACATGTGATGATTCAGGGCGGCTCAAGAATCAACAAAGACATACCTCCATTTGTGAAAGCCGGCCGTGATCCTATCGCATACACCGGAATCAATTCAATTGGCCTGCGCAGGCGCAATTTCACCAACGACCAGATACGTGAGATTCAAGAGATATACCGTTATCTGTATCTTTCGCGTCTCAATGTCACCGATGCCGTGGATCGCATCGAGGCCGAACTTCCGGCTACCAAAGAGCGGGATGAGATTATAGAGTTCATACGCAATTCCAAGCGTGGAATAGTAAGGGGATACGTCTGACGTAATACCTGTCCATACAAGGCCAAAAACGGCCCCGGAACAGCTCTGCAAAGGGTGTTCCGGGGCCTTGTGTTGTGATGGTGTCAGATGGCGTCAGGAGTCGGGAAGAAACGACTGGAAAGAGTTGTCGGAATAGAACACCACGATATTAGTGATTTTTTTGTGGGCATCCGGAGATATGGATATGCGTTTCTCCTCTGAGGATGTCTCTGTCTTAGGGGAGTTGGCTGGGGATGGGGCAATATGTGCACCAAGGGTTCGGGTAATGTCGTGATGGTTGTCTGCTTGCGCCGGAATTGTATGTGGGGGATTGTGTGGTGTGCTCGGTTGGTCATTGCAAGCCGGGGATGTCTCAAACAGGATGTTGTCTTTGGGCGCGCTGTCCTCAATGTGTGAAGCATTTATGCGGAATGGCTCGTCTTGAGGCGTTTCAAACAGCAGGTTTTCGAATGTTTCGCTGGATGGGGCTTCTTGAGCGCAGGTCTCGCCGTTGGAGTTTTGCGGGTTATGGTGTTGTGTGTCAGTAGTTTGATAGGTGGCGGGTACGCCTTTTGCATCGATTTGAGGCTCTGAGGTTTCGATATTTGCGTTGGTTGTCATATCCCCTTCGCCAAACATCAGCCATAAGACAGATAGGTCGGGAAACGCATTGTGGATTTTGCTGATGACTTCGTCTGAGATGCGTTTGTTCCTGCCATTTATAAGTTGAGACATCGTTGGGCGTGGGATTCCACATCTGTCTGCAAATTGGGATATGGTTACCTGGGCGTGATCCATATAATATTTGAGGCGATTCACCAAATCCATATGTCAGTTGGGTTGAATTGTTAATTGTAAATTGGTTTTTTGAAATCCAAGAGATGTCTTTTTGAATTGCAAATTTAATAATTAGAATTGATAAATGCAAATTTGCGGAGGATAAATGCAAATTTGCAATTAGCGCGGAAAATTTTGAGATGTAAATGCTAAGTCTGCGGTTTGTAGATGAAAACAACCTGAGCAAAAATGCAAATCCATCGCTTTGGAAATACAAATTTAGACAAACAAACAGGGTGAGGCTTATGGATTCCTAAATTCAAATGGCCTGACGAGTGTTCGCGCCAGTAAACGCCTATCTATGATAGTGTATTAAAGTTTTGGTTGGATTTATTTTATACTCATAGTGACGTATAGGGGTTTGTATAGTAGGAATGTCGTGTTGGACAGACAAAAGGCGTATATGCGCAGGCATATTAAATTGATTGTTTAAGCAATAATTATAATGGGTATGAAAATTAACGCGTTGTGACGTGTGTGAAATAATGTTAATGGTTGAATTGGTTGCAAAATTTGTATTTTGGAATCATTTGTTTGGATTTGAGGCGGTCTCTTTGTAAAGATTACAGTAGAGAACACTTGGAGTGTGAATCCAAATCAAGAATTATTTGTCAAAGAATGAGTTGTAAATATAAATTTTGCACATCCAAAACGAAAATTAAGAGTGTGCAGATGTTAACACTGACTGATTTGTGTTTTCAAACCGAGATGATGGGGATATATAAACAGTGCTATTTGAAAATGCAACTTGAATTTGGTGGGGTAAATTTAAGTTCGATATACTCCAGAAAACATACTTGAATTCTCGTGTTTAAATTTCATGTAGCATATTGTTCTGATTTGTAAACAGAGCAATATCTTAACTCGGAGCTATTAGACAAATCCGTGTTAACTATTTGGCCCTAAAACGACCTTTAGGACTTGACTTGAATCTTGGCTGGAAATTATTTCAATATTCTCGTCTGACCGTAGGTCAGTTTACAAATATAACATTCTCAGGGCCTCAAATAGTTGCTTTGGGATGCTCTATTTAACATTTAATTCACTGTAAAGTAGTATTTTAACAAGAGTAAACAGTTGACAAACCCTTGTCTTTGCCTGCTGCTGGGAAAATGGCAGATAGTGAATATGTATGTGAGGATGCGTTTTTGGGTAGATTTTAGTCAGCCTCAAGGATTGCATCTCTGATAATGGAATCGGATTTGAGCCAAAGTTGCTCAGGAATTCTGTAACAGTCATCGCCGAGCGGAGTCAGGCCCCCAGTGGCGCAAAATGGCGATAGATTTGTCCGCACCTCAGTGGCTATCGTGTCTCCCCACTTCTTTATTATCATAGGGACTGAAAGCCCTGCAGATGTTCTAAGAGATGTTATGATGTAATCGTTGACCTTATTTATTGCCGTCTCCTCCTCTTCGATGAATGGAAGTGTCTTTTTATCGCAATCGAGTGCCTTCATATATGAGACCAGGCTTGCCGGATTTATGCGTCTGTTGTTTCCGTCAAAACTGTGGGCGCTGCATCCCAGTCCAAGATATGGTGTGAGGTTCCAATAAGAGGAATTGTGTTTGGCTGCCATGCCCGGACGCGAGAAATTTGAGATTTCGTAATGGTCATATCCTCGGTCTGATGCTGATTTTATAAGGATGTCATACATCCGGCATGCCGTCTGTTCGTCTGCCTCATTTACCCTGCCTCGTTCTTTTTGCGCGTACAATCTTGTCCCAGGCTCGTAGGAGAGCAGGTATGCGGAAAAGTGAGGTGGCTCGAAATCCAGCAAGGTCCTTATCTGTGATGACCAGCTGTCTAACGACTGGCCTGGGAGTCCGTATATCAGGTCTGCGGAGTAGTTTATACCAGAATCCTTCAACGCGGCCAATGCTCGCAAGGATGTGTTGGAGTCATGGCGGCGCATAACGGCTTCGAGTTGGGCCGTTTCAAAAGACTGAATGCCGATGCTTATGCGGTCTATGCCAGATTTGCGTAAACTGTCAATGGTTTCCCTGGATATGTCTTCTGGATTTGCCTCAATCGTGAACTCCATAATCTCACTGATTTGGAATCTGCGGTTTATTGCGGCTGTTTTCTTTGTGATAGAGGAAATGAAGTCTGTGAGTTCTGGCATAGGCACAGATGTTGGTGTGCCTCCCCCGATGTATATGGTGCTTATAGGTTCGTTTATCTCCACGGCCCGCATTTCCAACTCTGTCAGTATTGCCTTGAGATATTTGGAAAGGCTGCCTGGATCTTTTTTCAGAATGCTTCCAACGGGGAGCGAGTAGAAGTCGCAGTATGCGCATTTGCTTCTGCAAAACGGGATATGTATGTATAGGCCGGCCATTGTCGAGTGATGGTTTGGAGGGTTAGTCTTGTGCAAGGCGCAATGCAAATGCTATCTTGGTCTTTTGCGGCATATTTCGGTAAACTTGCAGAAAGTGCAGGCATGGTCATCCGTTGCCGCCGTGAACGGGATTTCGGGATTGAAAAGGTCGGCAAGCACTTCGAGCATCAGATCGTTGAACTCTATTGCATAATCCCGATAATCCGTTATCTCTGTTTTCTTTCGTGCTTTTTTGTCATCAGTCTGGGGCGCGGATATTCTCAGGGGAGAGAATGGGGTCGTGGCAACTTTTCGTATGGAGTAAATCCAAGGCTGTATGGGTTCGGCGAGGTTTTTCGCCTGAGCGAAAGCCTGGCAATACAGAAATAGTTGCAGCATTGCTTTGGCTCTTTTGCCGGATTTGCCACGGTCCAGGAACATATCCTTGATGTCGATTATCGATGTCTCATCCTCGCCGGTCTTGTAGTCGATGATTCTAAGTCTTGTGGATCCGTCTGCCGCCGATACGAGCCGGTCGATTCGGTCAATAGTGTATTTGAAGTTGATTTCCACCGCCTCGTTGGTGCCTTGCAGGCGCAGGCGCCCTGAGTTGTCGAACTCTCCGGCCAGGTATTCGAATTCCCCCGCTTCGATATCCCTTTTAAGCACGAAAAGGATGTATTTCTTCATTATCTCGCCGAATATCTCTGCGTCACCTTTCAGTGGCACAAGGCTGTCCTCCCCGAGCCGGTTGTAATGATGGTTGATACGCCGGGTGATGGCTTGTTCGATTGCCACATCCTTTTTCATCAGCCGCTCTATTGCCTGGCGGTTGAAGCGTCCATGTAGCAGGCTCTCGCGCTCGGCCTTGTACAGGTCTTCAAGCACTCCGTGGATTATGGTCCCGTAAGTGCTTTCATCCATATAGTCATGAAACTCATCCTCCCGTTTATATCCCGCGATAGATGTCAAGTAGAATGACAACGGGCAATTTATGTATTGGTTGATGGAACTTGCCGAGAGGTATCGGGGATTTTCCATCGTCTGGTAGCGCTTTAGCTCGGCCATTATGGCTGGGGTTTTCCTCACACTAATCGGATGTGATTCCCTTGATTCCACTCCATAGCCGAGTATGCGGCATGATATGTCTTCCGGACGGTAAAGATGGAGGAGCTGGCTGAGATAGCGCGACATCTGTCCCCCGCCCACTCCTTGGGTGCGGGCATCATAAAAGAGGAACACCCTTGACGCGCGTGATATCATGCGGTAGAAGTAATATGAGTAGATGCTCTCCTGGTGGTCTTGGGTAGACATCCCATACGCGCGCCGCAGGTGGGGTGGGATGAATGATTTCTGGTAATGTTTCCTTGGGAAAACTTTCTCATTCATCGATGGAATGATGATGTTCTCGAAATCAAGGCCACGGGCCTCAAGCACACCCATCACCTGGAGCCCGTCAAGTGGTCGTCCCTCGAAATTCACAGTCTCGCCTCCGACGAGCCGTTCGATAAGATGAAAAAGGGTGGAGTCGGTGAGAAAAATGTCATTTCTTCCAAGATACCGCGAGGATAGGTCGCGGAGTCGTATGAGGGCCCGCAAATATGCTCTGGCCAGCATCCTGTCGACAAGGGCTCCGGCCGGAAGGGTTGTCGCTTGCTCTATTTCGGTGCCGTCTATGTCGGAGATATCTGTCGCGGAGCCTTTGTCTTCCAGATGTGACAGTATCCAGGAAAACAGGTTCTCGAAATAAGAGAACACCTCTTCGCGTGAAGGTGTGTCATCGACATATCTGAATATGGCAGACAGTTCGGGATAATGCCCTGTGAGATATTCTCCATCGATGTTGTACCACCTGTTGACATTTATATCATATATGATTCGGCTGCATTCCAGCGGATAAATCTGCCGGATAATCGGGTGTGTGAGGATTCTCACGACATCCTCATAAAAAAATGTGTGGCCTGATTCCCTGTTCTTTCTTGAACGGAGATGCATCGACACTATGCTTTTTACAAGCCCCGCGGCTTTGCTGTCGCGCAGCCTGTAGCCCATTGTCAGGTTGACCGGGTTGATCCATTCCGGCAACGCCGCGACCACGCCGCGGGCCATGGTCTCCTGCGGTAGGATTATCGCTGTGCGTCTTAGTTGTTCCAGACTCCATTCCATGGACGCCGGATACAGATGGCCGACTATGGCTCCCGCGAGTTTGGCTTGGCCTGCCTTTGACGCGATGCCGGATATTTCTATTTTGGGGAATCCGGAGATTTGTTCCACACAGTCATACAGAGAGGGGAAAAGCCGTGTGTAATGGTGGAGGAAAGATGCCGAGGTGTTGCCAGGCATGGTGAATGCGGGCGACGCATCATCGAAATAGAAGTCGGCGAACGGTGCTGAAAACAAATCCTCCCCACGTTTGTCTTTCAGCTCAAGGAATATGGTTTCCTCCGCTTTTGAAAGCATGTTGAACCCGACGAAGATATATCGGTGATGGTCAAAATCGCTTCGGGTGCGTTCGCGTATGATGCGTGTGGCTTCGCGGTAGGCCATTCCTGGATAAAACAGGCCGGCTTCAGACATCCTGAGTTTGAAAACCTCGTAAAGTTCAAGCATGATCTGCCATAGCCTGAAAAACCGTAGCGCGCTCCCTTTGGTCGTTTCAGGTTCTGCTTCTGCTTGGCCCTCCATATGCTTTTCTGACGGGGCGGTGTGGAGTATATGGTTCCAGAAAGAGTCGTTGTATTCCGGAATGCGATCTATGCGCCAATGGCGTTTTATCTCCTCGATGACTTCCGGTTCAAGGTAATTGGCCGAAATCTCGCGGTAATGCTCCAGGTTTGGGAAAAGTTGCTCCGCGTCTACCATATACATGTCGACATCGTTGAAATCACCGATAATCATATCGGCCCAGCGCTGGAACTTGTTGAAGTCCACCATCTCGGCAATCTCCTGGGCTTCGCGCCCTCCGCCTGCGTGTCGGAATATCACCTCGCGGTAAGCATGGTAGAGAATCAGGATCATCTCCAGGCGTTCGGCCGGCTTCCCCGGAACCAAGTCTTCTATGAAGCTTGAGATTGTGGCCGATGCCGGATGCACGACGTTTATGCCCAATTCGCGTGACGCACGGGCAAACGCGTGATGGAAGAACACCACGCTCCGTTTGTTGGGGAATACGAAGCAATAGTCAGAAAGCTCAGAAGCCTCATTGCGTATGTAGGCTTCGGCCACACTGTAAAGAAATGGTTTCATCTTTTCAAAAGCAGAATTACCTTCACGGCCACGTCGAAAAATATGATTTTCCCGTTGCCGTTTGCCGTGATATCCTCGCGGGCCTCGTTGAACAGTCTGGAGAGTTGCTCGACATTTTTTTCGTTGATGAATGGTGAAAAATTACGGCTGAACGCAAGCTCCTCACGGTTGAGGTAATTCAACTGGGCAATTTTCAGGTTGGCGATGAAGTTCTCACGAACCTGTCGCTGGCAGTATGCGCAGAACCGGGCCGCAGGCTCTCGTCCCAATGCTGCTGCGTCCTGGCTCCATTTCTTGAGCAATCCAATCTTACGCTGGTAAGCAAGCCTCATTAGTTTCTGGAACAAAGCAAGGAAATCCTGGTTTTCGCCATTTGCAGACAGGGCTTTTTGGGCAGACAGCATGCTGCCGCTTGCAAGATGCGCCAGAGCCATGGCGTCTTCCGTGCCCATGCCGTTTTCGGATTGCAGACGTTGGGCCACCTCGCTGTCGGCGAGTCGTCTTGTCTCTATGCGCTGGAGACGCGAATATATGGTGGGCAGTATCTCGCCTGGTTTGTTTGACACGAATATGAATTTCACGCCAGGCAATGGTTCCTCTATCAGTTTGAGAAGCTTGTTGGCGCATTGAATGTTCATCTTCTCAGGCAACCACATCAAGACGATCTTGCAGGAAGAGCCATGGGAGGTGAATGAAAGTTTGCGTATGATTTCCTGAGACTCGTCGACGTATATGACGGGTTGCCCGTTTGGATTGCCGAGCATTTTCTGCCACAATTCAAAATCCATATACGGGCTTTCGCCAAGGAATTCCTTCCATAGCGGCATAAAATCGTCGCTGACGGCACCTCCGGCCGATTTCAACACCGGAAAGGAATATATGGTGTCGATATGGTTGAATGATTGGTGCTGCACACATGACGGACATCGTCCGCAGGAATCGCCGTTGTTGCGGTTGGTGCAGTGTATGTATTGGGCGGCAGCGCGTGCGATGGCGAATTTCCCGATTCCGGGAGGGCCCTCGATTATAATCGCGTGTGGAAGCCGGTCATTGTCGGCCATTGCCCGGAGGCGTTCCTTGGTGGGTTCGTGGCCTGGTATGTCTGCGAATTTCATGGGGAATCGGAGTTGTGAAGGGAGGAGACATCTGTCGATGCCTTTGTTTCATTGGATTCTGGAACGTGGAATATCAGCGATTGGCAGCAAGCCGTTGACTATCGCGAAGATCGTCAGGCCGGCAGGTGAATGGATGCGCAGTTTGCCGCTTATGTTGCGCCGGTGAGTCGCCACGGTGTGGACCGACAGGTACAGCTGGCTCGCGATTTCCTTGTTGGTCAATCCTTTGGCGATGAGACACACAATCTCTTTTTCCCTTTCAGAGAGTGTGCTGAGCTTTTCCGCGTCTGTTGTTGAGTCTGTGTTGTCGGATGACTTGGCGTCGATGTCCTCATCGGGCGCACTTCTTTCCTCGGAGATCTTTTTTATTTCCTCGGTTTCAATTTTCTTTTCCAGGCGGCTCACAGCCGGTATGAACAGGTCGTCCTCTGCCATGCAGTGTGCGCTCAGGTCTTGCTCGCAGGTGATGATGTCAAACAGGGCGGATGTCAGCAGGTCATTGGAATTCTCCGGGTAATATCTCACGATGATGTCTTTCAACTCCTGGAGCTTGGGTGAAATGTGGGCATGGCCTTTGGCGTAAGACTCGATTGAGAAATTCTTGTCAAGAGTCCCTTCGAGCAAGGCTGCGACATATGGAAACACGTGGTCATTCTCCACTTCCATATGGGTGCGTACTTCTGTAGCGTAATCGTCGTAAAACCTTAAAATGAGAAAGCCGATAGAGTCAACGCCTGAAATATCGATGGCTTCGAGCAGTTTGCGGCGTATCATTGGCAGCTGGAAGTCGAGGAAGTAGCTGTGAGCCTTTTTCAGATACGCCATCAGCTGTTCGAGGTCGATGTCGTCAGGTGAATATGCGTGGCCGGATATGTAATCTGCGACCGTCAGGAATGTGGAGCAGTCTATGCCTTGGTCCATACATACTTGTTCCACGGTCTTGTCGCCAAATCCCAATGGTATGCCGAAACGGCTCAATGCCATGAGCAGCAATGAGTTGTCTGAGATTATCGAGCGCATGGTCTGCGTCGGGCTGTAACAAAATGCTGTCGTGCTGGAGTCAGGGCTTCCCATATCTGTTGTTTCTTAATATTCTGATTGTGACGCCAATCTGGCGGTCGTATGTGGCTGTGGGGTCAAGCTTGGATATGGTTGCTTCAAATGCCTCTCCCCATCCCATGTCAAGCAACAAGGCCAGCGGTTGGTTTTTCCGCAGCGGGACATAGCCGAGCTTTGCCGTCTCGTCCCCATATCGTACGTGCAACGCAATCGCGCCAGGGTCTTTCTCGTTGTCGTCTTCCCTGACAAGCGATATTCTTTGCCCGACCCTTAGGTGGGGCCACGCCAGGTCGGCATCTCCGTAGAGACGCCCCGCGACATATGTGTCAAGAAAATAGACTCTGTCTCTGTTCATCATTTTTTTGCTGCAAAGGCGACGCCGTGTTGAAGGCTCGATTTAAAAACGAAAAACAAATACGGATAAATGAAAATATTTTTTATTTAGTCCGTATATCTTTATGATTTCAACTCCAAAATTAACGAAAACCGCCCGAAAAAACAAATAAATCGGAATATTTTGTGAATTTCGGTAGCATTATTTTATTACAGGATTGGGATTTTTATGGATAAAATTTGCATTAATGAGAAAATAATGATTACCTTTGCACCCTAAACAGGACAATTTACAACAAACTGAATTTTCCATATGAAGTTTGACCCCGTGAATCTTGATATGATTTTTGAGACGAGCTGGGAGGTTTGTAATAAAATAGGAGGTATTTATACCGTTTTATCTACAAAAGCCCAGACTCTCCAGAATCTATACAAAGATAAAACGATATTCATCGGCCCTGATGTCTGGACCGAAGACAATCCCTCCCCTTATTTCTCGGAGGTGCCATCTCTTCTCAAGCCTTGGCGCGACAAAGCCCTTCTTCCTGAAGGTGTGTCTGTGAGAGTAGGCAGATGGAACATACCCGGCAAGCCGATAGTGATTCTGGTCAATTTCCAGGGTATGTACAGGCTAAAGGATTATTATTATGGTGAAATGTGGGCGCGCTTCGGCGTGGATTCCCTGTATGCCTATGGTGACTATGACGAAGGATGCGCGTTCGCGCTTGCTGCCGGAGCTGTCATCGAGAGCATATGCTCTTACAAGCGTATGCGCCATAAGAATGTCCTGGCCCATTTTGATGAGTGGACCACCGGCATGGGGCTTCTGTACACCAAATGGAAGGTGCCATTCGTGGGAACCATCTTCACGACCCACGCCACATCCATAGGACGAAGCATTTGTGGCAACGGCAAGCCTCTGTATGATTATCTCCCCGGTTACAACGGAGACCAGATGGCTCGTGAGCTGAACATAGAGTCGAAGCACTCCCTTGAGAAGGCCGCCGCCCATGCCGCAGACTGTTTCACCACGGTCAGCGATGTCACTGCTGCCGAATGTGAGCAACTTCTTGATCGCCGCCCAGATGTAGTCACCCCTAATGGTTTCCCGGCAGATTGGGCTCCAACGAAAATACGTCAGAAGCGTGCGCGTCAGGCTGCACGCAAGGCTATGCTCAACGTCGGCTCTAAGCTGTGTGGACGCGAGTTGCCCGATGACACATTTGTTGTGGCCACTTCGGGCCGCTGCGAGTTCCGCAACAAAGGTATAGATGCCTTCCTGGATGCTGCGCGGATGATCAAAGACATGGCTCCCTCGCGGAATCTTCTCCTATATATATTGGTGCCAGCGTGGCCCAAGGCTCCGAGGGCTGATTTGAAGGAGGCGATGGATGCGGATTTAGATATGCCTGCCTCGCCTTTGGCCGAGCCTGTGATAACCCATGATCTCAACAATCCTGATGATGATGTCATATTGAATCGTGTCCGTCAGCTCGGGTTCAATTCCACAAACGGGGAATCCAAGGTGCAGGTGGTCTACGTCCCCTGTTACCTCACTGGCAATGACGGAATACTGGATATGTCATACTATGACATACTCGCTGGGCTTGACCTGACGGTGTTCCCGTCATATTACGAGCCATGGGGATATACACCTCTGGAAAGCGTCGCGTTTGGCGTTCCCACTGTCACTACATCTCTTTCCGGATTCGGCCAATGGGTGCTTTCTTCCGGACAGAATGGATTTGACAAAAGCGGCGTTGTCGTGATTCCTCACAACGACTCAAACTATCATGAAGTCGTGAAAGCTTTGGCTGATTCGATGTTGTCGATGTCGACTGCATCCCCCGATGTGATTGCCGCGGATTCCGCTGCCGCCAGGGAGACTGCGTCAAAAGCCGAATGGGATTATTTCATCACCTATTATGTCGATGCCTTCCGTATGGCGCTCGCGGCCGCAGACAAGCGGCGTGACGAGCAACTCCATGGCTGACGCGATCTGACAACAGGTGACGCAACGAGAGATTACATTCATCTATATAAAAACAATCACACAAAACTATACACCATCTCACTACATGAAACTTCAAGTCAGCAACACTAATGTCCCCGTCTGGCGTGACATTACAGTGAAATCCGACCTCCCCTCTAAACTCAAGTCTCTTGAAGAGATCGCCAAAAATCTTTGGTGGGTTTGGAACAGCGAAGCCAAGGCAGTCTTCCACGACCTCGATGTGGAGCTTTGGCGCGCTACCGGTGAAAACCCCGTGATGCTCCTCCAGCAGTTGTCTTCTGAGCGCCTCGAGGAGGTCATCGCCGACAAAAAAATGATGGAACGCATCGAGCATGTGTATTCTATGTTCAAGGAATACATGGCAAAACCGATGCGTGACGATTTGCCTTCAGTGGCATACTTCTCTATGGAGTATGGCCTTTGCAACGCCTTGAAAATCTACTCCGGCGGCCTCGGTGTGCTTGCCGGCGACTATATCAAGGAGGCTTCCGACTCACGCGTGCCCATGACAGCTGTCGGCTTCCTTTATCGTTACGGCTACTTCTCGCAGACACTCAGCGTGGATGGCCAGCAGATTGCAAATTATGAGCCCCAGAACTTCAACCAGCTCCCCATCGAGCAGGTTATGGAGGAGTCGGGCCGTCCGATGATTCTTGAGGTGCCCTACCACGACCGAATCATTTACAGCCATGTGTGGCGCGTCAATGTCGGCCGTATGAATCTCTATCTGATGGACACTGACTTCGAGATGAACTCGGAGTTTGACCGCCCCATCACCCACAAGCTCTACGGCGGCGACTGGGAAAACCGTATCAAGCAGGAATACCTGCTCGGTATCGGTGGTGTGCTGATGCTCAAGAAACTCGGCATCAAGAGCGACCTGTTCCACTGCAACGAGGGCCATGCCGCCCTGCTCAACCTGCAGCGTCTTGTCGATTTCGTGCAGGAGCAGCATCTCGACTTCCAAGTCGCGCTCGAACTGGTGCGCGCATCAAGCCTTTATACCGTCCACACCCCTGTGCCTGCCGGCCACGACTACTTCGATGAAGGCCTTTTCGGCAAATACATGGGTGGCTTCCCCGCCAAGCTCGGTATCTCCTGGAACGACCTTATGAACATGGGCCGTGAGAACCCCAACACCAACGAGCGTTTCTCGATGAGCGTCTTCGCCCTCAACACATGCCAAGAGGCAAACGGTGTGAGCTGGCTGCACGGTGAGGTCTCCAAGAAGATGTTCGCCGGCATCTGGAAGGGTTACAACTGGCAGGAAAGCCACGTCGGCTATGTGACCAACGGTGTGCATATGCCTACATGGGCCGCTTCTGAATGGAAAGAATTCTATGGCGACAAACTTGGCCAGGAGGTGTTTGACAACCAGGCCAATCCCGCCAACTGGAAGGCCATCCTCAAATGCTCCGACCAGGAAATCTGGAATATGCGAATGACGATGAAAAACAAGTTCATCAATTTCGTGAAGAAAGATTTCAAGGCAAAATGGCTTGCCAACCAGGGCGATCCCTCATCGGTGATGAAGATTGTCGACAAAATCAACCCCAACGCTCTCATCATCGGTTTCGCGCGCCGCTTCGCGACCTACAAGCGTGCCCACCTTCTCTTCACCGATCTCGAACGCCTGTCGAAGATTGTCAACAACGAGCAGTTCCCCGTGCAGTTTGTCTTCTCCGGGAAGGCGCATCCTGCTGATGCTGCCGGCCAGGGCCTGATCAAGCGTATCATGGAAATCTCGCGTATGCCTGAATTCCTCGGCAAGATCATCTTCCTCGAAGACTACAATATGATTGTCGCCAAGCGACTCGTTTCCGGAGTCGATATCTGGCTCAATACCCCGACCCGTCCCCTCGAAGCATCCGGAACTTCCGGCGAGAAGGCAGAGATGAACGGTGTGCTGAACTTCTCAGTGCTCGACGGATGGTGGTATGAGGGATACCGCTTTGCAGAGGATGCCGGCTGGGCCCTAACCGACAAGCGTACCTATACCGACCAGGGCCAGCAGGACAAGCTCGACGCCGCTACAATCTATTCGATGCTCGAAAATGAGATTGTGCCCCTCTACTACGCGAAGAACTCCAAGGGATACTCTCCTGAATGGGTGCAGTACATCAAACGCTCCATCGCCAAGATCGCGCCTCATTTCACGATGACCCGAATGATCAACGACTATATCGACCGCTTCTATCTCAAAGAGGCTGACCGCACCAAGCGTCTCTCCGCCGACAACTATGCAAAGGCCAAGGAAATCGCGGCTTGGAAAGAGAAGGTCGCTGCCGCTTGGGATGGAATCAAGGTGTTTGACATCGAGACCTCCGATGTCGCCAACTCCACTACCGGGACGGACTACACTGTGCGCGCTATCGTTGACACCAATGGACTGGGCAAAGACCTTGGTCTCGAACTCGTGGTCTACAAGTCGATGGACGGCGAAGACAAGTTCCATTACACAAAACCATTCGATGTCATCAAAGAGGAAGGCAACGTGCTGACATACCAGCTCAATGCCAAACTCAAGGATGCGGGCGTGTTCCGCTACGGATACCGTCTTTATCCGGTCAACCCCGCGTTGCCCCACCGAATGGACTTCGCATACACTCGCTGGATCTGAT
This sequence comes from Bacteroidales bacterium, assembly GCA_910575615.1. Lineage (GTDB taxonomy): Bacteria > Bacteroidota > Bacteroidia > Bacteroidales > Muribaculaceae > UBA7173. The sequence goes on along the minus strand of CAJTEX010000004.1, from coordinate 108,495 downwards.
TCTGGGCCAGTGACCGAAACAAAAAATCCGCTTCCCGAAAACGGGGGCGGATTTTTTTGTTTCTGGCCGATGGCTTCGGTTTTACTTGCCGAGGATGTCGAGAATCTGCTCGGCGGCGGCTTTGGTGTTGACTTTTGTGATAATATGGGTTATTGTATGGTCGTTGTCGGTTATGAAAGTGGTGCGCACAAGTCCCATATATTCGCGGCCACACATTTTCTTCATCTGCCATACGCCGAAAGCTTCGCAGACCTCGCCGCTGACATCTGTCAGCAAGGGGAAAGGCAAGTCGTGCTTGGCCGCGAATTTCAGATGAGACGCCGGGGTGTCACGGTTGATGCCGATTACCTGGTAGCCCAGTTCCCGCAACCTCTTGTAGCCATCACGCAAGGCACAAGCCTCTGCGGTGCATCCTGGAGTATTGTCTTTGGGGTAAAAGTAGATGATTAAAGGGGTGTTGGCGTAGTCTCCAGAGGCTGTGACCATTCGTCCTTCTTCATCTATACCCAGATTGTCGGGGATGATTTCTCCTGTGTTCATATGCGTTTGATATTTATGTTGTTGCGATTAGTCCATTATTAAGAACAACATATAAGCCTGTAGGTTCGGGCCTCATACGTGAAAAAGCAACCGGCAACTTTCGCTTGATTCACAAGGGATAGTTGCCGGTTGCTTTTCAAGGCCTGGCTCCGGATGCCTGACTTTGAATCCGAAGAGTATTACTTGCGGCTGAGTGAGTCGGACACTGTAAGACGGGCACGGCCTTTGGCACGACGACGGGCGAGGACCTTGCGGCCATCAGCTGTCGACATTCTTTCACGGAAACCGTGCTTGTTCACTCTCTTGCGGTTGGAAGGCTGATAAGTTCTTTTCATAGCGCTATGTTGTTTTTTATTGTTTACACAATTCGAGGTGCAAAATTAACATTTTCTGTGGAATAAACCAAATTTTCGGGACAAAAAGTGGCTCCAGCTCTCAACCCAACTCTCAACCTGCAGTTTTTCGCAGGGCGGCGTGAGATGGCGCAATGTCTTTTTGAGCGTAACTATGGGCCTTTTGCCGTTTTGCGTAGACTGCAGGGCCGTGGTGCATAGTCTGTGCAGAACAAATCGGCTGAAATATTTGTATTAAAGACAGGTATCTGCTCTGTTGGGGATGGCGTTTCCCTCAAAGTGATATTTCGCTACTGTAAAAGATAATGTTCTCCATTATGAAAAAATCAATTATTGCCTGCATGGCTGTGGCAGTCCTTGGCTCGCCGATGTCGGATGCACAGACATTTTTCTCGCTTCACGCAGGTTCGGACGGAGTGGGCGTGGATGTATCCAATGTCTCTACTTATTATCCGGTGATGGTAGCCCCTCCTCCACGGCCACACGTCCATGTCCCTCTTATGCCAGGATATGTGCCTGACTATGGGAGAGCAAGTTCAGCAAGAAAACACTATCGGAAAGCTGTCAAGGAATACCGCAAGGCAGCCAGGCATTACCGAAAGGCGGTAGCTGAGAGTTATCCGCTATATGCTGTCCCCTATGGGGCGATGGTGTATGGTGGTTATGATTACGACGACGATGATGTGGAAGACTTCTATGAAGACTACTACAAACATGTCAAAAAACATCTGAAAAAGCAGGCCAAGAAACGCAAGAAAGAAAGAGAGCATTATATGAAGCATTATAAAAAACACCACAAGAAACACCATAAGCACCATGACGATGATTGATTTTCAATTATTACTGTCCGCTAAACCATAAAAGATTTATTGCTGTCCGGTAAAACTTTGACATGATAGGAAATGGACTATTTTTATCTCATACAGCATGAAACAGACTCGTATAGATGTCTTTTAAGGGCTTTTTGATGCTTAATGCTACCAATTTCACATCGCCTCAAATGACAAGCCCTTTTTCGTAAAACAGGTGTAACTTATTATATTTGTAGAGAATATATGATTTTGTCTTTTTTTACCGGACAGCAATATAAAAGATTGAGTCCAACTTTCTGAACGGCAGAAGTTGGGCTTGCTTTATGCACGGTCAAGTGCAAGTATCTCGTTATGGTTGTAATGGCTCGGAGCGAGCATAAACGAGTCGTTGGTTGCCGCGGAAGTGAACTGCACGTCGCAGGGGACGCCCTCGTTGGCGAATATTACCGAGTGCACCTTGATGCTACCCTTTTTCACGCAGCGAGTCGCAACGATGCATTTAGGGCTGACTCCTGCAATAGGTGCCAGCCCTAATTTCCCAATCGCTCAAAAAAGTTTAGCGGGCAGTAGTAATAAAGAACGGACTCCGGATCCACGATAAAGTGGTGCCGAAGTCCGTTGAGAACTTACGCCGTGTGTAAGTTTATGAGTTAGCGATTGAAGCCTTACGGTCGAGACCTTAGGCTCGATTCACGAAAGCGCGGCGGCGGTGCCGCAACTTCTCTTATAGTTATTTGTAGATTATTTTCTTGCCGTTATGAATATAGATATTTCCAACTTTCGGATTATCTGCTTTAATACCTTGCAGATTATAAAATGGCTGTGAAATGTATGAATCAATCGTTACATCTTCAATTCCGGCACTTTCACATCTGAACTCGCAGGCTGCGTTTTTATCACCATAGCATGTGACTGTGCCCTCTGGAATCTCTATTGTAAAGCCCCACTCATCGTCACGGGTGTATCCACCGAAGTCACACACAAGATTCCAACAATTGCCATCGGTATCGAGCCAAGGTGTCACTTCCATAAGAATCTTCTGCTCAGGATAGATTTCATGAAGAATAACTTTGGCGTCAGGCGATACTTCGATGGGCCGGTCAAATCTGAATGAAACCTCACCCAATATCCCGGAATGGTCGGTATACAGGCTACACCACGTGTAGGTGAATGAATTCGGGTTGCCATCGTATGCCCCGATAAAATCGCAGACAATTTCTTCATTGACAATATCATCGCGATAAATCGAGCAAGCACTGCCGGCAGGCAACACAAGCTTGTAATTCACGCCCTTGTCAAAGGTCATGTATTCATCGAAAACAGGCTGGACTTCACCAAAAGCGTAATTTGTCACTTCGGCCGGAATCTCGGCAATTTTTTCATTTTCGCGATAGAGGTCGAACTTGGGTTCTCCGACAGCCTTTGTCTCAAAATGCCAATAAAAGATGAAGAAACAGTCGGAATCCGGAATTTGCAGTCCATTGTCGGTGCCAGAGGTCGGTCCGAGCGTAGAGGGAACGCTGAACGAGGTTTTGATTGCTCCATTGACAAGTTGGAATATTCCTTCTTCCATTTCAGTCCAGCCGATAACTCCTTCGGGGAGGCACAACTGATAGGTAACTCCCTTGGGGAGGTTCTGCTTCTCGAAATGCACATTGAGCATTCCCTCGGTAGATTTACTGCTTGTTGAATTAATGATTTCGAGCGATGTGGCTTCTGCCACAACCACTCCGTCGGCCTGAATGGTAATGGGTGTCGTAACCCCGTCCATCAGTTTGATTGCGCGGTCATAAATTATGCCGATTTCCTCAAGAGGATAGACAAACGGCTTTTCGGAGCTGATTGTGTATGACACCGGCCACATTATCGGAGCCGTCGTGCTTGTATTCCCCCCTGCGGAGACGGCTTGTAATCCTAACAGGGAGCATAGGATTGTGATGAGTAGTTTTGTTCTCATACGCTTGATGGTATTTAGTTCTTAGCGCAAATTTCGGTAGAAAAAACGACATCGGCGTAAAACAAGTTTTATTCGCCTGATTTTTTGCGAGATTTTTGCGGATGCGGCTCAAATATACCGGGGTAACAAGTAGCTAAGAGGCAATATCACGTAGAGAAACGGTGCCTATAATCTGCGGATATTGGGCGATAAGCTTTCATACTATAAAGAAGTTTTGAAATACCTAATGTTATACAGGTATGGAATAACACTGCTGATTTCAGATGTCAGCCCTGCCTCCGATGCGACAACAAGGTTGACTTCACTATCGACGGGCAGTCCCAATAGCATTGGCATTGGAATGGCGGTGCCCCATTGAGTAGTGGATGGCTTATCAGAGCCAAGTTCAAAGAAAGAGGCGGAAGGGGTAATACTATTCATATTTCCCTCACCATTCGGAAGGACTCCGTTAGAAAGATATGAAATGAGATTATAGCGCATAAAGCGAAAATAGATAGTCTCACCGATAGTTGCAGCAGGCTGCGTACCCATCCTTACCACCTGCATATACACTGTGCCCTCGGAGTTCAATTTATAGAACGGAGCGACTGAGCCAACCTGAATGTCGGAGATGTCCGGAAGTTGGTCTATAACATCGAACTTCGACAGATACTTCTTCATGGCACGCTGCTCGGTCATTTTCAAGTCATCGAGGGTGCAGGGATTTTGTGTAATGGTGATTGTGCCGGATTGTGATTTAGAACCTTTGAATACAGTAAAGCCGACCGTACCAATGCGGGATTCTCCATCTTTTAGTTCTGAAACATTAATTCTGAAATGATAGGGTGTTCCTATGATTCCACCCTGAGGAATGACAGTGAGCCAGGCGGGAACGTCATCAGATAGAATATAAGAATCAAAATCACCGACAAGACCAACATCAATCCAACGAGCATAGCCGTTGATGGTTACTTCGGCAGAATGTAAACCCATAGCAAGGTCAGCATCTGCCTCAGTGCCCATTGTAAGGTGGAATAAATCAAGTTCAGGTTCATCGCTACTGCAAGCAGTAAGGATGAACGGAAGAAACATAAGGAGAAGAAATTTTTTATACATCGTAGAAAAATTTTGCGTTAGCGATTGACGCCGGACGGTCGAGACCCTACCTCGATTAACGAAAGTCCGGCGGCAGAGCCGCATCGCCATCAGTCAATCCAAAGATTATGCCATGCGTTATCGAATTTGTAGTCAGGAGAAGCGAAAGGATTAACCCACTCGACATGATTGCTATTTGCCGGAACACCGAGACCGCACAGCCAAGGTTTATAGATACAGATGGGGCCAGAGCCTTTTAACGGTTTTTTGCGATTGTAACCTGTAAGATACCAAACCTCGTTGCTGTAAATCATCTCGATAACCTCAGAGCGAGACAAAACGAAGAAATCAAATGTGGGGAAAACCGAAGAACCTCCTACCTGAACAAACACCCAAGGGCCAACAATTTTCTTTTCAAGAAATTGGCGACCTTTGGCTAAATCAATTTGGCCGTTATCATCGTAAAACTCCTTGTGGGATATTCCAGTTTTCCAGTTGTCCTCTGCCGTAGTTTTAACCTGTATAGCGCAGAAGTGACCTTTATAGTCTCGGCATAATATGTCAGTACTTTCTGTATTCTCGACAGAAAGATTTGTAATGGCGGCATTGTAGCCGAGAAGGAGCAGACGCGATAAAACTTGATGTTCGCCGATTGCTCCGAGTACATAAGTGGGTAAATTTGCCATGGTCATTAAGATTTTCTGACCCCAAATTTACAAAAATTATCAGAGAACGCCGCTCATCGACAGCGAGAAAGAATCATGGAACGGGAATTTCGCCGTGATTGTCTCCGGCGGCATATCGAAGTCGTTGGTCAGGAGCGATATAAGCTTGGGTTTCTTGCCTTTCTTGATGTCAACATATGTTATTATCCTGGCAATATGGTTGATGTCGTCTTTACGGGACACCCCGACCTGCTCACGATATTCCATCAGTCCCTATTTCACGCAGCGAGTCGCAACGATGCATTTAGGGCTGACTCCTGCAATAGGTGCCAGCCCTAATTTTCCAATCGCTCAAAAAAGTTTAGCGGACAGTAATGATTTTCAATCATCGATGACTAAACCAGCCGTATGCCAGGATGTTTATACAATATACGGCATCTATGTCAAGGGATGCCTGAAAGCTAACCAAATTCAACTGTTATGAAAGCTAAAGGTTTGATAATGGCCGCTTCTGTCGCAATGTTGACCCTGAGCGGCTGCGTGAGCCACAAAAAATACAACCTTCTTGAGGCTGATTACAATGCCTCTCAGGTTGCGCTCGCAGAAAGCCGGACCAAAGTGGCGAGCCTGGAGTCGCTGCTCGCTCAGGCCCGCAAAAACAACCAGGAACTCAAGGACAATTATGCCGCGCTGCAGCGGACACTCGACCAGAGCATTATGACCAACCAGTCAGGAAATGTGAACATATCCAAACTGGTCGATGAGATTAACGCCTCGAATAATTACATCAAAAGGCTTGTCGAGGCCAAGTCAAAGAGCGACTCGCTGCTGATGGTGCTTTCCAACAATCTTACCCGTTCGCTCGACACCTCTGAGCTTAAGGATGTCGATGTGAAGGTCTTGAAAGGTGTGGTCTATATCTCTCTTGCCGACAATATGCTCTTCAAGTCGGGAAGTTATGAAATCTCGTCCAAGGCGATGGACATTCTTGACAAGATTGCCAAGATTATCAAAGACTACAATAACTACAGTGTGCTTGTGGAGGGCAACACGGACAATGTGCCTATCAGCCGCACCAATATCCGAAACAATTGGGATCTGTCGGCATTGCGTGCCTCTTCGGTTGTGCAGGTGCTGCAAAACAAATTTGGTGTCGATCCGCAACGTCTGACTGCCAGTGGCCGAGGTGAATATAACCCTGTCGCCACCAATGCCACACCCGAGGGCCGTCAGCTTAACCGCCGGACCCAGATAATTATCACACCAAGCCTTGACCAGTTCATGGATTTGATTGACAAGGCTCCAGATACAGATTCAAGTCAGGCAACGAAGCTCTGATATATGAGTGAATCAGGATTGCGCCGTTGGCATACCGGGCGCAATCCTGATTTTGCTTATGACTGTCATCTGAGGTTTTGTCAGGGCAGTAGCGTGGCCAGTGTTTCTGCAAGAAGTTCAGAAGAATCTGCGACGCAATGGTTGCAAGCACGCAGCGGTGTTCCGACTGTCATCTTCCCGGTCTCGGGGTCGATTTCAATACCCTTGAGTTTGCGGCATATTGTCGCCCCATTCCTTGCATGGAACTTTTTCATGATTCCAGCCATGGCTTTCATGGCTTTTATCCTGTCGCCGGTCACTATGCCCAGGATTATGCCGGCTCCTGTCAGTGAGCCGCAGGTAGCTTCCATGCACCCCATGCCGTTGCCGAATGCGTTTCCTATCTGGTATACCATGTCCTTGTCGGCCCCGATTGCCGGAGCGAACGCGCATGCCACGGCCTGCGCGCAATTGTGGCTGCCTGATGCTTTAAGGGAAACTGCCTCTCGCACTATTGTCTGTGGCTCGGCGGGGAGTAGGGATGGCCTGTTGTCATTCATCTTCTCTCTGTTTGCGGTTTTCAAGTTCGTTTATTTCCGAAGTTATGCGCGAGGCCTCTTCGTATGCTTCCTCTTCTATGGCTTTCGCCAGGGCTTTCCTGAGAGTGGCAAGTCGCGTTTCGTTGGAGGCTTCTTCATCTTCAATCTCTTCAGGGCCGTTTGTGGACGGCTGGCCATCGCCATCGTGAGAGATTGACTCCATTGTGAATCCGGTCTCGGCGAGTATCGCCTGTGTGGTGAATATCGGAGCCCCTGTGCGCATGGAGATTGCGATTGCGTCTGACGTGCGGGCATCCAGTTTCACCTCATTCCCTGTCCTGTCAATGAAAGTGAGTTCTGAAGAGAATATCCCATCCTCGAATTTGTATATATACACCTCCATCAGCTGTAGTCCGTAGGCGTGCATCAGCGAGGCAAACAGGTCATGGGTCATAGGTCTCGGGGGGATTATGCCTTCAAGTTTTATGGCTATTGATTGGGCCTCCATTCCGCCCACTACTACCGGTAGCCGCATCGGGCCATTGGCTTCCGCGAGTATGAGGGCGTATGCTCCTGACTGTATCTGGCTGTAGCTTATGCCGAGTACTTTCAGCTCCACTCTGTCGGTGCCAGACGGCGATATGTCTTGGTTGTGGTTGTCGTTCATTTGTCAATACGGGGCGATTTGGCGTGGCCTGGGACTTGCTTGCGACGCCGTTGATTACGTATTTTATTGAATGCCTGGGATTATGATTCCAGAGCCATGGCATATGTGGCAATCTTTGTCATAGATGACACCGAATTGCCCGGGGGCTATTCCCTGGACGGCTTTGTCGGTCTCCACGATGTAGCTGTCCGGAGAGCCGTCATTGCTGTCAACGCGGGTTATGGTGGCTTTGAAGAACTCCGGGGAATGGCGGTTTTTGAAAGCTATCGGTTTGTGGTCACAGGCCATGTCTTTCCAGGGGTCGCGGGTTATGAATAGTGTCTCAGACAGATGGATGCGTTTGCCATATTGCTTCTCGGTGTCATATCCTCGGGACACATACACGGCGTTGTCGCGTATGTTCTTTTTTACGACATACCATGGGCCGCCGCTGAGGCCAAGCCCTTTGCGCTGGCCTATGGTGTGATACCAATAACCGTTGTGCTCGCCTATTTTCCGGCCAGTCTCAATCTCGATAATAGGCCCTCTGCGTTCTCCAAGATGGCGGCGGAGGAAGTCGTTGTAGTTTATTTTTCCGAGGAAACAGATTCCCTGTGAGTCCTTGCGGTATGCGTTTGGCAGATGCTCGCGTATGGCTATTTCCCTGACCTCTGATTTGGGAATGTCTCCAATCGGGAACGTCAGATGGCTCAGCTGGGGATAGGTGATACGGGCAAGAAAATCGGTCTGGTCTTTTACCGGATCGATTGCGGTGGCGAGATACTTGAGGCCATCGTCACCAATCACAGTCGTGGCATAATGCCCGGTGGCTGTAAGGTCAAAGGCATGTCCCCATCTTTGCTCGAAATACCCGAATTTGATCATCCTGTTGCACATCATATCGGGATTGGGTGTGAGTCCAGCCTTGACGGTCCTCAACGCGTATTCCATCACGTTTTCCCAATATTCCTCATGTAGCGAGACTTCTTCAAGCGGCAAATTGTATCTGCGGGCTATGGCTCGGCACATCTCAAGGTCTTCCTCGGCCGAGCAGTCGCCGCGTCCGTCATCAAGGCCGATACGAATATAAAACAGAGTCAGGTCATGGCCTTGCTCGACAAGCTTGTGAACGGCAACAGCCGAATCAACGCCTCCTGAAATCAATGCTGCGATTCTCATATGAAAGCTTTCTTGCTGCAAAAGTAACAAAACGGGCTTGCTTGCGCAAGCCCGTCGGTCAAAAAATGTGTCAAATCCGGGTATGCCGGATGGGAATGTCGATTCAGAATCAACGAACGGCAACCTTGAAGGTCTCGCCGTCAACATTTACTATGTAGATTCCGGCGGGAGTCTCTATGGTGGACTCGCCATTGGATACGGCCACCGCACGTCCCTGGAGGTCATACACATCTGCGTGCTGATACTCGCCGTTGATGCTGATGGCACCGTTTCCGCCGGACACATTCACTGAGCCCGTGACGATGTCAGAGCCGATTTCCTCAATGTCGGAAACATTTGAGGTGGCAAACACCGCGAAGCTATGGGCCGGAACGGCTACGGTTGCGGTGGTGCCGTTGACATTCAGCTGGGGCGTGAAGCCGTAGGCTGAGGTTATGAGCTGGCTGTTGGATGCAGAGAGGTGCTGGACAGGAACGCTCACTGTGACGTTGGAGCCGGTCACATTGGGGTTGAACACACCGATAATCTCGCGGTTGCCTTTAAGGATGCGTATGTATCGGGGAGAGGTCAGTGACGCGGTGAAACCGCCAGTGGAGAATGTTGCAGTCCCGTCAAACATGTCTGCATTATCGCGGCGCAGCCAGCAAAGAGCCTTGTAATTCTCATATAGTCCGTTGCGGAACTCGTTGGAGAACTGGTCCCATTTGGGCGCTATTGCACGGAGTTTCTCGAGTTCTGTACCCTGGTCGTCATCGGCAGCGATTTCGCCGAACTGCCAGATCATCTTGGCTCCGGGGGAAAGAAGCATTTGGGCTGCCAGTGAGCCGAGACGCTGCACTGACTGTTTCTTGGGGGTCGATGTGTATTTTACGGATGCGTGTCCGTTTTTCTTTACCTTGTTGGCCACACGGGGTTCGTCGTGGCTTTCTGCGTAATCCACAGTGCCGCCAACGGTCTTGCCCCATGTCGAGGAGTAAAAGCCTTTGGTGTCGTCGCATTTCTCAGCCCAGCCCATGGCATACTGGCCTGAACCATAGTTGACATTGTTCCATCCCATCTGGCGCCCGTTTGAGAAGTTGGCGTTGTCCTCCTGGGCGGTGCCGAGGAGCTCGTTGATGTGGATGCCATTAGGATTGACTGATGTAATTACCTCATTAAGGTGTTTCATGCGGTTGACGCGGCTCTGGTTGTACGCGTCGGTGTTGCCGTATGAAGCATTGTCTCCAAGACCTTTTACGAGGTCGAAGCGGTAGCCGTCAACCTTGTATGTCTCCATCCAGAAACGAAGCACGTCGTCCCAGTGCTGCTGCAACACGGCGTTGTCCTGTTTGAAGTCATTGAGAACGCTGTGTGCATGGGGCGCTGTCGCGTTGTAGAAAGGATTGGAGGAGATGGGGTACATCTGATACCAGGGATGGTTGCCGTCTGACTGGTTGAACACAATGTCAAGCACGACGGCCATGCCTAGACGGTGACACCAGTCGACAAATTCTTTCAGGTCGTTGGGCGAGCCATACACCTTGTCGAGGGCCATATAGCCGTTGGTGTTGTAACCCCAGGAGCTGTTGCCGTTGAATTCCATGATAGGCATAAGCTCGATTACATTCACGCCGAGGTCTGCGAGATACTGCAGTTTTGGCATGGCGGAGCGGAGTGTGCCGTAATGTTTGCCATCCTGGTCTGAGCCGTCGCCAGTAAAGTCGCGCAGAAGCATCTCGTAGACAACCATGGATGTGTGGTTGGGAATCTGGAAGTTCTTTGTTGCGTCGCTCCAATTGTAGCTGTCGATGTCGCCACGGTAGACGGCCAGCATCACGTCGTCAAACTTGTCGTAAGGATACTGGGGCATCTTTTCCTTCCATATTCCGGCTGGCATCCATTTGTCGCTGTAGCAGTCAAGCATCAGAGGCGCGCAGGGATCGGCCACTTTGTATATGCCGTCAACGAGGTAATAGTAGGGATAATACTCGTTGTTTTTGAGGCCCTTTACCTGTGTCCAGAAGTAACGGTTACCATTGTAGTCCTGATACTTCATCACGTTTTTGTTGAGGGTCTCGTAGTTGTCCCAGGAGGGCACGAGAATCACACTCTTCTTAAGGGGGGCGGCAAGACAGAAAATCACGGAGCCGTCAGCCTGCTTCACTGCGCCCATCTTGGGCACCCCGCCGGGATAGTTGCCCTGGATGGATGCTGTTGGGTAGGCTACGGTTACGGTCTGTGTTAGTGTCTGGCTCCCGTTGTTGGCTGATGCGGTCACCTCGTAGAACTTGCCTTCGGAGTTGAACGTGTAAGTTTTTGACAGGGTGGTGGCATTTGAAGCCTCGCCGATGGTCTGTCCGTCAACCTTTATGGAGAGGCTTGAAGCCTGTGTGGCCGAGAGGGTGAAGGTGATGGTCGTCGGCGCGCTGATTACAAGGTTCTCGGTGTCGTATGAGAAGTTGATGGCGAAGCCCTCCTCGGCGATGTCGAGAAAGTAGTCTTTTGTCTGGGCTGTGCCGGTGGCGGTACGTGCGATTATGGCGATTTTGCCAACCTTTTCTCCAGCGCTCAGGCCGAAATATGAGTTGATTTCACCAATGTTCAGTTCCCAAAGCCCGGCAGAGTTTTTGACAAACTTGTTGGCTGCGGTGTTGACGTTCCAGTCGGTTTTTACATGCGTCCAGTCTGTGGTGCCTACGGGGCACACACCGATATGAGCGTAAATCTCGCTGGCTGAAATCAGCCCCGCGATGCCGCTTTCCTGGGCGTTGAACATGATTTTGACATTTTGACTTGACTGCTGCAAGGGCACAGGCGAGGTGGTGAAAACCTCTGCGCTGACCCCGGTCATGGCAAGCCATACCATTGCCACGAATAGCAAAAGATGTTTTTTCATGGGGAAATGAATGAAAGTATGAATGTTTTAAGTTGGAAAATTGTCTTTTTTAAGTCTGTCGGAGGGGGCTGGCAGGCAGGTATATAATCTTACGTCTACAAAGTTAGACAATTTATGTGATTTGGCCAAATGAGATGCCGAAGAGGCTGTCTGTTTTCAGGTTAATTATATTTGAAAAATATATTTTTGTTGAAACAGGCAGGCAGCCGGCAATTGATTTGCCGGCTGCCTGCCAATGCGAGCTTGATGTTTGTGCGGTCTGTTTGTTTCAGGCTTGTTGCTTTATGAGATTGGTCCAGCCTCGCAGGCGTGTCTCCGTCAGTTCGGGGTGGTTGACATCGTCCAGGAGCAGGCCATATGCCTCCAACGCGTCCTCTGGTTTAGCTGCAGAATGGTCAAAATTGTAGCCGATTGTGTCGTATGGGGCAATGAATTGCGCGCCGGTGTTTACCAAGCGGTTGTATAACTCGCCGACCCCGGAGCAAAATGTGTCGCGCATGGTCTCATCTCCACATCCGAACAAGGCGATTTCCTTGCCGCGCAGGTCAAGCTCCTCAAGTCCGGCGAGGAAATCATACCAGTCGTCTTCCAGGTTGCCGTTCCCCCATGTCGATGTGCCGAGAATCAGCAGTTCGTAATCTCCCGACTTGGAGGGTGCGGTGTTGGCGACATTGAAGATGTGGTCATCGCCTACACCAAGCAGACTGCCTATGCGGCGTGCTGTTTTCTCTGTGGTCCCTGTTGCAGAACCGTAGAATATGCCGATTTTTTTCATTGTTTCAATAATGGTTGTTTTATCATTTTAACAATGAATCATATCCCTTGGTTCGTTCGTTGTTCGGCGTGCCGGCTAAATTGGCGATATGTTAGATTGCGTTATCTAAGATGGCCGTGTGGCGACAAGACGTCTCATTTCATCCTCGAGTTGTCCGGCAACTTTGGAGGCAAGGAAATGCTTTCGGGCATACTCTGCGCAGTTGGCTGCCATTTTTCCGGCCAGCCCTGGATTGTCAATCAACTTTTCCACAAGTCGGCAGAATTCGGCGGGATCTGTGGAGTCGGTCAGGTAACCCATCTCTCCGTTCTTGAAGAAATCTTTGACACCACCTACCGGCCGGCTGATTACAGGCAGCCCAAACGCCATGGCTTCAAGCACAGATGTGGCCATCCCCTCGGGATGTTCTGTAGGCAATATGTATATGTCGCTGTCAATGAACGCCTGTTTGATTTCCGCGCCTGATATGTGGCCAGTAAATCGGATTCCGTCCGCTTCGTTTGCTTTGGCATATTCAATGGCAGGGGAAAGGGCCTCGCCGTCTCCCGCTACTGTCAACGTCAGTTCCGGATGTTTCTGCTTGAGCAACCTGAAGGCGTCTATTGTCGTAAAAATACCTTTTTCCCTGGTGATTCGGGCGAGGAAGAGCAGGTTTTTGATTGTGCGTGGCTTGGCGGAGTCTGGAGGGGTGACTCCATCAATCAATGAATCAGCGACTTTGGTCGTTGTCAGGATGACGGGTGATTTGACTCCGGCATTTTGGAGCTGTCGCCTGAAGTCTGAACACAGCAGGAATATGCCCTTGGCTTCATTCAGCGTGTCTGCCATCTTTTTGCGGTTAAGGCTGTTGACATAGTCGTTGTCCCATCCATGAAACATCACGGCCACGGGCACGTTGAGGTGCCGGGCGATTCTCATGAAAAGCATGTCGCGAGGATATGCCTTGCGGTTGAACGAGGGGTTGACCAGCACTATGTCAGGACGCCGGAAGAGGCAACGGAATGTGAATTTCGCATAATCCCACGGAAGCCACCATAGGCCGCTACGCCCTTCGCGGCGTTTGCCAATGCGGTTGTATGTGACATTTTCAGACCAATGGGGGCGCAGGCCAACGAAATGGTTGGTCACGCCCCCATGGATATGTCTGTAATCAGGAAGATTTACAAGTATTTTCATTATTTGCGTTGAAGGATGTATGAGCGGTGTGGCGCGGCAGCTCCTTTCAGACGGCCGTTTTTCACCTTAAACTCAATTCCGTAGACATTGTCTTTGTAAGTGCCATTGGGGAGTCCGGTGGGGACATCGACAAAATTGGCCGAATCGGAGATGTTTACGATGACTGCGCCTTTTTTGCCTCGGTTGACTACCAATACTTGGCCGTTGTCGCTGACTTGCAGGTCTTCTTTCTGGCCGTTCATGTCATGGCGGAATTTGTTGACGGCTACAACTTCGGGATGGAAGAATTCGTCATTCCCGCGCGCGCCCAGTAGGTTGTCTCCCCAGTAATTCTGGCGGGTCGAGTTCATGGGGCGAGAGAAGAAGAGAGGCACTCCGTTCTGACGAGCGGTCAGGAATGCCCAGCCAGTACGAATCTGCTCGTCGGTAAGACTTGCGCTTTCGTGGGCGTTGCAGTATGTGTCGTGGCTCTCAACCCAGGTCGTGAGGAACTCGGGGGCTGCCTGGTGGTCCCAGTTGACGAGGTCGATGCCTTTGGCTGATTTCTTCTCAAGGGCCTCGCGGAGATGATAGCCGTAGCCTGACGCTGTCTGGCCGAAGTAGTCGGCATACTCTGCTTCAGGCACGTTGCGGTCCTGGAGCACTTCGCCGTAGACAAACAGGGAGTCATAAGGGAGGGCGAGTTTTACCCCTTTGACAGCCTTGCGTCCCGTGGCGACATCCCAGAAGTCGTTTTCCTTCACGCCGGCGGCGGTGTCGACCGGGTCGGAGTGGACACCGATATGTTTTGCTGTGTCGTAGCGGAAGCCGCGCACGCCCATATTGAGAAGTTCGTTTACAAATTCCATATAATATCTCTGGAAGTCGGGGTTCTCAGTGTTGACATCAGGGAGGCCACCGGTGCCTTCAAGGGTGCATTGTAAGCGGTCGTTGTAATCTCTGATGGGGGAGAGGCCGGTGGTGTGGTACATCTTGTCTCGTCCACCGACAGCTTTGTAAAAGTCAGGGCTCACGGCGTCGATGTCGAATGCCGTGTGGTTGGGGAGGACATCCACGATGACCTTGACATTGTATTTGGCCGCCGAGTCAAGCATCTGTTTCATTTCCTGTTTGCTTCCGACGATGGCGTTGCCTATCTTCCAGTCGGTGGGCTGGTAATAATAATACCAGTTGCCCTCTTTCCCTTCTTGGTCAAAAAGTTTCTTGGTCGACCCGTAAGGATCATAGCAGTGTTGCACTGGAGAGGTCTGTACCATCGTGTAGCCTGATTTCGCTATCAGAGCCATATTGTCCGCGATGGTGGGGAAGTTCCAGCTCCAGGCATGGAGGATTGTCTCGGTGTTGGTTGCGTTGGGGTTGTGGGTCACGCGGTCTTTTGCTCCCATAGGGAACGCGAGCAAGACGGAGGCCGCGGCCAGGGTGAATGTAAGTTTTTTCATGATGTAGTCAAGTAACCGTTTTTCTTTGTGGTTTTCATTGCAAATTTAATAAAAATATCCGACACGGGAAATCCCGTGCCGGATATTTGGCTGAATAATCTTGTGAGGGTGGTGAAAGTATTGAAAATCGTGGTGATTTCCACGCCCCGCGGTTCAGGCGTTTTCTTTCACTTCGGGAGCAATGAGCTTGTAGCCTTTGCCGTGGATATTGATGATCTCGATGGCGGGGTCATCCTTGAGGTGCTTGCGCAGCTTTGTGATGTATACATCCATCGAACGGGCGTTGAAGTAGTTATCGTCAATCCAGATGGTCTTGAGGGCATAGTTGCGCTCCAGGATTTCGTTGACATGTGCGCAGAGCAGGCTGAGCAGTTCTGACTCCTTGGTGGTCAGCTTGGTCACCTTGTCGCCTATCATCAACACCTGCTTCTGGGTGTCGAATGTGAACTGGCCGATTTTGTACATAGTGACTTCCTTGCCCTTCTTGCCCCTCACGCGTCGCAAGATGGCCTCGATGCGGAACACGAGTTCCTCCATCGAGAATGGTTTGGTGATATAGTCGTCGGCCCCGATCTTGAAGCCTTCAAGTATGTCTTCCTTGATTGTCTTGGCTGTAAGGAAGATGATGGGGACTTCGCTGTTGACGGCGCGAATCTCCTGCGCGAGGGTGAAGCCGTCTTTCTTCGGCATCATCACGTCCAGGACGCAGATGTCGTATTTCCCTTTGAGGAACGCGCGGTATCCGGCCTCGCCGTCGGCGTAAAGGTCGGCGTTGAACCCTTTGGCCTGGAGGTATTCACGGAGCAGCATGCCCAGATTTTCATCATCCTCGCAAAGGAGGATTCTCATACGGTCATCCATAGTCTGAAAAATTTTATTATATTTATATAAGATTTAACGATTGTGATTTGTTCACGGATAATCCGTGAATTTGGCGGTTGGCGCCGAGGTTTATTCTTTCTGGTTGTTTTCCTCCTCGGATGAGAGGAGCGGCAGGGTGATTATGAACCGTGTTCCTTTGCCCAGGTCGCTTTCGGCTGTTATGTTTCCCCCCATCAGGCCAAGCATCTTGTAAACGTAGGCGAGTCCGAGTCCGAACCCCTTGACGTCATGGCGGTTGCCGGTGGAGACGCGGAAAAACTTGTCGAATATCTTCTTGAGGTCTTCTTTCTTGATTCCGATTCCGTTGTCGGCGATGGTTATGCGGAGCTTGTCGCCAGGGATGTTCTTGGTAGTCACGGTCAATTCAAGAGGGGTGTCTTCCTTGCGGTATTTCACCGCGTTGTCAAGCAGGTTGAATATGACGTTGGTGAAGTGCATCTCATCGACATTGACGATTGCGTCTTCCGCGTCGAAACTTGCCGTGAGATGGCCACCGTATTTTTCCACTTTCAGACGGAATGTATTGACTACATTGGAAATCAAAGTGTTGGCATCGACATCCTGTAGCCTCAATGTCCCTTTTTTCTTGTCGAACATAGACATCTGCAACACCTTCTCCACCTGGAATCTCAGCCTTTTGGTCTCGTCGTTGATTACCCCTGATATATGTTGCAGCATAGTGGGTGATTTTCTGACAGACGCGTCATTGAGCATCTGGGCGGCAAGCGAGATGGTTGATATCGGGGTTTTGAACTCGTGGGTCATGTTGTTTATGAAGTCGTTTTTCATCTCCGTGAGTTTTTTCTGGCGGAACGCGAGGATGATTGTGTAGAGAAACACAATCAGCAGTATGAACGTGAAGATGAATGACGGAATCATGAACTTAAGCGAGCTGAGGATGTATTTGTCTTTTGACGGAAAGTACACCTTCAGGTAGTTCTTTTTCGTGGTCGGGTCATTATGGAACAGCGACTGGACGAATATGGAATTGTCAAGGTTGGCGGAGTTGGCTTTGCCGAATCCGCTTGAGTGGTAAAACACATAGCCGTTGCGGCTGACCACAGCGAATTCAAACGGCAGATCGAGGCCATTGTTCTCAAGTTCTTTCTTCAGGTATCGGCGCACGGATACTGAGTCGGCCCGCTCCTGTATCGGGCGGTCGGCTGCTTTGTTCATGATGTTTATAATCACATCGTCCATGATGCCCTTCTGGTAGAGGTATTGGCCTTTCAGCTCCTCACGCATGGAGTTGTAGCTGTTCGCCACATTGTTCTGGTCGCTTTGCAGCTTGTAAATCTTGTCGGCGTCGGCTTTCAGTGTGACATCCCCGACCAGGCCGCTGTGGGTTGTGAATGAGTATTTGATGCCTCCGAGGTGTGGTGTCCCTCCGTATTGGGTGTAGACCGACGAAGATTCCACCTCCGCGACATCCTCCTCCAGGAAATATTTGGTCTCGTCCTGCTCGAGAAGGGAGGAGACAGCATAAAGGCTTCTCCTGACACCTTCCGCAAACTGGTCGTTGCGCATCCTGATCATGCTCTCCATATAGATGATTTGTATATAGAGAAGGCCCATGAACGTGAGTGCCATCAGCACAGTCAGCAGCCATATGGTGGATTTCTTCATATTGTCAAATCTATGTTATCTGGTTTGTTTGATTCATCCCTTCGGCAATTTTAACAATTGGAGGACGGGATAGTTGTGTCGCCATACTACTAATTAAGCGATGAAAAAGGAATCCTCTGGCATTTGCAATCATATCAGAGGATGTCTTTTTAACACTTAACGTCAAAATTAACATATTAGTCTTAAATTTATCGGCTGTATAGGTAAAACAGACCAGGAATAATACGTTTGGACTAATATTTGTTTATCTGTAAGAAAAGTTGTAATTTTGCACGTCATTATGCGGCCTCGTCAATATGGGAGGCCTGTTTGTCCTGACACTAAAATTAAAATCACCATACAGACTTTTTATGGCAACAACAGCTGACTTTAAAAACGGCATGTGCCTCGACATCGACGGCAACTACTTCTTTATCGTTGAATTCCTCCACGTGAAGCCTGGCAAGGGCCCGGCTTTCGTCCGCACAAAACTCCGCAATGTGAAGACCGGACGCATCCTTGACAAGACCTGGAACTCGGGCGTGAAGGTCAACGAAGTCCGCATCGAGCGTCGTCCTTACCAGTACTCCTACAAGGACGAGATGGGATACCACTTCCTCCATACTGAGACTTGGGAGGAAATCATCGTCGCCGGAGAGAGCATCGAAGGTGTCGAGTTCCTCAAGGACGGAGACATCGTTGAAGCCATGGTTCATGCCGCATCCGAGACAGTGCTGACCTGCGAGATGCCTGCCAACGTGGTTCTTGAAATCAAATACACCGAGCCCGGCATCAAGGGCGACACCGCCACAAACACCCTCAAGCCCGCCGAAGTCGAGACTGGCGCAACCGTACGTGTGCCTCTATTCTGCAATATCGGCGACAAGATTCGCGTGGACACCCGCTCCGGCAATTATCTCGAGCGCGTGAAAGCCTAACAGTCCAGACCGCGTTTCGTGTCATCCCGTAAGGCACTAAACAAAATGCCCCGAATCCGCGTCGGATTCGGGACATTTTGTTTAATTGGCAGGGGAGAGGTGTCAACCTTCGATAGCCTTGGGGTTGCGATAGTTTGAAATGGCCTTCCAGCAAAGAACTGCGACAATGGCTCCGACCACCGGGCCTACCACCATAATCCAGAAATCAGGCCATGCGGCGCAGTCCCAGAGCGCGGGGCCGAAGCTGCGGGCGGGGTTCACAGAGCAATTGTCGACAGGAATGCCCACAATGTTGACCAGTCCAAGGGCAAGACCGATAGCGAGTCCCGCGAACTTGCCGAATCCATGCTGCTCGTCTGTGGCACCAAGCACGATCAGCACAAAGAAGAATGTCAGGAGACATTCAGCCAGAAGAGCCATGCCGGAATTGGCGCCGGGCTGTATCACGTTGGTGGCGAGCTGGCATGCGCCGTGTGTCCCATACGCGGCTGTGGTTCCGCCAAACGCGAATTCAGGAGCCATGTTTACAAACCAGTAGAGGAATCCCGCGCCGATGGCAGCTCCCACAAGCTGGGCGATCACATAACCGATGAATTCCCCGAATTTCATACGACCGCTGAGCCACATGGCGAGCGATACCGCAGGATTGACATGGCAACCGGAAATGTTGCCGATACAATAGACCAGGCACAACAGCACAAGGCCGAAACAAAGTCCGATTCCTAGACCGCCAATACTCGGACCGGCAAGCACTGCGCTACCGCAGGCTAAGAGCACGAGAAACATGGTTCCAACGCACTCGGCTACTAATTTTTTCATTTTGTAATACAAATAATGAAAGTGAAACGTTTAATATATAGACAGCCGTCACCCTGCAAATGTTTAATGCGAGATGGCCGAAATCTGAAAAATATTTAACAGTCGTATATGGAAATAATTGGTAATGAGATAAATATGCCTATTGAATATCATCCGTGGCCTCCATTTGTGCCTGATGGCGCGAAAATTCTGATAATGGGCACATTCCCGCCAGGGAATCACAGGTGGAGTATGGATTTCTATTATCCCAACCGCACCAATGATTTCTGGAAAATATGTGGCCTGCTGTTTCTTGGCAATCCAGACGCGCTTTATGACAAGGTCTTGAAACGCTACGATGTGGATGCCATACGCCGGTTGATGACCGAGAAACGCATTGCGTTGAATGACACGGCAAGGGCGGTGAGACGTCTCAAAGGTAACGCGTCTGACAAATTTCTGGAGATTGTCGAGCCTGTGCCTTTGTATGAACTGTTGTCGGAGATGCCTCAATGCCACAGCGTCGCCACAACCGGAGAGAAAGCCGCCGGAGTGGTCGCAGCCATAACATCCACTGAAATCCCAAAGATGGGGACTATGATCACAGCTCCAGACGGCCTTGAAATATGGCGAATGCCATCTACCAGCCGTGCTTATCCGCTTCCGCTGGAGAAGAAAGCGGAACATTACAGCCGTATGTTCCGCCATATTGGCATCTTGTGACCGTCGTTGCTTCAAACAATTATATCGGTTTGACCATTCATTAACGTTGTTGTTGGCCAATCACATTGTTGGCCAATCTCGGCCTCATTCAGCACATAGGGAGGGCTCTGTTATTTTTACCGCGGTTGTATTTTACATAATCCCCATTATGTAACAAATGTAGGGTTCGTTCAGACAAAACCCCCACATTACTTTGATAATGCGGGGGCGATGAAACGTTGTCTTATGGAGTGTGGAGTGTGGGTGTGCTTGGGTGAACACTGCCGAGTTACACAATTGATGACAGTTCAAGCAGGGAATCGATGGTGAATTGTGGGTTGTAGAGGCTGCCTGTAATTTCATTCAGGTCTTGGGGATGGATGTTGACCCGATCTTTGTCTATTAGCATGATTGTCTTCCAGCCAAGTTTGTTGGGCCAATAGAAATCTTTTTCTGGGTTATCCCCTATATAGGTGAATGATGATTCGGATGAGTTTCGTTTCATCATCAATTCGAATGCCGTCGGCCAATGTTTGTCTGTACCTACTTCTTCTGAAATCAGGATTTTGTCTGCCGGGATGTACGCGTCCAACCCCAATGCCATAATTTTTGCCCGTTGTGTCTGCGAGCGACCGTCGGTTATCATTCCCATATTGACCTGCGCCTCTTTTAGATGGTCAAGAATTTTCTTTGAATCGGATGGAAGTGAAATCTCAGGAATATGGTAGCGGTAGACGGCCAGCATCCGTTGGATGTCAAATAGCTCGTATGTCTCGGATTCGAGCGCGATGGCTGCCAGGCGGTCAAATCCGGAGGCAACATCGGGCGCGTTTTTTATCAGGGCGTAAGCATCGGAGGCCGGCATGACTCCGGCTTCCTCGGCGTCGGCGGCGACAGCCTTCAGACCAGAATCCACATACGTGAATTCCTTGTAGAGGGTATCATCGAGATCGAATATTATCATAAGTAACGGATTTTAAAGGTTACTTTAATAGAATAACAATCGGTGGCCTCTTTGATGTTCATTTTGTCTCCAACACTTCTTTCAAGGCATTGATAACCATCTCTATCTCCTTGTCGTCCAAAGAAGAACCGCTCGGGAGACATAGCCCCCGGTCAAAAAGCCACTCCCCTACTCCGTTTGTCTCTTCTGTCGAGGAGGCATCTTTTGGAGCGGAATAATATGGGCAGTCGGCATATATCGGCTGCATGTTCATAGGGCGCCATAACAAACGGGTCTCAATCCCCTTGTCAAGCAGCGAGATTCTGACCTCGTCGGGAGTTTTTCCGGTTTGCTCCTTATCAATCAGGATTGTTGACAGCCAGAAGTTTGAATGGATGTCTGACGAGGGATTGTCGTGGACCGTCACTCCCGACAGCTCGCCAAGGCCTGCCTTGTACAGGTTGTGAATCCGGCGGCGACGTTCGACCCTCGCTTGCAATTCCTCAATCTGAGCGCATCCGATTGCCGCAGACACATTGCTCAGACGATAATTGTATCCGATGGTCTCATGATAATAGTATGGACGGTCTTCCCGAGCCTGTGTGGCCAGAAACCTTGTTCTTGCGGCTTCAGCTTCCGTGCCACACACGAGTGCACCTCCCCCCGATGTGGTGATGATTTTGTTCCCGTTGAAGCTCAGCACCCCGAAGTCGCCCAATGTGGCGCACTTGCGTCCTTTGTATTCCGACCCAAGGGCCTCGGCAGCGTCTTCTACAACAGGTATGCCATAACGTGATGCAATCTCCAGGATTTCATCCATCTTTGCGGGCATTCCATACAGATGCACCACGACTATGGCCGCAGGCAGCTTGCCGGTAACGCGCTGGCGGTCGGCGATTGCCTCGTCAAGCAATGCCGGGTCAAGATTCCACGTCTCCTTCTCGCTGTCGATGAAAACCGGTTTTGCGCCCAGATACACAATCGGATTGCAGCTGGCCGCGAATGTCATGGACTGGCATATGACCTCGTCGCCGGCCTTGACTCCGGCCATTGTCAGGCCCAGGTGTATGGCAGCGGTTCCGGCCGAGAGCGCGACGGCATGTCCCGTTCCGAGAAAACTGTCAAGCCTGTGTTCAAACTCGTCTACATAAGGCCCGAGGGGCACTATCCATGTCGACTCGATAACATTGTTGACATATTCCTGTTCTTTGCCTGCCAGGTGAGGCAACGATAATTTTATCATCGGTTATTTAGTTTTTGACAATGCAAAGTTATGGATTTTATTCTCCAATGACAAACAAATCTACCAGAGTCGACTGCGATTATATAATTAATGTGGCTTATTTCCGTTATAATAACTGATGGCCACTGCGCATATGTCGGATGGCTGCATAATCAATCCTTTTTGACAACACGATGAGACTCAACAATATATCCCTCGCATCACTTCTCCTGACATTCTTTGCGATGATATGTCCGGCGGAAATCTCCGGACAGGTGTCGATTCATGGGAAAGTGTCGGATATGGACAACCAGCCCCTGGAGTTTGTTACAGTGCGCATTGCCGGGACTGCCATAGGTACCTCCACGGGGCTTGATGGCTCATACAGACTGTCAGCGCCCCAGGCAGACACCATCACTGTTGTCTTCACCTGCATTGGTTATGATGAGCTTCGCCGCCAGCTGATAAAGCCCCAGGGGGATATGGCCTTGACGGTCAGAATGAAGACCAAAGACCATGCTTTGACGGAAATAGAGGTGACAGACTTCCGCAAACAGACCGGCCAGATGCAGACCATCGACAAGGATTCATATAAGTTCGCGGCCGATGCAACAGGCGGGTCGGTTGAGTCTATGCTGACCACCATAGCCGGTGTCAACTCGTCCAACGAGATGTCAAGCCAGTATTCCGTGAGAGGTGGCACATATGATGAGAACTCCGTGTATATCAACGGAGTTGAGGTGTATCGTCCGCAGCTTGTTTCTTCTGGCCAGCAGGAGGGGCTATCGGTGATCAACCCGGATATGGTCGGAGCAATCGGATTCTCCACCGGAGGTTTCGGCGTGGAATACGGCGACAAGATGTCGTCTGCCCTTGACATCACATATCGGGAGCCTGAGGCTTTTGAAGGCGCCCTGTCTCTTTCATTGATGGGCGGGTCGCTGACCATCGGACAGAGCAAGGGTAAGTTTTCCCAGCTCCATGGCATCCGCTACAAAAGAAACGCATCCTTGCTCAGTTCGCTTGAATCCAAAGGTGAGTATGACCCGAATTTCTTCGACTACCAGACCAATATGGTATTCAAGTTTGACAAGAAATGGAAACTCTCGTTTCTGGGCAACATAGCGGTCAACAACTACAAGTTTGTTCCGGTTAGCCGTGAGACGAATTTCGGCACATCCACTGACGCGAAGTCGTTCAAAGTTTACTTCGACGGAGGGGAAAAAGACCGTTTCGAGACCTATTTCGGCGCGTTGAACCTGCAATATCAGCCGTCGCGCTCAACCAGCATAAGCTTCCTTGCCTCAGGCTACCTGACCAACGAGCTTGTCGCCTATGACATATCAGGCGAATACTGGCTTGACAGGGCCGGGACCACTGGTGAAGGAAATCCCGACAATGCAGTCGGAGGGGAACTTGGGGTAGGACGTTACCATGAGCATGCCCGCAACCGTTTGAAAATATCGGTGTTCGGCCTCGGGTTGAGCGGCCACACATCCATTAACAACCACAATCTCACCTACGGGGTCAATTTCAACCATCAGACTATAATGGAGCGCACTCGTGAATGGGAGCTGCGTGACTCTGCAGGATACACACTGCCTACCGACGGGCAGAATATACGCATGATTTACAACCTGACATCCAACCATGATGTCTCGACCAACCGCATGGCCTTTTATGTGGCTGATTCTTACCGCCTGAATTCATCTGCCGGTTACTTCGCGCTGAACGGCGGCATCCGTTTCTCATACTGGGACTTCAACAAGGAGTTTCTTGTGTCTCCGCGTCTTAACGTGGCTTTCATCCCCGAACGAAACAACTCCCTGACATTCAGGTTTGCCACCGGACTTTATTACCAGCAACCGTTCTACAAGGAGTTCCGTCGGCCTGTGGAGGATGAGTATGGCAATACTGTCATTGCCCTTAACGATGAAATCAAATCGCAACAGAGCCTGCATTTCATTCTCGGAGGAGACTATACATTCCGTGCGTTCGGACGCCCGTTCAAGCTGTCGGGAGAGGCTTACTACAAGAAGCTTAACAGGCTTATTCCATATGAGGTTGACAACCTGAAGATTGTCTATGAGGGGGAGAACCTTACGGATGGTTACACTACGGGGCTTGATCTCAAGCTTTTCGGCCAGTTTGTTCCTGGAACCGATTCCTGGATAAGTTTTTCACTGATGAAGACCGGAGAGAACCTTAACGGAGTGACGGTGCCGCGCCCCACAGACCAGCGGTATTCCTTTGCCCTTTATTTCACCGACTACTTCCCTAAGTTCCCCAAACTCAAATTCTCCCTCCGGGGAATATTCTCTGACGGTCTGCCTACCACCGCGCCCCATTCTTCCAGGGACAAGGGGTATTTCCGCGCCCCCGCATACAAACGAGTCGATGTGGGCCTTAATTACGCGCTCCTCTCCCCTCTCAAGGAGGATGACACGCCATCAGGCCTTCACCGTTGGCTCAAAAGCATATGGCTGGGTGTGGATGTGTTCAACCTTCTCGACATTTCAAATGTTTCAAGCTATTATTGGGTGACGGATGTCAACAGCATACAGTATGCTGTGCCCAATTATCTGACACGCCGCCAGTTCAATATTCGTCTCACTGTGGATTTCTGAGCCGATGTCAAAAACCTCACTGAAAAAAGAACTTCTTAATATGGATAAGAATCAGCTTGTCGAGCTGATTCTTGATGTTTATTGTGCCCGAAAAGAGGCCAAAGAATATTTTGAGTTCTTTCTTGATCCGGATGTGGCAAAGCTGCAGGACAAGTATGAACAGGCGGTGTCAAAAGAGTTCAACCGGGTCAAACGCGGGTATTGCAAAGCGCGGATTTCAGTGCTCAAAAACCAGCTCAAGGAATTCGCTTCATTCCAGCCCGGCTATGAGGCCGAGATCAATCTGATGCTGTTTGTGGTCAGGTATGCCCTTCTGGTTGAAAGCCATATTCATTTCCCTGACACGCTATTGCGCGGAGTCGCTGTGATAATGCGGCGTCTTGTGGAAGTCGCCAATTCAAATTATGTGGCGGACACCACATTGGAGCGTCTTGGCGCGATGCTGTCTGACTCAAAGCTGGGTTCGCGTTACTTCCGTAGATACCTCAGCGACGAGCTTGCCTCTTGTCTTGCGGAGGCAGCCCCTGATGTCAAAAGCCGCTGATGTCTGTCGAGGCATAAAGTGGCATGCCAACGAGCCATTTGTGATGGTAAATAATGTCGTCTATATCTTGATGTTGTTGAGGTGTGTTAAATTTGCAATATGGATGTGAATTGACGCTCACTGCTTAAATACGTAATATGCAGTATTTTGTGGCTTTAGAAAATTGTTTTTGAAATTTTAATTAAAAAATGGTCAAATAAATTTGGCAATTCGGAAAGAAGTAGTAATTTTGCAGTGTAGTTACAAGATTGTTACAAAACTATATCAACTGTAAAACAACAAACTATTTTCATTATGAGTTCCAAGAATTTTCAGACCAAGCTTCTCGACCTTCAGGATAACCTCCTGAACTTCGCCTACTTGCTTACGTCTAACAGGGATGATGCTTATGATCTTCTCCAGGACACGACGCTCAAGGCTCTCGACAATGAAGATAAATATGTCGAGAATGTGAACTTCAAGGGATGGGTGTTCACTATAATGCGTAACATCTTCATCAACAACTACCGCAAGGTTGTACGCTCAGCGACGGTCATTGACCAGACCGAAGACCTCTATCACCTCAATCTGCCCCAGGAGTCGGGCCTTGATTCTCCGGAAGGCACAGTGGCGGCCGGAGAAATCTCTGCGGCCATCAACTCCTTCTCAGACGACTACCGCATACCGTTCACAATGCATGTGGCCGGATACAAGTACAACGAAATCGCAGAAAAGATGAACCTGCCCCTCGGCACAGTGAAGAGCCGCATCTTCTTCGCGCGCCAGCGCCTACAGAAGATGCTCAAGGATTACAGGTGATTTCTGTGATTGCCAGAAACCAAAATCAATGATATTTACTTTGCTCTATACAGCAACTCATGTAATAAGATAGTGATATATACACTTTGAATCGGGGAGAAACGACGCGATGTCGTTTCTCCCCCATATTTTTATGCCTTATTTGAAGAGTTTTTGTAGGAAATTACAAATTAATGATTATATTTGCGGTGTCAATATGCAAACTTTTTTGCTGCGCAACAACCCGTAATCTTCCCATGGAAAAACGAATCATAGAATGTGTCCCCAATTTCAGCGAGGGACGTGACCAGGAGGTCATCAACGCAATCACTTCCGCAATCACGCTTGGCGGCAATGCCGAGAATGTGAAACTCCTTGATGTCGATCCGGGAGAAGCCACAAACCGTACAGTCGTGACTTTCGTCGGAGAGCCCGAAGCTGTTGTTGAAGCCGCTTTCCGAGGAATCGCCAAGGCGGCAGAACTCATTGACATGTCGAAGCATCACGGTGCCCATCCAAGGATGGGAGCGACGGATGTATGTCCTCTTGTGCCTGTGTCAGGGGTGTCTCTTGAGGAATGCGCCGAAATGGCCCGCAAGCTTGGCCGGAGAGTCGCTGATGAGCTTAGCATTCCGGTCTACGCTTATGAGGCGGCTGCCCTGAAACCGGAACGCAAGAACCTCGCGGTCTGCCGTAAGGGTGAATATGAAGGGCTGGTCTCCCGCCTTGGCACAGATGATGGCGCTGATTTTGGAGACAGGCCTATGGATGAGAACGCCGCCCGTACCGGCGCGACCGCCATAGGTGCCCGTGATTTCCTTATCGCGGTGAATTTCAACCTGAACACAACCTCGACACGGCGTGCCAACGCGATTGCTTTCGACGTGCGTGAAAAAGGCCGCCCACAGCGTGAGGGGGGCAAGCTGACAGGCAAGCCCCTGAAAGACGCGGATGGCAACCCGCTGATGATTCCCGGCACTCTCAAAGGGACAAAAGCCATCGGATGGTATATCGATGAGTATGGCATAGCCCAGGTGTCGATGAATATAACTGACTCTTCCCAGACTCCGCTCCACCAGGCCTTTGATGAGGTCTCCCGTGCCGCAAGAGAGAGAGGTGTCAGGGTGACAGGTGCCGAGATTGTCGGGCTTGTGCCGAAACGGGCCATCATCGAGGCTGGAAAACATTATCTGCGTCTCCAGCAACGGTCGCTTGGGCTGCCTGAGAAAGAAATTATGAAAATCGCCGTGAAGTCGATGGGGCTTGACGAGCTGAAGCCTTTTGTCCCCTCCGAAAAGATTGTCGAGGAGATGATTGCATCATCTGATGCGAAGGGCAAAAAGCTTGTGGATATGAGTTGCCGTGACTTTGCCGATGAGACGGCTTCTGAGTCTCCTGCACCTGGAGGCGGCTCTATTTCGGCCTATATGGGAGCGCTTGGTGCCGCCCTTGGAGTCATGGTGGCAAACCTGTCGTCCCACAAGCCGGGATGGGACGACCAGTGGGAGATGTTCTCCGACTATGCTGAGAGAGGGCGTGACATACTGACACGCCTGATGAATCTTGTCGATGAAGACACTGAGGCGTTCAACCGTATCATGGCTGTGTTCTCAATGCCCAAGAACACGGCTGAAGAGAAGGAGGCAAGGGCCGCCACCCTGGAAGCCGCCACGATTCACGCTGCCGAGATACCATTGTTGACTATGAAGACCGCCTTTGAGGCGTTTGACCTGTTGGAGGCAATGGCCCGAGAGGGCAATCCAAACTCAGTGAGTGATGTCGGGGTGGGAGCTCTTGCTGTCAGGTCGGCCATACTTGGGGCGCAGTTGAATGTTAAAATCAATGCTTCCGGTATAAAAGACCGCGCTGTGGCCCAGCAGCTGATTGATGATGCCGAGGAAATCGCCGCATATGCGGTGTCGCGTGAGCAAGGCATACTCAACATTGTCAACGCGGTGATCGAATGACAATCCCAACAATAACCCATATGACTAAAGAAGAATTCAAAAAAGATATCCAGGCGGGTATTCCCTCGCCACTCCCCTCTCCTCAGCCTTACGACGAGACGGTCAACCATGCCCCGCGTCGCAAGGATATTCTGACCTTGGCCGAAAAGGAGCTGGCTTTGCGCAATGCCTTGCGCTATTTTCCCCAGGAGACCCATGCCGAGCTTGCGCCGGAGTTTGCCCGAGAGCTTGCCGATTATGGCCGTATTTATATGTATCGCCTTCGTCCGCGTTATGAGATGAAGGCAAGACATATCGATGACTACCCGGCCCGTTCGCGACAGGCGGCCGCCATTATGATGATGATTCAGAACAATCTTGACCAGGCGGTGGCCCAGCATCCTCACGAGCTGATCACCTATGGCGGCAACGGAGCCGTGTTCCAGAACTGGGCTCAGTACCGCCTGGCTATGAAATATCTCAGTGAGATGACAGATGACCAGACACTGGTGATGTATTCCGGTCATCCTCTTGGACTGTTCCCCTCACATCCGGGCGCGCCACGGGTGGTTGTCACCAATGGCATGGTTATACCCAATT
Organism: Bacteroidales bacterium; assembly: GCA_910575615.1. Lineage (GTDB taxonomy): Bacteria > Bacteroidota > Bacteroidia > Bacteroidales > Muribaculaceae > UBA7173. Next base: position 79,564 of record CAJTEX010000004.1, on the reverse strand, counting down.
ACTCACGTCCCGATGACTGGGAACGCTTCAATGCCCTCGGGGTGTCTCAGTATGGCCAGATGACCGCCGGCTCATATATGTATATAGGCCCGCAGGGAATTGTGCATGGCACCACCATCACGGTCTTGAATGCCGGACGGGCTCATCTGCCCAAGGGCGAGGATTCTCTCAAGGGCATGCTGTTCGTCACGGCTGGTCTCGGCGGTATGTCGGGAGCGCAGCCAAAGGCCGGCAATATCTCAGGGGTGGTCAGCATTACGGCTGAAATCAATCCGTCGGCCATCGAAAAACGATACAACCAGGGATGGGTTGACGAAGTGTATGACTCACTCGACAGTCTCATCCCGAGGGTCAGACGCGCTGTCGCTGACAAGGAGGTGGTCTCATTGGCTTATCAAGGCAATGTGGTAGACCTCTGGGAGCGTCTTGCCGCTGAGGAGATTCCAGTCAACCTGGGTTCTGACCAGACATCTCTCCATAACCCTTGGGCCGGAGGATATTATCCTGCGGGTTACAGTTATGAGGAGTCTCGCGCTATGATGGCGGAGAATCCCGAAAAATTCCGTGAGGCGGTGAAAAATTCGTTGCGTCGTCAGGTCACGGCAATCAACAAGCTTGCCGAGCGTGGAATGTATTTCTTTGATTACGGAAACGCGTTTCTGCTTGAGGCTTCACGGGCGGGGGCTGATGTGATGACTCCTGATGGCGGTTTCCGCTACCCTTCATATGTGCAGGATATCATGGGGCCGAAATTCTTTGATTACGGGTTCGGCCCGTTCAGATGGGTCTGCACATCTTGCGATGCCGCCGATCTTGAGAAAACCGACATGATTGCCGCCCGAGTGCTGGAGGAGATGCTGGCTAAAGCTCCTGATGACATCAAAGGGCAGCTCGCCGACAACCTCCATTGGATTAGGGAGGCTGCCGCCAACCGCCTGGTGGTAGGCTCGCAGGCGCGTATCCTGTATGCCGATTCCGAAGGTCGCACCCGCATCGCGCTGGCTTTCAACGAGGCCATACGCAATGGCGAGATTTCCGCGCCTATTGTGCTTGGCCGCGACCACCACGATGTCTCCGGCACTGATTCTCCCTATCGCGAGACCTCCAACATCACCGATGGCTCACAGTTCACAGCCGATATGGCTGTGCATAATGTCATCGGAGACTCCTTCCGTGGGGCCACCTGGGTCTCGCTGCACAATGGTGGCGGCGTAGGCTGGGGAGAGGTCATCAACGGAGGCTTCGGTATGGTGATCGATGGCTCGGAAGAGGCCGACCGCCGTATACGCGGAATGCTGCTGTGGGATGTCAACAATGGCATAGCACGCCGTTCATGGGGACGAAATCCCGGGGCGATGGATGCGATACGGCGCGAGATGGAGCGCACACCCGGCTTGAGGGTGACATTGCCCAATCTTGCAGATGACAACGTGATTTCCTCGGCAATAGCCAGTAACTCTTGACAAACTGACAACTGAAACTATACACGATATGGACGACCATCATCATGAAATCCATTATATCTCGTCAGACCTGCTGACAATTGAGCGTGTCGGTGAGATACTCGAAAAAAGAAAAAGACTGGCTCTCAGCGAAGATGCCAAGCAACGCATTTCCCATTGCCGTGAGTTCCTTGACCGGAAGATGGAGACTGCGGAAGAGCCGATTTACGGCATCACAACCGGTTTTGGCTCGCTCTGTAACATCTCGATAGACACCCATCAACTCTCAGAGTTGCAGAAAAACCTTGTCATGAGCCACTCCTGTGGTATCGGAGAAGAAGTTTGCGAGGATGTGGTGAGGCTGATGTTGCTTTTGAAAGCTCAGTCGCTTAGTTATGGCAACTCCGGCGTACAGCTCGCCACCGTGCAGCGGCTGGTTGATTTCTACAATGAGGGCATACTTCCAGTTGTATATTCCCAAGGCTCGCTTGGGGCATCGGGCGACCTGGCTCCTTTGGCCCATCTTTCCCTCCCGCTCCTCGGTCTTGGAGAGGTTAGATACAAGGGGGAGAAACGGGCTGCTGCCGATGTCCTTGCGTTGATGGGCTGGGAACCGCTCACGTTGCAGTCAAAAGAGGGACTGGCGTTGCTCAACGGCACCCAGTTTATGAGCGCTCACGGTGTGTATGCCCTTGTGAAGTGTGCCCGTCTCCTGAAGCTCGCCGACAAAATCGGAGCAATGTCGCTCGAAGCGTTTGACGGCCGACCCGAGCCATTTGGCAAGGAGGTCAACGAGGTCAGGAACCATATGGGACAGATTCAGACAGCTGTCCGATTCCGAGAACTACTCGAAGGCAGCAGGCTTGCGACAAGAAAAAAAGCACATGTGCAGGACCCATACTCATTCAGATGTATCCCGCAGGTGCATGGCGCGGCCAAAGACACCTTCCGTTTCGTATGGGAAAGACTCCAGGAGGAAATCAACGCGCCGACCGATAATCCCACTATATTCCCTGATGAGGACCTGATAGTCTCTGCCGGTAATTTCCATGGCGAGCCGATAGCGTTGCCAATGGATTTCCTCGCCGTCGCGATGGCGGAAATCTCCAATATATCAGAGCGCCGTATATACAGGCTGATTTCCGGTGTGAGAGGGTTGCCTTCATTCCTGGTGGCTAAGCCTGGTCTCAACAGCGGATTCATGATACCTCAGTATGCTGCCGCCTCGATTGTCAGCCAGTCGAAAGGGCTATGCTGGCCCAACAGTGTGGACTCAATCCCGTCGTCGCAGGGCCAGGAAGACCATGTGTCGATGGGCGCGAACGCGGCGACCAAACTGTTGCGCGTGGTAGACAATACCGAGCGTGTGCTTGCAATCGAACTGTTCAATGCCGCGCAGGCCTTGGATTTCAGGGGTGTGGATGAAGCATCTCCGGTTCTGGCAGCCTGGCACAAGGAATATCGCCGGGTCGTGCCGTTCATCGAGAATGATTGCGTGATGCATCCATGGATTGAGGCATCTGTGGAATTCCTTCGTAATAATTGACAGATGGGTCGTATGATACATGCCAACCGTCTGCTGATAAAGAATATCGGGATGCTCGTGGGCGCGTATGAGCGTGCCCCGGGCGTGCTGAGCGGGCAGGATATGAGCCGGGTGCCGATGTTGCCGGATGCATGGGTGGCTGTGGACGGAGACAGGATAAAGGCCTATGGGCTAATGTCTGATGTCCCGGCGCAAGAGACATTCACCCAAGTCATTGACGCGTGTCATGGCTGGCTTTTCCCTTGTTTCTGTGACTCTCACACACATCTGGTGTATGCCGGAAGCCGTGAAGGTGAATTCCGTGACAAAATCGCGGGGTTGTCTTATGAGGAGATAGCGCGTAGAGGCGGCGGCATCCTTAATTCATCTGATTTGTTGAATCAGGCATCCGAGGATGAGTTGCTTGAGTCAGCCTCTGTACGGTTGAGGCAATGCGCCGCCGGAGGAACAGGTGGCATAGAGATCAAAAGCGGATATGGCCTGACAGTTGATGGTGAGCTGAAAATGCTGCGTGTCATCCGTAAGCTCCGCGAACGTTTCCCGATGCTTGAAATCAAGTCGACCTTTCTCGGGGCCCATGCGGTAGGACGTGAGTATGCAGGCCGTCAGTCGGCATATGTTGACATGCTTGTCAAAAAGATGCTTCCGGCAGTGGCTGCCGAAGGGCTGGCCGACTATGTCGATGTCTTCTGTGATGAAGGATTTTTCACTGTCGAGCAAACCGCACGCATTCTCAGCGAAGCCGCCCGGTTTGGCATGCGTGGCAAAATCCATGCCAATGAGCTTGCCGTGTCCGGAGGAGTGCAGGTCGGTGTGGCCCACAATGCCGTTTCAGTTGACCATCTTGAGCGCATCACCAATGCCGAAATTCAGACATTGGCCGGTTCTGACACGATTCCGACGATGCTGCCCGGCGCGTCGTTTTTCCTGGGCATCCCTTATGGCAAGGGGCGCCAGGTGATAGACGCAGGGTTGCCGCTCGCATTGGCGTCGGACTATAATCCAGGAAGTTCACCTTCCGGGTCAATGCGGTTCGTCGCGTCTCTCGGTTGCGTGAAGATGAAGCTGACCCCCGAGGAGTCTTTCAACGCTGTGACAGTGAATGGTGCCGCCGCGCTCGGAGTTTCTGATATGGGCGTGATTGCCCCGGGGTGCTACGCTTCAATGTTTTTGACCAGGCCACTCCCCTCTCTGGCCTATCTGCAGTATGCCTATACCGAACCGTTGATTACGCGCGTGATACTGAAAGGTGATTCATTGCTGTCGTAGCTATCCGTCTTAAAAAAGAAATCGCGTCAGACATCTTAAGCCTGGCGCGATTTCTTTTTTAATGGTTTTGTGTTTCAGGAGTTGTAGATATAATCGATGAGCATGTCAAGGTCTGCCTCCTGGCGTGATTTCACCGCAGCGAAGCGCTTTAAGCCCAATGATGACAGTTCCTTGTGGTAGTCGGGATTCAATACCCTGATTATTCTCATCTGCATTTCCTCGATGTCGTATGGGTTGAAATACAGCGCGCCGTCTCCGCAAATCTCGGCGACTGATGTAACCGGCGACGCAAGCACCGGCGCTCCGAATCTCATTGCTTCCAGAGGCGGATACCCGAATCCTTCATTCAGCGTAGGGTAAATGAAGCAATACGCATCGCGATACAGCGCTGCCAACTGGTCATCATCTACATATCCGGGGAATTCAAACTTGTCTGGATTTCTGAGACGATACCGGAACACCGACGCGTTCCTGACTCCGGTCACTACAGTTTTCGTGTCGGATATGATGCCGTCAGTGTAGAGCCTGTCGAGGGCGATAATGGCTCTCAGATTGTTCTTTTCCCAACGGTTGCCGCTGACAAGGAGGAAATATTTGTCGTGGCGTTTCTCCAGGGCTGGCACAACCGTCGCGGTGCATGGACTGTAGAACACATTGATGCGGTTTCGACGTTGTCGCGGAAAGAAGAGTTGTATGGAGGATTTCGATTGCTCAGAAACTGTGACGTATCTGACGGCATCGTTCTCAAAATACGCTTGTATTCCATTCCATTTGTGTTGTTTCCATTTTTTTGGAAACAGAGTGAACAGCAACTGCTTTACATTCCCCCTGAAGTTGGTCTTGTAACGGAAGGCGAATTTGTCGGCAGGCAATTCCAGGTCTCGCAGACCATGGATTGTGCTTACGATACGGCATCCGGTAAGCCGGGCCAGCTCTGGAAGCTGGAGTGGCGTGTAAAACACCTCTGCCCCGGTCTCGTTCACAAATTGCTGCATTGACTTGCCTGAGGCAAGGTCATGAAGCGGAATCTCTTTCTCCTGGCACAGCCTTTCAAGTTCCGGATTGAACCATTTGGATGAGTCATAAACCGCCTCAACCGGAAGATTGCGTTCGACGATGCGTTTGAACACGATTTCCCCATAAATGCCGCCGCCATGGCGTTTCACGGTGGCTGTCGGTTGGGTACGTTCGAGATTGAACAACAATTTAGTCATAGCCAGGGAGAGTATAAGATTATTGTGGCTGCAAGGGATTAGTTGCCTTGCAGCCACAATAGGGGTGGAAAATCAATAGTTTCTTGCGAAAATCACACGCTGGGCCGACGGTTTGCCTGTCACCATACACTTGCCCGGAGTCTTGTCTCCGTTGAGAGGTATGCAACGGATGGTCGCCTTTGTCTCGGCCTTGACTTTCTCTTCGGTCTCTGGAGTGCCGTCCCAATGGCAGAGCAGGAAGCCGCCTTTCTCAATCTCCTCCTTGAATTCTTCATAGGAGTTTACCTCGCGAGTCATCTCCTGGCGGTGTTTCAACGCCTTGTCGTAGATGTTCTGCTGAATATCCTCAAGAAGGTTCTGGATGAACTTTGCGATGCCTTCAAGAGGCTCGACCTGTTTCTCCAGGGTGTCGCGGCGCATCAGTTCCACTGTGCCGTTCTCAAGGTCGCGGGCACCGATCGCGAGACGAACAGGCACGCCCTTGAGTTCATAGTCGGCAAACTTGAAGCCGGGACGGCGGTTGTCTGCGTCATCATATTTTACCCTTATGCCGAGGGCGCGGAGTTCGTCGATTATGGGGGCCACAGCGGCGGTGATGGCATCACGCTGCTCATCGTTCTTGTAAATGGGAACGATTACCACATGTATCGGCGCGATGTGGGGAGGCAACACCAGACCATTGTCATCGGAATGAGCCATGATCATAGCACCCATCAGACGGGTGGAGACACCCCACGAGGTGGCCCATACATATTCAGGCTGGTTGTCACGGTTGACGAATGTCACATCGAATGCCTTGGCGAAATTCTGCCCCAGGAAGTGGCTTGTGCCAGACTGCAGGGCCTTTCCGTCCTGCATCATTGCTTCGATGGTGTATGTGTCAATCGCACCTGCAAAACGCTCATTGGCGCTCTTCACTCCGGTCACCACAGGGATTCCTAGATATTTTTCAGCGAATTCGCGGTAAACCTCAAGCATCTCTTTTGCCTTGGCTTCGGCTTCATCGCGGGTGGCATGGGCCGTGTGGCCTTCCTGCCAAAGAAATTCACTGGTGCGCAGGAACATGCGGGTACGCATCTCCCAGCGCATCACATTCGCCCACTGGTTGCAGAGAATCGGCAGGTCGCGATAGGAGTTGATCCAGTTGCGATAGGTGTTCCATATGATTGTCTCGGAAGTCGGACGTATTATAAGCTCCTCTTCGAGGCGTGCGTCTGGGTCGACGACGACACCAGTGCCGTTGGGGTCGTTTTTGAGACGGTAGTGGGTAACGACAGCGCATTCTTTTGCGAAGCCTTCGACATGCTCGGCCTCTTTGCAAAGGAATGATTTCGGGATGAGAAGAGGGAAATAAGCGTTCTGTACGCCGGTTGCCTTGAACATCTCGTCAAGGGTATGCTGCATGCGCTCCCAGATGGCATATCCGTATGGCTTGATGATCATACAGCCTCTGACAGGCGACTGCTCTGCCAGGTCAGCCTTGATTACCAAGTCATTGTACCATTGGGAATAGTTGTCGGCACGTTTTGTCAGGTCTTTAAGTTCTTTTGCCATTGCAAAAATTATGATTTCCGGTTGAATTATACCGCAAAGTTACGAAAAATTGGTTTATCTTCAAAGGGTTGCAATCCGATGTAATGTCGCGGATAGTCATCACTTCGACTTCTTCATCTCCTCTATAAGCCCTTTGTCGGGGACGATATAGATTTCAAGACGACGGTTCTCGGCGCGGTTGCCACGCGAATTGTTCTCTTTCAGCGGTTCGTTGGCTGCCATAGGATATCCTGTAAGTGAATCAGTCGCAGTGGCGTTGGAGTCGAAGTAATCATACAGGGACACGATTCTTTTCTCGGACAAAGAAGACAGGTATGAGTCTGAGCCTGAGTCATCTGTGTGGAGCGCCAGCACTATCTTGAATTTTCCCGGCACCTTGAAATAAGGTAGGAACGGCTTTAACAGAGACGCGGCTGATTTTGACAAAAGGGTGTCGTTTGGCTCAAACAGCCGGTCGGTCGGGATGGTGGCTATCACAATCTCCCCTTTCCTCATAGTCTCTACCTTGTAGCCTGCCTTGTGAAGCGCGAGAGCCTCACGCTTCATATACCCTTTCACATATGCGTTGAGTTTGGCCGGGACTTCCGGCACGGCGAGTGTCTGTTCGATGGTCATCTCCTCGGCCGGCAACTCCTGGTTCGCGCCGGAAGCCACATGCTCTTGCGCGCCGGTCACCTGCCATATGCCACTGGCCAAGACCAGGGTTGTCAGGATATTTCTGTAAATCCTCCTCATCGGGATAGCTTTTTAGTAGGACGTTTGAGATTTGACTCCTCAGTTTTGTGAATGCAGTTGTCAGAGGACAGAATCCTCGTAGTCGACTTCGGCACGTACCATGAGCGGCACATCCTCCGGAGCGATTGATGCTCCTTTGTCTTTACGCAACATTCTTGTGACGTAATCTATCATGTCCGGCTCGATGTCGTCATCAGTGTCATCATCGGCCGCGTCAACGTCGAGAAGACCGTTTTCTTCATAAAAGTCCCATATCATGTCGATGACGTTCAGCACCTCGTCTTCGGGATATGGCTTGCGGCCGGCCTCACGCAGTCTGTCGTTAATGAAGGCTACCGCTCTGAGTTCATCAAATTCCATAAACAGGTCGTTGTTAGTGTTGTCAAGTTGATTTGTCTTGTGAATCTGCGGGGCAGACTTGTCACTGGATGTCAATCAATCCTTCCGGCAGGTCCATCTCTATTGACCGGCTGTCGGTGTCGATTCCCGTCACGAACTCATCCGCTACAGGTATCAACAAATTCCTCCCGTCGGTGGTTTCGATTATGAAGAGATAGTTGGCCGTTGAGTCCTCTATCCCGCTGATTTTTCCCAGCAGCCCCATCCCTGAGATTCTGACATCAAATCCGATGAAGTCTTCGGCGTAAAATCCATCACCGGAATCGTCGGTGCTTTCCTCGGGGATGTCAGAGCGGAGGATGTAGACAGTCTTGTTGGTAAGCGTGGCTGCGTGGCGTTCATCAGAGATGCCGTCAATCGTCACCAGGTCTGTGTCCGCGCCTTTCGGGCGCACCGAGTTGATGAAGAACGGGACGAAGATACCATCCATCTCGACGACCACACATCTGCAGTCGTTGAAATCAATGATGTCATTGTCTCTCAGAATCGAGATTTCTCCATTGACACCATGGGGCTTGAGAAATTTGCCTGCCGGCTGGATGTCTGTCAGGGAAATCATTTCCGTTTTTTCTTTTTCTTTCCACTCTGAGGCTTGGGCATCTCCTTGAATTCGTGGAGCCGGTGTGTCTCCGGGTCAAGGCGCAGCTCCCCCTTTGAATACATCGCAAGGTCGGCAAAAATCTTTCGGTCGTCGACTCCGTCAGGACTCAAAGCGAGCATTTGTTTCTTCATATGGTTTGCCAGGAGCATCACTATCGCGTCACGCTCCTCACCCGGCTCCATGGCCGCGGCCTTGACAATCATTTGTTCGGTGATTTTGCCGTAATGGCGTTGCCGTATGCGGGCCTGGTCGTATGGCACCTTTTCAGGCAATGTCGCCAGGTCGTCGGGCTTGACCACATCCTCGGGATAATCGATGTCGAGCTTGAAGTCAGACATTATGGCCAGGTGATCCCATACCTTGTGGGCGTTTTCCGGGAGTTTCAGCTCAGGGAAGAGCTGTTCCATAGCGCGTATGATGGATCTGGCGCAAAGGTTGCGCTCCTCCCGGTCCTCGATGGTCAGACAATGGTCGACCATCTGCTGGAGGTTACGGCCATATTCGGGCATCGCGAGCCTTTTCAGCCTTGTGTTGTATGTCAGCATATGCAGTTGTTCGTTTTCTTGAGGAGAGGGAATGTGTGAGTGGATAACGGGTATTTGCCAGCGTTACTTCGTCAGCGGGGAATATTCCTTGGAATAACGGAGCATCTGAGGCATGTACTCTTCGTCATAGACAACTTTGACATCGGTGATCTTCTCTTCGTCAGATGTAGGATTGCCGTTGGCGTCCACGGTCACGTACACAGGATTCACGAATCCTTTGTAGGGAGCGATGTCAAGTGAGGCATAGCGGTCAAGCACCTCCTGGTGGAGTTTCTGGTCTACCTTGACGGCGTATTTTTCCACAAGAGCCTCTCCGGCGGCATAATCGCCTTCGCTCTTTATGCGCTGGATTTCATTGAGCAGCTGACCGAAGAGGTCGCGGAGTTTTGCATAATCGTTGATTCTCACGAAAGTCTTGCCATCTTTGACGACATATTCCACCACATTGTCTTTCTTGCCGTGTTCAAACGCCCATTCGGCAATCAGCTTGCGGTTGCGCATATGTGCCTCCTCTACATCCTTGCCCGGCTCGATGCGCATCAGCTGGGTCATAAGGCCGTTGAGCATGTACTTGTAATATTCGGCCTTGTATGCGTCGGGATTGTCAAGCAGGCCAAGTTCAAGCAGCTTTGGGTCGGCCAGATAATAAAGGGCGAAGAGGTCGGCGCGGGTCTCCTCCAGTGTCGAACCGTGGGCTTTCAGCGCGTCGGGATCCACACCGGGGAGCAGGCGGCCTGACGCATGGCCGAGGCATTCATGGAGGTCAGTGTGGAGGTTGTCGGTGATGAAGAGGTATTTGTCAAGGAGCTCGCGTGTGGGCTGGTCGATGACAAACTCCTCGTTGAAACCATTACCGTGTGACGCGTCATCATATGCACGGGTGATGTTCTCGATGGTCACTGATTTCGAACCATGGGCCGCACGAATCCAGTTGGCGTTAGGCAGGTTTATGCCGATGGGAGTGGCGGGATAGGCATCGCCGGCGAGGATGGCAGCGTTGATGACTTTCGCGCTTACGCCTTTCACTTCCGGTTTGCGGAAGCGGGGATCGACAGGCGAGTTGTCTTCAAACCACTGTGCATTCGCAGCAAGCGTTTTGGTGCGGGCCGAGGCTTTCTCGTCGCGGAAATTGACGATGGACTCCCATGAGCCGGTCATTCCTAGGGGATCGCCATAGCTTTCGATGAATCCGTTGATGAAGTCAACCTGTGATTCAGTGTCCTCTGTCCAGAGAATCGAATAAGAATCGAAGAGTTTGAGGTCGCCGGTGCGGTAGAACTTGATGAGCTCGTCAATTACGGCAGCCTGCTTGGGAGACTCGGCGTATTTCTTGGCCTTTTCAAGGTTGTCTATGATTCGGGCGATTGCATCGCTATAATATCCGCCAAGCATGTATGCCTCCTCCTTGATGTCTCCGGCAGGGGTCTTTACCAGGCGCGAGTTCAGTCCATACGAAATCGGTGTCAGGTCAGTGGTGTCCTTGAGTGCAGCGTAATATCCCTCTACTTCCGGCTGGGAGATATTGTCATACAGGTTGCAGGCTGATGTGAGTATGAGGTCTTCCCCTGCGGCCTGGTTTACCCTCTTGGGCATAAATGTTGGGTCGAAAATCAAGCTGAGGATGGGGCGCAGTTCTTCAGGTGACCGCTTGTAGATGCCTTTGTCGGCAAGGACGCGCAACTGCTCGCCAAGCCAGTCAGAGGAGAACCCGGGAGTGAACTTGTCCATCGAGTAGTGATGATAGGCTCCGTTGCCGAATTCCACCTGTTTCAGATAGGTCTCGAAGGCCTTGAAGTCTTTTGACTCGCGGTCTCCTTCGTAGTTGGTGTAGACGGTTTCAAGCATCTGGCGAAGGGGAAGGTTGTATTTGCCATTCTGGTCCCAGATGATGTCACGTCCCTGGAGGGCGGCTTCTGTCAGGAAGTAAATGAGTTTTTTCTGATTTAGGGACAAGTCCTGGAAACCTGGCACGACGTAACGGAGTACCTCGATGTCTGCGAAGCGGTCAACGACTGTTCCGGAGGGATTATTGGGGTCGAGAGTGTTTGCCATTGTCGGGAAAATGGAGGCCATTACGGTGGCGATGGCCAATGACTTATTAAATTTCATATGTGGCTTGTTTCTGGGTTTGTAGTCAATGGGGTGATTATTCTACATACAGGACGAGCCCTTTAAGGTACTCCCCTTCTGGATGGTAGATGTTGACCGGATGATCGGCCGGTTGTGTCAGCTGGTGCAGGATGCGGATTTTCCTTCCGCTCTGTGCCGCCGCAGAGAACACCGCGAGCCGGAATTGCTCGCGGCTGACAGCCTGCGAGCAAGAGAATGTAAACAGGATGCTGCCTTTGGCAAGTTTCTCCATTGCCTTGAAGTTGAGTTTCTGGTAACCCCTCAAGGCGTTACGCAGCGCACTCCTGTGTTTGGCGAAAGCCGGAGGGTCAAGCACGACAAGGTCGTAGTCCCCATCTCCCATTTTGTCGAGAAACTTGAAGGCATCCTCCGCGAAAGATTTGTGTCGGGTGTCTCCGGGGAAATTCAGGCTTATGTTGGCGTCGGTCAATGTTATGGCTTTCTCTGAGGAGTCAACAGAATGGACCAGCCGGGCATCACCCCTCATCGCATACACAGAGAAGCCGCCTGTGTAGCAGAACATGTTCAAGACCTTGCGCCCCCGGGAATAATGCTCGAGCAGCGACCGGTTGTCGCGCTGGTCAACAAAGAAGCCTGTCTTCTGTCCGCGCAGCCAGTCGATGTTGAACCTGAGTCCGTTTTCAATGGCCTCGCTTCCTGAAAATTCTCCGATGAGATAGTCGTTCTGCGGGTCAAGCCGGGCTTTGAAAGGCAATGTGGTCTCAGATTTGTAATAGACATTTGAGACCCCAAGGCCCTCAAGGCCCACAAGCTCGCGGGCTATGATGTCACGGCAATAATGCATTCCCGGGGAGTGGGCCTGCACGACAGCGGTAGGGCCGTATATGTCAATCACCAGCCCGGGCAGAAAGTCTCCCTCGCCATGCACAAGTCTGAAAGCGTTGTTGTCGGGGCGTTTCAGGCCCAGGGCTTCCCTGACAGCGAATGCTTCCTTGAGCCTTTCGGCAAAGAATGAAGCGTCGATTTCACGTTGCGAGAAGTCGAGAATCCTGACGGCGATTGATCCGATCTGGAAATGACCGGTGCCGATGAAGCGGCCTGTCGAACTTTCCACGCCGACCACTTCACCCTCTTCGAGTCCGTCAGGCAACGGTTCGGCCAATGCGCCGGAGAACACCCATGGATGGAAACGGTCGAGCGATTCTTCTTTCCCTTTTTTTAATCGGAGTATCTTCATTGGGGTTTCTTTATTTTATCAGGAACCTGTAGATGTCGTTGAAATTTGCATATATAAGCAGGGCGATGAGGAACAGCATTCCTGCCATCTGGGCTTTTTCGAGGAATTTCTCGGATGGTTTGCGGCGAGTGATGACCTCCCACAGCAGAAATGCGACATGGCCGCCATCGAGAGCCGGTATAGGGAGCAGGTTCATGAACGCCAGGATTATGGACAGGAATGCCGTCATCTCCCAGAAAGTGCGCCACTCCCATTTCGGCGGGAACATGTTGCCGATTGCTCCGAAGCCGCCTATCGACTGTGCGCCTGTCTTTGAGAAGATATGCTTGAGCGAGCCTACATATGTGACAAGCATGTCAGTGCCGTTGGTCACGCCGACTGGGATGGATTGCAGAAAGCCATAACGGGTGGTGTCACACACGAAGACTTCAAGTGGCTTTTTGAGTTCAAACCCGAGTTTGCCGTCGGAGGTCGGAGTCACCGCCACATTGATAGTGTCGTTTCCACGCAGCAATGTCACTGTGGTCTGGCGGCCACCATTGAGATACAGGGCTTGGGAAAGCTCGCCGAATGAGGGGGTGAGAGAATCCCCCACGGCGATTATGCGGTCGTCAGTCAGGAATCCCCCATGTGCGGCCGGCTCGCCGGGAATCACATTCTTTACGAAAACCGGTATGCGGTATCCCATGAATCCCTGTTCGGGGTCGAGCTTCTCGATTGCGTTTTCCGGAAGCTGGATGTCGACTGTGTCGCGGTGGTCGCGCAAGACGGTGACTGTTTTGGATTCAAGTAACTTGAAGAGGTGGCCACGGTCGTTCTGGTCGATTTTATTGCCGTCGGCAGCAAGCAGTATGTCACCTTTGCGGAACCCCATCTCCACGGCTGCCGGGGCGAAATCCATCCCCTCATAAGCGTTTTCATAAGGGATGGTCTTTTCTCCCCAATACCATGCGATTCCGGCATAGATTATTATCGCAAGTATGAAATTGTTAAGCACGCCGCCTGTCATCACAAGGAGCCTCTGCCATGCCGGCTTCACCCTGAATTCGTCAGGTTTCGCGGGCTGGGCCATCTGCTCCTTGTCCATGGACTCGTCAATCATGCCGGCGATTTTGACGTAGCCGCCAAGGGGCAGCCAGCCGATGCCATATTCTGTGTCGCTGTTCTTGGGCTTCCATTTGGCGAGCGAGAACCAAGGATTGAAGAAGAGGTAGAACTTCTCCACTCTGATTTTGAATATTCTGGCCCACAGGAAGTGTCCGAACTCGTGTATGACCACGAGCAGCGAAAGGGCGGCTATGAGTTGCAGGGCTTTTATGAGAAATGATTCCATTGTTATGCGAATGTGGGAAAGGATAGTGTGTTAAAAATGTAGCGGTTTGCCGTGTTTTATAAACTCGGCGGTTTTGGCCCGGGAGACACGGTTGCATTCCACGTAGTCTTCATATGACGGGGCTGCGACATTGCTCCCGAGAGTGTCGACAGCTGTCATTATCAGCGGGAATATGTCAGTGAACCTTATCTTGTCTTGTAGAAATGCAGATACCGCGATTTCGTTGGCGGCATTGATGACACAAGGCACAAGGCCGCCTCTCTCCAATGCGATATGGGCCAATGTGATTCCGGGGAAACGGCTTGCGTCGGGTTGCTCGAAAGTGAGTGTCGACAATGTGCGGAAATCAAGCCCCTGGCAGGCTGTCGCCGGCCGTGTGGCTCCGGCCAGCGCGTATCGTATGGGGCCGCGCATGTCTGGCAGTCCCAGCTGTGCTTTTATTGAGCCGTCCACAAACTCGACCATTGAATGCACTATGGACTGGGGATGGACGATGGCCTCGATTTTTTCCGGTGATATGCCGAAAAGCCATCGTGCTTCGATTATCTCAAAGGCCTTGTTGACCATCGTCGCGGAGTCGATGGTTATTTTTGCTCCCATGGACCAGTTGGGGTGTCGCAGCGCGTCTGCGCTCGTGGCAGCCGCGATTTTTTCGTGTGGCCATGTGCGGAACGGGCCGCCGGAAGCTGTGATTATGAGCTTCTTCACGGATTCCGGGGCTTCACCGACAAGACACTGGTATATCGCCGAGTGTTCAGAGTCGACCGGTATGACTTTTGACCGGCTTGACGCGAGTCTGCGCGTCACAAGGTCGCCGGCGACCACAAGGGTCTCTTTGTTGGCCAATGCGATATCTTTGCCAGCGTCTATGGCCGACAATGTGGGGGCCAGACCGCTGTAACCCACAGTGGCAGTCACCACTATGTCTACCTCTTCGAGTGTCATGGCCTCTTTGACCGCCTGGTCTCCGGATGCGACAGTTATGCCGGAGCCTTCCAAAAGGGTCCGTAACCGAGGCTCAAGAGAGGTGTCGGCAATGACAGCCATTTTGGGCTTCCATCTCAAGGCCTGCATCGCAAGTTCATCCACCTTGCGACCGGCCACCAGCACAACCGGCCGAAGCCGGTCGGGATATTCGCCACAGACTTCAAGCGTCTGTCGCCCTATTGAGCCCGTTGAGCCGAGGACGGCTATGTTTTTTATGTCGGATGTGGTTTTTTCCATAAAATCAAGATGGAACGGGGCAACCCATTCCATCTTGCAAAGGTAGATATTTTTTTTGAGTTTTACAAACTGATGTTTTTTTGTCAGAAAGTCATTCAGAAGCCCTCAGAGACCAAATCTGAACCCCACTTGCAACAAGCCCTGGGCCCCGAAGCCCAGCTCTCCATACAGGCTGGCATTCCTGCCTATCTGCGCCTCAACCCCAAGCGGGGAAATCTGATATGCGAAATAAGCCTTGTTGTAAGAGTCGTGATGTTTCGGCATCATATGTGAGATTTCCGCGCCAAGTCCGAGATGGCCGTATAGCTTTACTATCCGGTTGTTCCAATACTGGTAACGGCCGTTGAGCATCACGACATTGTAGAGGATTGAAGAGTGGTGGGGGCCTCCCTTTGTTGTCGTGCTGGAGATCGAGTAACTTGGGCCTAACCAGAATTTGGGGGCCACATTGAAGTTCACGCCGATGGTCACAGCGCCCCAGGCGTTGTTGACATGGTCCCAGTCGTCGTGCATGTCTGTGGCATCCATCTGGGTGTAGCCGCCGTAGCCAAAGTAGAGTTCTGCCCTTTGGGCCTGTGAGGCGAATGCGGTCGCGATGACGGCGACAAGCACTAAAAGATACTTTTTCATTTTCTTTAAAACATTAATGATAAAATTCGGTCGAGATTTATGAATCTGTTTTAGGTTCTTTCAAACATCTACACGAATTTTAAACAACGTGCTGTCTGAAATGGTTCGGGATAGGAGCCGCTTTGACTGACGGCATATTTTGCTGTCAAATTTAAAACGATGTATGCCAGGGATGTATGTTGCCGGGTGAAGTTGATGCTATGTCTATCAGACGTTGGTTGGACGAACCCCTGAAAAGCAGGGACGAGTCTTTTGCCGACTCTATGTATGGGCCGTCGACAAGCACTTCGATGTTTTCGAGCAAGCTCCATGCCTCCGGGATGGATATTGCTTCCTCATATCTGAAACCAGTGTAGCACCAGATAGTGTAACCCTTTTCCCGCAGGGCCTTGGCCAGCGGAATCAGGGCCGGAAGCTGATAGAGCGGGTCTCCTCCTGAAAAGGTGACATTGAATCCGTGTCGGTCGACCTCCTCCACGATTTCGTTGATGCTCATTTCATTCCCGGCAGTGAAATCCCATGACTGCGGGTTGTGGCAACCAGGACACCTGTGGGCGCAGCCGGCGAAATATATGGAGGTGCGCAACCCCGGACCATCTACTGATGTCCCGGGGATTATGTCAAGCACTCTCAATGTTGGGCTATTACAGGCTCGGCTTGTCGCAGTCATTTGTGGATCACGCGGTCTTTGAGTTCGGCGAGTTTCGCGGAGTTCCATCTGTCGGTGGTGCCAACGAGATAGCCGGTTATTCGCTGTAGCTTGTCTATGTCGTGGCTTCCACAATTAGGACAACACTCCAGGTTCTCTGACGCGTCTTCATAGCCGCATTCCATACAGCGGTTGCGGTTGTGGTTGACAGAGCAGTATCCTATGTTGTTCTTGTCCATCAGGTCCACGATGTCGGCTATGGCCTGCGGGTTGTGGGTGGCGTCGCCGTCGATTTCCACATAGAAAATGTGTCCGCCGCGCGTCAGCTCGTGGTAAGGACCTTCGATTTTTGCCTTGTGCCGGGGAGAGCATTTGTAGTAGACCGGCACATGGTTGGAGTTGGTGTAGTAGATTTTGTCGGTGATGCCGGGGAGTATTCCGAAGCTCTTGCGGTCTTTGGATGTGAACTTTCCAGACAGCCCCTCTGCCGGAGTGGCGAGGATTGAGAAGTTGTGGCCATAAACCTCAGAGAACTCATTTGCGCGCGAACGCATGTGGGAGATGATGCGCAGGCCGAGTTTCTGCGAGTCATCCGACTCGCCGTGATGTTTGCCTGTGAGTGCCACGAGGCATTCGGCGAGGCCAATGAATCCGATTCCGAGTGTCCCTTGGTTGATCACCGGCTCAATGGTGTCGGTGCGGCCAAGCTTTTCAGAACCGTTCCAAAGGCGGGTCATCAACAACGGGAACTGCTTGGCGAGGGCTGTCTTCTGGAAGTCAAACCGGTCGTTCAGCTGGCGGGCGGTGATTTCCATCACATCGTCGAGCTTCTTGAAGAAGCGCTCGATGCGTTCCTCCTCATCGCGTATAGACATGCATTCTATGGCGATTCTGACGATGTTGATTGTGGAGAAGCTGATGTTACCTCGCCCAATCGATGTCTTTTCGCCGTATCGGTTCTCAAACACGCGTGTGCGGCATCCCATGGTGGCCACCTCATACAAATAACGTTCGGGGTCTGAGGCGTCCCATTTCTCGTGGTGGTTGAATGTGGCGTCGAGGTTGACGAAGTTGGGGAAAAAGCGTCGGGCTGTGACCTTGCAGGCCTCATGGTAGAGGTCGTAGTTGGGGTCACCCTCCTCATAGTTCACGCCGCGTTTCTTTTTCCAAATCTGTATAGGGAAAATGGCAGTGGCTCCATTGCCAACGCCTTCGTATGTGGATTGCAGCAACTCCCGGATCACACAACGGCCCTCGGCAGACGTGTCGGTGCCGTAGTTGATTGAGGAGAAAACCACCTGGTTGCCTCCGCGGGAGTGGATGGTGTTCATGTTGTGGATGAAAGCCTCCATGGCCTGGTGAACGCGGCTGACAGTGCAATTCATAGCGTGCTGCATGGCGCGATTCTTCCCTTTCAGCCCATCGAGCGGACGCTTGATGTAATCCTTGACAGGGGCTTCATATATGTCAGACAGGTCTTCGCCGGTTATCGCTTCAGCTTTTTTCAGTTCCTCTATGTAAGAAAATCTCACGAATGGCGCGAGGTAGAAGTCAAAGGCTGGAATTGCCTGGCCGCCGTGCATCTCGTTCTGGGCAGTCTCAAGTGAGATACAGGCGATCACGCTTGCAGTCTCGATTCGTTTGGCGGGCCTTGACTCGCCATGCCCGGCAATGAACCCGTGCTGAAGGATGTTGTTCAGCGGGTGTTGCACGCAGGTAAGGGATTTTGTGGGGTAATAGTCTTTGTCGTGGATGTGGAGGTATCCGTCTTTCACGGCCTGCCGGGCTTCGGGCGTGAGCAGGTAGTCGTCGACAAACGGCTTGGTGGTCTCCGACGCGAACTTCATCATCATTCCCGCTGGCGAGTCGGTGTTCATATTGGCGTTCTCGCGGGTGATGTCGTTGTTTTTGGCCTCGATGATTTCCAGGAATATGTCGCGGGTCTTGGCCCTGCGGGCTATACTGCGCTGGTCACGGTAGGCGATATATCTCTTGGCCACCTCCTTTCGGGGGGACTTCATGAGTTCCAGCTCCACGCGGTCCTGAATCTCCTCCACTGTCATCTGTTCCTTGCCGGAAACTCCGATGCGGTCGGCGATTTTGTGGATTAGCGACTCGTCTTCGCCGAGCGGAGTCTGGAGCATGGCCTTGCGTATGGCGGCTTTGATTTTTTCTTCGTTATATCCGACAACGCGGCCATCGCGTTTGAGTACGGTCTGTATCATTTTTATTGGGGTTTTCCGGTAAGAAATTGTATGTTAACAGATAAGCTGATGATGCCTGGCGGGAGGCAATCAAACCATCAGCAAAGTTAATCAGAAATTGACAAACAGGCAATACTTTTGACGAATAAAAATGATAAAAGTTTTCTGTTTTGGAAAACTTTTTAGGGATAGGCAAAATGTATCTGATTGAAATATAGATGTTTGTGATTTATTTTGGAGAACTTTTGAAAACTGACATATGCGTTGGTCGGCAGATTCGACGGCGGACTAATAAAATGACAATGCCGGTTCTCGTTATGAGTGACCGGCATATCACATATGATTTTATATGATTGATACAGCGCTTTTACCTTAATGCAGGTTGGCTTTGCAAACCTCTGTTATCTTGTAGAGGTATCTGAGTGATTCAAGGAAGAAATTGGAGTTAACGCCATTTTTTTCATATGCCTTGCGAT
Organism: Bacteroidales bacterium; assembly: GCA_910575615.1. Classification (GTDB taxonomy): domain Bacteria; phylum Bacteroidota; class Bacteroidia; order Bacteroidales; family Muribaculaceae; genus UBA7173. Next base: position 60,415 of record CAJTEX010000004.1, on the reverse strand, counting down.
GTTCGGCATAAATACGGCGGTGGGACTTGAAACCAGAGGATGACGCGCCCCCGGTGCGCATCGTGACGAAATCCATCGGAATGTAGTGGGTCTTTATCCGATGGATATAAATCATCCGCAACAGCTGCTCGAAGTCGGCGGCGATTTTGAAAGATATGTCGAACAAGCCATACTCCTTGTATATGCCACGTCGGCAATAAAACGATGGATGGGCCGGCATGAATCCCATCCTCATCCTATCGCGGGTGAAGGCCCTGGAGCTGTAATATCTTACTGATTTGCCCAGCCTGTCTGGGTTGACATAGTGGACATCGCCATAGACCGCATCGATTTCGTTTCCTTTGCCATGAAACGCTGACGCGATTTTTTCAAGGACGGTAGGAGCGGTGAAGAAGTCGTCTGAGTTCAGCAGCCCTACGATGTCTCCAGAGGCGAGGGTGATGCCCTTGTTCATAGCGTCATATATGCCGTTGTCAGGCTCGGAGACCCATTTCAGCTCAAGCCCGCGGCTGCGGTATTTGTCGGCGTATTTCCTGACGGTCTCCATTGTGGAGTCGTCGCTGTTGCCATCGACTATTATATGCTCTACATTGCCGTATGTCTGGTCAAGCACGCTGCGGAGGGTGTCTTCAATGGTGGCCCCTGAATTCCAAGTGGCTGTGATCACAGAAATCTTCACAGGATTTTTCTTGAAAGAGTCTTCAGTCGTTTTCATATGAGGATTTGATGTTATGCTTTTTTCGGTTGCATGTCGCAGCCCAGACCGCTGATGTCGCAAGCCAGAAAACCGGGAAGATGATGGAGCCGGCAAACATGAGCCAGCCTTCGGTGAAGGCGTTGATGACGAGAAACAGCAGAATGGCCAGGCAGATGGGAAACCGCCCGTCGTCACGGATGCGATAAAGCATCCTGGCAAGGCTGCTTGAAAACCACAGGAAACAACCGAGGCCGACCAGCCCCCCGTAGCTCATCAGGGCGAGCCAGGATGAGCCAGGCTCGATTTCTGTGAGACTGCCTTTGTTTCTTTCCGACGGGAACTCATTGGCATATCCGATACCAGTGAGTGGAGATGAGGCAAACTCCTCGATGCGGTCATGCCATAGTCGCTCCCGCGAATAGAACAGTGAGCCATGGCTCTCCCCTATCATGTTTTTATGCCGGATGACAGACAAGGCATATGGAGACGACGCAATCAGAAGGATTGTGCCAGACAGGGCCATTGCTATCGCCAGCCGGCTATGCAGCATTTGTGCCAGAACGTGGCGTTTGATAATCAGAAGAGAGGCGAGCGACAGGAAAAGACCGACGGATGCAATCCGCGAACCTCCGGCCACACACATTATTATCCCAGTAAAGAGTATGAGGCCATTAAGAAATGGCTTGATTTTGCATTTACCTTCCAGCAGCAGGAATGCCGACGTTATGGCGATTATGGCCGAAACCGGAGACAACACCATTCCCACCTTGAATATCCCACAGAATCCGTAATTATGGATTCCGGATTTCCATATGCCATCCTCTCCAAACCGTATGAAGCTGGCAAGCCAGACAAGAAATGAGAGGAAAACCATAGCAGACAAGACATAATAGGTTATTGCGGAGATTCTTAGACGGGTCTTCGCAAGGCTGTCTGAGGTCAACAACGGGGAAAAACATAGCATCCCTATCAGGAATGCCAGGAATCGCTGTGTTCTCAGCCAAGGCTCCGGAGCGGGATGCAACAACAGGCTTAGTCCGTAGATGGCGACAAAGCACGCGAGAGATTTGTTAAGGAAAGTACGCCGTGGATGTGATGTCAAGAAAACCGCCAGGGACAGTAATGAGACGAACGAGAGCGGTATCGCGACACCGACGGCATGGCGAAGACACATAAGTATGACGAGTGCCAGGCAAAAGACGCGGTTCGCTCTGTCGTTTGTGAGGAGGCTATTGATGGATGACATCATTTCTTGTTGCGCAACAGATCGACGACAAGTTCACATGTGCCTGTCAGGAAAACCACCGACAGGCCGATGTATGACAGCAAACCTACGAGTATGCCCACCAGAACCCGCAGCCACTCTCCCACCAGTATCGACTGTACTCCATACACCACTATCCCGGTGATGGCAGCGTTGGCGAGCGATGGCAGTATCGCCTTGACCTGGCTCATGATGCCAAGGCCGATTTTTGAGCCGGCGAAATGGGCGTTGACCGCGAAGCTTATCACGGAATTGGCGAAAAGGCCGCAACAGACCGCCGACAGTCCGAACGGCAACATGGCGGCCAGCAGCACAAGGCCGCAGACCACGTTGAAAGTCTGCAGGCGCAGGTAGGTGGAGCCATGGCCTTTGATCTCAAGAATCATGTAGTTTATCGAATTCAGCGGGAAAAACATGAATGAGAAGCAGAGGAGTCTCAGCAGGTGTGCGGTGTAGAGCCATTGCTGGCCGATGAGGGCCAGCGTCAATGGTTCGGCGATGGCAGCCAGACCGATCATAAGCGGTGATATGAAGAATGTGGCGAGCCGGAGATAATTCCTCACCCCGTTCTGGAGACGTTGCAGGTCTTTCTGGAAATTGCAGAACAACGGATATGTGGCGCGTTGTACCACACGAGACAGGTTTTCCGATGAGATGCTTCCAAGCTGCCTGGCATTGCTGTAACATCCAAGGGCATAAGCCGAGAAGACCTTGCCGATGGCAAGGGTGCAGAGGCTTTGGTAGATGCTGTCAAGCACATTGCAGGCAAGCAATTTTGAGCCGAATCCAAACAGGTTGCGGAACGACCGGGTGGAGAAACGCATTCTCGGGCGCCAGTCGGTGACTATCCACAGAGTGATGGCCGTGGCCACCTGGTTGGTTATCTGGAGCCCCACGATAGACCACGCCCCGCAACCGTTGTAGGCCATCAACAGCCCAGTGATGCCGGAAACCAAGGCACCCACCAATGTGGATTTCGCCTGAGTCTTGAAGTCAAGACAGGATGTCAGTATGGCCCGGTGGACCACCAGTGTGGACTGTATTATGATGCAGAGCGCGAGAACACGCAGCAGGCAAGTCAGCTCCGGCTCTTCATAAAACCTGGCAATGACCGGAGCCATGAGAAACAAAACAAGGTATGATCCGATGCCGATGGCTACATTGACAAAGAACGCAGTGGAACAATCATCCTCAGTGTGGTCGAGCTTGCGGATTATGGCCTGCGACAGTCCCCCTTCGGCTATGAGCTGTGCGATGACAATGAAAAAGGCAAGCATACTGACCAGACCGTAATCGGTCGGCATCAGTATTCTCGCCATCAACACAAAGACCACAAACTGGATGCCCTGCACGGAGAAACGTTCAAACGCGCTCCATGAGATTCCGTTTATGATGCCTTTTCCTGAAATATGATCATACATTATGTTGTGATGTCTCGATGGTACTGCCCGGATTTTGACGCTATCTCACGGATTTCGCCGCTGCCGGAATCCCCTGGTAGATTTTCCCGGCTTCAAGATTGGCGGTCGCCATCGATCCGACAGTCAGAATCGCATCCCGACCCACTGTTACACCGGGACACACCACGCTTTTCGCGCCTACCCAGGCTCCGTCTTCCACGGTTATCGGTTTCACCATCAGGTCGAAAGTCGGCATACGGAAATTGTGGTTGCCGCAAAGGAGCATTGCCCCTTGGCTCACGCAACAGTTGGAGCCGATTGAGACAGACGTGAGGTTGTCAATCCAGACATCCTCTCCTATCCAGGAGTAATCACCGATTTTGAGATGCCAGGGATATTTGACATTCACGCCAGGCTTGATTACTACTCCCCTGCCGATTTTTGCCCCGAAGAGTCTCAAGGCGTTCACTCGTATGGCAGATATTGGGTTGAGATGGTTTTTGATTACTAATGCGTTGACAAAATACCAGAGCAACCGCTTTAGGCTGTTGCCTCCAGGGTTGTACCAGGAATTGTCATATTTGCTGAGGTCGGTCATTTGCGGTCGTGTGGTAATATTGGTAATCCGAAGATGTCAGGATAGGTGGACAAAATCAGGTTTCTCCCCTTTCCTGAGCAACCAGGAATATAATTGAAGCATTTTGGCCGCGACTTTTGAGGCCTCATATTTTTCAAGGACAAGTTCCCGGCCTCTCATTCCCATCGCAAGCAGTTCGGCCGGGGATTTTTCGGCAATCTCATCAATGACCCGGGCAACGGATTCAGGGGAATTGTCGCGCCACCAGCCACAATTGTGGTCTTCCAACTCCTTCCATGGTGTGCCGAGGCTGGCCATTACCGGAGTGCCGACCAGCAATGCCTCCGGCACAATCATACCGAAGTTTTCCATATCACTCGTGACGAACAAAGCAGACAACTGTGACAGTTTTCTGAATTTCTCTTCCCCGTTGACAAATCCGGCAAACTCCACCTGTTTCTCCAGCCCGAGCCGTTTGACTTCACGATGCAGAAACTCTTCATACGCCTTGTCTCCTGACCCCATCACCACAAGTCTGACATCAGCGCGATGCGTGGCCTCCGCCATTCCATGTATTATGGCCTCTATTCTTTTGATGGGGTGCAACCTGCCAAGGAATCCGATCTTGGTGACTGCCTTAGAGTCATTGCATATATCGCGTTCACGTGAAGAAAAAATCTCGTCAATGAACGGCGGCACATTGACAGGATTGCCGATTATTGCAACTGGACCTTTGTATCCGAAATCGCGGATATGGTTATATTCGACCTCGCATGTGGCATGCATACAGGATGCAAGCCGAATGTCGCGGTCGAACCAAAGCTTTAACATCGGCCATTTTTTCCAATAGCTGATTTTCAAAGCCGTGGGATATAGCATTCCATGGGGTGTTATCACATATGGCCTGCTATGCTTGCGGGCATATGAGCATGTCGCGTGGTCGATATGTTGCCAGAGGCCGTTGACATGGTATATGTCATAACCGGCCGCGTCCAGCTCCCTGGTCACTGTCCGGGAATAGTTGAAAGGACCGATGCCGTCATTGACGCACTTGCGAGTCCAGGCGGTGCCATCGCCCAGAAACCTGTCGCTATGGTCTCTAAGTCCGGGTGTGAGCAACTCGACCACATCCTTGCCGTTTTGCATCGCCGCCAGCAAATCGCGTGTGCAGGAGGCGATGCCTCCAAACTTGGCTCCAAAGCCCTCAATGGTATGAAGTATTCTCATAAACAACTGTCAGATTGCCTCCACTCGGGAGTACTTACCCTCGATGAATTTCCTTAGGTAGACCGCAGCCACCAATACGATAATCATGATGAGATACCGTAAGATAGGCATATGGGGAATAAACAAAGCTGCCGTCAGGATGCTCACCTGCGACAGGGCCATTATTTCATATGTGTTGCGTCCGATGTGAGTCAGCAGGGCTTTCGGCAGTTCCAAACGACAGGCAAGATTGGCCAAACTGACACATACGGATATTCCACCGATTATGCCTGCGATGATAGGAATCGTCGGAGATATGTCGTTGCAGGCCATATCCAGACGGAAATAATGAGAGATGAACAGCGATGCCACCAATCCTGCAACCATCACAATCAGCCAGCCTGTAAAGGTCTGGCGGCTGATGAAACCGCGGATTCCATGTCTGAAATATCTTGTGAAAAGCATTATAGCGGCTCCGAAAGGCACCGAAGAGAGTGCCCACGGCAGAATGATGTTGAACTCGCTCAATAACGAACCGGCGAGAAGAAGCAACAGGCCCGCGTTGAACACGAATCGTCTGGGAGTCATCTTGCACACAAGCAAAGACAGGAAGAACACCGGCACGAACCACAGGGCTATCCCACCCCAGCCTTCCCGCAATACCTCTGACGCGTATTCCGAGAAAGACATGCCTTGGGAGAGCGGAAGAAGAATGAGGTTGATGGCGGAGTATATAATGAAAGGAATAAGGAAGATTTTGGATTTTCTCAGGATGAATTGCCGCGGCGTGTCCTTGTCCCAGTTGGTGAACAAGGCCGAAATGAAAAAGAAAAAAGGCATATGGAAAGAGAATATCCATCTCCCTGCCACCGGTGGCAGGGAGGAATGGCCTACGACCATAAGGCATATTGCTATCCCTTTTGACACATCGACCCAGCTGTGCTTTGTCGTGTTCTCCTTATAACTCCTCATGATCAGCCTTCAATCAAATCAAGGTAAGCCTCGACCTGGCGCTTGTCTTTTTCAATCCAGTCTATGGCTTTGACATTTCCGAGGAATTTGTCATGTTCCCTTTCCATCTTGTCGACGCATGTCTGCAGGTCATTTTTGTCACCCGACTTGAAAATCAATCCGGTGCCCAAATCCTTTACCATGTCGATGGAGCTACCTACCCGGTCGCTCACAATCACCGGCAGCCCCCAATACAGGGCCTCTTCCACCACCAGCCCCCAAGGTTCATATTTCGAAGGCAGAATAAACACATCGTGTTCCTGATATAAATTTCCAAGCAGCTCATTGGCGATGAATCCTCGGAATTTTATATTGCTTTTTGCTTTGGACTTCAGCGTGTCTGCAAGCAGGCCATCTCCGACAATGGTCAGCGACTGGCCATTGCTGTTAAACACATCAATAAGCAGTTCCACATTCTTGACATCGACAAGTCTACCCACATAGAGGTATTTCAATGGTTTGTTAGCAGATTTCAATTTAAACTCGCGTGGCCCTTTGTTGAAGATGCCAACACTACCTGTCACGTTACATTTGCCTTTGAATCCGATATTTTTAAACAACTCAGCGTGAGGCTTTCCTGATGGCAGCACAGCCCCCATCCTGCTAACAATCAAACGCTTTATTAGACCCTTGAATCCAGAAAAGTCGGTATCAAAAACTGAAGATTCGCAAATAAGGATATTATTATGCCGAGGGGTGAAGAGGCTCAGCAGGTTATATTCCGGAGCCATCCATCCCGAATAGAGCAATTTGTGATATCTGAGATGGCGGAGAAGTTTCCTGATCTTAAAAAACATTTTGAAGGCATTCCGTTTATCCGCATCCCCGTTATTGATGAATACATAATCAACGCCATCTATATTTCCGCCAGAACGCTCCAACTTTATGTTGACAGCTGCAGAATCGTATCCATAAAATACAAGTAAAACTTTCTTGCCAGATGAAACGATTTGGCGGCAAAGTTGGAGTTTGTAGAAACTTGGGGTATTGGTCAGATACACATAATCATATGGGCGCTCAATTATTCCCATCTCTTCTCGCCATACAGATGTAGAAAACAGAGTCTTGGTTCGTTGGCTTTGGTTTGCGTATTCTTTGATTTCTGTGGGAGGCAATGACATTATATGCCCGAGGTCATTGGTCATCGAAGCTACATCTTCACCAATCTTGAAATATTTAATGTCGGCTAATTGAGGATACTCGATGGTGGAGACTATAACCCGGTTATGGAGAAGCCCCTCGATTATCTTAGATGGGAAATTGCATAAGTTCTCTGGATAGGACGAATCCCTTGTGGATAAGATGAATGTGACATCATTCAGAACTCGAAGGAATTCATCTCTGTTAAGGTTGCCTAATACTTTGATGTTTGGAGTCTTTGCCAACTCCTCAGTTAAATCTTTACGGATGGAAATATCTCCAGTCAGAAACAATGTCGCAGATGGCAAAGACTTGAAAGCTTTGATGACCTTTGACAAGGAAGATATTTGTTCCAATAAGACTCCCGACAAGAGGAACCTGCAGTCCGGCGTTGCAAGTTCAGGATGAGTGCAATCTTCAGGCGTTATGCCTGGCATACATTTGAAGTTGACTTTGCTTATCTCAGGATAATTTGACAGGGAAATTCTTCCAGGCGATTGGTTGATGATTTTCAATTCCTTGTCAGCAGAAGGTGTTCCGGGTGTATAGTCCAAAACTATGGGATATATGCCCACAGACGGTTTAAATACACGAAGCATAGCCAATAGCAGCCGATTAAGAAGGGTTATGTTATATACCCACAAGTTTGAGCCGCGAGGGATTCTGGCAAAAAGCGCCAATTGTTCAACTATAGGCGCTAATTTGCAAAATGGATACGGTAAGCCCCTTATCTTAGAATTGAAAATATGTAAACGTTCCTCTCGAAACTTTTGTATGTCAATATTCTTATTTGCGATATTTGGCAGGATAGAATACGACATATCAAAGATGCCGCTGGTTGCAATGTCGTATGAAAAATTGCTTGCCGCTACACTTATGCCAGCTTTGGACGCAATGTGTGGGGGCAGAAAATGACCAAGGAAAATCCTCATAATGATGCTATCAAAGTTTATTCGCTACTCAGAATACGTCTTTTGTCCAAGACACATTGGTCTTAAGCTCTTGAATCATTTTAGTCGACATCCCATATACAGAATTTGCCGTTTCCAGATTTCTCCGGACAGTACTACCCGTAGAGATTATGCAGTTATCAGCAATCTTCATAAAAGACAGATTATGTTTTTGTGTCGTTAAAAATAGGTTTATAAAATAGCGCTAATAAAATTAATAATTCATAAACAGCATAATTTCCTTGGATAGGATTGGAGATTATACTTTCATACATTATCTTAAGTATTGTAAGGAGAACAAAGAACCGGATTATGGTCAATCTTCGTAAGCATTTTATTGAAATCGCCTCCAATATGAATGCGAGAATACCCCAGACAACAAGGCTGCCAACGTACCCAAAGCCTGTATAAAGAGAAGTAATCGCACTGATTACTATTGAACTCATTTTTGTCATAAGCAAATATTTGCGATATTGCAAATACATCTCTGAACGACCTGTCAAAAGAAATTCTCCATAGTCTGGAGAAATTTCTTCGGGGGGATAAAATTTCATATAATGTTCGGATTCCAACATCCCCTCGGAAATGTATGTAAACTTAGCAATCGCAGACTCGTTGGCATGTTTGGTCTCTGATTGGCGTGATAACGCTATCAAAGAAACCAAAGAAAGCATTCCTACAAAAGCCAGGAGAATCGTTTTTTTCTCGCGTCTTTCCAAAAACGACCGATGTTTATTCAAAGAAATACCTCTCCCTAACAAGAAAGAACCAAAATAAAAAAGGACGAAATAAAGTATAAACAGTCGCCCACCGGTTGCCAATTGTGTGGGAGAATACAGGATGAACAAAAATACAACCTCTTTAAATTTCAATGTCTGCATTCCCGCTTTACAGCCGGCCAGCGCGACATAGAAATTAGCGAGCATCTGAACATATGAGGTGATTCTGAACACCAATCCTACTGTGCCCAGTCCTGTGTTCATCATTTCATTTGCAGCCAATCGGTAATCCATCACGCTGTCAATTCCGACTAAGCTCACCATCAAAATTATCCTCAGTATTCCTCCAAAGAAGTTGACCCACATAATCCAATGGTATCTTTTCACAATCCTTGTGAGGAATGCCAGGCTAAAACACAGATTGACTTGCTTGCCTGGGAATAACTTGTGGGCCAAACTGAATGCAGAGATGGAAATAAAGGCGAACCAAGGGATATAAGTGTCAAGATAGCTGAACTTATAGTAATCATCAAGAAAAAGCTCGCCAAACGCTCCTCCAAGAATCAAACCGGTAACCACGCACGCCAATCCCCACATTGTTGAAAACACGATGGAGGGATAGAATATTTTTGTCCGCCAGAATTTTAAGCCAGCATATGATAACAATGCTATGCCGCTTAGCAAGAAGTTTAACATCAATATGTCTAAATTAATTGAGCAGCTTGAGATATGTTTCCATTTGCTTTTCGGCAATTTTAGCGCGATCTTGCCTCTCTTCACCAATCAATATAGACTTATGTGAAAGATCATTGGCAAGATTCCTGTCTTCAAGTATTCTGATGATGTGTGATGCGCATATACGGAAATCCCCCTTTGGAAAATACATCACTGAACTGTCAGGGCCAAGCTCAGGCATTGCTCCAGAGTAGGATGCCACAGTAGGACACCCTATGTACATGGCCTCTGCGGTAACCACGCTGTAAGATTCCCAATTCGAGGGATTTACAAACACAGATGCGGTTCTATATTGCTCAGCCAATTGCTCCGCGTTTGATGCTCCCAAATGATGAATGGAGTCAAAGAATTTGTTCTTCTTCGCGAATCTGGTGAGCATACGGCAAAATCCACTCTTGCGTATGCCCTCCTCTTTTACTCCGGCGAGGACTAATTTGGCATCAGGGAACCTTTGTTTGACAATAGCAAATGCTTTGAACAAAGTGTATGCTCCTTTCAGCGGTTGTCCGATTAATGCCGTGGAGAATATGCGGGGATGGCCACTGATATTGTTTGCCGATGACCATTTTCCTGACTCATAAAATGCAGGACGTAGAGCTATTCCTGATTTATAAAGTCTGGCCGCCTGATTGAATGTCCTAACGACATCCGCGCTCCATGTGGATTGAACTCCGATATTGTTGAAATTACGTAATATGAACCGTTCACGGGCGACATTCCGGGAGTATAACCGGCGAATTGCCGGCAACGAGGAGGAGGGTTTTAAGAACTCTTTTATGTTCCAGCATTTTAACAATTCCATTGGTGTCAATCCTCCATAGAACTCCTCGCTTACACTGGCCAATATGCCTTGAATCTCCAATATTGCCGGGATTTCCGGGAATTTCTGCATAAATGGGAATGTTCCCCAGATATCCTCTGTGCCCCATACTTGGATTACATCAGGTTTTTCTTCCGTGATGATTCGAGATATTTCGTTTATGACAGTTGCTGTCATTTTTGTGTTGGCGGGTATTATCCATTCAACCAAGTCTCTGTTTTTAATCTTTGTGCTCTTGGAGGCATTCCCTTTGGTGAGATTGATTATCTCAAGCTGTGGGTAATATCTTTTCAAGAGAGAAAACAATCCCGGAATCCAAGTGCCGGATATAAGTGTTTTATGCTCAGATAGCTGCACAGATGACATCCAAAGTATCTTCATAATTGGTGTTATAAGTTTTTTAACATCCTTTCCCACTGGTCGATAACTGCATTTATCTCAAAGCGTCTGCAGCTGTCCAGGCCATTTAATGCCATACGCTCCCGTAAGGTGTCGTTCTCCATTAAGAGGCAGAGTTTGCTTGCCATATTTTTCACATCTTTCGAAGGCACGATATACCCATCTTTGCCATCGGTGATTATGGACCTTACTGCCGGATAACTGTCGAATGCGAGGGGTACTACACCTGTCTGCATCGACTCCGTAAGTGTAAGTGCCCACCCCTCGACAATGCTTGTCAAAAGAAAGATACTGGCACTTTTGTAAAAAGGCCGCGGATCCTGACGTTTTTCCCAGATGACATTTTGCAGATTCATCGATTTGGCTATTTCCATAAGATAATTCTTATGGATGCCATCCCCTACGATACGTAATGTCCATCCATCGGTCTTCCCTTGCAATTGAAGGATTTTCCAAATCTTCAATGCCAAATCAATCCTTTTTTCGCTATTGTAGATGCGAGATACAATCAACACCTCTTTTTTCTTGTGTTTTAATATGTCAGGAGTCGCGACATCTTCCCATGAAAGGGGATTGGGGATAACGTGGCATTTTGACGGGCTCTTCTTCCCAATTATTTTAGCAAATATGGGTTTCTCATATTCTGAGAGCAATAGAGAGACTGTGCTGTTGATGTAATTGAATCTGTAGATGTTGTTTTGCGTTCGTTTGACCTTGAGCTTCCAGAAGGGATACAACAGGCATCGAATCGCAATGCTTGCGCGTGTAGACAAATCACGATTGAACCTCCATTCTTGTCTCAGATAGTCAAAAGTGAGTTTCTTGCTAAAATACAGAAGGGAGCTGTGATATTGGTTGATGAATCTGACATCAGGTAGATTCAGATTTTTAACAGCCTGCGTCAATGATGAGGAGAACACTGCTTCTTGTCCTAATATCACGTCACATTTACAGGCAATCAGGTACTCCCTAAGTTCATCAATTGAAAGAATTCTGCCAGGTTTTCCTGATTCATCGAGATGGAATGTTTTATAATAATCCCAGGAGTACAGGTAATGCACATTGATACCTCTGTCTGGCAGATACCGCATAAGAGTAGCAATACACCTATGTATTCCTCCCGCAGATAAATCCAGCGGCTCATCCCAAATTATGAACAGATTTTTCATTTTCGATTAAATTCAGCCAATAACTTCTCCCAATTGTCGCCTACATTTGCTGGGGAAAAGCGGCTTGCAGACGCGAGGGCTGTTTCTGCCATTGTTTTCCATCGATATTCATCGGTCATAAGCATTTCCAGACAATCAATGTAGTCTTGTCGATTTTGAGCCAGAAAACCATTCTCCCCGTTTGAGATTATGTCTTTGAAGACCGATGAGGTGTTGAGCACTACCGGCACCACTCCGCATTGCAGGCTTTCAGTGAGGGTAAGTCCCCATCCCTCTCTTGGGGAGGCCATTAAGAATATCTTAGCCCGTTGATACCAAGACAATGGTGGTTGAGCTTTCTCAAAAACAATGTCATCCACATCTTCTGCATATTTTTGGAGTTTGGCTGAGTCTTTTCCATCTCCTACAATATGAAGACGGTATCCCCTGTGATTGGAGATGTGTCTCCATATGTCAATTATGAATGATATGTTTTTCTGTTCATCATCAAGTCTGGCTACTACCAACACGATTTTCTCCTTATGTTTCAGAATCTCCACATCTTCAATATCAGGGAATGTCAACATATTGGTGATGAATCGTAGTTTGTCAGTGCTGTCACATCCCGTCAGCCTGAGGAAAATGTCGGTGAAAGACTTGGACATCAGTACATATCTGTCGGAATGCTCATACAAGAATCGCAGACTGCTTCGATATTCTTTGTTGACTTTATGGTTCAGAAACGGTAAATATGCCAGTAGTCCCAACCGTTTTATTTTCCCTGAAAATGTTTTTTTATGCCAATCTTCAAAGTAGGCCGACAATTTCTTGGACGGAGCAGGTGTCGGATCCAAATGCATAAAGCTGATGATTCTGCCTCCTTTCTCTTTCCACGCTTGGCCTCCATGGGACAGGAAGTTTTTCAGAAGCCAGTCATGGAATGCGATTTGGTTCACAACCACATCAACCTGGTTTTCATACAGAAAATCAGAGAGGGGGTTTATAGGCTCGCCATTTAGGAAAAAGTTATCGGGATCAAGACGGCTGGTATGGAGAAGTCCAATTGTGCGATGTCCTTTTCGTTGAAGTTCATCCATAACCAATTTTGTAGCCCTCTCAGTGCCTCCGGCTTCTGGTCTTAACGGACTGTCATAAATGAAAAGTATTGTCATAACCAATTGATTATCTTATCAACTTTTCAAGATGCCTGAATCCTTGATGTTTATTAAGCCAAATCAACATCCTTGAACAGCCAAATGTGATTATGCAAACACATAACAGGAGTAACATACCTGAAACGGAGATGTGAAGTTGCCTTATGGCAACCATAAATATAAATATGATGTACATATGGATATAATAGATCCACATGCTCTCTTTGCGCAAGGCATTATAATCAAACTTATTGGCGATGTTGATTTGGACAGCAATCAAGAAGACTGCCATTCCTCCCAAGAAGGGCCAAAAAGGATAATTAAATTTATATAATATAAGGCTGCTGATAACGCAAGACAATGCTGTTAAGAAGCATATGTTCCTGCTGGGATTATAGCTGCAGACAAGAGCTCCGGCGCATATTGGCATTCCCCCACCCATTATCCATATTGTTATGGAATGAATGTGGGTTGAATAAATACCCCAAAAATTTGGCATAATCCATCCTATGAGTGTAATTGCGGTGAAAAGCATAAACAGTTCCCACAAACGAAATCGAGAAGCCTTTTTTACCCATAGGCTCCAAATCAATAAGATTATCGCCATAGAGTATATGAACCAAAGAGGCTGGGCATATAATGTGTGTCCTGTCAATATGACTGATTCTAAATACAACACTGCTTTATCATAAAACGAACCGGTGGTATGCCATAATCCATATACGGTAAGTGGCAGATAAATCAAAAGCCACACACACCATATTCGGAATAGTTTAATGGCTCGAGATTTGAGATGGCCTTTTTGTTGCCATGTTGGCAACCCTTCGATTCTTTGTTGAATTAGAAAGCCGGTACATATGAAGAAATATGGAACTGCCAGTCTTATGAACCAATCAATGAAAAAAGGATATGTGCGGTCTTCGGGATATAGGTATTCCGGAGCATGTATCGCAATGACAGCAAAAGACATAACGAATTTCATTATGTCTATGCCATGGTAGTCGATAGATTTGTCTGTAACCATATTACAGGCAGGAGATTGATTTCGTCTTAAAAGACCTGACTTTTGTCAAGAAATCCCTTAGATGATAATAAATGTACCTGCGTTTGTTTTGGAATGACAGCTTTGAAAATTCCTTGATAAACAGAGACTTGTCTTTATTCCACATATGCAATAGGAAATCCGCAAATGCATATCGTTTAAACTTAATGTGGTGCTCGTCAAATAATTTTTGGACATGTATTGCCGAGCCATATCTGGTTTTCCATTCCTCAAAGGTCTTCATTTTGCCTGCGGTCAGCGAACCAGACCGCTCTGTGACAATATAGGCTGTCTCTGGAGCGACACATATGCTTTTTGCAAATACCCCAATAGCAGCACTAAAAAAGGTGTCATTAGAGTATCGAACCTCGTCAAATCTTATGCTGTATTTGTCAATCAATGATTTTCTGATAAGCTTACCCCATAAAGCATCAAACTCGAAACGCAACAATTGCTCGTTGTTTGACTTGAAATATGTTTCAAAATGATAGCCAAATATATTCCTGTCGGAGATTCTTGACAAATCATCGCTCATTACACTTGCTGCTCTGAAATAAATGACATCTTCAGTACGGTCGCTGTACTTGTCAAAAATCTGGCCCACATTGTCAACAAACAAATCATCGGCATCTAAAAATGTAACCCATTTTCCAGTCGCATGCTGGACTCCGATATTGCGAGCCCTGCCGGCACTCCCCCCAATAGGGGTTGAATAAAATTCGACAAAGGGGCGTGATAATTCAGGGATTGCATCAGGATACTCTTTTGCATCAGGACTGCAGTCATCAACGACTATGACTTGGATGTCTTCCCGTTCAGGAATGCTGGCGAGACAACGTCCTAAAAGATCAGGTATATTGTAATGTGGGATTATTATGGAATATTTTACCATTGTCATGACAGATGATTAGACATATGGAAACCACCGTTTCGCAAATGTTGTGATTTTCTCCTTTGCAGAACGTTGTGGCATCCTGATGTGTCGTCCCATATCCAACAAAGCCTCGTTTGTGTAATACGGCATCATACCGAAATTTGAAGAGAAAGTCATTTCCCCAAAATATATTTTCCCCTGAATGTTATATAAATCCACTCTCACCTGAGGGAATCCGTCGGATAATTTTGATGCCACGATCAGCATTTCATCCAAATTGTTGGGTTTAGGACATTCATTTGAGTTGCGAAACTTAGGCGTAAGAATCTCTGGGCGTTTTGTCCAATTCAAATCATATACTAAAAAATCTGCATGGTGAGTATTCTTGTCTCTGTTTACGCACACAAATAAACTGTGAGGAATACCATTGAAACACCAGATTTTATAGTCAATCAACCCTCCGGCATCATCTGTTTCCAATAGCTCTTCTGCGATTATGCAGGGCTTTATATTGAGGTAATGCGGTTCTGCGTTCTCATATCCGAATTTATTCGCGAGGGAATATGACATTCTTTCACGCACCTTCTCTAAATCGATGTCGTTTTTATCACTGCAGATTACGGTATCGTAACTGCCGTTGTTAGGCTTTATGACAAATTTTGTAGGTAAAGACTCAAAGTCAATATCATCCGCACAATCCCATTTTCCAAGAAGCGGAATCAAATATTTCTCTCCTACTTTATCTTTCACATATTGTCTTACAGCGTATTTGTCAGCCAAAGATGTCCAACGGGAAGTGTCTGTAAAAAACATCAGCCATTGTATCTTCTCATTCAAGTCTTTGGGATTTCTAAAATTGGTAACTTTCCCGAGTGTGGTTTTGTATAGGTGCTTTGACCACAAAAAGGGGAAATGGAATTTCAGCAACTGACAGAAACGCCATTTTATCTTCTCATTTAACCGCATTGTGCAAACTGATTGATTAACAAAAAAAGCGAATTTTTCTTTTTGCGTAAGTGGTTATTTTTGTTTTTTCTCCAGGTGTTAATCCGATGAAATAGACAAGTGTTGTTGTCATCAGAAAGCATACAGTAATATTAAGTAGTTTTAGTATTGGAGACTCGTATGTGATAAATGAATGCCCCCATAACACCAATGTCATCATAGCCGCTATTAAAAATGGACGTCCATATGCTTCTTTCACATAATTCCAGGAATTGAATCCGATTATCGTTTTCAGCAGAATCAGTTGAACAACGCGTTGCGCAATATCGGCAATTATAAACAATACCAGCATCGAATATGCTGGCGCACCAATAGAATATAACCAATATCCCACTGGTATGCATATTAGAAATGATATACTGCCACTGATTTTGAACCATTTGATTTTACCAGAGGCATTTGTTATCTGGACTATGCCTCCGCAGGTCAAGGCCACCGCTGCTAGCAATAAATTCAGCTGGCAGAAAAGCAATACGTTGTCGGGCACGTCCTTCAGCCATAGATGCAGTATGAAATCGAGTTCTATATACAGAGGGAAAAATGCCAGTTCGAAAAGAAGAAGGCAAAATCGTCCAAGCTTGTTCACCAAGTAATTGCATCTGTCGTGATTGCCATTGCTGTATGATTGGATTATCTGGGGAGCAGATGCACTGTCGAAGTTAGTGGAAAAGGTTGTTATATAGTTGTTTACAGTTTTGCTTACAGCGAATGCGCCGTTTATCGCTGTATTGAAGAAATGATTGATTATCAAGTCGCATCCTGAAGACCTTGCAACCAAAGCAATTGTAGAGAGCAGATTCCATCCTCCAAAATAAAGGACCTCCTTATAATTGCGCCATCCTTTGACAAATTTGATTCTTATAATCTGCGGCCATTTTCGCAAAGCAATCCAATAGTAGACTACAAATGTGTTGACGGTTGTCAGGCACATTATAATGCTATAAAAACGCAACACATTCCCCTCATAGTATTGCAGCAGCATGATTCCTCCAAGCCGTATAAGAGAGTTGATTATGTCAAATTTTGCCATAAATCCAAATTTCTCAAATGCAACGAAGAGGCTGGAACATGGGCCATTTATAATCCCGAGACATGCTGATATGATGGAAATGTGAAAAACAAACAGTGCATCCCCCAATTGTCCGGCAGCTACATTGAGCTTATTATGTATATACCATACTCCAATGGTCTCTGCCAGGAGTAATGTGATGATGGCAAGTAATACGTGGAGGGTTAAATTTAAATTATAACTTTTATTCACATCCCCATCTGGTTTGCCGAGTTCTACATTTAGGAATCTTGAGGTAGCGGCATTTAACGAGCTGCTTATGAATGTGAACATCACGAGTATCCCGCCAACAACATTATACAAACCATAATCAGAGATTCCTAAAACAAGCAAGACCACTCGGGATGTATATAAGCCTATTATGAGGGTCATAAACAGGCGGATATACATATATACCGTGTTGAATGCTATTTTCTTATTGGAAGAATTCTCAGGCATGATGGATACTATCCGTTGAATATGGAAATCAGAATTTGTTTTCTGACAAACTGTGTGACAACTACACTTTGAATTGTGACGCATGCCAAAGCAATGCCAAATATCAGTATAAAACGAATAGCAGGGGTAAACGCATCTCCCACAACATCGACAATAGGAATATGCCATAAATATAGCCAATAAGTATGGCTCCCGACAAACTTGGTGAATTGCGAAAGATGAAGCAAGCCAATTAATCGCTCTATCCTTTTTCTGCAAATCCAGAGCAACAATGTGCATGCAATGCCATAAGATGTATAATACAAGCGAGGCGGATATTTATATTCTGATGTTGTTATTATTCTGTCAGCCTGATTCCAGTAATATATATAAAGCGTTATAAAAACAATGCTGGCGATTATTGCAAGAATCCATAACTGATTTAAACTGAATTTTTTTATATTCATTCCGAGAATATAAATCATAAGATACGGAATCGTCATAAACACCATGTCGAACCATCTGCTTGAATACGACTCAAACAACAATTCGCTCAATATTAGGCCCGTTGTTGTGATAACTACAACACCTGTTGCAGACAATGGATTAGTGTGTTTCCAAATTATTGGTGATAATAACGATAGCGCAACAAGTATACGTATTATCCAGACATATAAGTCAGATGTAAATGTGAAACTTGCAAATATGTCATTAAAAGGAGGCAGATAGTAAACAAGATATGTTCCGATGTAATATAATGAGAAAAATATCCATACTGGAAGTATAAGTCTGACGCTTCTTTTTCGGAGATACACTTGTGTGTTTACCCCATCAAACCCTTTTACGCACACAGCAGACAAAAAAACCATTAATACTACATCAAATCCCCGGAGTTGAGTCAAGAATGTTCCTGGATTGCTGTGAGCCAGTATTATACCCGAAATGGCAATAAAGCGAAGAATGTCTATGGATGTGTCACGCCGATTTAATTTAAAATCCATATTTGTTGTCATGGACGTTGTTTTTAATTATGGGATGAATTTGTTTGACTACTGTTCAGTGTATTTATATAAATGAATGTGTTGTCCTTTGGAGTATTATGACTAATTGTTCTTACCCCCCCCATTACAACTGTCTGATTATCATCAATGTCGTGGAATACGCAGCAATTTGCCCCTATTCTGCAATTATTCCCAATATGTATGTTTCCAATAATAGAAGAGTTGGCTCCGATGAAAACATTGTCGCCAATATATGGTGCGCCATTGCGTTTTGATTCTTTCAAGGCATTGGATCCAATGGTGACATTTTGCAATATTGTGATATTCTCTCCCAATACTGCTCCGTCGCTTATGTGTATGCCATGGAGCCCATGTGGCAGTATGGGGATGGTTTTAAACCCAGACAACAAGCCGATAGAGGCGCAATTATGATCTAAGTACGCGTCATAAAATAGAGTCCGGCCCTTATTGTGTGTAATCAAATAAGTCCGATAATTCCAAAAACCGCCATGTATTCCATCTATATATGGCACACAGAATGTGTTTGCCACTGTCAAGGTAAAGAGTTTGTAGCAACGATAGATGAGATTCTTTAGCCTGCTTGGATTCATGGTTCTAAATGGTCAGATTGCCTGGAGGAGGGAGGGGTGGATGAAGGGGAGGGCGATGGCGCAGATGCCTTCGATCTCGACAACGACATGCTTGTTGTTGCGGATGCGGCGGGTATAGCCTGAGTAGCCGGCGAAGGGGCCTGCGGTGACCCTGACGTGCTGGCCGATATGGAAATCGGACTTGTCGTAAACCTCACATTGCATATCGGGATTGTCAGTCGTCAGGAGCCTGAAAAGGTTGAATTCCTCTGTTGAGATGGGTTGTATGCGGTCTGACCCCGGCAGCCTGTAAATCCAGAACGGTGATGCCGCATAAGCCTCTCCCCTGCTTTCTTTCTCCAGGCGTATCGCTTCCTCTTCTGATGTCTGCATAAGCAGCACGCGCGGTATTATGTATTGCGAGGATGTCTGGGAGCTGTGGTCTGCTTTCCTGACATCCTTGCGGGGGGCGTACACTGTCACGCCGACACTTTCGAGGAAGGCCTGTGTGCGGGCCTCGCTTCGGGTCTTAATCGCGTACCAATGTGTGGTGGGGTTCATTTCTGTGAATCAACAATAATCACCAAGGCTGTTCCGACTGGATATTTCTCAAGCTCCTCCCCATGGCGGTGGTCTCGCCTCCAGGGGAGTTGAAGCTTGATTGTCACCGGTTGTAATGCCAAAGGGCTTGTCCGGCTTCCGTCATCTCCATATACATGGGCTCAGTCGGCAATCTTGGCCTTAACTCTCCGAGAACCATATAAATAATCTCAATCTCTTGTTTGAGAGAGTTAAAGCGAGTGCAAAATTACAAACAAAAATTTAAATAATCAAATATTTCCACGACAGGCAAGTGTAATCGAGGGACGAAAATTTATTTTAGGCACCTTGTGCGCGCAGGTACGAACCGGATAAATTGGCACAAATGTTAAAAATTAAATAAAATTTCACTGTGTCGTTTATTTGTCTTAATTTTGGCAAAAAACCAAAGGTTATACTAACGCCGTGCTTTACAATTGGTGCGGCCAATCCATAATTTGCACACAATGAATTTTAACATTCAGTCATTGAAAGACTTCGAAGCTTATGGCGCCTGCGGCGCCATAAGGGTAACCCTTATGGGTTTGTTATTTTTGAACATTTCCCTGGCCTCTTATGCACAATCCCAGGCTGGGCTTGCATCTTCCGATGAGCTTTCGGCCTTCAGTGAGGTCGAATTGCATAGTGACGCGACATCAGCCGGCAGGTATGCCGCTATGGAGGCCCTGTGGGAGATGGACATGTCGCAGGCCGGCAATGGGGATGGTCGCAATGACCCCAATCAGAACAACCATAACCTTTTTGTCATAGACAATATCGTTTACGTTTATGTCGAAAAGTATCAGTCCCCTGGGGAGACAATCACATTGAGACGATTTGACGCTACCACCGGCGAGGAGCTGCCCGACTTGCATTCTGACTTCTCAGGAGAGCTTACAGACTCATCTCTTCAACGTTATGTGATGCCAGACGAGGCCGACCACATAGCTGTGGTAGGATTGAAGGCTCTGTCATCCAAAAAAGAGATGTCGATGATTATTCAAGTGTATAACCGTGATTTTGAATACATCACTACCATTACCGCTTTTGAAGTGGCAGAAGTAGGACATCACTTTCTCGTCAATTATGAATGGCTTGGAATTACGGGTGATTTGCTCTCCGGTGACTTCGCGCTTTCGATAGGTTGCTGGCACTCCTGGGGCAACACAGATACGAGTAAGCCCCACTATCCGTCACGCTGCAGGCTGGCTTTCTCAAAAGGAGACACGGCTCCACAGATAGAAGTGGTCCGCTATGACTCCGGAAACTATGAATTTGAGATTATCTATAACGAAACAACTGCAACCCCTTGTAAAGGAATGCTGTTTGTGTCTGAAGTAGATGACAACCATCATCTCGTTCAGGGTTTCGGCACCACGTCCGCTCCTACCACTCACTCTCCCGTCATGCTTTACAAAGATAACGGCGAGCTGCATTCATCTTTCGCCAGCGAACCATATCGGATGTTGAATCAGACCGAATTGTTGACCGATCCCGAATTTGCGTTTTCCGACCCCCATTGCTTCGGTGCGTTTCCTGTTAATGTTGGTGATGAGAAAATGCTGGTGTTGCCATATTCACGAAACGGCAATGATGGAGTGCGCTTCAAGATAGCCCACTGGGGCGATCCGACCACATTCTCCTCCTTGAAACCTTTATGGAAATTTCCCGAGAAAGCCAATTCTTGTCCCACTACAATCTACGAGACATTGCGTCCTAGAGTCGTCTCTATCCCCTCGGCAATCACCGATATGGACGGCGACGAGATAAGCCGTAGTGCGCAATCAACCCGTCAGCAGACGACATTCTTCGTGTATATGCCTGGCTCATTGCTTGGCGCATACCGTGTCACCATTGATGACAAGCCCATAGCATCCGGAATGGTCGGCGACAAGCTTGCAGACCAAGACAGGCCATACACTATATCGGGACGCGACCTGTATGTAGATTCAGACAAAGAAGCCATCAGCATGTCTGTCGCGTCGCCAACCGGATGCTCGGTCATAAACGCAAACATCCGGCAAGGAGCATCCGGACACATTCCCCTCCAAGAACTCCCCTCCGGGGTGTATATCCTTACACTTAATAGCAACTCTTACAAAATCTTTTTGAGGTGATGCGATTTGATTATAAAAGTTCGGCCGGCAATCATCTGCCAGCCGAACTTTGCATATATAGGTATAATGATAAAGGAATAATCCGTGATTATGACAGTTCGCCACGCATCGAATCCTCGAAAGCCGACAGGGCTGCCTTTGCCCCCTCCCCCATTGCGATGACAATCTGCTTGTAGGGGACATTGGTGACATCTCCGGCGGCATACACACCCTTGACCGATGTGCGGCAACGCTCGTCAACGATTATCTCTCCAGCCTTGGTCATGGGCAGATGGTCTTTGAACGGAGCGTTGTTGGCTGTTAGGCCTATCTGCACGAACACTCCCTCCACGGGATAGATGCTCTCTTCCCCGGTCACTCGGTCCTTGACTTTCAGGCCAGACACCTTGCCGGGATCTCCAAGCACCTCTACCACCTGGGTAGATGTATGTATGTTTATGTTGTCGGCGGCTTTGGCTTTCTCCTGAAGCACGCCATCTGCTTTTAAGGTGTCAAGAAATTCAAACACGTCAACCGACGGGCATATCCCGGCGAGATCGAGCGCGGCCTCGATGCCGGAGTTGCCTCCTCCGATGACCGCCACCTTCTTCCCTGCGTAGAATGGCCCATCGCAATGGGTGCAGAATGCCACCCCCTTGCCTATGTGTTCCTCCTCGCCCGGCACACTGAGTTTGCGCCAGCCTGCGCCGGACGCAATGATAAGGGCCGGAGCCGAAAAAGTCTCTTTGCCGCAAATGACAGATTTCTTGTTGCCGTCGAATGACACGCTGTCGACCGACCTGTTCTCATACACATCGATGGGATACGCCGACAAATGTTCGCGGATATCTGAGGCAAGTTTCGGGCCGGTGGTCTCCGGCACTGATGTCAGGTTCTCTATTCCCATCGTCTCCTTTACCTGGCCGCCGACCGCCTTGGCCACGACCGCAGTGCGGAACCCCTTGCGGGCGGAATAGATGGCGGCAGTCGCGCCAGCCGGGCCTCCGCCTATTACCACCATGTCATACTCCCTGTCGACCGGGGTGGCTTCGCCTGATTCCTCGGTGCCATACATCGCTTCAAGTTTGTCAAGGAGGTCGCCCAAGGTGGAGCGGCCTACGCTTAGCACCTGATTGCCGGCATAGACCGTCGGCACAGACTGGATGTTGAGCGATTCCGCCAGTTCGGGCACTGTGGCCCCGTCAATCACCTCGTTCTCGACAGCCGGATTCAGCAGTGCCACCAGATTGAGCGCCTGCGCCACATCAGGGCAATTGGTGCAAGTCAGTGACACAAACGTGCGGAGCTTTATCGGGCCTTTCAATGCCTCGATGCGGCCTCGCAATATCGAGTCGGGCAGATTCTTCCCCTGGCCGTCGGCGTTAAGCACTGCCAGCAGCAAGGTTGTGAACTCATGTCCGTTGGGGATACCGCAGAAACTTATCCCTGAAGCCTCCCCGTTCTTGAGGATTTCAAACCCCGGAGCTTCTACATCTGCCTGGACGGTATCCACAGAAAGTTTTGGAGATGTGGATGCCACATCCTCAAGAAACGACTTCATATCCGTTGCCTGGGGAGAGTCATCACGGGCAATCATCCTGAAAGTGATTTCAGACTTTAGTCCGGCGAATATCCCTTTCAACTGGTTTAGTATATCTTGGTCTAACATGATTATTTACAATACAAAGCGTTTTTGAAAACAACCCGGATAATTCTGTGCCGTGAAAAACAGCGGATTATCCGGGTTAACTCATCTATGGGTCATGATCGGTTGCTTTGAAAGCAGCCCTTAGATCTTGCCTACAAGGTCGATGTTGGGTTTGAGAGTGGCTTGGCCCTGTTTCCACTTGGCGGGGCAGACCTCACCGTCATGGGTGGCGACAAACTGGGCGGCCTCTACCCTTCTGAGGAGTTCCTCTGCATTTCGGCCAATGCTGTTGTCCTGGATTTCGACAAGCTTGATGATGCCTTCAGGATTGCTGACGAATGTGCCGCGGTAGGCCATCCCGTCCTCTTCGATCATGACACCGAACGCGCGGCTGAGCAGCCCCGTGGGATCGGCCAGCATAGGATACTGGATTTTCTTGATGCTGTCTGACGCGTCATGCCAGGCTTTGTGGACGAAATGGGAGTCGGTGCTTACAGAGTAGACCTCCACACCAAGTTTCTTGAATGCCTCATATTTCTCAGCCATGTCTTCCAGCTCGGTGGGGCATACAAAGGTGAAGTCGGCAGGGTAGAAAAAGAAGATGGCCCATTTGCCGAGGACATCCTTGTCGGTTACGGTCTTGAACTCTCCGTTGTGATAGGCCTGAACTTTGAATTCAGGAATGTGGGTGTTGATAATTGATTCCATGTCTGTAGTTAGGATATGTGTTTTCGTTTTTCATCCATTAAACATATGCCATAGCTGAAAAGTTCACATCCCCGTTGCAGGGGTTTCAGAGGCCTTGCTAATTTTTTTTGCGACAAAACTAATTTTTTAGTTGTGTAACTAAAAAATTAGTTTTACCTTTGCCTCGTCAACATCAACCTACGAGTATGCCACAGACAACAAACAAACCCGGCAGAAAACCAGTACTGCTCACAGAGAAGGAGATGGCCGTGATGAAAATCCTTTGGGCACATGGCTCACTCTTTGTGCGAGAAATGCTGGAGTTCTATCCTGAGCCTAAACCTCATTTCAACACCGTCTCCACCACCGTCAGGATTCTGGAGGATAAGGGCCATATCGGTCATAAGGTCATCGGCTCGTCACACCGATATCATGCAATCTCGCGTCAGGAGCAATTCAGAGAGCGTTCTTTCCGCGATCTTGTGGCTAATTTTTTCAACAACTCCTACAAATCCGCGGTATCGGCGCTTGTGGAGGAGGAAAAAATCTCGGTGGAAGAGTTGAGACAGATAATAGACCTTGTCGAGCGCCGCTCGATGGAGGAAATAGACAAAAACAAACATTAAGGAGACAAAACCATGGGACAGCTCCTCGCCTACTCCTTGACATCATCCATACTGCTCGCTTGTCTGTATCTTGTGTACAAATGGGCTCTTTCCTCTGAAAACTACCACAAGGTCAACCGTATGGTGGTATGGACGATATATCTCTCATCCCTGGGCTTGCCGCTTGTGTGGAAAACCTTGCCCCTTGTCTTTGCTTCCGCGCCCTCCTCTCCGGTTGTCACGATAGATATTGACTCTATCCCCATTGTCGCTGTCGATATAGAGGAATCCTCCCCATCCGATTATTGGATTTTTATGGCGGTATGCGCGTATCTGGTCGGCATAGGGGGGGTCGTTATGCTCACCGTTGCCAATTTTGTGAAACTCTATGGCATAATCAGGCGCGGAGAGAAAATCACAGTAGATGGACGCACGGTGATTCTGACTGATAATGACGGTATCGCCCCGTTCAGCTTCTGCAAGACCATTGTCATCCCGCGTGTGGATTTCCAGCAATATGGACAGATGATAATGATGCATGAGAAGAGCCATGTGGAATTCTGTCATTGGCTCGACCTGCTCTTCGCCCAGGCCGTATGTGTGCTGCAATGGTTCAACCCGGCCGCGTGGCTGATGCGGGAAGAGCTCAAGACCATACATGAATACCAGGCTGATGACCGCGTCATCTCCTCTGGAGTCAATGTCAAAGAATATCAGATGCTATTAATAAAAAAGGCTGTCGGCGCGAGATTCCCGTCACTTGCCAACAGCCTGAATCACAGTAAACTTAAAAAACGTATCACTATGATGTACAATCAAAAGACATCGCGCCGCAGGGCATTGCGCCCCTTGCTGCTGCTGCCCGCTCTCGGGGCCGCATTCTGGATTTCACAGCTTCCCGCCGTAGCTTCGGCACTGTCGACTGTGTCGTCTGCCGAACTGCCATCTGCCGTATCCGCCGACAAAGTTAGCGAAAATCCTTCTGACAAGCAAGTCACAGTCACGACACTCCCCCCCACCAGCGGACGTGTGATGAACGTCACCACGGTCTCCTCTGGAGGTGCTGCAACTGCCGCTGCCGTTCCCACCCAGTCGGTTGCGACCGACCAGAAAGCTGCAACGACAGACGGTGCAGAAGAAAAAGAGGTGTCTACAGCTGTCGAGCAGATGCCCGAGTTTCCCGGAGGAACGCGTGCCCTGATGGAATATGTTGTGGCCAACCTGCAGCATCCCAAAGGAACTGAGAATATCAGCGGAAGAGTCGTGCTGAAATTTGTGGTTGAAAAGGACGGCTCGATTGGAGACGTGCAGGTTATTCGCTCCTTGGATCCCCGTCTTGATGCCGAGGCAATCAGGGTGGTGAAATCATTCCCGAAATGGACACCCGGCATAAAGGACGGCAAGAATGTAGCCGTATGGTATGCCATCCCCATCACTTTCCGTGCCATGGGTGATGACACAAAGGATGCAAAGGCTGCCGGCGACGATTCCTCATCCACCTCGGTTTCAACCTCAGTCTCGACTATGACCGATGACTCCGGCAAGACATCCTCATCCACATATACGTCAGTGCATGTAAAGGAGAATGGTGAGACAATCCATTTCCTGCTAAGTCCTGATGGACTGCCCGACAATGTGGCCTATTATGTCAACGGCGAACGTTTTGACGGGAACCTGAAAGACATCCCGGCATCTGACATCGAATCCATGACAATCGACAAGTCGAACCCTGGAGAAACTGCAATACGCATAAATCTCAAAAACAAATAACATCATACACTAATACCAGGCCGGGTCGCAGCAGAGATTGCCGCGACCCGGTTGTTTTGTTTGTCAACGTCCGTCAATGATTCTCATAATAGTCGGGAACTGCTTTTTCAGCATGAAGTAAATCGCGGTAAATATCACCGGAGTGACAACCGATGCCAAGGTCAACGTGAGCAGTACACGTTAGTGTCCCCTCCCCCTGGGAGAATCCTGAAATCAATGATTCAAGCAACGCAAAGACAATCCAGAAAATGTAGGGTGACAGTATCCCTCGTGGAAGTTTTTTCAACTTCATCATATAATTGGCGCGCGGAGAATCCCCAAGATGCAACAGATGGCCAGAAATGAAAAAGAAATCAAGGTGTCGTGACCCAGGATGTTTTTCGATAGAGCAATGGCTGGCATATTGGTTATCTTAATCTAATATTGGAGACAGCTGTTCCATGTCGGCTTTCTTCAGGCCGCAGTCCGTGATGGGGCGCGCCTGGTTAAGGTCGTTGAGATACACGGCAGGTGCAGGGTTGTAACGTGGAGAAACCAGCGATAATGTGTCAACAACCATAGGCGAAGCTATGCGGGCGAGCTGCATCGTGGTGGGGAACAATGACTTTTGTGGAGATACGCGCCGTCTTGAGTTTTTGCTCAAGGCATCGGCCATCTCTGGATTCTCGGCCCGCAGTGTCGGCGACAGCCATACGAGACTTGCCTGGTGGATTTGCCAGTAGGTCGGAGTCGGTGACGCGTGCAGGAAACGGTGGCGCTCATCATCAAAAATATCCTCCCCATGGTCTGACGCGTATGTGAGTGCCGCTCTGCAATCCAGGTCTCGCAACTTGGCCACGAGCGAGTGCAGGATGAAATCAGTGTACCGTATGGTGTTGTCATACGCGTTTATCAACTGGTCTCTGTTGGAGAGGCTGGCATCTATCGCGTCATCGGGACGGAACACCGAAAAATTGTCGGGATAACGGTCGCGGTATTTGAAATGGGAGCCATATGTGTGTATGACAATAAGCTGCTTGCGGCGGAGGGTGTCGCCAAGCAATCTGTCGACAGGTTCAAGCACTGCTTCGTCAAAGTGATAGGTCTCCATATCGGCCCCTGTGACATAAACCGTGGTGTCGGCCTCATTGCCGAAATGCTCTGTGAACGAACGATTGGGACGTTGGTTGGATATGAAAGCGGTTGAGAACCCAGCTTCCTTAAACGCCGTGATTATGCTCTTGAAGTGGGCGATTGAGTCGAAATTCTCAGCGCTCGCGAAGCTTATCAGCATCGGCACACTTTTATGGGTGGTGTTTGACTCAGATACTGATTTTTTGAAAAACACCACCCCCTCCTCACTGGAAAGCAACGGATTGGTCTGACGGTCGTAGCCGCCAAGTTGCCAGTTGTCGCCTCGGGCGGTCTCCCCTATCACGAATATGTAAGCCTCGCGCGATGACTTGTCGCCATCGAAACGGGCCCGATATGAGAATCCAGCCGATAGCTCTTCGTGGCGTTCGGTCTCGCTGTAACGGTGGCAAGCCTCGGCCATATTGGATATGGCGTTCAGGGGAAACGTCTCGTGAACAAGGCTGTATCCCTTTGTGGTCAACGATGCTGCAGCTGCGAGCAGGCAGCCGACTGAGGCGACAACCACTCCGACCACGGTCATCTTCCTACGGAATGAGGGGCTGATTTCTGATTTTCTGATTGTGGCGCATATCCCCCACACTATGGGCGGCACATACAGTGTTATCACAACTCCCATCGCGGCCATAAGGTTGCCCAGCAATTCGGTGGCTTCCGAAACATTGGTGGTCACGACATTGAGAAACATGTCGACAGCGATTACCGAGCCGCCGTAAAGATACAGCAGCACAATCTGGAATGCCGCGAAAAACATGAACGGAATCATCGCAAGGGCTGAGATGCCGATTCGTCTGAATGCCGACATCGCCAGCATATAGATTCCTGAGGGCAGCACCACGTTGACAATCGCACTTAGGTGAGAGACCGGTTCGGTGATGCTCAACACCACATTCGGCACTATGAGGGCGACGGCCGTCCACACGGCCAGCCATCTTGTGTCGCCGAAAAAACATCTCAGCGGAGACACTATTGTGTTTTTGAAAAACACTCTAAGGGTTTTCACGTCAATTCTTTTCTCTGTTTGCGTCAGAAGGCTTCGTTGATTCCAAAGCTTATGGCATATGAATCTTTTCCGAGGCCGAAGTCAACCCTGACATTTACTTTTTTCTTAAATTCCCAACGGTAGCCGATTCCGTATGTGGGCAACAGTGTGTCCCAGCCAATCTGGTTGAACCGGCTGAAGACGGTCCCAACCCCGCCCCATACGACAATCCCGTTGCGACGCCATACATGCTGCCTGAGTTCCACAACAATGTCTGCCTCGTTCTTGTCGCGGTATCTACCCTCATAATAACCTCTGACAGCGTTGCCCTTGTCAAGGGTGGGAAGCATTCCCCAGGGAGGATTGCCATACGCCCCGGCTCCATGCAGTCTGGCGGCCAGCACTCCCGACGACCATAGCTGGCGGTAATACATCATTGACACTTCCGTCATCGAAAACGCATGCCTGTTGCCAATGAATCCGGGGAAAAACTGCTGGTGCAATCCCACATAATAGCCATTGGAGGCGTTGGAGGCCAGGTCGCGTGTGTCAATCGAGAACACTATGCCCATTCCGTAGGAGAATACCTCAGTGGCCAGTCCGTCCCACAGCTCGGGTCGCTGCATCTTTGTGGCTTTCTGATAGTTGAAATTGACCGATGGACCAAGAAATATGTCGTGAGGCAGTTTCCACAGAAACTGCATTGTCGCGGCAGACTCCAGCAGGGTGTATTTGCTCTCATTGGCCTTGTTGAAGCCGTTGTCATATCCTATGCCCCAGAATTTAAGCGGGAAATGGCAGAAATTGCCGTCATAGACAATCCTCATTCTGTCGGCAGGGAAAATGTGGTTGCCCCTTATTCCGAAATTATAGAATCCCGTGACCGAGCCTTCGGCGTATATGGAAATGTCGCTCCGGGGGGTCAGGGAGTCATACCGAGACTTATATAATCCTGAGACGAGTCCGGCTATTTCAAATGATGTGGAAGCCGAGTAGCTCGGTCCACCGATCACTGATATGTCAAACTTTTTCTCGGATTTGTCGATGTTGGTCTGGCTGAAATAATCGATGATTTTCCCTACGATGTTGCGTCTCGGTTTTGCAACCTTGCCAGCGATTGAGTCGGCAACCGACACATTGCAGGAATCCGCAGGCACTCCGTCATTGTCTGCGGAAGCCACACAGGCAGAGCTGCCCAAGAGGGAGGCGGTGAGGAGTGTTCTCAAAGATTCCGATAACTTCATTCAAGTGTGATGAGTGTTGCAAATTCGCGGCAAAGTTACGAATTTTGTGAAGATTACACAAACGCCATCCTCCCCGCGCCACTGGCGGAAAAGATGGCGTTTGTGGCAAAAAGGTCTATAATGCCTGATATCACAATAGTTTTACCGACCGGCTGATGAATGCCGAAAGGTCAGCTCCTTTCAGCAGCCCGTTGCCAAGCAGGGCAAGGTCGACAAGCTGGCGGATCACAGGCTGCGTTGCGGCATATTCGGAAATAAGCCCGGTCTGTTGCTTCCGGTCTTTTTCGACCGCGGCCATAAGGTCCTGTTTCTGCTTGTCCTGTTCGGCAGTAGGTTTGTTGTCCTTCACTTCCTTGCTGATTTCCTCTATTTTCGAGTTTGACTCGGCGATGGAGGCTGACAATGGCGACAACTGGGCCTCAAGGGCATCTTTTGCAGCTGAGGTGATTTTTGCCACCACAGGCTGGTCGACATTGACCGTGAGGTTGTAGCTGTCGGGCATCTCTCCGTAGAAGTTCATTCCGGGTTGCATGGCAGCCATCTCCTTCATACGACGCATATACTCGTTCTGAGTAATCACAATCGGGGCGCCATTCTCTCCAAGGGCCTCGAATGTGACGAAGAACTGAGCTTTCTCCACTGCTGGAATCTGGGAACTGAAAAGAGTGGTGAGCATGTCGCGTTGGTCAGATGTCAGGTCGGCGCTCTTTTTGTCAGCCTTGGGAATAAGGTTGTCCACAACGTCTGAGTCAACCCTGACAAACCTGCTCTTCTCTATTTTCTGTTCAAGAAGGCCCACGAAATGGCTGTCGAGCTGGCCGTCCATCAGCAACACTGAGTAGCCTTTGTCATTGGCTGCCTGGATGTAGGTGTATTGCTCGGTGGGATTGGTGGAGTAAAGAAACACCAGGGCGCCGTCTTTGTCGGTCTGTGCGGTCTCTATGAGAGCCTTGTACTCGTCGATTGTGTAGTATTTGCCGTCGGTGTCTTTCAGCAGGCAGAATTTCATCGCCGCGTCACGGAACTTGTCGTCAGTCAGCATTCCGTATTCGATGAAGAGGCGGATGTCGTCCCACTTCCCTTCAAAATCCTTGCGGTCTGCCTTGAAGAGGTCGTCAAGGCGTGAGGCCACTTTCTTGGTGATGTAGCCTGAAATCTTCTTCACAGCCGAATCGCTCTGGAGGTAGCTGCGCGAGACATTCAAGGGGATGTCGGGAGAGTCTATCACACCCTGGAGGAGCATCATGAACTCAGGCACGACACCTTCTACTGAATCGGTGACAAACACCTGGTTGCAGTACAGCTGGATGCGGTTTTTCGTAACCTCGAAGTTGTTGCGGATTTTGGGGAAGAACAACACTCCGGTAAGGTTGAACGGATAGTCGACGTTGAGATGAATCCAGAACAGCGGATCATCCTGGCCCGGATAGAGGTCATGGTAGAAGTCGACATAGTCTTTGTCGGTCAGGTCGACAGGTTTCTTCATCCACAAAGGTTCGGTGGAGTTGACCACCTTGTCACGGTCGGTGTCTGTCATCTTTCCATCCTTCCATTCCTGCTCTTTTCCGGAGATGACGGGTATGGGTAGGAAACGGCAGTATTTTTTCAGGAGGGTGTCGATACGGGCCTGTTCAAGGAACTCCGCGTTTTCAGGGTCGATATGGATTATGATGTCAGTGCCTCGTTCTTTCTTGTCGGCGGCCTCCATTGTGAACTCGGGAGAGCCGTCACACTCCCAGCGCACGGCCTCAGCCCCCTCTTTATATGACAGGGAGACAATCTCCACCTTGTTGGCCACCATGAATGCCGAGTAGAACCCGAGGCCGAAGTGTCCGATGATGGCGTTGGTGTTGTCTTTGTATTTTGCCAGGAAGTCTTCCGCGCCGGAAAATGCTATCTGGTTGATGTATTTGTCTATGTCTTCGGCTGTCATTCCGATGCCATGGTCTGACACGGTGAGCGTGCCTGCTTCTTTGTCTACCGTGACTTTTACCTTGAGGTCGCCGAGTTCGCCCTTGAACTCACCGAAAGATGATAGTGTGCGGATTTTCTGGCTCGCGTCGACTGCGTTGGAAACCAGTTCGCGCAGAAAAATCTCGTGGTCGCTGTAAAGGAATTTTTTAATGACCGGAAAGATGTTCTCGGTTGTAACGCCGATAGTGCCTTTTGTTGTTGCCATTTTTATGTCAAGTTTTTGGTTTCGTTTAGTAAGCGGGAGTTGCTCTCCCTCCTTTCGATATAACAAACTGCAAAAAAAATGCCAATCGTGAAGATTGGCATTTTTTATTAATAATTGTTAACCGGTGTCAGTCGCCGTGTCATTCCTCGGCAGGGTTACCCTCTTCCTGGCTCTCGTCAGGGGGCGCTGGGGGAGCCGGCTTCGCTACGGATGTCAGCACCTTGTCAGTCTCCTTGTCATAGTCCACTTTGATGGTGTCGCCAGCCTTGAGTTCCGAATTGATTATCAACTCGGCCAATGGATCCTCAAGATATTTCTGTATGGAGCGCTTCAGCGGACGCGCGCCATAT
Source organism: Bacteroidales bacterium (assembly GCA_910575615.1). GTDB lineage: Bacteria > Bacteroidota > Bacteroidia > Bacteroidales > Muribaculaceae > UBA7173. Next base: position 27,926 of record CAJTEX010000004.1, on the reverse strand, counting down.
TGCTGGTCATATCCCTTGGTGGCTATGAATTCCTTGGCCTCGGGGGAGATGTCGAGCGTGTAGCCCATTATCTCCAGGCGGTTGCGGAAGCCACGCAACTCGATGTCGATGATTTTGAAAATCGCGTCTTTGTCGAGCGCGTCAAACATCACGATGTCGTCGATGCGGTTGAGGAACTCCGGCGCGAAAGCCTTGTTGAGAGCTTTCTGTATTACGGAGTCGTTATGTTCTTTCTCCTTGGCCGCGTCGCGGGTGGCGAATCCGACACCCGACCCGAAATCCTTCAGCTGGCGGGTGCCGATGTTGGATGTCATTATTATCAGGGTGTTCTTGAAATCGATATGACGGCCTAGGCTGTCGGTCAGACGGCCCTCGTCAAGCACCTGCAGCAGCAGGTTGAACACATCGGGATGGGCCTTCTCGATTTCATCAAGCAGAACCACAGAGTATGGCTTGCGGCGCACTTTCTCCGTAAGCTGGCCACCCTCCTCGTAGCCGACATATCCCGGAGGCGCGCCGACCAGGCGGCTCACCGTGAATTTCTCCATGTATTCGCTCATGTCGACACGAATCAGGGTGTCGGCGCTGTCAAACAGATACTCGGCGAGCTTCTTGGCGAGATGGGTCTTGCCGACTCCGGTCGGTCCGAGGAACATGAATGTGCCTATCGGCTTGTTGGGGTCTTTCAGTCCTACCCTGTTGCGCTGTATGGCTTTGACAATCTTGTCGATGGCCGCGTCCTGGCCTATGATGTCCCCTTTGAGTTTCGGGGCCATCTCCCTGAGACGCGAGCCTTCGGCCTGGGCTATGCGCTGCACAGGCACTCCGGTCATCATGGCAACAACCTCAGCCACCTTGTCCTCGTCGACAGTCACCCTGTCTGCCTCAAGCTGTTTCTCCCAGCGTTCATTGGCCTTGGCAAGCTGCTGTTTCAGCTCTTGTTCCTTATCCCTGAACGAGGCGGCTTTCTCAAAGTTCTGTGACTGGGCGGCGGCGAGCTTGGAAGCTCCGGCCTCGACGATGTCCTTCTCAAGCTGCTCGATTTCCTGCGGCACCATAATGTTTGTTATGTGGGCGCGCGAACCGGCCTCGTCAAGGGCATCGATGGCCTTGTCGGGGAAATTGCGGTCTGAGACATACCTCTCTGTCAGGCTGACACAGGCCTTGAGCGCGTCGTCGGTGAAGCTCACATTGTGGTGGGTCTCATATTTGTCCTTGATGTTGTTGAGAATCTGCAACGTCTCTTCGGGCGTGGTCGGTTCCACCATCACCTTCTGGAAACGGCGTTCGAGTGCGCCGTCCTTCTCGATGTTCTTGCGGTACTCGTCGAGCGTGGTGGCTCCGATGCATTGGATTTCGCCACGGGCGAGCGCGGGCTTGAGGAGATTTGCCGCGTCCATCTGCCCTGCGGAATTTCCCGCCCCTACGATTGTATGCAGCTCGTCGATGAAGAGAATCACGTCGGGATTCTTTGACAGTTCGTTCAGGATGGCTTTGACGCGTTCCTCAAACTGGCCGCGATACTTGGTGCCGGCCACGAGAGAGGCCATGTCAAGCGACACGACCCTCTTGTCGAAGAGAATCCTTGATACCTTGCGTTGCACTATGCGCAATGCCAGCCCCTCGACTATGGCAGATTTGCCAACACCCGGCTCTCCGATAAGCACCGGGTTGTTCTTTTTGCGGCGGCTGAGAATCTGGGCAAGGCGCTCGATTTCCACCTCGCGCCCCACTACGGGGTCGAGACGGCCATCTTCGGCTGCGCGTGTCATGTCGTTGCCAAACTTGTCAAGCGTCGGGGTGTCGTTGTTGCCTCTTGATTTGGCTGCCTGCCGGGCGTTGCGATCCTCGGCCGGACGCTGACGAGATGCCGCTTCCTGGCTTCTCTCCTCTTCTTCCTCATCATCCTCATCGTCGGTGAACCCGGCTCCGGCCCGGGGTGAGTCAGCATTGTTCTGCAACAGGGCGAGGAGTGAAGGGTAATCTATGCCAGCCTGACGGAAGGGGACGATGAAGTTCATGCGCTGCACCTCCGGGTTGTGGAGTATCGCAAGCAGCAGATGAATCGCGTCTACCGACTCGCTTTTCAGCATGCGCGCCTCAAGCACCGACAGCTTTATGAGGCGGTTGCTCAGGTCGCTGGCGGTGACATCTCCCCCGATTCGTCCGGCGGAAGCATCAAACAGCGAGTCGTCAAGCTGCTGGCGCAACTGGTATACCGACACATTCCTGGAGATTTTCTCCAGTAGCGAGAACACTTGCGAGCCGGTGTCGCCAAGAATTGCCAGGAACATATGTTCGGGGTTGATTATGTCGTTGTTGTGGCGCACAGCCTCCTGACGGCTGAGTTCCAGGATATTTTTCAGTTGTTCGGTGAAGTTGATGTCCATTTATCTCCTTTCTTCAATGAAAATGGATTCTTTTGGTTTCGTGGATATGTATCATATAACGGCAAAGAGTGTGCCAAATTGCATTCCACATAGCGCCCCTCGGGCTTAAAAATCCTTAAATGAAACGTGTCGTACTTATCGGAAATGATTTCTGATGCAAATATAACAATTCTTTCGGGGAAAATGCCTATCTTTGTAAGTTATTTCGGCGGAGCGGCGCCTCCCCCGAAACCTCTCCCTTCTCCCGCACGCCGGGACAAAGCGCTAATTCTTACAGCTTTAACAATATTATGCTCGACGAAGACCGCATTATCAAGATTAACATTGAAAACGAAATGAAGTCGGCCTACATCGATTATTCGATGTCGGTCATCGTTTCGCGCGCCCTTCCCGACGTCCGAGATGGACTCAAACCCGTACATCGTCGTGTGCTGTACGGTATGAACGTAATGGGCAATACTTCAGATAAGGCCCACAAGAAGGCCGCCAACGCCGTCGGAGAGGTTATGGGTAAGTATCACCCTCACGGAGACTCCTCGATTTACGGGACAATTGTCCGTATGGCCCAGTGGTGGGCAATGCGTGAATGCCTCGTTGACGGACACGGCAACTTCGGCTCGATAGACGGCGACGGTCCTGCCGCCATGCGTTACACCGAGGTGCGCCTCCAGAAAATCGGAGAGGAGATGCTCCGCGACATAGAGAGCGAGACGGTAGACTTCCAGCCAACATATGACAACGCCCGCAAGGAGCCGGTGGTGCTTCCCACACGCATTCCCAACCTCCTGGTGAACGGAGCCTCAGGTATCGCCGTGGGTATGGCGACAAATATGCCGACCCACAACCTGACAGAGTCAATCAACGCCTGCGTGGCCTATATCGACAATCCTGAGATTTCAATCGCTGACCTGATGAAGGTGATTCCGGCTCCTGACTTCCCCACAGGTGGCACGATTTTCGGGACAAACGGCGTCAAGGAGGCTTACGAGACAGGCCGTGGCCGCATCGTCATCCGCGCCAACGCCGATATCGAGCAGGAGAAAGACCACGAAGTCATCGTGGTGCACGAAATCCCTTACGGTGTCAACAAGGCCGAACTCATTAAATATATAGCCGAACTTGTAAACGAGAAGAAGCTCGAAGGCATCGCCGACCTCAACGACGAGAGCGATTACAAGGGCATGCGCATCGTCATCAAGCTGCGTCAGGACGCAAACGCCAATGTGGTGCTCAACAAGCTCTACAAGATGACCCCGATGCAGTCGACTTTCTCGGTCAACAATGTCGCACTGGTCAATGGCCGTCCCCGCCTGCTCAACCTCAAGGAAATTGTGGGAGCGTTTGTCGACCATCGTCATGATGTGGTCATCCGCCGCACCCAGTTTGAGCTGCGCAAGGCCCAGGAGCGCGCCCATATACTCGAAGGTCTGATTATCGCATGCGACAACATCGACGAGGTGATAAACATTATCCGCCACGCCGAGTCTCCGGATGCCGCCCGCCAGACACTCAGCGAGCGATTCGGGCTTAGCGAGGCCCAGACCCAGGCCATCGTGGACATGCGTCTGCGTCAGCTGACAGGTCTGGAACAGGACAAGCTCCACGCCCAGTATGAGGAAATCAAGCAGCTCATTGCCCGCCTGGAACTTATCCTGAACGATGACTCCGTATGCCGCAACGTGATCAAGGATGAGCTGATTGAGATCCGCGACCGCTTCGGCAACGAGCGTCGCACCAGAATCGAATATGCCGCCGGAGACTTCAACGCTGAGGACTTCTTTGCCGACGATGAGATGATCATCACGATCTCGCACCTCGGCTACATCAAGCGCACTCCCCTCTCGGAGTTCCGCGCCCAGAACCGTGGCGGCGTAGGCTCGCGTGGTTCAAACACCCGCGAGGAAGACTTCATCGAGTACATCTATCCCGCGTCGATGCACAACAACCTGCTATTCTTCACCCAGAAAGGTATGGTCTACAAGATGAAGGTGTACGAGCTTCCCGAAGGGGCCAAGAACACCAAGGGCCGCGCCATACAGAACCTGCTCAACATCGAGCCCGGCGACTCTGTCAACGCGTTCATCAAGATCAAGAATCTTGACGACACCGAGTTCACGGCTTCACACAACCTTGTGTTCGCAACCCGTCTCGGACAGATCAAGAAGACATCCCTTACCGAATACGCCCGCATCAACATCAAGGGCAAGAAAGCCATCATCCTTCGTGACGACGACAAGCTCATCGGTGTTGAACTGACCGACGGCAACTGTGAGATACTGATGGCCAACCGCAACGGCCGCGCCATCCGTTTCAATGAGCCCACCGTGCGTCAGATGGGCCGTGTCACCGGAGGTGTGCGCGGTATGCGCCTTGACGGAGGCGATGACGAAGTAATCGGAATGATTTGCATGTCACCCGATGACAACCACACAGTGATGGTTGTGTCTGAGAATGGCTATGGCAAACGCTCCGACATTGACGGCTACCGCATCACCAACCGTGGCGGAAAGGGAGTCAAGACAATGAACGTCACCGACAAGACAGGCAAGCTTGTGGCCATAAAGAGTGTCACCGACGACAACGACCTGATGATCATCAACCGTTCGGGAATCACGCTCAGAATCCGCCTGGCAGACATCCGTGTGATGGGACGCGCCACACAGGGTGTCCGCATCATCAACCTTGACAAGCGTGGTGACGAAATCGCGTCAGTATGCTGTGTCGACACCGATCCTGAAGAGGAAGCCGTGGAGGCCATAGAGAATCCTGAAGTTCTCGAGGCCCCTGCCGACAACTCACTCGAAGAACCGGAGGAGGAAGAGGCAGATGATGAGAACATTGATGACGCCGACGACGTTCTTAACCAAGACGACAGTGAAGAATAAATTACCTTACAACACATATCATAAAACTTTTTCGTTATGAAGAAAATCAGCATCTTAGGTCTTGCCTGTCTTGCAGTGGGTTCCATGTCGGCCCAGATGCAGGTTGTCAAGGATGTGGAGCATCAGCTCAAAGGAGATGTAACCTCGTATCCCAAAGCCATCGAGACACTGACCCCGGCATTCACCAATCCCGAGTCTGCCAATCAGGCCCAGACCTGGTATGTCGCCGGCAAGGGTGCCATCGACTTTGTAAACAACGCAGCCGCAATGCAGCGTGTGACTGGCGAACTCAATGCCCCCCAGGCCGCACAGTTCGTGCTTGATGGATTCGACTACCTCCAGAAGGCCCTTCCCCTTGACTCGGTTGTCGATGCCAAAGGCAAGGTGAAAACCAAATATTCCAAAGACATCATCAAACTGATTGTCAACAATTATCCCCTCACGGCAGACGCCGGACAGTGGTTCTACAACGATGCCCGCGATTATCCAAAGGCAGCTCAGGCGTGGACTCTGTTCATCAACCTCCCCAAGGATGAGCGTTTTGCCAAGGCCGGCCTGAAGGCGCAACCCGACACCATCGTCGGCATGTATGAGTTCTACACCGGTTGCGCCTACTCTCTGGCCAACGACCCTGCCCCCGCGCTCAACAGCTTCCTTGAAGCCATCAAGCTCGGCTATGACAAGAAGGAGGCATATGACTACGCCATCACCTCCGCCACCCAGATGAAAGACCTTGCCAAGGCTGCCGAAATCGCCCAGGCCGCCTACGAGGTTTATCCCGAGAACAGCTACCTCGGAACCATCATCAACAATTACCTCGACAAAAAGGAATATGACAAGGCTTCGGAACTCCTTGACCCCTACATCGCCAAGGATCCCAACAATGGCCAGGTCTACTTCCTCAAGGGCATCATCCTTGACCAGCAGGGCAAGACTGATGAGGCCAAGGCCCTTTACAAGAAGGCTATCGAACTTGACGAGAACAACTCCAACGCGCTCTTCCAGTATGCCTACAAGCTTTGCCAGGAGGCCGATGCCATCGACCAGAACGAAGGTGCCAATGTGTCACAGGCCGATTATGACAAATTCTGCCAGGAGCGCACTTTCCCCCTCTACCGTGAGGCCGCAGGCTACCTTGAGAAAGCTTACCAGATCAATGAGAATCTCACCGACTGCCTGACCCTTCTCCGTTCCATCTATTACAAGGTCGGAGACGAAGCCAATCTGGAACGTGTGAGAGCGATGTGATTTGGCATTCATTCATGAACAATCATTGACGGGGATTTCCGCCAATTCATAATACAAAGAGCGGTCTCCTGATCCGGGGGCCGCTCTTAAAATTTTGTGACAACTGATGGACATAATGATAAAGAACATGGTCTGCCGCCATTGCATACGGGCGGTGGAGGCCATACTTGAAAAGCTCGGCATACATAATGCGGAGATAATGCTCGGCACAGTCAGGATTCCTGACGAAGAGTTGGCAGGGATATCCCTTGAAGACCTCGACAGGGAGCTGGAGGCTGACGGATTCGAGAGGATATCAGACCGTAACGCGATGATTGTGGAAAATATCAAGAAGACAATCATACGGCATGTGCGTATCGAGCGCGACTGTCCGCTCAACCTCTCTGCCTGCCTTGAAAAACATCTGGACATAACCTATGACACGGCAAGCAGGATATTCTCGGCGCAAGAGGGCCGTACGATAGAGAAGTATTTCATCGCACAGAAAATAGAGCTCGTGAAGGAATTGATGAGTTACAACCAGATGAGCATCAGCGAGATTGCAGACCTTGCCGGATATTCCTCGGTGTCGCATCTTTCCCGCCAGTTCAAGGAGGTGACAGGCCTTACCCCATCCCAGTATTTGCGCCAGGGAGAGAATGACCGCCGGCCAATCACCCAGGTCTGACAGACTCCACGAAGCACAGACACCAGAACGACACACTTTTTTAGAAAAAAACACACTGCCGCTGTTACACTCCTCCGCATCCCTCGTTATACATATGAAATGAAAACCGACGTCCTCACATCCACATTTATGCGTTTCAGAGCCAGGCTCCACGGTGTCGCCGCGGGAATTGCCGGCCCTGACAGCGCGGAGGATGTCCTTCATGATGCTTTCTGCCGCCTTTGGTCGAGACATCCCGATATCGGCGATGAGTCGGAAGCCATAAAGCTGAGCTACACGGCCGTCAGAAATTCCGCCATAGACTTGTTCCGGTCAACCCACGTCCATCCGAGAGTGGCTATGGACGACATCCACGAGCAGCCATCCGATGAGGATGAATCGCTGACAGCCAGAGAGAAGGAAGAGACCTACGCAACCGTGGTGAGATTGAGCCGTCGGGCGCTGAATGAGACACAATACACGGTATTCAGGCTGCATGATATCGAAGGGGCCACATATCCCGAAATCGCGCAAGGCCTCGGTATGACCCAGGAGAATGTGAGAATGACCCTCAGCCGCGCCAGGAAAGCAATACGAGAACTTTACCGCAAAACCAACCATGATTGAAGATATGAAAACCAATGACATCCCGCTGCCACAATTGCTGACACTAATCAAAAAGTATTTCGATTGCTCGCTGACAGACGCGGAGGAGGCGTGTTTGAGAATTATGGTGGCGACCACGTGTTATTCCCACCCGGCAATTGACGAGGCCAAAGCCGTCATGGGGTTGCGACACATTGCAAAAGCCGGAAGCCGGAAACATAATGCCCGCATATCTTGGGTCGCTGTTACCGGAGTCGCCGCGGCGGTGGCTGTGGCGGTATCCTTGGCGACACACTTCATGCTGCCTTCTGGATTGCATTCTGTCGACTCCACATGCATCGCTTATATCGACGGCAAGAGGGTCACAGACGAGGACGCGGTCATACGCCAGCTCCAGTCTGACATGCGCGAATTCGGAGACTGCGCCTTGGAGATTCGCCAGGCCGTGCGTGACGAGATTGAGGAAGCCATACCTGTGATAGACATATACGAGTCACAGCCACTGCTGACAGAGAACTAACAACCCAACATTCAATATCCATTATGAGACGTATCATATTGATGACCCTGACGATGATTGTCGCCACTTTGGCGGCGGCAGCCCAGAGCGGGTTACAGATAAACCAGATTTTCGGAGGAAAATATGTGAGCGACCCATCTGTCACAGAAACCATTATGAGTGGCGAACAGCGTTTTCTGCGTGCGAACTATCTGTCAAACCTTGCGACATTCAAAGGCGAGGCGAAGACATACGCCCCGATAATCCAGCCATTGGTGCTTGCCGACGGCGCTCAGGCCATAGGCCGCAATGTCCGATACAAGGATGGGAAACTGCAGTATGCGTTCTTCATGCTCAAGCCTGTCACTGTCGATGGTCGCAAGCACAACCGTTATCTTTATTACATATACAACGCCAAACCTGCCAGCCCCACGGTAATGGTGATATACTTCGACGGGGTATTGTCGAAGGCTCAGGCCGAATCGTTTGTGAAAAAACTGTCAAAATAATCATTCATCACACATAACACCTAAATATCCTATGTTACGTAAAATATTTGTCTGTCTCTCCGCTGCCCTCACCTGCTCCCTCTTGTCAGTTGCCAATCCAGGCATTACGGAGTCAACCTGTGATTCGATACCGGAGGTGTCGAGCATGCCTGTCGACACGTTGCTCAATGTGTCAAAGGCGTCAGACATTGACATCCATTCTGACGGGTCATTCACACAAATCACAGTCAAGGGTCTCAACGACACGGAGGATAATTTCTATTATGACACACAAGCCAGGAAGAATACGACCGCATTTTCCCATTTCATAATCAAATGCGGCAACATAAGTGACGTGCTTGTGGTGGAGACGGCCAACAACGTGAAAGTGTCATATCAAGATGCCGAGGGGACTCCGCAAAGCTACAATTTCTCATTTGCCGACCCGGAAAACCGCTCACAGAAATCATATATCGGGAAAAATGGAGCGATTTCGCAATAAGCCTTTCTGACAGAAACGCGGTCAAGTGGCAGATCGTGACACGCGGACTCTCCTTGGGCTGGGTGACCCCGACCTGCGCGTCACCTTCATTCGACGCGTCAATGGGGCGAAGCATAGAGGCGTCATGGCTGATGGTAATGGGTGTGGAGATGCGTTACCGTTCACTCGCGGTTGCGACAGGTCTGGGCGTGGAAGGACGTAATTTCGTGACGAAAGGCAACCGGTATTTTCACAAGAATCCGGATGGACGCATCTCTCTCGAACCGTATGCTGACTATATGACCGACCGACGCTCGCGCATCAATGTGTTCAGCCTTGAAGTTCCGGTGTTATGCACCCTCTCATTCGGGCCGAAAGACCGATGGGGAGTGACATTTGGCCCGGTGGTCAATTTCAACACTTCAGCAAACATCAAAACCCAGTATAAAGTCGGTGACGAGTCTTACTCCATAAAAAGCTCAGGTATAGCCCAGGCTCCGGTGACTGTCGACGCGTTGCTGTCGGTGCATTACAATGGCATCGGCCTGTATGCCCGTTATTCCCCTATGGATGTGCTGAAGAACTCAACAGCAATGGACTTCGGGGCGTTCTCGACCGGCATAACGCTTTCGTTCTGACATTCATACACCATATCCATCATAATTGGGCCGGGCATTAGTCCGGCTCTTTTGTTATGTATATATGCATTCTTCGCGAATCGGGAATGATGCAATCTTATCCCGCAATTGTTTAACGGCCGACTTGCCGATTATGGCTAACTTTGCATAAAAGAAAAAGGTATATGGATTTCAATGTGTTTTTTACGTCATTGCTCGACATTCTCAATGAGATGTCGCCTTACATATTGCTTGGTTTCCTGATCGCCGGACTGCTCCATGAATTCGTGAAACCTGAGACGATGAGCCGTCATCTTGCCGGGAAAGGCTGGAAGCCTGTCGTCAAGGCAGCCCTGCTGGGTGTGCCTCTGCCGCTCTGTTCCTGTGGCGTGCTTCCCACGGCTGTCGGGCTTCACCGCCAGGGCGCTTCTAAGGGAGCGACCACCTCGTTTCTGATTGCCACTCCTCAGACCGGTGTGGACAGCATTGCTGCCACATACTCACTGCTCGGGTTGCCGATGGCTGTTATGCGGCCCATAGCCGCCCTGGTCGGCGGCTTTGTCGGCGGAGTCTGGGTCAACGCGTTTGACAGGGACAAACAGAAGCATGTCGCCGATTCCGGGAAAGAGACTTCTGCTTCTTGTACCGATGTATGCGGAGACTGTTGCCACTCAGACGGCAGGGACAACCATACTGGCATAGCCGCACGATTGTGGGCCGCGGTCAGGTATGGATTAGTGGACATGGTGGCCAGTGTGGGCAAATGGCTCGTCATAGGATTGGTTGTGGCCGCGCTGATTACAGTATATGTGCCAGACCAGTTCCTGGTGTCGCTGAGCGACCGTCCGTTGCTGGCGATGCTGGCGATGATTGTAGTCGCGGTCCCAATGTATGTCTGCGCCACCGGCTCCATACCCATCGCGATGTCTCTGGTCTTGAAAGGACTCAATCCTGGGGCTGCCTTCGTTCTGCTAATGGCCGGCCCAGCCGCCAACTTCGCCTCGATGATGGTGCTTGGACGCGCCATAGGCAAAAAAGCCACTGCCATCTATGTGATGTCGGTGATTGTCACCGCCCTGCTTTTCGGCCTTATTGTCGACTACCTTCTGCCGGTGGAATGGTTTGGGATGTCGGGGCACGCCACCGGAGCCACATCCCACGCCTGCCATCATTCGTTTGGCTGGTTTGAGACATCATGCACCATAATGCTGCTTTTTCTGCTGACGTATTCATTCTTCGCCACCAGGCATCACCATCATAGTAACCCACAAACATCTTCAGATATGACACAGACATTCAAAATCGACGGGATGTCATGCAACCATTGCCGCATGACAGTAGAAAAAGCCATCGCCGCCATCCCCGGCGTAGAAAAAGTCGAAGTCGACCTTTCCGCCGCATCCGCTACGGTCGAAGGTGATTTCGATTCGGCGGCAGTGGTGAAAGCCATCACCGATTCTGGGTTCGATGTGAAATAGAATCGACGCGTGACAAACCAAAAGCGCCTGCATGATGTTGTACAACTAAGTCGACAAACTTATTGTTGTCACATCATGCAGGCTACTTTATATGACCATACGCTTACCCCGCTCAAACGCGGCTTTGTGACCGTCCTCCATCTGATGGTGCTGGCGGCCTCGGTCATCATGATTGCGTGGATAACCCGCGAGACTATCGACAACGTCTCATTCTTGTCTGCGCCCGGATACATGAGATTCCAGTTCTGGGTATGCCTGCTGTTCCTGTTTGACATAGCCGTCGAGTGGCTATTCGCCCCCAGGAAGTGGAGATACCTTGTGGCAAACATATTCTTCATACTCATAAGCATACCATGGCTTAACATCGTGGAGGCGCTTCATCTGCATATGTCGCCTCCTGTGGCATATCTCATGCGCTTCGTCCCGATGATTCGCGCCGGGTATGTGCTGGCGCTGATTTCAGGAGCATTGTCGGCCAACAAGGCCCTGAGCATGATGGCTGTCTATATAATCTGGGTTATAACCTCTGTGTATTTTGGCTCACTGGTCTTCTTTGTCGAGGAGCATTACATAAACCCGCTTGTCGGCTCATGGTGGGACGCACTGTGGTGGGCGTCGCTCAACATCACCACCGTCGGATGCGAGATTTCACCTATGACCGCCACCGGGAAAGTGCTTGCCATAATACTGTCCGGCGAGGGGCTGATACTGTTTCCGGTATTCACAGTGTATGTCACCAACGCAGTGATAGGTTCTCAGAAAGGAGAAACAACCGGCAGTACTGACAGTCCGGGAGAATCACCCGCCGCCGGAACGATTGCCCCATCATCTTCCTCAGCCCCATCACAGCCCAAAGTGTGACACCGCCCAAAGGCATACAGGATAGAATTGCCTTAGTAGTTTTTGCCATTCGCGCGGGGATATATTGCATTTTTTTCCTACATTTGCAGAATGATATCAATCATTACGAATTATAAACCAATATCACATATTTTTAGCTTATGGCAATTTCCACTGAATTGAACAAAACAAAAGCCGTTCTCAGTGATAAGAGCTGGGCTCGCTGGACCGCCTTGGGGCTGCTCGCTTTTGCGATGTTCTGCTCTTACATTTTTATGGACATCTTGTCGCCTATCAAAGACCTCTTGCAGTCGACCAGAGGATGGGACTCGACCGCGTTCGGCACGATGCAAGGCTCAGAGACATTCCTCAATGTATTCATCTTCTTCCTGATCTTCGCCGGAATCATCCTCGACAAGATGGGTGTCAGGTTCACAGCCATTCTCTCGGGAGCTGTGATGCTTGTCGGTGCGACAATCAACTGGTATGCCCTCACAGATGCCTTCCTGGGAAGTTCGCTTGACGTATGGTTCACCAACCATCTCAACTATATTCCTGTTTTCGACGAACTTGGCATCTCCCCTTTCTATGAAGGGATGCCCGCGTCGGCCAAGTTCTCGGCTGTCGGCTTCATGATATTCGGCTGCGGAGTGGAAATGGCCGGCATAACGGTGAGCCGAGGAATCGTGAAATGGTTCAAGGGCCGCGAGATGGCCTTGGCGATGGGTTCGGAAATGGCCCTCGCCCGTCTTGGAGTGGCCACCTGTATGATATTCTCCCCGATGTTCGCTGAACTTGGCGGCCATGTGAGCGTAGCCCGCTCGGTGGCATTCGGAGTCGTGCTGCTTATGATTGCCTTGATTATGTTCATCGTTTATTTCTTCATGGACAAGAAACTCGACGAGCAGACACATGCCGAGGAGGAAAAGGATGATCCTTTCAAGATAAGCGACCTTGGCAAAATCCTTACCAGCGCAGGGTTCTGGCTTGTAGCACTCCTTTGCGTGCTTTATTACTCAGCCATCTTCCCCTTCCAGAAATATGCCGTAAATATGCTCCAGTGCAACCTGACGCTGACCCCTCCCGACAGCGCATCGTTCTGGGCAACTGACACCGTGACGGTTCTTCAGTATGTCATAATGCTTGTGGTAGCAGCTGCAGCTTTTGCAAGCAACTTCTCCAAAAACAAGGTTGTACGATACTCCACCCTGGCGATCGCCATCATCTCCCTTGTAGGCTATTGCGTGATGGGATACATGCGCCAGTCGGCAGCCGCAATCTTCGCCGTGTTCCCCCTCCTGGCGGTCGGCATCACCCCCATTCTCGGCAAGTTTGTCGATTACAAAGGTAAAGCGGCCTCGATGCTTGTGCTTGGGTCAATATTGCTTATAGCGTGCCATCTGACATTCGCATTCATCCTGCCGATGTTCAAAGGGAATGACCTGGCTGGTGTCTGCGTGGCATATGTGACAATCCTGGTGCTGGGCGCATCATTCTCCCTGGTTCCGGCATCCCTCTGGCCCAGTGTGCCCAAGCTCGTAGACGCCAAAATCATAGGTTCGGCCTATGCCCTGATTTTCTGGATTCAGAATATCGGCCTCTGGCTCTTCCCGCTTCTTATCGGCAAGGTGCTTGACAACACCAACCCGAAGATTACAGAGGCCCTGGCCAACGGCACAATGTCTCCCGAGACAGCCGCCATCAGCTACAACTACACCTGGCCGCTAGTGATGCTGGCGTTCCTCGGTGTGGCCGCCCTGCTGCTTGGTCTCGTCCTCAAGGTAATAGACCGCAAGAAGGGCCTTGGTCTTGAAGAGCCCAACATCAAGGGTGATGAAACAGCGGTCCTTGAATCAGAAGTGGCAACCGCTGAGGAATAAAATTATAAGCAAGCTACATTTTTTAGACATTCTTCAATCAACAGTTCGGTAATTTTTGAGCAGGCATAGCTGTATCGCACTGATACACAATAGTTTGCATTGATATTGAATTGTTATCGCATCTTATTGATATTCAATTGAATATGCAAATTTTACCGAACTATTGTCAATGAAACCGGCCAAGTTTTTGGCCGGTTTCATTGCTATTATATAATTATTTTCATAACTTTGCGGTAGAATCTAACCTTAGGAAACCGCTCTCTTGTTTTCTTACCAAACAGAATAAACAAAATCTTACCATATCTAATAAAAACAATGAGCAAACCTTATGTAGTCGGAATCGACATAGGCGGCACCAACACCGTCTTCGGCATCGTGGATGCCCGCGGCGTTGTCATCGCCAGCTCCTCTATCAAGACCCGCAAGCACAATACCATCGAGGCATATCTTGACGAGCTTCACACCGAACTCACCAAGCTTATCGAAGTGAACGACGCAGTGGATAAAATCCATGGCATCGGAATCGGCGCGCCCAACGCCAATTATTACACCGGCACAATCGAGAGCGGTGTCAACCTCCCCTGGCCCACCCCGATACCCTTGGCACAGCTCGTGAGCGAGAAGTTCGGCGTTCCCGTGTCAATCACCAACGATGCCAACGCTGCCGCCATCGGTGAAATGACATATGGTTCGGCCCGTGGCCTAAAAGACTTCATAATGATAACACTCGGAACCGGGGTCGGCTCAGGCGTTGTCATCAACGGGCAGCTCGTCTATGGCCATGACGGATTCGCCGGAGAGCTTGGCCACCTTATTGTGAAGCGCAACAACGGCCGTCTCTGCGGCTGCGGACGCAACGGCTGCCTGGAGACCTATTGCTCCGCTACCGGCGTGGCCCGTACTGCACGCGAATTTCTTGAAGCCCGCAGCAACGAGCCCTCCCTGCTGCGCAATATGCCCACCGATGAAATCACCTCGAAAGATGTGTATGACGCAGCCATCGCTGGCGACAAGCTCGCCAAGGATGTGTTTGAATTCACCGGCGACATTCTCGGCGCTGCCTTGGCAGATTTCACCATCTTCTCAGCGCCCGAGGCAGGGCAACCGCATCAAAATTTGGCTTTAAGCAGCATATCGGTCAAATAGTCGTTGGAAAGGCTCGCTTTGAAGCGCCTTTTCTTTAGACTGCTTTTGTCAACATGCTCTTTTATAACCTGCATGGCCAACTTCCTGATTGTCGAGAGGTTTAGTGACGCATACCCTTTCCTTGCACGGCAGGCATCTTCGAGGAATGTCACATCAAGATTCCAATGCAGTTGATTCTCGATAGACCAATGCCCTCGAGCCAGCATATTGAAGTACGCAGCCTTAGGATAAACCTCGTCACTGATGTACCTTCTGACGGCAGTTGCCGTGTGGTCCCCATAGTCAACCGTGGAAGTGACCTCTACCAATGTTTTCAGTCCAGGCCAACGAGCCAACACATCCTTGTCTTCGATTGTATCGGCTTTGAGTATCCGGCAATCGCGTGTCTCTATACGTCCGTGGTCGGCATCCATCTGCGAAGCCGAGTCTGTGGGCTTATTGTAGCGGAATGCATCGATTACCTGTTCGTTCAGAGCGCCCTGATTGTCCTTGACGGCAAGGAAGTAATGAGCTTTCCGGTCAAGGATATTCTGAGCGATATTAATCTGTGTGCCAATCGCATCTATCGAGATTGTGGCACCTTCGATATCCAGTTTTTCAAGAAGCTGAGGTATGGCGACTATTTCATTTTCCTTGTCTTTGAGACGCTGCTGTCCTACCACAATGTGATTCTCGCTGACATAGGCGTTCATGATATAATCGCCTTTCGAGCAATGCTGTTTAGGCGATGTGCCTCTGAGCTTTTTGCCATCTATGACAACCTGCTTCTCAGCAAGCGTGTCAAGGAACTTCCTGCCATGCTCAACCAGACATCTCTCAATCTCATCGGGATCCACGGCGCTCATCAGCCGCTCGAAAGTGTCAGGTGACGGGCTGCGGTCAGGACGGTCGGCAATAAGACCAAAATCACGTGCCCGATAATAGGCGAACTCGCTCATGTCAACATAATCCTCGCCTCCGCAGATATAGGTCAGCAAAGCGATTGTCAAAAGGTCGGAAAGTGCATACGTGCAACGACCTGTAACTCGATGATCCGGTACTGTCATAAAGATTTCGTTCAGCATAGCCTCAGTATCTATATTGTTGATTTTCAATTACAAAGATACTAAAAACATATGAGATGCACAATTATTACAGCACTAAAAATCAGACAATTATCCATTTTTTGTGCTATAAAATTACTAAGAATTATGACTTCGGATATGCTGGATTCAAAGAATTTCGCCAACATATATCATCGTTGACTCAAAGCAACCGTTACTTATCACACATAATTTTGATGCGGTTGCCCTGGCGCCCGAGGCATTCATCCTCTTCGGTGGCCTCGCAAAAAGTGGCGAGTTGCTGATGAAGCCACTGCGCGAATCAATGGAAAAGAACATGATGCCCATCTGGAAAGGCAAAGTGAAGGTGCTTCTTTCCGAGCTGAAAGAGGCTGATGCTGCGGTCCTTGGTGCGAGCGCACTCGGATGGGAAGCAAAGTTCCAGCCCATCACCCCCTCGGCCGTCCCCGTGGCTCCCACTCCCGCCACTGTTCCCGCATCAACCGTTAAATGACCACTGGAAATCACAGACATGTGACGACAGTGTAATCAAATAAAACAGCGCTCCAAAAGTTTTATATTCAACTTTGGGGGCGCTGTTTATAAATTCTGTCATATATGTCAATTCACAAGTTCGGCCAATCTCCAGAATGATTGCCGATATGTCGAGATTGGCATTCAAGACTCAGACAAAAGACAAACAATTCTACAATGAAACCCGAAATCAAACTTTGCCTGATTGCATTTGCTGCCATTGGCGCAATGTCATGCTCTGGCAACAAAAACGAAACCGCTGTCACAAACGAGAGCATGGCTCAGGATGTCGCAGCGTATGCCGACATCAAAGGCCAGTGGAATCTGGAGAACATAGTATTCAGTGACTCCGACTATGTGCGTCCCTCTGATGAAGTCCCTGGCGTGTGTCAGTATATCGTCTTCGAGGACAGCACATACCATATACACACTAACTGCAATACTTTCTCTGGGGCTTTTTCAATCAAAGGCGACTCCATAACACTGGGAGACGGAGCCATGACAGAAATGGCCTGTGACAATATGGCGACAGAAGATGCCCTTCGTAAAATTCTTCCGAATATCGCCACTGTATACATCGAGAACGATTCAATCGCTCGTCTTGACAGCCGTAACCCGTCGGAATATATCGTACTTCGCAAGACGTCAGAAGAGGAGTAACGCCGGGATGAATATCCAAGAGTCATTGTCGAAGCGGATTAATATGCCGGAAATCAAGAGTGTGGCTTCATGGGCTTCAGGTTCACAGGAAAACATAGCCATACTTTGGTCTCTGGCGCGGTCGGAGGACAGGATGACGTGTGTGAACGCGCTTTGGTCAATGACCCATCTGCCGGCAACTGATGCAAAATTGCTTTTGCCTTTGCGTGATGAAATGATCGACATGCTGTTGGTCGAGACTGACACGGGTAAAAAACGCATGCTTCTCCAGTTGCTGAGAGAACAGGAATACTGTGAGGAGGATGTGAGAACCGATTTCCTCGACTATTGTTTGTCGAAAATCAACTCAGAATGTGAATCATGCTCTATCAGATGTTTCAGCATATATGCTGCGTACAAAATGTGTCGACATTTCCCGGAGTTGATTACCGAGCTGGAAAGACATCTTGATATGATGCGATACCAGACCTTGTCGCCAGGGCTGACGAGCGCATTCCGGCATACAAAATCAAAAATAGCACAACTGAGAAAATCCAATGGGTGGCAATAATCAAGGCGCCACATCTGGCATATGAAGACAGTCATACCTGCAATGTTTGTCGACGCAGCCATTGCAATCATCAACAAATCAAGGATATGAACATCGAGCATTTCCGTGAATATTGTCTTTCAATGGGAGATGTGACCGAGAAGAATCCATTCGGGAAGTTTGCCCGCCGTTTCGACTCTATATTGGTCTTTTACATTCTTGACCATATGTTCTGCTTCGTGGATATGGATGATTTCTCATCCGTCACAGTCAAATCCACGCCAGATGAAATTGAGGAAATACAGATGCGGCACTCATCTGTAAGCAAGCCACTTAACCAGAGCCTCCGCCACTGGATCCAGCTCAATCTCGACGGCGACATTGCGGACTCGGAGATATATGACCTTGTCAAACGCTCATATGAAATTGTCAAGGCAAAATACACCCCCAAACGAAAAAATACTGAGCAGAAGAAAGGATATTAAAGTCTGGCAAGTGGCAGCAGATAAAAAACAGGAATCGGACAATCCGATTCCTGTTTTTTATTCTTGTCTATGTCGCGGCAAGGGTTCAGCCTTTGACAGCTGCGATACCGGGAAGCACCTTTCCTTCGATAGCCTCGAGGAGGGCACCGCCACCGGTCGACACATAGCTAACCTCATCGGCGAGGCCGAACTTGTTGACGCATGCCACGGAGTCTCCACCACCTACGAGGGAGAACGCACCGTTGTTGGTGGCCTCTACGATAGCCTCTGCGATGGCGCGTGAGCCGGCTGCGAAGTTGTCAAACTCGAATACACCGGCAGGACCGTTCCAAAGGATGGTCTTGGCGCCCTTGATGGCATCAGCAAAGATTTTGCGGGTCTCGGGACCTGCGTCAACACCTTCCCAGCCTTCGGGGATGTCCATTACAGAGCAAATCTGGGTGTTGGCGTCATTCTTGAAGTCGTCGGCTGCCACGCAGTCTACGCCAAGCACGAGGTTCACGCCCTTCTCTTTGGCCTTCTGCATGATTTCGCGTGCGAGATCAAGCTTGTCAAGCTCGCAAAGCGACTGGCCGACATTTCCGCCCTGAGCCTTGGCGAAGGTGTAGGTCATACCGCCGCAGAGGATAAGGTTGTCAACCTTGTCCATGAGGTTCTCGATGATGCCGATTTTGGTGGACACCTTAGAGCCGCCCATGATTGCGGTGAAGGGACGTTTGATGTCGCTGAGGATTTTGTCGACAGCGTCAACCTCCTTTTCCATCAGGTAGCCGAGCATCTTGTCTTCAGGCTTGAAGTAGTCAGCGATGACTGCGGTGGAGGCATGCTTGCGGTGAGCGGTGCCGAAAGCATCGTTCACATAAACATCAGCGTAGGAAGCGAGTTTCTTGGCGAACTCTTTCTGCTTCTCTTTCATCTCTTTCTTGGCAGCCTCGTATGCGGGATCGGCTTTGTCGATGCCAACAGGCTTGCCCTCCTCCTCGGGATAGAAACGGAGGTTTTCAAGCAGGAGGACTTCTCCGGGCTGGAGATTGGCGGCAGCCTCTGTGGCATCAGCGCAGTCGGGAGCGAACTTCACGTCGCGGCCGAGAGCCTTGGCCACAGCGTCCTTGATCTGAATCAGGGAAAGCTTGGGATTGACCTTGCCTTTGGGCTTGCCCATATGTGACATGATGATCAGGCTGCCTCCAGCCTCAAGGATTTTCTTGAGAGTGGGAAGTGCGCCGCGGATGCGGGTGTCGTCGGTGATGTTGCCGTTCTCGTCCAGGGGCACGTTGAAGTCAACGCGGACGATGGCCTTTTTGCCGGAAAAATTGTAATCGTCGAGTTTCATGATTCTGATATGTTTGGGTATAATCTTGTTTCTTAGTTTTGAGCCAACAAATATAGCCATTTTCGACGAGGCGGTGAAACCCCTCGCGTTAAATTTTGCTATAAGTGCCAAGAAATCCTTTCATCTCTTCAGCTACCGTTTTGGCGGCTTCAGATGCGGCTTCGGCGAAGTCCTTGCCAGTAGACGCGTAGATGATGGCCCTTGACGAGTTGACGAGCAGTCCGCAATCCTCGGTCATCCCGTAACGGCACACCTCTTCAAGGCTGCCTCCCTGTGCGCCAACTCCGGGGACAAGCAGGAAACTGTCGGGAGCGACCTTACGGATGTCCTCGAACATCTGTCCGCGGGTTGCCCCTACGACATACATCGTATCGTCGGTCGTGCCCCACGTCTGTGATTTGCGGATGACATTCTCAAAAAGGCGGTTTCCATCCTCGTCGCGTATGAGCTGGAAATCAAGGCTTCCTTTGTTGGAGGTCAGGGCAAGCAGTATCACCCACTTCCCCTCGTAGCCAATGAACGGTTTCACGCTGTCTTCTCCCATATACGGCGCGACGGTGATGGCATCGGCTTGCAGGTCGTTGAAGAACGCGCGGGCATACATCGCCGATGTGTTCCCGATGTCACCGCGTTTGGCGTCAGCAATGACAAAATGGCGGGGATGCTTCTCCTTAATATAAGCTATGGTGTCTGCCAGAGCTTTCCATCCATCCGCGCCGAACGCCTCGTAGAATGCGGTGTTTGGCTTGTAGGCCACGCAATACGGGGCGGTCGCGTCTATGATGGCCTTGTTGAACGCCATCATGGCCTTGTAGGTGTCTCCATCAGCTTCCTCCACCAGCCATTGCGGCATTTTCTTGATGTCGGAATCGAGTCCCACACATAGAAACGAGCGTTTCTCCTTGATGTGGTCGATGATTTCCTGTCTTGTCATATGGGTAATATTGTGTATTGGGTTATTTTGTCTCTTCTTTGAATCGGGCCGCCGTCTCACGGGGCAGGAATATGGTGCCTGACAAACGGCAATATGTGTCGCCTCGGAAGCATCCGTCCTCTATCTCGGCATTGAGATAGATATAAGTAATCGAGGCTCCTTTGATGTTGCCGGCAGTGGTTGTCACTGGCAGTCGGTCGAATCCAGAACCGTTGTAACCGACGGCACGCAATTGGCCAAGGCTGAACACAAGCGCCCCGTAATCGCCAATGCTGACTATCACAGAGTCGTTGACCAACGCGATGTCGTTGGCCTCGACCTCTCCGAGGTTGACGGCCACACACCCGACAGGGATGGAGTCAAAACTTGAATTGCACCTTGAGGATATGTGCAACCTTTTGTCATCATTGTCGGATAGCGCCCAGATTGTCTCTTTGTCATCCTGTTTCTCTTTCCTAATGTGGTCGAAAGTCACCAAGCCGGCAAGACTCTCAATCCCCATCTCGTTTTCAAGATAGCTTTTCTGGGATCGTAGACTGGCGGTGAGCGATTCCCAAGCATGCTGCCGGAAATAGCTATCTGACACAGGGAGAGCCCAGCCCGCGTCAATCATGGCCTTTTTCAGGTTGGAACGCATCGAGGCCTCGGTCACGGTAGTGACATTCAGCGGTGTGATTGAACTTAACGCAATGACCGCGCAGAAACTTACCGGTATCACCCATATTTTCCGCCCTTTGGTCATTATCCACCAAATAATCACCCCATACATCCACAGGTTGACAAGCAATACATATAGGCGGCTCACTGTGAGACCATATTTCATCATCCTGTGGCCTATCACCCAGCTCATCATGACCACGGGCAGCAACAGCAGCCATGGACTTAGACGGTTGAACCAGCACGCGACAGCGTTGTCGCCATCGCGCAACGCTTGATGGAAGATATATCTCTGGGCGCAATATGCCAGGAAAACACCTATGGCCTGGAATGACAGGTCGCGGACCGGAGTTGTCCCGGTGAGGAGTACATCCACAAGATAGATATAGAAAATCAGCAAGTATATCACGAGCAGCGGCACCGACACTAATGTGAATGCCCCCTTGGAAAAAGGCGCCAGCCGGAAGACCGGCCTTTTGACAGCGTTCTTTATAGAAAAACTTGCGATTGAGAGGGACCCAAACAGCATCATCGGGACGAATGTCAGCCAGAACTGTCCGAAGATTTCGATTCCCAGCAGCGCATTTCCTCCAAATGTTATAATGGTCATGGCGATGAGTACCGAAAGAGCCACAATAGCAGCCCTCATCACGCCGACAAAGCCTCTCATCGTGGTTGACCATGACTCGTCCACGCTGTCGCTCTTACGCCAAAACGGGAAGAAAACCAAAGTCAGCAAAACAAGAGCATATCCTGTAATCGAGCTGTATATCTCAAGATGGTTGTCATACCTGAAGCTTCTGAACTCGTAAAAACTGCTCCTGTCTAGAATGAGAATATACAGAAAAGCCAGCACAATCACTGTTGCCTGTCCGGCCACAGCCATAATCCTGCTTCTGCCAACGGAAACCAGGCTCGCAGCGAGCGAACCCACACAAGCCAACAAGCAAGGAACCCCGAATGTCATGGTCAAAGGATACTTGACATCAGGGCAGCCTATGACAATCGCGAAGATGGCCAGGAAGAACAACGCCACGGGGAATTCCCTTACGGCCTCCCCGCAATCTTCCGCGAGTTTCCTAAAAAGGTTGTTGCTTTTCTTATCCATTAGAGTTCGGCTTCTTTTAGCTTCTCGGCATTTTCGGCTATAATCAGATGGTCGATGCAGTCCTGGATGTCGCCGTCGATGAATGCCTGGAGGTTATAGATGGTATAGTTGATTCGGTGGTCAGTGATGCGCCCCTGCGGGAAATTGTAAGTGCGAATCTTGGCCGATCGGTCGCCGGTCGAGACGAGGGTCTTGCGTCGGGACGCGATGTCATCCACATACTTCTGATGTTCGCGGTCGTAGATGTATGTGCGCAGGCGGCTTAGGGCGCGTTCCTTGTTTTTGGGCTGATCGCGAGTCTCGGTGCATTCAATCAGAATCTCATCGGTCTGGCCTGTGACCGGATTGCGCCACATATACCGCAGGCGCACACCCGACTCCACTTTGTTGACATTCTGGCCCCCGGCCCCACCGCTGCGGAATGTCTCCCATTTGATTTCACCCTCATTGATTTCTACATCAAAAGCCTCCGCCTCAGGCAAGACGGCCACGGTGGCAGCCGATGTATGCACCCTGCCCTGTGTCTCGGTGGCCGGGACACGCTGGACGCGATGCACACCGCTCTCATATTTGAGGGTGCCATACACATTGTCGCCGGTAACGGCGAACACTATCTCCTTGAAACCTCCGGCAGTTCCCTCCGAAAAGCTTGTCACGGCAACCTGCCAGCCTTTCGACTCGCAGTATTTGGAATACATTTTGAACAGGTCTCCGGCAAAGAGTGCGGCCTCGTCCCCGCCTGTGCCGCCACGGATTTCGACTATGGCGTTTTTAGCGTCTTCGGGGTCGGCCGGGATAAGCATTATCTTGATTTCCTCCTCAAGGAGAGGGAGGGCGGCAGTGGCCTCGTCAAGCTGCTCACGGGCCATTGAACGCATCTCGTCGTCATTCTCTGTCTCAAGTATCTCCTTTGATTCGGCGATATTGTCAATCAACGACCGGTAACGACGAGTGGCGTTTGTGAGCCGTTCAAGTTCCTTGTATTCCTTGTTGAGGCGCACATAACGTTTCATATCGGCGATTACAGCCGGGTCAGTTATAAGAGTCGAAACTTCCTCAAAGCGTGATTCTATGCCGTCGAGGCGGTCAAGAAGGGTGTTTTCTGCCATACAGTGATATGGTGTCGTGGATTTTTCCGCGAAGTTACGAAAAATCCACGACTTGCCGGGCCGGAACCGATGAAAATGACTATATTTGCACTTGATAATCTATAAAAGACAGTCTGGATGCGCCCTTTTGAAAACGACAGCCGCCAAAAGATTGATTGCCGGCAGAAAGATGCCGACAGCATAATCAAGTTGTATTCACAGAAATTCGGAGAACCATCCGTGGAAATCACACCTCTGGCGGGTGCCGGGTCAAACCGCAGGTATTTCCGCCTGCGGGCTGAGTCGGGCGACACATTGGTGGCGACATGCGGTGACGACATCGCTGAAAACCGGGCATTCATAGCCTTGTCAGGCCATTTGACGGCATGCGGCTTGCCGGTGCCCGGGGTGTTGGCTGTGTCTGATGATGCCAGCACATATATCCAGACATGGGCGGGAAGCAAAGACCTGTTTTCCGCGCTGTCCTACGCGAGGGAAACAGGCGAATATTCCGCCGCCGACATAGCGCTACTTGAGAGGGCCATGCGACTCCTTGCCCGTACGCAATATCTCGGGGGCGCAGATATGGATTTCAGCCGGTGTTATCCTCGATGCGAGATGGACAGCAGGCTTGTAAATTGGGATCTCAATTACTTCAAATATTGTTTCCTGAAACCATCGGGTATAGAATTTGACGAGTATGCCCTCCAGGATGAGTTTTGCCGTCTGGCAACTGTATTGCTTGAGGAAAATGATAATTGGGCCACATTCATGTTGCGCGATTTCCAGAGCCGTAATGTCATGGTCGGAGATGACGGCAACCTTACCGTGATAGACTTCCAGGGTGGACGGCGCGGCCCATGTGGCTACGATGTGGCCTCTTTCCTTTGGCAGGCCAAGGCCGGTTATCCAGATTGGTTGAAGGAATGCCTGATTGACTCATATGTCAATGAGATGGAGCAGCTCGATTTATCATTTGATGCCGGCAAGTTCAGAAGCAGACTCCCGTTTTTTGTGCTGTTCCGTTCGTTGCAGACCTTGGGGGCTTATGGCTTCCGGGGATGGGTCGAACGAAAGCCTCATTTCCTGCAGTCTGTGCCAGCCGGAGTTGACAATCTCGCAGCCGTGATGGGATATGAAAAACTATCAGGGGATTTCCCTGTGCTGAAGCATATCGCAGGGCTACTTCAGGAGCGTTTCGGCCGTGAAGCGGAAGCAAAACGCAGAAATGCTTTCACATATGACATTTCGGCATCAGACAGCATACTGACCGTCAGGGTCAGCAGTTTCTCATACAAAAAGGGCATCCCTGCCGACCCGTCGGGGAATGGCGGAGGATTTGTGTTTGACTGCCGCGCGCCGCATAACCCCGGGCGGTATGAGCCTTACAAGAAGCTGACCGGGCTTGACAAGCCTGTCAGGGATTTCCTTGAGGCAGATGGGGAAATCGAGCCATTTGTAAAGGAGTGTGAACGCCTTGTCGACGCCTCAGTGGAACGCTACATACAACGTGGTTTCACAGACCTTGCGGTGAATTTCGGATGTACCGGAGGGCAGCACCGTTCGGTGTATTCCGCCGATGCCATAGCGCGTCACATTAATGGAAAGTACGGCGTGAGGGTGTTGCTTTCGCATCGCGAGCAAGGCATTGCCGAGGAGTTGCCGCCAAGGGATGTGACTGTCGTTTTCGATTCATTCCTGCGTGAACCCCAGAAACCATATATCCCGAATTCGTTATGAAAGCTATGATATTCGCCGCCGGGCTCGGTTCCCGGCTGAAACCGTTCACGCTTGAGCATCCCAAGGCGCTTGTCACTGTGGGAGGCAAACCTATGCTCCAGCGGGTCATAGAGAATGTGGCCGCGGCTGGAGTCAGGGAGGTGGTTGTGAATGTGCATCATTTCGCCTCCCAGATTGTGGATTTCCTCCGTGAGAATGACAATTTCGGATTGGAAATAACTGTGAGCGACGAGTCGGATTGCCTCCTTGACACAGGTGGCGGACTGCTGAAAGCCCGTGACTTGCTTGTCGGCGGAGCGCCGGAAGAGCCGATACTCCTTCACAACGCCGACATACTTACCGATTTGCCGCTAGGCATGATGCTTGAACGCCATAAGCTAAGCGGAGCTGATGTGACCCTCCTGTGTGGCGACCGCCACTCCTCAAGGAGACTGTATTTCGCCAAGGATGACGACCGCCTGGCCGGATGGGAGAACGTTTCAAGCGGAGAGGTTAATCCCAAAGGGTTCAGACCCAGGGAAGATGTCAGCCCCTCACCTTTCAACGGAGTGCATATCGTCAATCCCTCGGTCTTCACGTTGCTTGAGGAATATGCCCCGGAGGGAATAACCCCGTTTTCAATCGTGCCCTTTTATCTTGCCATGTTAAACAGGCTTGACATACGCCGCTATATGCTCCCGGAAGGATGCCGGTGGTTTGATGTCGGTTCATCCGAAAAGCTTTCAGCCGCGGAAAGAGCCTTTTGTGGCAACCAATGAGTAACCTCTAAATTTATAAAATATGACAACTAAAGACAATCCCGGGACTTTCCATGAAATGAAAGAGACCCCTTACGCGAGCTGGGCGGTCCCCGGTTTCGCCATGCTGTTCTTCACTTTCATACTGATTCCAGCAATCATCGTTGTGATGATGGGATGGTTTGTCGATGACAATCCCGGTCTGGCCTTCGGTGTGTCAGTGCCGCTGTTCATCCTGTTCGTGTTGGGATGTATGGGGTATGTGGTGCAAGAGCCCAATGAGGCCCGTGTCATGATATTCTTCGGGAAATATGTCGGAACATTCAACAAAGTGGGATATTACTGGCTCAACCCATTCATCACCCGCCGCAAGCTATCACTGCGTGTGCGCAATATGGATATAGACCCTATCAAGGTCAATGACAAGCAAGGAAACCCGGTGATGATCGGCATGGTGCTGGTGTGGAAAATCCGAGACACCTACAGGGCGGTGTTTGACATCGACTCGGCATCGTCGGCCAACGGCACTTTCAATATGCGCGCCCTTGAAAGTTTCGTCAGCATCCAGAGCGATGCCGCCCTCCGCGAGGTGACCGGGCGTTTTGCCTATGACACCACCGACAGCTCTTCCGACGAGCTGACCCTGCGTGGCGGCGGCGAGGAGATAAACGAGCTTCTCGAGCACAAAATCAATGAGCGCCTCGGCATTGCCGGAATGGAGGTGGTCGAAGCCCGCATCAACTATCTCGCGTATGCGCCGGAAATCGCCGCCGTCATGCTTCGCCGCCAGCAGGCAACGGCTATCATCTCCGCCAGGGAAAAAATCGTGGAGGGAGCTGTAAGCATGGTCGAGATGGCCCTTGACAAAATCGAGCAAGACAACATCGCGGATTTCAGTCCGGCACAAAAGGCCGCCATGGTCAGCAATCTGCTTGTTGTCTTATGCTCTGACGAGCCGGCGACTCCTGTCTTGAACGCCTCTTCCAATTGACCTCAGAATCTTAAAGGAGACCACTTATGCCAATGTGGAATCCCTGGCACGGATGTCGTAAGATAAGTGCCGGATGCAGACATTGCTATGTTTACAGGGAAGATGCCGCTTTCGGGACAATCACCCCGACCAATGAGGTCAGGAAGACAGCTTCCTTCGACATGCCTCTGAGGCGTGACCGCAGAAGGAACCTGAAATTTCCGTCAGACACAGAATTCGCGCTTTGCTTCACATCGGATTTCCTTATTGAGGAGGCCGATGCCTGGCGCGATGACATCTGGGAAATCATGCGCCAGCGCCGCGACTGCTCTTTCTTCTTTTTCACAAAAAGGATTGAACGGCTTGCCGACTGTCTTCCTGATGATTGGGGAGAGGGATGGGACAATGTCGCCGTTGGTTGCACGGTTGAGAACCAAGACCGGGCTGATGCGAGATTGCCGCTTTTTCTGACATTGCCAATCAAGCACCGCCTTGTGGTTGTCGCTCCGATGCTGGAGAAAATCAACCTTCGCGATTATCTTGATCCGGCGTTGGTCGAGGAGGTCTCGGTAGGCGGGGAGTCTGGCAGATACGCCAGGCCGCTTGACTATGAATGGGTCATTGACATTCATAATCAATGCAAGATGGCAGGGATTCCATTCTGCTTTCATCAGACCGGGTCATATCTGGTGAAAGATGGACGTATGTTCAAGATTCCGCGTGAACACCAGCACTCTCAAGCTCTAAAGGCCGGACTTAACACGACTCCCCGGTTGGTCAAATGCACGGCTTTTTCATTTAAGATAAAATAAAGCGTATACCTGCCCTTACCCGCTTCAGCCCGAAGCGGGTAATCTGTTGTGTCTGTATTTCAGCCGTTTATCTCTTCGTTAAAATCTTATTT